>JAVEDE010000042.1 GCA_030841105.1 Pyrinomonadaceae bacterium
ATCCTTCACGCGGCGTTGCTGGGTCAGGCTTTCGCCCATTGCCCAAAATTCCCGACTGCTGCCTCCCGTAGGAGTCTGACCCGTATGTCAGTGTCAGTGTGACCGACCGCCCTCTCAGGCCGGTTACAGATCGTTGCCTTGGTAGGCCATTACCCTACCAACTAGCTAATCTGCCGCGGGCTTCTCTTTAGGCGCGAGGTCTTGCGATCCCCCGCTTTAACAACTGTCATCTTGCGATGCCGCTGCATTATGCGGTATTAGCAGCCGTTTCCGGCTGTTGTTCCCCACCCAAAGGTAAATTACCCACGTGTTACTCACCCGTGCGCCACTTTCCCCTCCCCGAAGGGAGGTTCTCGTTCGACTTGCATGTCTGAGGCACGCCGCCAGCGTTGATTCTGAGCCAGGATCAAACTCTCGTTAAGAATTTGTATCTCTGGAACATTATCTTATACTGGTTAAAAGTATCCGATAATGACTCTTCTCGAGTTTTATCTGCGTCGAGCCTAAGCTCGAACGCTCCAACTCTCAAAGGTCTTAACATGGACACGCTCTATCTAGTTTTCAAAGATCGGTTCTTCGTTTTCCGAATCCATACTTAGTTGCGTATGAACTCTTTTCCGTTGCCCCACAGACGATTATTTTTCGTCTCAAGCAAACCGCAACCTTACGTGATTGCGTTCAACTTGTCAAGCGGGTCAGCCTTAGACGACTGCAACTCTTTCCGAGTTGCTTCTCCCAAACAACTTTTTCAACTTCTTGTGGCGACGAAACAACCGCCCTCTCTCAAACTCTCTAAGAAGAGAAGCGGCTGTGTCCAACGCATCGGGTTGTCGTCTGGATGTCAATTGCCGTGTTTCAGGCGAATGGGCATTATAGACAGAATCAGATATTTGTCAACACCCCACGGCAAAAAATTTCAATTCATTTCAATTACCCGGTCGCGACGTGTTTTAGCGGGGATATAAGCGAGTCTCACCTACTTCTTTTTCGCGGGGCTTTTGGGTAGTGTGCCCTGCGCGTCAACCCGCAAATTACCTCTGTCATCGCGGTAAGCTTTGTAACGTACGTCAACTAATTGACCGTTGTCGTCCGCTTTGACCGTAAAGAACTTCTCGCCGTTACTACTCTCCACGCGTAGCGGCAGGCGGCCGTGTAAATCGGGGCTACGGTAGGCGGTATAGTGCTCCTGCCGGCTCTTGTCGTAGCCGAGGACGAAGATGCGGTCGAAGTCCGGATCATCCAGCGTGCTCGGCTTGTCGGAACTACTCTTCTCCAGAATCACCCAACTGCCCGGCTGCACTTCTTTCGCCGCGTCCTTATCTTTCGGCGCGGACTGGCTGGCGTCGCCCGCGTCGTCGAGCCTTTGCCACGCCACGAACTCACGCCCGGTGCGATAAAAAATAATGTCGCTCGGCACGGTCAACTCAACCTGCTTGGCATAAACCCAGCCGGACGGTGCGGGCGAAATCGCGCGCGGCAGACGGACTTTGTACCAGAGTTCGTTTAACTCTTCCTCTTCCTTGTCCGCGCCGCCATCCTTCTGCTTATTTACCGCTTGGGTGGCTGCGCCCGCCTTCGGCGCGTCGTCGCTCTCCGTCGTTTCTGACGCCTTTGGTTTCGGCACGCGCTTCCACCCGACGATCTCGAAATGCGCTCCGCTCTCTAACTTCAGCAGGATATTGTCCGCGCCGCTTCGATCCGCAGACGAACGCAAATTCGTGCTCGCCCTGAGTTGTCCGGTGGCCTGCGCGGGGATGTCTTTGTCTTCGGCGGCGACTTGAACGGAGCGATCCAACAAGTCTTGCGGCATGACGTTGCGGGATTCGATCCAGCCCTCCGTGTTCTCCGCATCGTGCGCGCGCACGCGTAACCAACGCTCGCCGTTCTCGGCCGTCGTCGAATCCAAAATATCCACCACATCGCCGCGCACCACCTCCGACAAGTCCGCCGCCACGACAGCAACCGAACTGCGCACCTGCGCGCGACGCGCGATCACAACGCCCGTATCGGTTTTGCTCGCGAGGGTTGTGCAACCGGCAGAGACGAGCGTCACGGTTAGCAGTAAAAGCAGGCCGGAGACGGACACCCGGCGGGAGTTAAAGTTGAGATGTTCGATGATACTAAGAATTTTCATGCGGCGGATTATGGACTTGAAGTTTGCGCTACGTGCGGGGGAAATGCTGAATTAACAATCGCACCGGGACAAGTTTGAATTTGCAGTCGGACTCGGAATTCGACGTTTCCAAAGTCTCTCTAATTGTAGCCCATCTGACGTAATAAATCGCGTTGAGCGCGGCTGACCGCATCGTCCACATTGATCTGCGTTCTCGCCCCGTTGCGTCGCACCTTCAAGCCGAACGTGTCGAGAGCTGTTGTTAAGTCAAGCGGGGTTGCGCTTTCAAGATAGCGTTTCGAGAAATCACTTCCGCCGGCGACGCTATTGAGCGCGGCGATGACGACGGCGTTTCCCTCACGTCTTTCGACGCCCGTCCGGTGCTGGCGAAAGAGCGCGCGGTACACATCATCGAGACTTCGTTTTCCACGGCTGTTCTGTCTCACCGTTAAATCATAGAGCGCGGCCACCAGCATTCCCTTGTGATAAATCAGGCCGCCGCTCCCACCCCAACGGCGCACGGAGGCTTCGACCAGAGAGTACTTATCCTGCTCCCGTTGCGCGAGGTAATTATCGTAAGCGCGCGCTAACGAATCGAGGGAATCCTGAAAAGTTAAGTATCCGAGTTCGACGCTCACGCGCGTTGATTGATAGACGGTGAAGCCTTCGTAGAACCAGGCGTAGTCACCGCTCAACGCCAACGCGTTCGGAATCCAGAGGTGCAATAACTCATGCGCCAGCGGGACGCTCAAGCGCGCGAGGCCGGCTGCCTTCGACGTTGAACGCCCTGAGAGGAAAAAGACCGTCCCCCCGCGCGTCTCCGCGCTCCAACGCGTGGCGTCGGCCGTTTGCGGAAACGGTGCGAGCAAAACCAACGCCTTCTTACGCGGGACGCTGCCGTTGATTCGCGCGTGCTTCCCGGTGATGTCGCGGACGACACGGAGCACGTCCTCGTCGGCGAAAGCCCAGTCACCCGCCGTGGCGAACGTGAGTTCCATCCCGCTCACGCTCGTTTGCGTTGTGCGCAAGTCAGTTCCGACGAAGAAGACTGACGACTCGGCATCTTCTATTTCGTATTGACCACCGCCGTTTCTTGTTTCGACTGTGGCGACCTTCCAGTTGTCGGGCAGCGTGAGATTCAGCTTCGCGCGTGCCGCCGGGAGCGGCAGAAGATCGCCGGGCATCAACACGCCGCGCGTGGCCGTTAGCCAAGAGACGTGCGCGGTGTCGTTCGTGTCGCGCGGCGGATTGAGTCTGAGTTCGTAGCGAATCTTAGTCGCTTCCCGCGCCGCTTCGTATTCGCCAGGGGCGAGCTTGCGCGCGGCTACTTCGACACCCTGCGCGTCGGACAGCGACACGTTCTCGATGCGTTCGCCGAGATCGATGATCCCTGCATACGCATTGCGAAACGACCATGCCTTCGTGCCTTGCGTGCGCTCGGCCTCCACCCTGACCCGTGGAGGCGTCAGCGAAACGACGCTGATCCGCGCGTTGATAGACTGAGCCTGCGCGCCGAGACTTGCGCTCAATATCAACAGGAGCATCACGCAAATAAACCACAGACCGGACGGCCGCCCCGCGCAGTTAGGCCGGAGGCGCGTTTGCGAAAGCTGCGTGATTTTATGTGCGCCGGTCACGTCGTCGAGCATGCTTTGGTTGAGATGGCGGCGCGAGAATCGGGTTGCATGTTGCGGAAGGAGTCTCTTTGACACTGGTGCGCGCGAGCGTCTATAGTTGCCCTCAACGCTCCCTTTGTTCCGACTGTAACACAATGCTCGAAGCAGTGCCCAGCAACATTAAAAACAGGTTGCGCCGACGCCGACAGTTGTCGCGCCCGGTCAACTTCGTGTTGCTCCTCTTGATTTTCTACGGGGCAACGTGCGGCATCGTGCATAGTCACAACGGCAACGCCCTGCCGGTGACGAATCTCGGAACGAGTTTCAACGACGCGCGCCAGTCAGAGCCGACGGCGAAACTTTTATCATCAGGCAACGCCTGCCTGCTCTGCCAGTTTCATCAACAACTAGCCTTCGGCCTCGTACAGGCCACGCCCCACACGCAACAGCCGACCGCAAACATCGCCCATTCGGTTGTCCTGACCTTCAACGACTACTCCGCCCCGCACGATTCGTCGCGCGGTCGCGCGCCGCCTCTCGCTTCCCTTCTCTAAGTGCATCCTTATTCGACCGCTTCACCACACGGACGAAGCCCTCGAAGCATTTAAAAATCAGGACGCTCAAGCCTTCGCCCTCGCCCGGTCTCACCAACCGGAGCGGACGCGTTTACAGGTTTGGCGTCCGGCGGCACGCGCCGCCCGGCACTTGAAGCGAGGCTCAATATGATTCGGAACAGTATCTATAAATTAGCCGCGGGCGCGGCTCTGGCTCTGGCCTTCTGCGCCGGAGTTGCGGCGCAGACACACATCGGCACGGTGCAGGGCACGGTGCGCGACCCCGGCGGCGCGCTCGTGCCGGGCGCGTCCGTGCGCATCGCCGATCCGACCAGCGGCTACCGGCAGACGGCGCAGACCGACGAGCAGGGCGAGTTCAAATTCTTAAACATTCCCTTCCATATCTACACCGTGCGCGTCGAGGCCGCGGGTTTCCAGCCCGTCGAAAAATCCATTGACGTGGAGACGGCGATCCCGACCAGCGTCGAGTTAACGCTCGCGGTCGCCACCGCCAGCGAAACCGTCACCGTCACGGAAAACGCTTCGCTCATCGAAGCCGACAAGACTTCTTCGGACACGAACATCTCGCAGACGTTGCTCGAACGCCCGCTTGGCGCAGTGCCCTCGCGCGGCATCGAAGCCATCGTCGCGAGCGCGCCCGGCTTCGCACCCGATGACAACGGCCGACTCCATCCGCGCGGCTCAGAGTCGCAGGTGCAATACGTTGTTGACGGCATCCCGATCACCGACAACCTCTCGGCCATCTTCGCCACCAGCCTCGACGCGCGCACGCTGCGCACGGTCGAAGTTTTAACCGGCGGCATCTCCGCAGAGTTCGGCGACAAACTCGGCGGCGTGGTTAACGTCAACACGCGCAGCGGGCGCGAGACGCCGACGCAAGGCGTCGTCACGTTTTCCGGCGGCAGTTTCTCGACCGGCGAGATCGGCGTGAACTTCTCCACGCGCACCGACAAACTCGGCCTGCTCACGAATTTGTCGGCCACCACCTCGCAGCGTTTCCTCGACCCGCCGACCATCGAAAATTTCCACAACTTCGGACGCACCGGCAAAGGCTTCCTGCGCCTCGACTACCAACTCACGCCGAACGACACGTTGCGTGGCACGTTCCTCGCGGGCGGCACAAACTTTCAAATCCCCAACCGTCTCGAACAGGAATTCGCCGGGCAGAATGAGAAGCAGCGACTCCGCGACCGCTCCGAGTTCATCACCTACGAGCGCATCTTCTCGCCGACCACCTTCGGCCAGTTTTCGTTCTTCAATCGTTACGGCACGGCGCGGCTGACGAGCAACCCGTCCGCCACGCCCGTCGTCGCGTTTCAGGATCGCACGCTGCAAAACGTCGGCGGCATCGCGGCCGTCTCACTCACGCGCGGCGGTCACAACATCAAGGTCGGCGGCCAGTTCACCGTCACGCCCGTGCGCGAGGAGTTTAGTTTCTACCCGACCACGCCATTCGACGACTTCATTGACGAAGACGGCGCAATCGTCGCGAACCCGATCAATTCATTCAACGCCGCCCGCCCGTTTCGCTTCGACGGCAACCGGACGGGGCGCATGTTCAGCGCGTACATACAGGATCGCTTCTCGCCGTTTCACAATTTTACGATTGACGCGGGCGTGCGCTACGACAACTACAAGTTGATCATTCAAGAGGATGCCTTCAGCCCGCGCATCGGCGTGGCCTACTTCATTCCGCGCACGCAGACGACGCTGCGCGCTTCTTACAACCGACTCTTCCAGACGCCGCCCGCCGAAAATCTGTTGCTCGCAAGTTCGGCCGAAGCCGCCGCGCTGTCGCCGCTTGCGGTGGTGCAGGGTCAGGCGGGCGTGCGCCCGATCCTGCCAGACAAGCAGCACGTCTACGAGGTCGGCGCGCAACAGGCTCTCTCGCGCTTCCTGCGTCTCAACCTGACCGTCTACCAGAAACGCATCACCAACTTCAGCGACAAGGATCAATTCTTCGATACGGGCATCATCTTCCCGATCACGATCTCCGCCGGTCGCGTCACGGGCGAGGAACTGCGGCTTGAGACTTCCGACCTACGCGGCTTCCGCGCCTTCGCCTCCTACGCCAACGCGCGCGCCTACGGCGTCACGCCGATCAACGGCGGCCTCTTTCTCGGCGAAGCGGTCGAGAGTCTCGACGCGCCCGGTCTCAAGTTTGCCAACGACCACGACCAGCGCAACTCGGCTCAGTTCCAACTCAGTTACAACCACTCGCCTTCCGGCCTCTATGCCAACTTCGGCGGCCGCTACGATTCCGGCTACCCCGTTGATGTCGAACCCGGCACGACGCTCACCGATTTCGTTGCCGCAGGCTTCGACTCGCGCCTCTACAACGAAATTGATTTCGCGCGCGGACGCACGCGCCCGCACACCGTCCTCAATTTCTCCGTCGGCGCAGACTTGCTGCGCGAACGCCGCACCTCGCTCAACGTGCAGTTCGACGTGCAGAATTTGACGAACACACTCTTTCTCTACAACTTCGAGTCGGTCTTCAGCGGCACGCACATCGGCTTCCCACGCCTCTTCAGCGGTCGCCTGTCCGTGCGTTTCAAATGAACTTCGACGGTCAGGGCGAACTTTGGCTGATGATTTAGAACCATCTGCCAGCGCGCCGCCCGCAAAACTTGGAACTTTACCGGCCTGCCAAACGTCTAAAGTTTTGCTGTTCAAGCAAAAGTCGGGCGCGCGGCAGGCCATTTCTGTCTGATTCTGCCCGCAACGTTGACACTTCTCGTGATGCGCCGATAAAATACAGCCCTCGCTAGTGAGCAACTCTGGCCTCCGTCGAATTTGAGGTTCAAATCGTGAGTCTCGTAAAGATCATCATCATCACTATTGCGGTCATCCTGACGATCCTGTTCTTCGGGCGATTTTTGTTTTAGCCTGACGGCGGCATGACCCTCCCTCGTCCAGTTCATTCCCGGCGACACGTCTTCACACGCGCCGCCCGCTCCAAATTCCTGTTCTCTCTGCTCGCGCCGATTCTCGTCCTGCTTCTCTGCCCCGGCGTCCGCGCGCAAACTCCCCAACCAACCGACGCGCCCGAAGACGACGAAGTCCTGCGCGTCAACACCGATCTCATCACCGTTCCCGTCGTCGTCACCGACGCGCGCGGGAAACGTTTCGCCAACCTGACGCTCTCTGACTTCGAGGTGCGCGACGGCGGGCGTCCCGTCAAACTCGACTACTTCTCCGCGGGCACGGATCGCGTCGCGATGCTCTTTGCGCTCGACACTTCCGGCAGCGCGCGGGAACGCATCACGCAACAGACCGAAGCCGCGCTCGCCATGTTCACGCGCTTCGGCGGTCAATCACGCATCGGCGTGCTCCAGTTTTCCGAGCAGGCCGAGTTTGTGCTCCCCTTCACCAACGACATCAACAGCGCGCGCGGCGCGTTCCAACTCTCCGCACGACGCGACCAACAGACGGCCATCTTCGACGCCGCCTCCGTCGCCGTCCGCGCCTTCAACGTCGTCGGGGCAGACGCGCGCGAACGCCGCATCGTCGTCCTGTTCAGCGACGGCCTCGACACGGCCAGCCGCACGCCGCCCGCCTCCGTCATCGGCGACGCGCGGCTGCGCGGCGTCTCCATCTACGTCATCCACTTTCCCCTGTTCACGCCCCGCGACGGCCGACTCGTCGCGCGCCGCCCGGCCAAAGGTTTCCGCGAACTGGCCGAGCAGACCGGCGGCCACTATTTCCAATTCGCCGACGCCCGCGCCGCGCTCGACCCGCACGCCACCTACGACCTCGCGCCAATCTTTCACGCCATCACCGAAGATTTGCAGAGCCAGTACGTTCTCGGCTACTACCTCGACGCCGCCGCGCGCGCCCGCACCGATCACCGCTTACAGGTGACGTTGACGCCCGCGCACAAACGCCTCCGCGTCCAAATGCTCCGCGGCGACTACGATCTCAAGCAGTGACAAGTGACAGGTGACAAGTCAGGAAAAGCCTCAAATCGTAAAACGTGAGCCGCAATCGTAAAACGTGAATCGTGACTAAAAAAACCGCCTTTCCCTATTCACGATTTACGATTCACGATTTACTGTTTTATCTTGTCACCTGTCACTCGTCACTTGTCACTTACAATTATGACTGAACAGAACCAAGAAGGATTGCGAAGCATACGCCGCGCGCTGTTGAGCGTGTCGGACAAAACGGGACTCGTCGAGTTTGCGCGCGCCCTCGGCCGCTTCGATGTCGAACTGCTGAGCACGGGCGGCACGGCGCGGGCTTTGCGCGAGGCGGGCATCGAAGTGCGCGACGTGTCCGAGGTCACGGGCTTCCCCGAAATGATGGACGGGCGCGTGAAGACGCTCCACCCGCGCATCCACGGCGGGCTGCTGGCCGTGCGCGATAACGCCGAACACATGCGCTCGCTTGCCGAGCATGGCATCGAACCGATAGACATGGTTATCATCAACCTCTACCCGTTCGAGCAGACTATCTCGCGCGCGGGCGCAACGCTCGCCGAGGCGATTGAACAAATTGACATCGGCGGCCCCGCGATGGTGCGCTCGGCCGCGAAGAATTACGCGGACGTGGCCGTCGTCACCGCGCCCGAACTCTACGAGCGAGTGTTGCGCGAGATGCAGGAGCACTACGGCGCGCTCTCGCTCTCGACGCGCGGCCAACTCGCGCGCCTCGCCTTCATGCGCACGGCCTTCTACGACTCCAAAGTCTTCTCCTACCTCGGCTCGCTCGCGGCGACCGGCGAGTCGCAAGAGTGGACGGCCTACCCGCCCATCGAATACATCGTTGACACCGTGGAAGCCTATGCCGACGTGCTCGCGGGCGCGTTCGAGGCCGCGGGCGACGCCGACGAAGACGCTGACGACGCCGGGGATTCCGGGTTTGATCAATACGCCGAACTGTCTCTGAACAAGCTATCCGATCTGCGCTACGGCGAGAACCCGCACCAGTCGGCCGCGCTCTACGAGATCGAGGACGAAGACGCGGGCGGCGTGGCGCACGCCGAACTTCTCTCCGGCAAGGAGATGTCTTTCAACAACTACGTGGACGCCGACGCCGCTTGGCAACTCGCCTGCGACTTCGACGCACCCGCCTGCGCGATCATCAAGCACACGAACCCGGCGGGCGTCGGGCTGGGCGCGACTCCCACAGAGGCTTACCGCCGCGCGCTCGCCACCGATCCGGTCTCAGCTTTCGGCGGCATCGTCGCCTTCAATCACAAAGTTGACGAAGAGGCGGCGCGCGCCGTCACGGAAATTTTCACCGAAGTCGTCATCGCCCCCGATTACAACGAGGCGGCCTTGACGACGCTCCGCGCCAAGAAGAACCTGCGCGTGCTGCGCGTCGCCGCGCCGGACGCTGACAAAGCCGCTAACGAAGCCGACGCCATTCTCAATTACAACTACAAAAAGATCAGCGGCGGCATGCTCGTCCAGACGCGTGATCTGCACCGGCTGACGCGCGACGATCTCAAAGTCGTCTCGCGCCGCGCGCCGACCGGAGAAGAGATCGAGGCGTTGTTGTTTGCGTGGACGGTCTGCAAGCACACGAAGTCGAATGCCATCGTCTACGCGCGGGCGGGTCAGACTGTCGGCGTCGGCGCGGGTCAGATGTCGCGCGTTGACTCGGTGCGCCTCGGCGCGATGCGCGCGCAACTCCCGGTCACAGGCTGCGCGCTCGCCTCCGACGCCTTCTTTCCCTTCCGCGACGGCATTGACGAGGCCGCGAAGCACGGCATCACGGCATTGATTCAACCCGGCGGCTCAGTGCGCGACGCGGAGGTCATCGCCGCCGCCAACGAACACAACCTCGCGATGGTCTACACAGGCATCCGACACTTCAAACACTGAGCAAGGGGAAAGTTAAAAAGCTAATGACGAAGCAAGACTTGAAAGTAAAACTAACGGCCGCCTTTTTCGGACTGCTCCTGATGGCGACGTGCGCGTTCGCCGCACAGGAAGGCGTCACGAAGCGCGTGCGTTTTGCGCGCGGGCGCACGACGACGATCTTGAAGAACTCGGTCGTGCGCGGCACGCGTGATCGTTACCTCGTCGGCGCGCGCGCCGGGCAGAAGATGACCGTGAGCATCAACGCGGTCGAGCGGAACGCGGCCTTCACCATCTACGCGCCGTCGAACGATACGCTCGAAGGCACGAGCGAGAGTCAGGAAGTGAAGAATTGGAGCGGCACTCTGCCGGAGAACGGCGACTACGTGATCGAGGTCGGCGGCACGCGCGGCAACGCGACTTATACGCTCAAGGTGACGGTTCGTTAAGTGGCCGGGACGAACCGTTGTATGCGCTTGCAGTCGCGCCGCGCTATCGTTGATACTTGGGCGGCACGTCTCCCGAAAATTAACTTGTGATAGTGAAGGGTTGAACTCATGGCTGACATTGAATCCGTCCCCAGCGGGGACAACAACGGGACTCCGGTGCGTTGCCGTTATTGCGGGCAGTTGAACCAGACGCGCGCCGACGTGGTGGGCAACGCGAAGTGCGGCCGCTGCCGCCTGCTGCTCTTCGGCGAGCCGCACAAAAAATTCGCCGACCTCGACAAAGACTCCTACATCCACCCGGCCGACAGCCGCGCGCTCGCCACGCTGCGCGCGATTCCCGGCATTGACACGGCGGTCAAAAAACTCTTGTCGGTGACGGGCGAATCGGCCATCCGCGTGATCTTCACGGCGAGCGCGGTGCGTGTGACGCCCAAGCAATGCCCGGATCTCTACGCCAAGTTGCAGATCGCCTGCACCACGCTCGGCGTGGACATGCCGGAACTGTTCGTGCAGCAGTCGCCGATGGTCAACGCCTTCACGGGCGGCGTCGAACGCCCCGTCATCGTGCTCTACTCCGGCCTGCTCGAACGCCTGACGGACGAAGAGGTGCTCGCCGTCGTGGCGCACGAAGTCGGCCACATCCACGCCGAGCACGTGCTCTACCTGACGGTCGCGCATTTGCTCGAAGCGTTGGCGAACGTCGCGCTGGCGGCCGCGCCGGTGGCGAGCCTCGTCGCGCAGATTTTATCGAGCACGATGCGGACTGCGCTCCTCGCGTGGTCGCGCCGCGCCGAGTTGTCTTGCGACCGCGCCGCGCTCCTCGTGACGCAGGACGCGGACGTGATCGGGCGCACGATGATGAAACTCTGCGGCGGCACGTTCGCCTCGAAAGTTGACTACGAACAATTTCTTGTGCAGGCGCGCGACTTCCAGAAGAACTACGACGAGCGCGCGCTCGATCGCTTCTGGGCTGACATCATCACGAGCGGCCTCTCGCACCCGTTCCCGGTCTGGCGCACGTCGGAGATTTTGAAGTGGGTCGAGACCGATCAGTACGCGCACCTGATGAACGGCGCGCCTGAGATCGCGGCGGCGTAAGACAAGTAAGCAGTGAGCAGTTATAAAACAGGAATGATTTAAACCGCTTACTGCTCGCTGCTCACCGCTCGCCGCTCACTAACCCCCGGAGGCTTCCTCAATGTTGGAGAACAAATTCGGCATCGTGTTCGGCGTGGCTAACAAGCGTTCTATCGCGTGGGCTTCGGCGCAGGCGCTCGCGGGCGCAGGCGCGCGGCTCGCGTTCACGTATCAGAACGAGCGGCTGCGCGAGAACGTGGAGGGTTTGACGAAAGACCTGCCGGGCGCGTTGCTGTCGCAGTGCGACGTGGTGAACCCGGAAGAGGTGGCGCAGGCGTTCGCGCGCGTCAAGGAAGAGTTCGGGCGGCTCGATTTTCTCATCCACAGTCTCGCCTTCGCGCCGCGCGAGGCTTTGGAGGGCGACTACGTGAACACCTCGCCGGAAGCGTTCCAGACCGCACTCGAAATCAGCGCCTACTCGCTCGTGACGCTGGCGCACGCCGCGCAGCCTTTGATGACGGAGGGCGGGAGCATCGTCTCGATGAGTTATTACGGCGCGGAAAAAGTAGTGCCGAACTACAACGTGATGGGCGTCGCCAAGGCCGCGCTCGAAGCGAGCACGCGCTATCTGGCGAGCGACCTCGGCAAGCACAACATCCGCGTCAACGCCATCAGCGCGGGGCCGCTCAACACGCTCGCCGCGCGCGGCGTCGGCAACATGGGCGCAATGCTCAAGCACCACGCAGAGCGCGCGCCGCTCGGCCGCAACGTCGAGGCAAGCGAGGTCGGCAACACCGCGCTCTTCCTGTGCAGCCCGCTCTCCTCCGGCATCACCGGCGAAGTCATCCACGTGGACTGCGGCTACAACATCATGGCATTTTAAAAGCATTGGCGAGAGGTCAGAGATCAGTTAAATCATCAACTGCTTATTCCGGCCTCTGACCTCTAACGTCTAAGTTCTAACCTCCACCCTCTGACCGCTAACCTCTCAGCCTATGGCAAAGACAAACAACCGGAATCGTAAGGGCGCGCAACACGTCACGCAGGACGAGCAGTTGCTTGAGACCCCGAAGCTCGACGAGTTCAAGCACACAGACACGTGGCGCGTGTTTCGCATCATGGGCGAGTTCGTACAGGGCTTCGACGAACTGGCGTCGGTGACACGCGGCGTCTCCATCTTCGGCTCGGCGCGCACTCTGCCCGACAGCCCGCACTACGCGGCGGCGCAGGAGACGGCCGCCCTGCTCGTCAGCGCGGGCTACGCCGTCATCACGGGCGGCGGCCCCGGCATCATGGAGGCCGCCAACCGCGGCGCGTTCGAGGCCAAGGGCGTCTCCATCGGCTGCAACATCGAACTGCCTTTCGAGCAGGGCGGCAACAAGTATGTGACGCGCTCGCTCACCTTCAACTACTTCTTCGTGCGCAAGACGATGTTCGTCAAATACAGCACCGCCTTTATCATCTTCCCCGGCGGCTTCGGCACGCTCGACGAACTCTTCGAGGCGCTCACGCTCATCCAGACGCGCAAAGTGCGCAACTTCCCCGTCGTGCTCGTCGGCAAACAATTCTGGGGCGGGATGATGGACTGGCTGAAAAGCACGGTACTCGCGGAGAAGACCATCTCCGATCACGATCTACTTCTCCTGCACCTCACGGACTCACCCGCCGAAGCCGTCGAGATCGTCGTCCGCAGTCAGGACGCTCTACGCAAGTTAGATAAGACCGTTTCCAGCGACATCGCGTGAGAATTTTGTAAGCGCGAAGCGGTGACAGCTAATAACGTTGCCTGTCAGGGAGGGTATCAAAAGCAAGGCTAAAGTCGAAGACCGGAAGGGGCGACACATACATCCGTCGTGCTGTGTCGCCCCTTCCGGTCTTGAACTTCTCAACTTGCGGTGGTCAATTAGTCGTCGCCCTTGAGCGTGCCGGTGAGCCATTCGAGGTAGGGGGCGGAGGCGGCGTTGATGGGGAGCGCGACGATCTCCGGCGTCTCGTAGCTGTGCAGCGCGCGCACTTCGCGTTCCAGTAAAGAAAAGCGCGCCTGCGTCGTCTTCGCCAGCAGCAGCACTTCCGGGTCGCGCCGCACCTCGCCCTTCCAATGATAGACCGACTCGATTTCGGGGAGTATCTGCACGCACGCGGCGAGGCGCGCGCCGACGAGCATCTCTGCGAGCCGCGCCGCCTCTTCGCGGCTGCCCGCCGTCATCAACACCACGACCGCGACATCATCGCTTGCCTCTTGCATGGTCGCACCCCGCGCCCGCCGCTAGATTCACGCGCATCGTCGAGGACTCGATAACCGTCGGCGCACGCACGGACGATCAGCGACGCTCCGACGTGCCGTCATCCGTATCATCGTCGTCCGCGTCGTCGTCATCATCCGACGCGATCTCGTCGTCTTCTTCGAGCGTCGTGCCCGTCAGCGGCGTCGTGTCGCTGCCGAAGAAGGAGTTGTAAAGTTCCTGCGCGCGGTCGAAATCGCGCTCGTCAACGAGCACAAGCGCGCCGGGCGAGGTGGTGGACAGGAGCGGCGAGAAGGCGTCCGAGCCGCCCGACTGGACGGCCGCGCGGATACCGTTCTGCGTCAGGATGTCGCTCACCATCTCGGCCTCGGCGGGCGAGCCGATGTTGTGCAGCGGCACGAACCGCGCCTCGCTGCGGTCGCGCGAAGTCTCCGGCGACAACTCTTCGACCAACTCCACATCATGATCCGGGCAACGCTCGATGCCCTTCTCGTACTCCGCTTCACAGACGGGACAGAACATATTTTTTCCTCAAAAAAGTTTCAGGTTTCAGGTTTCAAGTTTCAGGCTAGTCTAAAACCCGCGCCCCGAAACTCCAAACCTGAAACCTGAAACTTGAAACCTGAAACCTCTTTATTTCGCCGCGCGCACGGCGCGCTCGAACGGAATCTCCTCGAAGTGGGTCATGCGTTTGAAGGTGCGGAAACGCTCGTTGATCTCTTCGTGCGTGAGGCGATCAACGCGCTCCGTCCCGAACTCTTCGACGTTGAACGAGGCCATCACCGAACCGTAGATCATCGCGCGGCGCATGGTCGCGTCGTCAATCGTTTCGTGGCTCGCAAGGTAGCCCATGAAGCCCCCGGCGAAGGTGTCGCCTGCGCCCGTCGGGTCGAAGACCGATTCCAGCGGGTAGGCCGGGATGGCGAAGTAAGAGTCGCGCGTGAACAACGCCGCGCCGTACTCGCCGCGTTTGATGACGAGCGCGCTCGGCCCCGCGTCGAGAATCTTGCGCGCCGCGCGGATCAAATTCGGCTCGCCGGACAACTGCCGCGCCTCTGCGTCGTTGATAATCACGACGTTGACGCCTTGAATCGCCTGCATCACGGCGTCGGGCACGGTATTGATCCAGTAGTTCATCGTGTCGAGCGCGACGAGTTCCGCGCCCGCCACCTGCTCGCGCACTTCGCGTTGCAAATCGGGCTGGATGTTGCCGAGAAAGACGAAGCGCGAACGCTTGGACACGTCCGAGAGTTTCGGCTTGAAGTCGGCGAAGACGTTGAGTTGCGTGTCGAGCGTGTGCGCCGTGTTCAAATCGTAATCGTAACGCCCGCGCCAGAAGAAGGTGTTTCCGTTCTGCACGCGCTCAAGGTCGCTCGTGTCCACCTCGTGACGCGCGAACACGCCCAACTCGTCCGCGCCGAAATCCGCGCCGACGACGCCGACCACGCGCACGTCCGTAAAGAAACTGGCGGAGAGCGAAAAATGGGTGGCCGAGCCGCCGAGCATTTTTTCGCGCTTCCCGAACGGCGTCTCCACCGCGTCGAACGCCACCGAACCAACAACCAGCAATGACACCTTGTGTTTTCTCCTGTGTGTGAAATGGAAAGACTGCTTACTGTTTCGCGTCAACGCGCGGCGCGGCTTCGCCGAGACCGCGCAGTTCCTCTTCGGCGCGCTTGCGGAACGAACTCTTCGGATGATCGTTGACGAGTTGCGTCAGGTACTGCCGCGCGAGAATCAGATATTTATCGGGTGCAAGCACGGGCGGCTGCTTGCCCTCCTTGCGCGACAGGCGCGCGCTCGACATGCCCGCGATGTAGAGCACCTCGTCAAACTTCTTGAAGCGTTGATAGACGGCCATCGTCTCCTCGCAGCGTTGCAGCGCGCCGACGTAAGCCTTGCGCGTGAAGTACAACTGCGCCGCCTTGAGGTTCTTCTGCGCGTCCGCGACGAGCATCTCGTCGGGCAACGCGGGCGCGTCTATATCCTGACCGCCGGGCTTCGGCGCGTCCTGCGCCCGCGCCGCGCCACCCGCGCCCAACGCGAAACCGAGCACGCAACCCGCGAGTAAAAGTTTTTTCATAAACACCTCTCTTTAATAGCGACAAGTGACGGGTGACAGGTGACAAGTTAGAAAGACACGCTGTTTTTACTTGTCACTCGTCACCTGTCACTTGTCACTGTTTTCCTAAACTTGTCACTTGTCACCGTACTTTTTGATGATCGCTTCGAGCTTCTTCGTTGTCGCGTCCGGCCACAAATCGGGCGCGGTGAAGATGGCGTTCTTGAGCGCAGAACCGCAGGCGCAGCCGCGCTCCGCCGCGCCCAGACGCTTCACCGCCTCGCGCATGATGACCTGCGCGTTCCGCACGTTCTTGTTCAGATATTCGACCACCGTCTCGACCGAAACGGCGTCGTGCTCCTCGTGCCAGCAGTCGTAATCGGTGACGAGCGCGAGCGTGGCGTAACAGATTTCGGCCTCGCGCGCGAGTTTGGCTTCCTGCAAATTCGTCATGCCGATCACGTCCATGCCCCACGAGCGGTAGACGTTCGATTCCGCCTTCGTCGAAAACGCGGGGCCTTCCATGCACAGGTACGTGCCGCCGCGATGCGCGCGCACGTCGGCCGCACTGCAAGAGGCTTCGAGCACGTCGCCGAGTTCGCCGCAGACCGGGTGCGCGAACGTGACGTGCGCGACGATGCCGCCGCCGAAGAAAGTTGACTCGTGCGCGCGTGCGCGCGTGCGGTCGAAGAACTGCGCGGGGATCACCATGTCGAGCGGCGCGTATTGCTCTTGCAGAGAGCCGACGGCCGACGCCGAAAGGATGCGCTCGACGCCGAGCAACTTCATCGCGTAGATGTTGGCGCGGAAGGGCAACTCGGTCGGCGTGAAGCGATGGCCGCGCCCGTGGCGGGGCAGGAACGCGACGCGCACGCCTTCCAACGTGCCGACGATGAAGGCGTCCGAAGGGCTGCCGAACGGCGTGTCAACTTTAACTTCCTCGATGTCCGTCAATTCCGGCATCTGGTAGAGGCCGCTGCCGCCGATGATGCCGATCCGTGCTGTTGTCATGTGTCTTCTCGTACCTGCTCGTAAGGGATAGTTTTCAACTTGCCTTCGACTTCGACCACGCGACACAAAGGCGCGTCGGGGTCGTGGTAAAAGAGGCAAAGCCAGTTTTCGCGCGCGGCCTGCGGCAGCAGACGCCGCTTGGCTTCGAGCGTCTCCACCGGGTAGAGATCGTAGCCCATGATCCACGCCAGCGCGACGTGCGCGCGCATCGGGACGAGATCGGCGAAACCGAACAACGTCTGCCCGCCGCGCTCCAAACGCGCGCACTGCATCGTGCGCGAATGTCCCGCCACCGTCTCCATCCGCAGGCCGGGCACGACCTCGTAATCCGCGTCTTTCAATTCCAACTGCCCGCTCTCCGCGAGCGGTCGCCAGTTCTCCGGCAGGTAACTGGCGCGGTCGCGTTCGTGCGGCGACTCTGCGTGTACGTATTCGTCGCGCGAGACGAAGTAGCGCGCGTTCGGGAAGGTCGGGACGACGTTGCCCGCCGCGTTGCGCGTCGTGTTGCCGCCCGCGTGGTCGAAGTGCAGATGCGTGTTGACGACGATGGTGATCTCTTCCGCGCCGTAGCCCGTCGCGGCCTTGACCGAATCGGCGAGCGGCCTCTGGCGCGTGATGCCGTACATCGCCTCGTGCTTCGCAGACCACTTATCGCCGATGCCGGTTTCGACGATGATCCGCTCGCCTCCCGCCTCGACGAACAGGCAGTTCATGTTCATGCGGATGCGGTTGTGTTCGTCGGGCGGGCAGCTTTGCGACCACAGGGCGCGCGGCACGACTCCGAACATCGCCCCGCCGTCCAGACGAAACTCCGCGTCAGGCACGATCTCCACGCGATAGTCGCCGAAAAGCATAAAGGGAGAGCCGGTTGTCCGTTATCCGTGGTCGGTTGTTCAAGCAAATCTCTGGTGACTTAAATGGTAGCCACAAGCAACTGACCACGGACAACGGACAAGTTCTTACTTCTTCTGATTCGCCGCGGGCTTCTTCGCGCCGTCCTTCGCGGGGGCGGGCGGAGGTTCGGCGGGCAAGCCTTCTTCCATGCCTTCGGGTGCGCCCCCGGTGGGCGGCTGTCTCATCTGTTGCGGCGGCGTGGGCGGCACTTCCACCTTGAAGTCTTCCGGCACGGTGACGCCGGTGCGCTGCGCGATCTCGTTGAGGAGTTTTTCGCGCTTCTCTTTCTCCACGGCGGCGCGCGCCTTCTCGCGCGGCGATTGCGGCGGCGCGAACGGATTCGCCCCCTGCCCGCCCTCGCCTTCGGCGCTGATCAGGATGTGGCGCGCGTGGATCTCTTCGGTGTCCTTCCCGTCTTCGCCCTTCGCCGTGCGGCGTTCCTGCGTCTGGATGATGTGGAAGCCGAAGGGCGTCTCCACCACGTCGCTGATCTGCCCGGCTTGCAGCGCGAAGGCCGCCTCCTCGAAGGGCTTCACCATCGCCCCGCGTTTGAACCAGCCGAGGTCGCCGCCCTTGTCCTTGTTGCTGGGGTCGGTCGAGAACTCTTTGGCGAGCGCGGCGAAATCTTCGCCCGCGCGCGCGCGCTTGAGCACGTCTTCGGCCTTCGCGCGCGTCTGCTTGGAATCGAGTTCTGGGTGCTGCGCGATGTAGGCGTCAATCTCCTGATCCGTCGCCTTCGTGCGCTCCAAAATCTTCGGCGCGTGTTTCTGCGCGAGCACCTGCGCCTGCTGGAATTCAACTAACAACTGCGTGCCGCGCTGTTTGTCCGTCCCGGCGGCGATTGCCTTGCGCGCGAGCAACTGCGTGGGCGCCCACAGTTCATTCTTGATGCGCTCCTTCTGCTCGTCGCTCAACCCCTGCGCCGACGGGAGCAACCCCAACTCCTGCACGTCCTTGACGAACTCGCCGAACTTCGCGTCCTGCCCCGGCTCTTTGAGGAAAGCGTCAATCTCCGCTTTCGGCGCGATCTGCTCCTGCGAGGTCGCGCCCGCCTCCTGCTGCTTCTTCGCGTAGACCTGCGCGAGCACGAACGTGCGCACGAGTTCGAGTTGCCGCTTCATCTCCGGCGTGTCGGCGATGCCTGCCGCACGCGCGTCGGCCGCGATGGCAAGCAACTGGCGAAACTGCTTGGCGATGTCCTTGCGCTCCTCCGCGCTGTTGGCGAGCATGGCGAGTTGTTGCGGCGGCATCATCGTCTTGACGATCTCCGTCATGTCTTCGCCGGAGAGGTTGACCGCGCGATCCTTGCGCGCCTTCACCTGCCAGAACAGCAGACCGCCCGCCGCGAGGATGGCGATGCCCGCCACGATCAGAGCCTTCGCCGTCGAACTCAAACCGCCACGCGCGGGCGCGGCTTTCGCCTTTGGCGACGCAGAGACATTGGGTGCGGCCGATGCAGCAGCGGCGGGCACGACCGGCTCGGCGGCTTCCGCGGCGGCGTTCGCTTCGCCCGCTGTCGTCGCGCTTGCGTCTCCGCCCGCATTCTCCTCGCCCGGCCATTGCTGCCGGGGCGCGGCGGCCGACGTTTCGTTCGCAGTATTAATATTCAACTCCGCGCCGCAGCCGGGGCAGGTGACTTGATCTTCCGACGTTTGCGTTCCGCATTTCTCACAAGTGGTCATAACTTATCCTCTTCTAATAACCGTTTCCGACTGCCTTTCGGGTGATTGTGTCTCGTCCGTCCGCGCATGCCGCGTCGTCGTCGTGCGCGGCAGTTCCCTGTTGCTAATGCGGCTACGGCCGCTTGCGTCTCGAACTCCCCGCCCGCGTGCGTGTGCCAGTTGCTTTAACTTCCGTTGACGTCGCCGCCGCGGGCGTCCGCACGCTCGTCGTTGTCGCCGTCGCGCCCTGCGCGTTCGCGGCCTTGAGCGTCTCAGGCGTGGGGTTGGCGTCGAAGTCTTCGGCCACGACGATGTCGCCGCGTCGGTTCATGATCTCCGCGATCACTTTGCCCCGCTTCTCTTCTTCGATGGCGCTGCTCGCCTTTTCGCGCGGCGACTGCGGGCGCGCGCCCGGCGTGCCCGTCGAGATCAGGATGTGGCGCGCATGAACCTGTTCGACGGGTTGGCCGTTCGGGCTGTCCTGCATGCGCCGCTCGTCGAGTTTGATGATGTGATAACCGAACTGCGTCTCGACGATGCCACTCAGTTCGCCGGGCTTGAGCGCGAAGGCCGCGTCCTCGAACGGCTTGACCATCATCCCGCGCCCGAACCAGCCGAGGTCGCCGCCCTGATCCTTGTTGCTCGGATCGCCGGAATGTTCTTTGGCGAGCGCGGCGAAGTCGCCGCCCGCGCGCAGTTTCGCCAGCACTTCTTCGGCCTTCGCTTTCGATTGCGTCGTGCCGAGTTCGGGGTGCGCGGCGAGGTAGGTGTCAATCTCCGCCTCGGTCGCCTTCGTGCGCGCGTTCAAGACCTCGTTGAAGTACGCCCCGGCCAACAGACGCGCGTGCTGGTACTTCAAGACCACTTCGGTCGCGTGCTCTTTGTCCAACCCGGCGGCCTCGCCCTTGCGCGCGCTAACCATGATGGTCGCCCACTGCTGGCGCAACCCTTCGCGCCCCTCATCCGTGAGCGTGTTCCCTTGCTCCGACTGCGGGCGGTTCTTCAAATAGTCTTGCAGGAACTCTTGAAACTTCTGCTCCTGCCCCGGCTCTTTGACGAAGGCCGCGATCTCTTCCTTGGAAGCGACCTGCTCCGGCGAGGCCGCGCCCGCCTGCTGCCGCATCTTCGAGTAGCGGCGCGCGACGACGAAGGAGCGCGAGAGTCCTAGTTGGAGTTTCGTGGCGGCGCGGTCGGCCAGCCCCGCGGCGCGCGCTTCCTCTGCGACGGCGAACATCTCGCGCAAATCGCGCACGAACTCCTTGCGCGATTCCTCGTTCGACGCGAACTGCGCACGCGCCTGCGGCGGTACGCCGAGTTCTTCGATGAGCAGAGACAAGTCCAGCGACGACAGGTTGACGCCCTTTTGAGTTGCGGCTACGGGCGGCGCGCTCCGCTGCGTGCGCGCGGCCTGCGTGCGCGCGGCCGTCGTGCCGCGACCGCGTTGAGTTTTCTGCGCGAAGAGGCTCGCCGACAGCGTCGAGAGGAGGGCGAGCGCGAGGATGGCTCTGGTGGTTAACTTCAAAATTCTATCCGTCCCTTTTTTCAAACTCATGTCCGGCCGACGTGTGCTCGACGAGTTCGAGCAGGACGCCGCCCGCCGATGCCGGGTGCACGAAGGCCACGAGGCAGCCGCCCGCGCCCACGCGCGGCGACTCGTCAATCAAACGCGCGCCCTGTTCTTTCAAACGCGCGAGCGCGGCGCGGATGTCGTCAACGCGCACGGCGATGTGGTGGATGCCCGCCCCGCGCTTCTCCAAAAACTTGGCGATTGGAGACGACTTACTCGTCGGCTCTAACAACTCGACGCGCGGCTCGCCCACCGGCAGCATCGCCACGCGCACGCCCTGCTCCGCCACTTCTTCCGTCTCCACCACGTTCAGCCCCAGCGCGTCGCGCCAGAACTTCAACGCGTCGTCAATCTTGTAAGTCGCGATTCCGATGTGCTCGATCTTCATAAAAGATAGTAAGCAGTAAGCAGTCAAGGACGAATAGTAAGAGGTTTGAAACTGCTTACTGTTCACCGCTCACTTTCATCAACTCTTCCACCGCCGAATACGGGTCGCGCCGCTTGTCGGCAACTTCGGCGGCGAGAGCGTCGAGTTGCGCGCCCGCGCCGTCGCGCGACATGGCACGCGTCACGAGTTCTTCGCGGAGCAGTTCGAGGATGCGCCAGCGCGCAATCGAGGCGCGGCGCGTCTGGCTCGCCGGGGCTTGCTGCTGGTATTCGCGATATGTCCCGATGGCGGCGGCCAGTTCCTCAATGCCTTTGTTCTCGGTCGCCACGGTCTTCACGATGGGCGGCTGCCACAGGTCGGGGCGCATCGTCAGCGAGAGCATCGCTTCGAGTTCCTTCTCCGTGCGGAGGACGCCGTCGCGGTCGGCCTTGTTGATGACGAAGACATCGCTGATCTCCATGATGCCCGCCTTGAGCGCCTGCACGTCGTCGCCCATGCCCGGCACGAGCACGACGACCGACACGTCGGCCGCCTTCACGATCTCAACTTCGTCCTGCCCGACGCCGACCGTCTCCACGATGATCTTCTGGAAGCCCGCCGCGTCGAGAATCGCCACGGCGTCAATCGTCGCGCGAGAGAGGCCGCCGAGGTTGCCGCGCGTCGCCATCGAACGAATGAAGACGCCGGGGTCGAGTCCGAGCGTCTGCATCCTGATGCGGTCGCCGAGGATCGCGCCGCCCGAAAACGGGCTGGACGGGTCAACGCACACGATGCCGACGCGTTCGCCGCGCCCGCGATACAAACCCGCGAGGCGGTCAACCAGCGAAGACTTGCCCGCGCCCGGCGCGCCCGTCACGCCGACGACGACGGCGCGCCCCGTGTGCGGAAACACCGACTTCATCAACGCGGCGGCATTGCCCACGTTGTCTTCCACCTTCGAGATGGCGCGCGCCACCGCCCTCGCTTCGCCCGCGAGGATGCGCTCAAGTTCGGTGGTGGGCGTTGCCTGACTCATCAAAAAACAGTGATGAGTGACGAGTGACGAGTGATGAGACGCAAGACAAGGCTTTCGCTTTAACTTGTCACTCGTCACTCGTCACTTGTCACTGATTCAACAGTTGACGCGCGATGACCATGCGTTGGATTTCCGACGTGCCTTCGCCGATGGTGCAGAGCTTCGAGTCGCGCCAGTATTTTTCGGGCGGATAGTCTTTCGTGTAGCCGTAGCCGCCGTGAATCTGGATCGCCTCCTCGCACACTTTGACGCTGATCTCCGAGGCGTAGAGTTTCGCCATCGCCGACTCTTTCGTCACCTTCTTGCCGTTATCTTTCAAATAACAGGCGCGGTACATCAAGAGTCGCGCGGCGTCAATCTGCGTCGCCATGTCTGCGAGCTTGAACTGGATGGCCTGAAACTCCGAGATCGGCTTGCCGAACTGCTGCCGCTCTTTGGAATACTTCAAAGCCGACTCGTACGCGCCCTGCGCGATGCCGACGGCGAGCGCGGCGATGGAGATGCGCCCGCCGTCGAGAATCTGCATCGCCTGAATAAAGCCCAAGCCTTCGGGGCCGAGCCGGTTATCGTCCGAGATGAAACAGTCTTCAAAGATCACGCTCGCCGTTTCCGACGCGCGCAGGCCGAGTTTGTCTTCCTTCTTGCCGGGCATGAAGCCGCGCGTGCCCTTCTCGAAGATGAATGCGGTGATGCCCTTCGAGCGCATCGCGCGGTCGGTCGAGGCGACGGCCACACACACGTCGCCGTGGACGGCGTGCGTGATGAAGTTCTTCGAGCCGTTGACGAGCCAGCCGCCGTTCTTCTTGACGGCCGTCGTGCGCGTGCCCGACGCATCCGAACCCGCGCCCGCTTCCGTCAGCCCCCACGCGCCGAGTTGCTCACCGCGCGCGAGCGGCACGAGGTACTTCTGCTTCTGCTCCTCCGTGCCGAACATGTAGATGTGATTCGAGCAGAGCGAATTGTGCGCGGCGACCGAAATGCCGACCGAGCCGTCAACGCGCGACAACTCCTCGATGATCGTGGCGTACTCGACATAGCCCATCCCCGCGCCGCCGTACTTTTCGGGGAAGATGACGCCCATCAAACCGAGTTCGGCCAGCTTCGGTAACAACTCGACCGGGAAGTGTTGTTTCTCGTCCCACTCCCTGACGTGCGGCGCGATCTCGCCCTCGGCGAACTCGCGCACGCTCATCCGCACCTGTTTCTGTTCGTCGTTCAGTTCAAAATCCATGCCGCTTTAAAAAGCCCCCTGATGTGTACACGCAAAAAAAGACGGACAGTGACAGACCTTCCACGCAACTATCCGTCTCGCGCCGCCGTTCGTCTGACCGAACATTGTACCTTAACTTCGCCGCCGACCCGTACCCGTGCCGCGCGTTTTAACAGCCCCTTTCGCAGTCGCTTTAGTGGCGGTTTTCGACGCCGTTTTCGACGCCACTTTGGTCGCCGCTTTGGTAGTTCCTTTGGGCGGTCTCTTCTTCGCGGCGCGCGGTTTCAGACGCGCTACTTCCGCAGGACTGAGCAGGCGATACGCGCCGACGGGCAGGCGTTCGTCCTGCAAATCGCCGATGCGCGTGCGACGCAGTTTCAACACCGAATGGCCGATGGCGTCGAACATGCGCCTGATCTGTTGGTTGCGTCCTTCGTGGAGGATCACTTGAAACCACGCGTTCGTGTCGGTCTCGCCCGCGGGCGTCACCTGCGCGGGCGCGGTGTGCGTGCCGTCGTCGAGGCGGATGCCGCGCCTCAGACGCTCCACGGCCTCTTCGGGCGGCACGCCCTTCACCTTCACCTCGTAAACCTTCGCCACGCCGTTACGCGCCGACGTGACGTAGTTCGTCAACTCGCCGTCGTTCGTCAGGATCAACAGCCCTTCGGTGTTGAAGTCGAGACGCCCGACCGGGTGGAGACGGCCGAGCGAGGGCGGCACGAGTTCGGTCACGAGCGGGCGTTCTTCCGGGTCGGACAAACTCGCCAGATAACCGCGCGGCTTGTTGAGCAGCACGTAAACTTTCTCGCGCGCCGCGAGCAGCGGGTTGATCAAACGGCCGCGCACCTTGATGTGGTCGCGCACCGGGTCGGCCTTCGTCCCCAACTCGGTCACGAGTTTGCCGTTGACTGTCACCTCGCCCGCCGCGATCATCTCTTCCGCGTGCCGCCGCGAAGCCAGTCCCGCCGCCGCGATCAATTTTTGCAGACGTTCTTCCATAATGTTTAGTACGCAGTGAGCAGTGAGCAGTGAGCAGTAAAAAGATTATTCGAATAACTGCTTACTGTTCACTCCTCACGTTCTTCACGCTCCGCCGGTCGCCAAGTCCTCGAAGTCTTCGACGTTCGGAAGTTCGGACAAATCGCGGAGGCCGAATTGGAGAAGGAACTCTTTTGACGTGCCGTACATCATCGGGCGGCCGACCGTCTCCTTGCGGCCTTTGGAGATGATGAGGCGTTTGTCGAGGAGCGTCTTGATGGCCGAAGACGACTGCACGCCGCGTATCTCCAAAATTTCCGGCACGGTGATCGGCTGCTTGTAGGCGATCACGGCGAGCGTCTCAAGGGCTGCGAGCGAGAGTTTCGCCGACGGGCGCGACTTGAGGAAGGCGCGGACGTGTTCGTGATTTTCGGGGCGCGTGGCGAACTGCCAGCCGCCCGCCACCTCGCGCAGCATCAGGCCGCCGTTGCGCTCGTTAAACTCCTTCGCCAACTCTTCGACCGCCACCTGCACCCAGCCGCGATCCTCCTTGAGCACTTCGGCGAGCGTCTTTGAAGGCAGCGGCTCTTCCGAGACGAAGATCAGCGATTCGATGATCGAGATGAGTTCCGCCATGCTGCGCGAGCCGCCGGGCGCGATCTCCCCCTCGGCGTCCGTCGCGACGCCGCCGTCATCCTTCTCCGCCAACTCGCGGCGCATCACGGCCAGCTTTTCCGCCGCGTCTTCCGCATCGGCGTCGTAGATGACGACCTCATCCTCTTCGTCGTCCGTCTCGGCGTCGTCGTCCAACTCGTCGTCCGGCGACGCGAGGCTCTGCTCGTCATCCGCGTCGTCCGTTTCGGCGGCCGTCGTGTCAACGTCGGCGTCGCTTTCCGGCAACGCGGCGGCGGGTTCGTTTTCGATCTGCTCTTCGTCTCTACTCATTACTCATTCTCTTACCATCTTCTCTAGCTATTCACGCGGGCGACGATGTCGCCGAAAGTTGTCTCCTGCACGAGCACGATCTCGGAGGTGCGGACGATCTCCAGCACCGAGAGGAAGGCGAGGACGAGTTCGCGGCGCGTCCCGGCACGCTCGAAAAAGTGGCGCAGGTTGAGTTCGCCCGCAGAGAGGATCATGTTGCGCAGTCGTTCGAGCATCTCGGTCATCGTGATCTCGTCGCGCTCGATCTCCATCAAGACTTCCTGCTTCTTGCGCGCGATGATTTCCTGAAACACCTTGAGCAGGTCGAAGACGCCAGCCGACACTTCCGGGTTCGCCTTGTCGGTCTCAATCGGCGCGCGGACGTAGACCGCTTGCTCGACCGTGGAACGCGACCAGAGCATCTGCGCTGCGGCCTTGAACTTCTGGTGTTCGAGCAGTTGCTTGATGAGTTCGCTGCGCGGGTCTTCGCCCTCGGCCTGCGCCGCGTCGGCCACCGGGTCGGGCGGCAAGAGCATCCTCGACTTGATCTCGATCAGTTGCGCGGCCATCACGAGAAACTCGCTCGCGACGGCGATGTCCATGTCCTGCATCAAGCGCAGGTAGCGCAAGTATTCGTCCGTGATGCGCGCGATGGGGATGTCGTAGATGTCCACCTGCTCCTGCCGGATCAGGTAGAGCAACAGGTCGAGCGGCCCGGCAAACTCGCCGAGGTACAACTTCAACTCCTCGCCGCCCTCGCCCCCCTCCGACACGATCTCCGGCCGAGCGCCCGCCACGTTCAAAGACGGCGCGGTTTCAGACGACCCGCTCGCCGCACTACTCACAGCCTCGGCTGAGTTGGCCGCCGCCGCATCTTTCGCAGCCGATCCGGTTACAACTTTCGCAGCGTCAACGGCGTCTGCTTCGTCGGCGACAGCGTTCGCGCCTGTTTGGGCGACCGCCGCGTGCGCGTCCTCGTCGGCGGCGTCGGGCGCGTCGGCCACGACCACCTCGGCCGCGACTCCGACGCCGGACGCATCGCCGTTCGATTCGGCCGTTTGCTCTTTCAACTCGTCCTCTGCCATCTCAAACACCACCTCGCGCCCGCGCGCCGACGATTCCGAGCCGCGCCTTCACGTCGTCGAGCGTGACGCTCGCGAGTTCCTGCGCGCGCTCGCGGCCTTCGTCGAGAAGCCGGTCGAGTTCCGCGTCGCCGTAGCTGCGGATGCGCTCTTGCAGGGGGCGCAAAAATTCAATCGTCACGTCGGCGAGTTCCGCTTTCAACGCCGCGTATCCCTTGCCCGCGAAATTCGCCTCGACCTCGGCGGGCTGTCGGCCGGTCAGGATTTGATAGATCGTCAACAAATTCGTGATCGCGGGGCGCGTCTCGTCAAAGGTGATCTCCGTGCCTGAATCGGTGACGGCGCGTTTGAACTTGCGACGCACGGTGTCTGCATCGTCCAGAAGCGTGATGCTGCTGCTCACGTTCTCGTCCGACTTCGACATCTTCTTCGTCGCGTCGCCGAGGGACATGATCTTTGCGCCGACCTTCGGGATGAAGGGTTCGGGCAAGCGGAACGTCTCGCCGTAGTCGCGGTTGAAGCGTAGGGCGAGGTCGCGCGTCAGTTCGAGGTGCTGCTTTTGATCTTGGCCGACGGGCACGAGGTCGGTCTGGTAGAGCAAAATGTCGGCGGCCATGAGCACTGGATAATTCAGGATTCCCGCGCCGACCGACTCGCGCTGCTTGCCCGCCTTTTCTTTGAATTGCGTCATGCGTTCGAGTTCGCTGATGCGCGTGACGCAGTTGAGAATCCACGCCAGTTCGGCGTGCGCGGGCACGTCCGACTGGATGAAGATGAGCGAGACTTTCGGGTCAACTCCGGCGGCGAGATAGATGCGCGCGAGGTCGCGCGTTTTCTGCGCGAGCAGTTTCGGGTCTTGCGGCAGCGTGATGGCGTGGAGGTTGACGATGCAGAAGAGGCTCTCGTACTCGTGCTGGAGTTCGACCCAGTTGCGCAGCGCGCCGAGGTAGTTGCCGATGTGAATGTTGCCGGTCGGCTGTGCGCCGCTGAAGATTCGTTTCATGTCTGGCTCAAGCAACTCCGATGAAAAGAATTTTCCACGCCAGCGGGATGACGACACTGAACACCGCGCGGAACGCACCCGTGACGAGCGCGACGAGCAGGATGATGAAGCCGTACTGCTCGATGGACTCGATGGCCGAGCCGAAACTTTCGGGCAGGATGCTGGCGAGAATCTTGCTCCCGTCGAGCGGGGGGATCGGAAACAGGTTGAAGACAGCCAGCCCGATATTCATGACGAAAAAGGTTTCGAGCAACGCCGCCACGCCCTGCATGGTGGATTCACGGTCGGCCGCGAGCAGCCCGTAATAACGACCGTCCGTGACCGCCCTCAACGATCCCATGTACATCAAAGTCAGGATGATGATGCCGACGAAGATGGCGATGGCGAAGTTTCCCAGAATCCCCGCAATCGAGACCCAGAAGTTCGCCTTGCGCTTTTCGCGCCAGCGCAGCGGGTTGACGGGGGTCGGCCGCGCCCATCCGAGCAGCGGCGCGCCGGTGAAAAAAGCGATAGCCGGGAACAGCAGCGTGCCGATGGGGTCAACGTGCGTCACCGGACTCAGCGAGACGCGCCCCTGACTATGAGCCAGATCGTCGCCGAAGCGATTCGACATCCACGCGTGCATCGCCTCGTGCAGCGAGAGCGAGAAGATGAGCGCCACCATGTAGAGAATAAATTTTCCGATGAGGGCGGTATCCATAACTTGAACTCACAGGCGTTTCTTGTCCGGTTCGGCCACGAACCGCCACACTAACATGCGCCCGCAGGGGTGTCAAAAACAGTGGTCAGTCGTCAGTAGCCGGTAGTCAGTAGTTCGATATGCCGACTGATGACTACCGACTAGCGGCTACTTTAACAACGTTCCGTGGACGCCGAGGGGCAGACTGTAGACCGCCTCGTTGGTGGCGACGACCATGTCGCCCTGCGCGCTGAAGGCGAGGCCGATGACGTTCATCCCGGCGACGACGAGGCGCGCTTCCATCGCGTCGGGCGCGATG
>JAVEDE010000126.1 GCA_030841105.1 Pyrinomonadaceae bacterium
TCTTTCAGTTCCGCGTTCCGCGTTTCTACTTCGTCGTTATTTGTTTACCTTGCTTGTCCGAAGCGCAGTTGATACTCGGGCGAGTTGGCGAAGCCCCTGACCATGGTGCGGAAGTCGGAGGGGTTGGCGTTCAGATAAGTGAGCCAGTTGCGGTAGCCTTCGGGTTCGGGGTCGCGGCGCAGGTAGCCGAAGTATTGCATGGCCACGAACGCGCCGTTGTACTCCTTCGCGTCAACCGACGGGTGTTCAACGAGCGCCGTGATCACCTCGGCGCGCGTCTTGGTGCGCGTGTTCAGATCACTCACCAGCGAGTTGCGCGTCACGCCGCTCGCGCCGCCGAGCGTGACGCCCGTCGCCTGTAACAACTTATCCACAAACTCGCCGTGCGTGAGCGTGTCGGGGTAGAGGGCTTTGAACTCCGGCCGCTCGACCCACGCGTTCGCGAAG
This sequence comes from Pyrinomonadaceae bacterium, assembly GCA_030841105.1. Taxonomy (GTDB): domain Bacteria; phylum Acidobacteriota; class Blastocatellia; order Pyrinomonadales; family Pyrinomonadaceae; genus JAIVJZ01. The sequence goes on from JAVEDE010000126.1 coordinate 448, forward strand.
GCGAGACGGCGGGCGAAAACTTCTTCGGCCGTCTCGCCCGACACGCGGCGCATGTCGGGGATGATCTCGGAGTAGAGCGGCAGGCGGCCGAGCGTGACCTTGTAGAACAGGTAGACGTGGTAGCCCTTGAGTTGAAACTCGGTGGAGCGGAAGAAGGCCGACGAGACCGCGATGCGGTCGCACGCCGGGTTGTTCTCGATGTCCGAACAGCGTTGCAGGACGCCCGTCCACGCCTCGAAGCCCGCGTCTTCGGGTTCGCGCGAGAGGAAGTCCAAGTACTGCTGCCGGACGAAGAAGTCGCCGGAGAGAACCGGGTTCGGGACGACGGCGGGCGGATCGACCCGGAAGTCGTTGTCGAAGATGCGCACGACGGCCGTCGAGCGCACGCCGAGCGCGCCGCCCGAAGGCTGGATGAGTTGGATGGGAAACTCCTCCGTGCCCTCTACGTGCGCGTCGTCAATGATGGGAATGGTGACAATCTTTTGCGACTCCCCGGCGGCGAACTGAAGCGTGTCCACGGTCGTCGCGTAGTCGCAACGCGCGTAGGCTGCGCCGATCCCTTCGCCGTCGTGGGGCGCGGCGCAGGGGACGGCGGTCGGGTTGTCAATTGTCGAATATTCGACCGAGGCCGCGCCGCTCGTGTTGCCGTTGCGCGTGACGATGACGACCACGCGCGACCCGTTCTCGACGGTCTGAAAGACAGGCAACGCGAAGTTGAAGACGCTCTGCGGCGTGAGGAGCGGCTGGTAGCCGAGCGCGCGAAACTGCGCGGCGATTGCATCGTGGCCGCTGTCGTTCGGGTGGATGCCGTCGGCCGACATGTACCCGCGCGAGCCGGCGTCAATGTCGCCGCTGAAGCCGTTGAACGCCTGATAGACGCGCGCCGGGAGGATGCGGTTGTTAACGGAACTGAGGAAGATGAAGCGGTTGATCTCATCCAAGTAAGGCTTGACGACCGGGAGGACGCCGAAGAGTCTCTCCAGATTAACCGACGGGTTGTAGTTGTCCATCGTGCGGATGATGGTGTTCGAGGGGCTGCGCATTGAAAGTATCTGCGCGATGATGGCGTTCCAGTTGGCTTTGAAACTGACGACCGTCGCCCTGATGCAATCTTGATTGTCCGCGCCGCCGCACGTGCCGCTCTGGTAGCGGCGCAGGGCGTCCTGGAAATCGTTTGCGCCGATGTTCCATGTGATGATCTGAGAGTTGACGATCTGCGCGCGCAGGGTCTCGTCGGTGCGCAAGGCGTGGAGGAGGTCTGCGCTCGTCGAACCGGAGACGGCGCGGTTGTTGAGGTTGACGGTCGCGCCGGTGTCGGTCTGCACGTAGTTGCGGAAGCGCGTAACGTAGCCGCCCTGCGAGTCGTTGAGTCCGGCGGCGAGCGAGTCGCCGAGCGCGGTGTATTGCCAGACCTGCCCGGTCTGCGCGGCGGCCGGGCGCGCGGCGACGAGCAGTGCGAAGAGTGAGAGTGCGAGTGCGAGAGTTTTAAATTTCATGGTCTTACTGGAATTGACGATATGTTGAGATAACTGCCTGTCGCGGCTGACCGGGTGCAAGGTCTGTGCCGCTCGCGCGGCTCGCGTTAAGGGTGCGAAAGTCGGTCGCGGCAGCCCGGATTGTGTCGCACGCAGCCGTCACTTGAAAGAAAATCGCGGCGGCGGCGTTCGCACGCGCGCGGGCGCGGCCGTTTTGTGTTTCGGGTTAAGCAGAGCGCGGCGCACGGCCGGGAAATCTGCGTCTGGGTTACGAGGTTACGGCGGATTGCGGCCGGCTGTTGCGGCATGCGCGTCGGCGCGTTCAGGCTCTCTCGCGCGGCGCGGCCTAAGAGTATTATCGCGCATCTCAGATGTCAAAAGCGCGGGTCGGGTTGTGCCGCGCGCGCCGCCCGTTTGCGGGTGTTTCTGACCCGCGCTCGGCTTTTGCCTTTTTTTCGCACACAGGGCATAATATCTGCCGTCCACTCCTTCTCTCGCGCATCAACGGTGATGCGCCCCGCGCTGTGGAGAGCCAAGCGGCGGCGTCTGGATAGTTCGAGAGCAGGCCGGTATTAACTTGCAGAAGCTGCTCGTCAGGGCATTCCGAACACGCGACTTCGCTGCTACCCGTTCACGAAGCCAAAACCGCATTCGAGCTTCTCTTCACGCTCCCACGGGGGAGGGGATTTCAGTTATGTCAATGAAACTTTACGTCGGCAACCTCAACTTTAAAACTACCGGCGAAGACTTGCAGGAACTGTTCGGGCAGGTCGGGACGGTCGAGTCGGCTTCGGTCGTGATGGATCGGGATACGGGACGTTCGCGCGGCTTCGGCTTCGTCGAGATGTCCAGCAGCGAAGAGGGCGCGAAAGCCATTGAGCAATTCAACGGCAAAGACTTCAACGGCCGCAATTTGAGCGTCAACGAAGCGCGCCCCCGTGAAGATCGCGGCGGCGGCGGCGGTGGACGCGGCGGCTACGGCGGCGGCGGCGGTGGCAACCGTGGCGGCGGCGGCGGCTACGGCGGCAATCGTGGGGGCGGTGGTGGTTACGGTGGCGGCGGTGGCGGCGGAGATCGCGAACCGCGCTGGTAAGCGCCAGTCGGCTTCAGTTTAGTCTACGTTCGAGAGTACGCCGGAGCAGCGCCCCACGCGATGGAAGTTTACGGTCGCGAGGGGCGCTCTCGGTGTCAAGGTTTCGAGACGGGGCGGGCAACATGCGGAAGAGATTATGACAGACAAACTCCTCCGCTAACTTCGGGTAAAGCGCAGACAAGCGTCTCCTCCTGGCGGGCGCGGCGCGCTTGAGTTAACCAAAGGAGCTTTTGCTTGGCTAAAGATGATCTGATTCCGGCCGAGGGCGTCGTCATTGATAAACTGCCCAACGCCTTCTTTCGCGTCCGGCTGGATAACAGTGAGCACGTCGTGCTGGCGCAAATCGGCGGCAAGATGCGCAAAAATTTTATCCGCATCCTCCCCGGCGACCGCGTGCAGGTCGAAATGTCACCCTACGATCTGTCCAAAGGCCGGATCACTTACAGGTATAAATAGGGTGAATAGTGAATGGTAAATGGTGAATGGATCAAACCTGTCCGACCCATTCACCATTTACCATTCACTATTCACCCGCTGCGGAGGTTTTGATGGAGAAGCAGACTTACGCCGTCGGCGACCGCGTGGAGAAGTGGTGCGAGGCGTGCGGCGAAGAGCGCGGCCACGTCGTCGCGACGGTGACGAAGCGCGGCTTGATCTCGCGCGTCACCTGCCCGAAGTGCAACACGCGCAGTTCGTTCAAGAACAGCGCGCAAGCGACGTCCACGCGCTCCGGCGCGCAGACGGGCACGCCCTACGATTGGACGCGCACCTATCGCGCGGGGCAGACCATGCTCCACCCGACCTACGGGCTGGGCGAGGTGATGGCTCTCGTCGAGCCGAAGAAAATTGATGTCCTTTTCTCTGATCGCATGCGTCGGCTCGTCCACGGGCGCGCCGAAACTTAAACGCGCGGCGCACGCGCGCCGCTTGACCTTTGTCCATTTTTTGATTAACAAATAGTACACGAGACGCGCGCGGGCGAATTTTAGCGAAGGCTTCGGGCGCGCGAGAATTGAGAGCAGGAGATAAGATGGCAACCGTTAACGTCAACCAGGGTGAATCAATCGAGAGCGCGCTGCGCCGCTTCAAGCGCAAGGTGATGACCGAAGAGATCATTAAAGACGCGAAGAAGCACGCCTTTTTCATGTCGAAGGGGCAGAAGGCGAAACTCAAATCCGCCCTCGCCCGCAAGCGCAACAAGAAGAAACGCCGCCCGCCGCAACAGCAGCCGCGCGGCTAAACGCGACCCGTTAAGTGTTATCCGAGAGAGAAGCCTGCGACACGCGCAAACGTCGCGGCTTCTCCTCTTTTTGTGTCCGGGCGTCTTTTTGTTGAGAGTTCATCACGGAGGCACAGAGACATTCAACTCTCCGTGCCTCCGTGACGAACTCTTTGACATTGTGCGGCGCTCGATGACGAGAGTTTAACGCCGCTTCTTCGCCGCGCCGCGCGGACGCTTCCGCGCGGACTTCTTCTTCGCGGCGGCCTTCCCACGTCCCGCGCGAAAGCGGCGCGCGCCTTCCTCGACCACACGCTCCGCGCGTTCCGCCCCGAACCTACCGAGAGGCTCGAATTGCTTCCCCTTCATCTCGTTGTACGAGACGAAGAAATGTTCGATCTCGTCCAACAAATTTTCGCTCAGTTGAGCGAGCGAGCGCACGTCTCTGTGGTTGCGCGCGTTTGCGGCCACGGCGACGAGACGGTCGTTGCGCGTCGTCTTGCCGTCGCGCTCGGTCTGCTTCGCCTCGATGACGCCGATGAGGCGCGCTTCGACGAGACATCCCGCGAAGGCCGCTTCGTCCATCAAGACGAGCACGTCGAGCGGGTCGCCGTCGCCGCCGAGGGTCGAAGGCACGAAGCCGAAGTCGAAGGGGAAGACCGCCCCGGCGGGCAACACGCCGCCGAGTTTGAAGAGGCCGAGTTCGGCGTCGTAGTCGAACTTGTTGCGGCTGCCCTGCGGCGTCTCGATGATGACGCGCAAGTTGCCGCCGCCGGGCGCGAAAGGGGCGAGACGCGAAATCGTCGTGGCGGGTGAAACTGTGGCTGGCATGTTGCTCCTTTCGGGTGGCACTTCGGACAAAACGAATATTTGAGCACCGGGGCGGCAAGATAGCAGGAGAACGTCACGCGGGGGTGATCCAACTCTCACGATTCGTTCGTCGCAGGGCGTGCGTTGTGACGCACGCGCGTGCGATATGGACGACTGCCCCTTATTCCAATTGATTGTTATAATGCGCCCGCTTAAATGTTGTTATTGTCTAACGCGCGGTGGCGTTGAAGTCTGACCCGGCGCGGGAGTTGCCAAGATGGAGATGTCGCAATTGCGCGCGTTTCGAGTTGTTGCCGAAACGTTAAATTTCACGCGCGCCGCCGAACGCCTCAATCTGACGCAGGCCGCCGTCAGCCACCAGATCAAGGCGCTCGAAACCGAACTCGGCGAGCCGCTCTTCATTCGTCTCAAGCGCGGCGTGAAATTGTCGCAGGCGGGCGAGGCCGCGCTCGAATATGCCGAGCGCATTCTCGACGACGCCGAAGCCCTGCGCGAGCGCGTGTCGGGCGCGGAGAGAGCGCTCGTCGGGCGCGTGCGCGCGGCGGCGGCCACGCAGGCGTTCGTCCATCTCTTCGCCTCGCTCTTCGAGTCGTTCATGCGCGCGAACCCGCACATCGAACTCTCTTTCCGCACCACCGTCAGCACCGAGCAAACGCTCTCCGACGTGCTGACGGGCGCGACCGACGTGGGCTTCGCCTCGCTGCCCGTCTACTCACCGGCCTTGGAGGTGACGGAGTTGTTTGCAGACGAACTCGTGCTCGTCGTCGGCCGCGCGCACCGGCTCGCGCGCGCCGGAGGCACGGCGACCGTCAGAGAGATCGAGCGCGAACGCCTGATCATGTTCGAGCGCGGCACTTCGATCCGCCGCACCACCGAAGACTTCTTCAAGCGCGCCGCCATTCGCCCCGCCCTCGCGCTCGAATCCAACGACACGTACTTCATGAAGCGCATGGTCGCACAGGGTCTCGGCATCTCGATGTTGCCCTCGTGGGCTGTGCGCGAGGAGGTCGAGACGGGCAAACTCGCGCAGTTGGAGATCGAGGGACATCGCCTGCGCCGCACGGTCGCCATGATCTCGCTCGCACGCTTTCAGCCCGCGCCCGCGCGCCTCTTCCTCGCCTTCATGCTGCGCCACAAAACCCGGTTGCAGGAGATGGCCGCGGCCGGTGAACCCGCCACGACGGCGGTAGCGTCGGTTGCGGCGAAAGAGACGGCATAACGGCCGCGCTCGCTCGAACTTTAACCCGCGGACTCTGTCGAAAGGATGCACACGATGCCGGACAAACAGGAAGACGCGAATCTCATCCTGCGCCTCTACGAACTGCGGCGCGAGGAGACGATGCGCAAGGCGCGCGACTGGTTCTTGACCGAGTTCAACCCGGAGAGCATCGAAGAGTTGCTGGCCGTGATGATCGGCCGCGACAACGCAGCCTACCGGATGGTCTCGTCTTACTGGGACATGGCCGCCGCCTTCGTCAATCACGGCGCGATTGACGAGCAACTCTTCAACGACATCCACTTCGAGCACATCGCCGTCTACGCCAAAATCCAACCCTTCCTCGCAGACTTTCGCACACGCACGAACGCGCCCTACTACCTGACGCACCTCGAACAACTCGTCCGGCGCATGCCCGACATAGAGGAGCGGCTCGCCACCATGCGCCGCTTCATGAAACGACGCCTCGACGCGAAAAATAGAGCCGCCGCCGCGCCGCCCGCCGAACCAATCGTGTCCGCTGAACCCGCACCACCCACCGAACCCACATCGCCCGCCGAACCCGGCGCGAACGCCTGACAGTTCACGCTCCCGTTTCGTGTTAATAACCCGCCCGCCGCGACGTTTAAGTTGTAAGCGGTGGTATCGCGCGCGCCCGTCCTGATCGGCCGGGGGCGGTCTTTTCGCGCGCCCGACCGACGGTCGTCGTTGCGAGCGGGGAACGAGTGAATCGCGCGGGAAAGTTCCGCAAACCTTCCGCGCCGGTTCGTCGTATACATTCGCGACTCGGTTACGTGCTCGCCGGTTTACCCCAAGCGATATGAGAAACGTCTACACCTTTTACCTCGACGCCACGCGCATCGCGCTCAGTTCCATCTTCGCGCACAAGCTGCGCGCCTTCCTGACTTTGATCGGCATCATCATCGGCGTGGCGTCGGTGGTGGTGGTCGGCGCGGCGATCAGCGGGCTGAACACTTACGTCATTGACAAGGTGGGGAAGATGCTCGGCTCGAACCACTTCATGATCGCGCGCATGGTCAGTTCCGGCCAGTTGTCCGAAGAGGAGTTGGAGCGTCGCCAGCGGCGCAACCCCCGACTCGACTACTTGGACGTGGAATGGCTGCGCCAGCACTGCACGCAGTGCTCGATGGTCGGCGCGCAGGCCGGGCGCGGGACGAACTTCGAGCAGGACGGCAAGAGCTTTTACGGCGGCATCGTCTTCGGCGTGACGGCCAACATGGGCGACATCGAGGACAAGACCATCGCCGACGGCCGCTTCATCCAGCCGGAAGAGGAAGAGAGCGGCGCGCTCGTCGTCGTCCTCGGTGGCGACATCAAAGACAAGTTCTTCCCCGATGTTGATCCTATCGGGAAGACGCTCAAGGTCGGCGGGCTGCCCCTGCGCGTCGTCGGCGTGGAGGAGAAACGCGGCCCCATCTTCGGCGACCTCGTGGACAAACACGTCTACATCCCGCTCTCCACCTACGGGCGCATCTACGGCCGCCCGCGCGACATCCAGATTCACGGCAAGGGCACGGCGCGCGAAACCTTCCAGTACACCATCGAAGACGCGCGCACCGCGCTGCGCAACTATCACCAACTCGTCGGCAGCGAAGAGGACGACTTCGGCCTCGTCAACACGGAAGAACTCGGCGGCCAGATCGATCAATTCACGGGGGCGATTGCGGCGGTGGTCGTGCCCATCACGTTCATCTCGCTCGTCGTCGGCGCAATCGTCGTGATGAACATCATGCTGGTATCGGTGACGGAGCGCACCTTCGAGATCGGACTGCGCAAGGCGCTCGGCGCACGTCGCAAGCAGATCATGATGCAGTTTTTGATCGAGTCTTCGACGCTCTGCGCGCTCGGCGGCGTGCTCGGCCTCTTGCTCGCCGCCGCGCTTGCCGCGCTCATCTCGGCGACGACGCCGATCCCCATGACGATCACGGTCGGCTACGTCCTGCTCTCGATCTTGTCTTCGGGCGGCATCGGCATGATCGCCGGACTGTACCCGGCCTACAAGGCGTCGCGGCTCGACCCGATCGTCGCGTTAACCAGAAACTAAGGGCGAGAGTTTAGAGAAGAAGTTATGAGACTGCCGGGACTACTGACGAAAGAGATTTTGGCGATGTCGCTCGACAGCATTCGGGCGCACAAGTTCAGGAGCATCCTGACGACGGTCGGCATCGTCATCGGCGTCCTGACGGCGGTAGTGATCGCCTCGATCCTGACGGGCTTGCGCGGCAACATCGTCCGCATCGTCGAAGAGTACGGGTCGAACAACCTCTACGCGTTTCACCTGACGACGGGGCCGCAAGTCGGCGAGCGCGATCAAGCCGAACGCACGCGCAAGGTCTTGACGCCCGAAGACGGCGAGGCTCTGAAGGCCGCGCCCGCGGTCGAAGACGTGGCCTTCGAGTCGCCGAACATCGGCTACGGCGGCGGCCCCTTCGACGACACGATCACTTACAACGGCAAGACCTACCGGCGCGGCAACACGAAGGGCGTCACGGCGAACCACGCCTTCGTGCTCAACACAAGCTTGCGCGAAGGCCGCTTCATCTCCGAACAGGACGACGTGTACCGGCGCGCGGTGATGGTCATCGGCGTTAACGCGGCCGACGCTTTGTTCCCGGACCAGCCCGACAACATCGTCGGCAAGCAAGTGAAGATGGGCGGCTATGTCTTCGAGATCATCGGCGTGCTGGCGAAGCGCAAGAACACTGTGATGGGCGAGAACGAGGAGGACAACGCAGTGCTCGTCCCGTTCCGCACCGGCCTTCAGATCGCGCCCGCGCGCCGCTTCCTCATCCTCGTCATCCGCGCCCGCAGCGGGCAGACGCAGGCCGCGCAAGATCAGGTGGAAGAAATTTTGCGCACGCGGCGCGGCGTGAAATTCAGCGAGCCGAACAACTTCGACGTGAAGACGGCGAGCGCGTTCGTCGAGCAGTTCGACAGCATCACGGGGATGGTCGGCTTGATCGCCATCGCCATATCAAGCGTCGGTCTGCTCGTCGGCGGCATCGGCGTGATGAACATCATGCTCGTGTCGGTGACGGAGCGCACGCAGGAGATCGGCATCCGCAAGGCCATCGGCGCGCGCCGCGTGGACATCGTCAACCAATTCCTGTTCGAGGCGATGACCCTGACGCTCTTCGGTGGCATCCTCGGCGTCTTGCTCGCCGTCCTGATCAGTCAACTCATCATGTTATTAGTGCCCTCGCTCCCGGCGGCGATCCCGCTGTGGGCTGTGGTGACGGGGCTGTTGGTTTCGATCGGCGTCGGCCTCGTGTTCGGCGTGTGGCCTGCGATGAAGGCGTCGCGGCTCGATCCGATTGAATGCCTGCGTTACGAGTAGGACTGTTAAGTTGAAAATTTAAGGCGGGCGTCATCGCGTGAGTTGATGACGCCCGCCTCGATTTTTGGTGTTGACTGAAGCTAACGACGGCGAACTCGCGCCCGTAAGTGTTGGTCGCAACTACCATGCGAGGGCATCCGTTCGGGGCGGCGGACGCGTAATTGAGGGCGTGGTGGTTGAAAGCGGGAAGGCTTTGGAATTGGAGAGAGCGTTGTGCTAAATTCGCTGACCGTGAATCACAAGTTGATCCGAAGGGGCAGAAGTCGTGCCGCCGCAATCTCCGATCAACGCGCGCTTGCCTTGAAATCTCCCGCTTCTTTTTCCGCCCTGTAGTCGGAGGCCGTTAGATGTCCGAACGTTTCTATCTCTCGCTGCTCGTCGCGGTTGTCGCGTGCCTGCTCGCGCTCGCGCCCGTCTCGCACAGGGTCACGGCGGCGGCAACGCCGACTGGCACAAACAACGCGACGACGAACACGGAGGCGGCGCGGCGCGCGCTCGCCGAGGGCACGGCTCTGCTGCGTCGCAACCGCGCCGATCAAGCGCTCCCGCTCCTCGAATCCGCGCTCCGGCTCTTCACCGAGGCGAACGACGCGAGCGGCCTCGCCGCGGCTTCCGACGCGCTCGGCGATCTCTATCTCAGGCACGGGCAATACACGACCGCCGTCGAACATTTCCAACGCGCCGCCGAAGCCTTCCGCGCGCGCGGCGAGACGGCCAACGCCGCGCTCATGTTCGCCAAACTCGGCGAGGCGTATTACCTCGCGGGCGACGAGCCGCGCGCGCGCGCGGCCTTCGCGCGCATCGGCGAGGGCGGGAAGGGAAGCGGCAGCGGCGCGGGACTGAACGCGGGCGCGAGCGGTAATGGCGGCCGGAACAACGCGAGCGCGGGCGGAGCGTCCGTCGCCGGGTCGGTGTCGTTCGCGTCCATCAGCGCGTTGTTGCCGGGGTTGGGTGCGTGTCCTTCGATTAACCCGAAGAGCGCCGCGCCGCCGATCCTGAGCGCGGCGAACAACGTGGCGGGGATCAACATATCGGGCGGCAACTCGCCGAATAATCCGCTGAACAACCCGCCGCGCAACCCGTCCGGCAATGTGCCGAACAACCCGACGGGCAATCCGGGCGGGCGGCAACCCGGCAATCCGGCGGGCAACTCGCCTAACAACCCGACGGGTAACCCGTCGAGCGGTCGTCCGAACAATCCGCCCAGCTCGTCGTCCGGCAGTTCGTCAGGAAATTCGACGGCCAGACCGTCAGGCACTCAATCGGGGAATCCGTCGAACAATCCGTCGAACAATCCGACGCACAACCCGTCTAACAATCCGTCTGGCAATTCGTCAAATAACCCGACGCACAATGCCTCGAATAACCCGACGAATAACGGCTCAAATAATCCGTCGAATAATCCTTCTAACAACCCGTCGAACAATTCGTCAAACAAACCTTCAAATAATCCGTCGAACAACTCGCCGAACAATCCGGCGAACGGGTCGCCGAACAGCAGTTCAAACAGTCCGTCGAACAACCCCGCGAATAACTCTTTGAAGAAGTCGCCGGGGAACACGTCGGACGGCAACTTGAAGAATGCGCCTGACAGTCCGGCGGGCACGTCCGCGCGCAACGCGCCGGGCGACAACTCGCCCAACGCGGCGAACAAGCCTTCGCACAACGAGCCGCGGAACATGGGGCGCGCGCCGAAGAACTTAGACGACCTCGGCCGCATGGATTTGCGCGTGGTGGACGAGCAGGGCAACCCCATTGAAGGCGCGAAGGGGCGGCTCTCGACCACGCGCCCGAACGGCATCTATTGCGATTGCTTGAATGTCACGGACGCGAACGGCCGCGCCGTGCTGCCGCCGCTGCACGTCGGTAAAGAGTTGAAGTTGGAAGTGAACGCCCCCGGCTACGAGCCGTTCGAGCAGATCGTCCCGGCCGAACAACTCGCCGAGCCGTTCAAAGTCACGTTGCGGGCAAAGGACGCCGCGAACTCCGCGCCGCGCGGCGCGGGGCAGAAGTTTGCGCACGCCGTCATGCCGTGGCGACCGCGCGCGACGAACGCGTTGAACGCGACGGGCGCAGTTGCCAGTCTCGACTCGTCCGACGCCTGTTTCGATTTCTACCGCCTCTTCGTCGCCTACGCGACGAGCGAACTGCGGCTCGCGCGCGCGGACTTCGACAATAACCGCACGGCCTCGGCGCAGGCGCATTACCTGAACGTGCTGGCCGCCGCCGACGCGGACGCGCCCGCCGGGAATCTCGCCGCCGCGCGTCTCTTCCGCGCTGTGGCGCGCACGAGCCTCGGCGACATCGCCCTGCGCCAGAGTCGTTTCGCCGACGCGCTCAAGTTCTACGGGCAAGCTGCTGACATCGCGCGCAGGGACGGTCGCGCGGAGTTGACATGGGGAGCAGAGCGCGGCCTCGGCAAGACCAACTGGGTGATGGCCGCGGGCGCAAGCGACGCGCAGGCCGAAGCCCGTTACAGGGACGCCGCGCTCAAACATTACCGCGCCGCGCTCGACATCATCGAGACGCTCTACGCCGGAAGTTTGCGCGCCGACAACGCGCGGAGCAATTTTCTGGCGACGACGAGAGACGTGTTTGAAGAAGGGGCAAGCGTGCTCGCGGAGATCGTGTTGACGGACGCGCCGCCCACTGCGACGCGCACTCAGGCGTCGGCGCACGCGTCGAACGCCGCAGACGCGCGACCGCTCGAAGGGCGTTCGCTCGTCTACGCCGCCGAAGCCTTCCGCATCGTGGAGCGGGGCAAGGCGCGTTCGCTGCTCGACATGCTCGGCGACGCGCGCGCCGAGGTGCGCGAGGGCGTGTCGCCCGCGCTCGTCGAACGCAAGGCCGCGAACACGGCGCGGCAACAGGAGATCGCGAGCTTGCTCGGCGGCGTCGGTCTGCAAGGCGACGCGCCGAAGCGGAGCGTCGCGGAGTTGGAGGCGGAACTCGAACGTCTCTCGGTCGAGTTCGACAGTCTGGAAAATCAGATCAGGACGAGCAGCCCGCGGTACGCCGCGCTGGTGCGCGCCGAACCTCTGACGCTCGCCGAAGTGCAGCGGCAAGTGTTGGACGCTTCGACCGTGCTTTTGGAATACAGCTTGGGCGAGCACCAATCGTACCTGTTCGCGGTGACGCAGACGGGCGTGACGCTCCACCGCCTGCCGTCGCGCGAGCGCATCGAGCGACAGGCCATCGCGCTCAGGCAGCAGTTGATCCCGGCGGGCGTGCGCCGCGCCATCGCGGGCATCAACGTCGCGGAGACCACGCGCGGGCTGACGCTCGGCAGCCCTTCGATCGCCGCGGCGAACGTGAGCGCCTACGCCTCGGCCGCGAACGCGCTCTACCAGACCGTCGTCGCCCCGGCCGCCGCGAGCCTCGGCGAACGCCGCATCCTCGTCGTCCCCGAAGGCGCGCTCAACTACGTGCCGTTCGAGTCGCTCGTCGTGACGACCGGCGGCGTTGACTATTCGATGCTCTCCTATCTCGTCAAGACGAACGAGATCGTCTACGCACCTTCGGCCTCAATCGTCGCCGAACTCAGGCGACAGGCGCGTCGCACGGACGCCGCGACATCGGCGCGCGGCGGGATGCTCCTCGTCGCCGACCCCGTGTTTGACGCAACCGACTCACGCCTGCAATCGTCGTCGCCGCAGGGCGCAACGCGTGCGCGCGAGACGGTGCGCGGCCTGTCGCTCGCCAGCGCGCTCGCGGACGTGACGAATGTGAAGGGCGGCAATCTGAAGTTGGTACGTCTCGACGGCACGCGCTTCGAGGCCGAAGAGATCGCCAAACTCGCACGCGCCTCCGGCGGGCAGGCCGACGTGTGGCTCGACTTCGACGCGAGCGAGTCGAACTTGAGCGCGCGCAAACTCGACGGCTACCGCGTCCTGCACTTCGCCACGCACGGGCTGCTCGACGCCGAACGCCCGCAGTTCACCGGACTTGCGCTCTCGCTCGTCGGCCAGTCGAACGCCGACGGCTTCCTGCGCGTTGACGAGGTTTTCAATTTGCGACTCGGCTCGCCGCTCGTGATGTTGTCGGCGTGCGAGACGGGACTCGGCCGTGAGCGCAGAGGCGAGGGCGTCATCGGGTTGACGCGCGCTTTCATGTACGCGGGCGCACACACGGTCGGCGTCAGTTTGTGGTCGGTCGGTGACAAGTCAACCGCGGAGTTGATGCCGGAGTTTTACCGGCGTCTGCTCGCGGGGCGGGAGGGCGCGCCCGCCGCGATGCGCGCCTCGCAACTCACGTTGATCGCGGGCAAGCGTTACAGCGCGCCGTTCTACTGGTCGCCCTTCGTCATCGTCGGCGATTGGCGTTAGCAAGTTGAGTAGCGATAGGCGAAAGGCGAGGCCGTCTTTTGAGCAAACTAAACTCTGTCGTAAAAGCATCTCACGCGGTAAGCGTCGCGCCTTCGGAGACGGGCGCGCGCCACAGGGGGCAGGGGCGGGAAGATTCGCGCACTTCGCGCGATTGAGATAGAATTGCCGCCCCCTAGCGCTCTCCCGAACGAGCCTGCCGGGTGAGGACATCATTCTTCATTGATGAGAGAAGGAGAAGAAATGGCGAAAATGTTTATGTACGCGACCCGCGCGTTGGTGGTCGCGCTGTCCCTCGTCGCGTTCGGCGGGGCGTTCGGCGTGGTGAACGCGCAGCAACCGCAGGGTCAGAACCCTCCCGCGAAGAAGAAGAAGCTGCCGCCCGGCGCGAAAGGTTTCGCGCAGTTCGCAGATCGCGACGCCTCCGACAAGTTGGTGACGGGCGGAGCGACGCGCAGCGGGTGCGTTACCTACGAGGAGTTGATCGACTGCGCGACGGGGCAGGCGAGCATGGGCAACACGAAAGAGGCCATCGAGTTTCTGACGCAGGCCGCGACGCTCAAGCCGGAGATGTTCGGCCCGCAATACAAGCTCGGTCAGGTTTACGAGTTGCAGGGCAAGTACAAAGAGGCCGCGGCCGCCTACAAGCGCGCCGTCACGCTCAAGATTGACGAGAGCGCGGGCGAGACGCCGGTCAACGTGATGAGCGCCTACTTCAACCTCGGCAACGTCCACGCGATGATGAACGAGCACGCGCAGGCCGTCGCCGCCTTGAACGAAGTCATCCGCCGCCTGTCCGACCCTTTCCCCACGCCGCACTACAATCTGGGGCTGTCTTTGGCCGCGCTCGGCAAACAGCAGGAGGCCGTCAACTCTTTCAAAGAGGCGATCAAGATCAAGCCCGACTACTGGGAAGCTCACTACAACCTCGGCGTCGCCTACTCGAAACTCGAAGACTACCCGCAGGCCATCGCGGCGTTCAAGAAGACGCTCGAGTTGAAACCCGACGACGCGCAGGCGCACTACAACCTCGGCCTCGCCTATTACTTCATGGACGATGCCAAGTCGCTCGCGGCCGAAGTGCAAGCCCTGCAAAAGACCAAGCCGGAACTGGCGAAGGAACTCGCCAAACTGAACGGCAAATAGGTTAGTCAAACACCATCGAACACGCGTCGCGCCACGAGCGGCCGACGCACACATCGCCCGCGCCACGCGAAACGGTTTTCACTTTTTCGCGCGGCGCGGGCGGTTCGATTAACGGCCGACGGCCGTCTCGATGATGGGCGCACTCGCAGGTGGCGTTCGCCGCGCGCGCTAGAGTATATTGAGCGGCATCGTAGACTCCCCCGTCGGTTGAAGCGTTGCCATAAAATTTTCGTAAAGAGGATCGCTAATGAGAAACAGAGCATTTAACGCCCTGCTGCTGCGCACACTCGCCGTCTGCGCGTGCCTGATGTGGTGGTGCGCCGCCCCGGCCTTTGCCGCCGCCACCGTTACTAACGCGCGCGTCGCGTCGGCAATGAACCCGGCGACGTTCGACACGCCGCCGCAAGAGGGGCAGTCGAAAGATAAGAAGAAAGATAAGAAGGACAAACCGCCGACCGTCCCTGAGGCGGAGTTGAACGCGGCGAAGGCTATCGAAGCGGCAGCGGATGTTCCGGCGATGCTCACGGCGGCCAGCGCGTTCTTCGAGAAGTATCCGAAAAGCCCGCTGCGCCCGCAGGTCGCGCCGCTAATCGCCGATCGCATCGGCCAGATCGCAGACCCCGCGCAGCGCATCGCGCAGAGCGAAAATTACCTCAAACTCTTTACCGCACCGGCCGACGCCGAACTCGTCCAGCAACACCTGCTCACCGCCTACACCGCGGCCAACCGGCTCGACGATGCCTTCGCGCTCGCCGCAAACGTGATAGACAAAAGCCCCGACCCGGTGGCCGCGATGATCAACCTGACGCGCGGCGGTTTGAGCGAGGCCAGAAATCAGAATTTGAAATACGTCGCGCCGAGCCGCCAAATGGCACTCAAGGCCGTCGCCCTGATCGAGTCCGACAAGAAGCCTTCGACCGTCACCGACGCGACGTGGAACGATTACAAGACGCGCTGGCACGGACAGTTGTACCAGTGGATCGCCATGCTCTCGTTGGCCGCGGGCGACAAGGCCGACGCCAAGACCCGGCTCAACAGCGCCATCGGGCTGAACCCGCGCGACCCGATCAACTACGTGCTGCTCGTCGAGATGGTGAACGGCGAATACCAGCGTCTCGTCCAACTGCACAAGGCCGCGACACCGGGCGCGGAGAAAGACGCGCTGCTCAAACAGGCCGAGACGCAGTTGGACGAAGTGATTGACGCCTACGCGCACGCCGTCGCCCTCACCGAAGGCGACGCGCAGTACGACACGATGCGCGTCGGGCTGAAAGCCGACCTCGAATCGTATTACAAATACCGCCACAACAATTCGACCGACGGCCTTCAAGCGTTGATTGACAAGTACAAAAAACCCTAGCCTGCACGTCTAGCTCCGAAGGTGGCGCGTCGCATCGTCTAAGCGACGCGCGGAAGTTTCGAGTTCCGCGCTACCGCAACGCACACGCGAAAGCGGCTTCGTGAATCTCTCACGAAGCCGCTTTCTTGTCTGTACCCGTCCCGGAGGCCGGGAGACCGTTGAGGGTCTGCCGGAGAGAGTTGCGCGGCGTCGGTTAACCGTTTCCGGCCGAGCCGCCCTGACCGCCTTCGCCGCCGCTGCTCTCGCCGCCGCCTGTCCCTTCATTCCCGCCCGTGCCGACCGGGGTGATGCCGGCCTGCTCTTCGAGCGGCGGGAGCACCGCGGCCACCGCGCCGCTCACCAACCCGGCCGCCGCGCCCGCCAGCACGCGCCTCACGATCCCTTTCGCAGCCTTCTGGCCGCCGCGTTTCTTGGAAGACTTCTTCGCGCCGCCCTTCTTACCGCCGCCTTTCTTACCCGCGCCTTTCTTACTTGCGCCCTTCTTGCCGCCGCCCGAAGCGGCCGACTTCTTCGTTGACTTCGACGCGCCGCCCTTCTTGCCCGCAGACTTCGACGCGCCCGCGCCTTTCTTCACGGCCGACTTGCTCCCGCCTTTACTCGCGCCCTTGCTGCCACCTTTGCTGCCGCCCTTGCTGCCGCCTTTGCTGCCGCCCTTGCTGCCGCCCTTGCTTGCGCCTTTGCTCCCGCCCTTACCCCCGGCTTTGCTCGCGCCGCCTTGACCGGCCGCGCCGCCCCCGGAAGCCGACTTCTTCTTGCTCGCTTTTTTCGCTGGCATTGCTTGAGTTCTCCTTCTTGGTTGTAGAGTCTTTCCGTTCGTCTCAACCTAATAAACTAATCCGCCACGGCACGCAAGAAAAAAGTTGGACGCACGCCACTCTCCGCGCGTGCGCGCCCGGTGGAAAAACCTTGACACGCTTCGGCGACGACTGATATAAGCCTTCCTAACCTGGTTAACCGTTTACGTAATCGCTTAAGCCGCCAGCGCCGTGAGTTCCAAACCGACGGCTTGAGTCACAAACCAGGTTCAGGCTGGCTCTCAATTTACAATGCGAATCTCAATTGACAAGCGGGTGCCGGGACGGGAGTCTCTCCCTGTGCGCCCGTGTGCCTGCTGTGCGCGTCCCCGTGCGGCGACGCCGCGCCGCCGTGTGCAGGTGAGAGTTTCGCGCCTGAGTTGATCAGCGCAGCGGCCGCTTCGCCCGCGCGCTAAAAATATCGTTCTTCCGTTCGTTAGAAAATTCCCGCGCCCAAGTAGCGCACACTCGTCAGTGTGAGGTTGGAGGAGGAGTCATGAAGTTGAATAAACTGATCTCGTTTCTGCTGTTGACGCTGTTGCTGGCGTGCGCCGCGCCCGTCGTGCTCGCGCAGAGCGACCGCGGTGCGCTGACCGGCACCGTGACGGATCCGAGCGGCGCGCTGGTCGCCAATGCCAAGGTCACCGCCACGAATCTCAACAGCGGCGAAGTGCGCGAGGCGCAGACGACAGACGAGGGCGCTTACACCTTGCCGGAACTGAAGGCCGACCCCTACCGGCTGACGGTGGAAGCGGCGGGCTTCAAAACCGCCGCCATCGAGAATATCCAGATCGCCGTGCAGGTCACGCGCCGCGCCGACATCACGCTGGAAATCGGCGTCGTGAGCGATGTCGTGACCGTCTCGTCGGACACGACCGCGCTCCAGAGCGACACGCCGGTGCGGCAAACCAACGTCACCGAGCGGCAGGTGAAGGAGTTGCCGCTGTTGGTGTCGGCCGAATCGGCCGGGCGCTCGCCGCTGGCCTTCATCTTCCTCGACAGCACCGTGACGACCGGATCGGGCACGGGCACGAACGCCTCCAACTTCCGCGTCAGCGGCGGCCAGAGTCTCGGCACGGAAATCCTGATTGACGGCGCGGCCACGCGGCGCACGCAGAAGGGAACTTTCTTCACGGAAGTCGCCCCCGGCCCGAACGCCTATCAGGAGTTCACGCTTTCGACCAGCAACTACTCGGCCGAGTTCGGCAACTCGTCGGGCGGCATCGTCAACTTCACGCTCAAGTCGGGCGGCAACGAAGTCCACGGCGAAGTCTACGACCTCTGGCACAACGACGCGCTGAACGCCAACAGCTTCCTCAACAACGCGCAGGGGCTGCCCAAGAACCGCGACCACCAGCACAACTTCGGCGGCAACATCGGCGGCCCGATCTACCTGCCGCGCTTCGGCGAGGGCGGCCGGACGTATTACAGCGGCAAGAATCGCGCCTTCTTCTTCTTCAACTTCGAGGCTTACCGTTTCTCGCAGGGCGAGAACGTGCTCATCTCCGTCCCGACGCTCCGTATGCGGCAGGGCGACTTCGGCGAACTGCTGACCGACCCGGATGTGTTGCGCCTGAACGGCCCCATCCGGATTTACGATCCGACGATGCCGGTTGACCGGCGCAACGCGATCCCGAACAACGACCTGCGTGGCTACATCAGCCCAGTCACCGGCCAGTCAATCATTGATCCGGTCGGCCGCAACATCGCGCAGTTTTTCCCCGCGCCCAACCGCCCCGGCGTCTTCCGCAACTACTTCGCGCAGACGCAGATTCCGAACCGGATGAACAGCCCCGTGTTCAAGCTGGATTTCATCCTGTCGGAGAAACAGCGGCTCGGCTTCAGCTACGCCTTCCGCAACAACACGCGCATCGCGGGCGGCGCGCCGCGCTTCCAAGAGCCTTTCGTCGCGCAGGGCGTGTGGAATCAGTTCTTCAAGTCGCACTTCTTCCGCTTGCAGCACGACTACACCGTCTCGCCGACGCTGCTCAACCACTTCAACGCCGGGTACAACCGCTACGACGTGGCGAACAAAAACTTCACCGAGGGCTTCGACCCGTTCACGCTCGGCTTCCCGCGCGGCTCTTTGCAGGGCAAGGCGTTCCCCGTCATCGGCTTCCCCGGTTACGGCGACCCGGCCGATCCCTTCAACCCGAACGTGCGCGCCTATCAGGGACTCGGCTCGACCTTCTTCAGCGACCAACTGCGCGACAACGCGATGCAGTTCACCGACTTCATCACCTCCGTCAGCGGTCGGCACACGATGAAGTTCGGCGCGGACGTGCGCAACAGCCAGTTCAACGTCCACCAGTTAATTGATCCGGGCGGCGAGATCAACTTCCGCGCCAACCAGACGGCCAACAACTGCTGCGAGCGCAGCGATCAGGGCTTCCCCATCGCGAGTCTCCTGACGGGCGCGACCGAGTTTTCGTTCAACAGCGTGCAGAACCTCGATCCGGGCTGGCGGCAGTTCTCTCACTCCTATTTCTTTCAGGACGACATCAAGATCACGCAACGCCTGACGCTGAACGCGGGCATTCGCTACGACCTGCCCGGCCTGCGCTACGAATCGCGCAATCGCTTCCGCGGCTTCGATCCGACCATCCCCAACCCGGCGGCTGGCGGGCGTCTCGGCGCGCTGGTTGACGCCGAAGGCGGGCTGAACGCCTTGCAGTCGCAGTATCGCACGCTGGCGAAGCCGGACTACTCGAACATCGGCCCGCGTCTGGGTGTCGCTTACAGTCTGAACGACAGCACGGTCATCCGCGGCGGCATCGGCCTCTACTATGCTCCGATCCTCTACGGCTTCGGCGGCAACAACACGCTCACCGAAGGCACGGTCGGCTACAACTCGCCGCGCCCGGCCAACATCAACGGCGGCGCGGACGCCAACTTTGATCTCTTCCTGCGTAACTACCGCCAGACGCCGGGGACTGACCCCAAAAGCCAGTTCGTCGGCAGCGAAATTGACTACTTCGATCAGAACTTCAAGACCGGCCGCACGCTGCAATACGGCCTCGACATCCAGCGCGAACTGCCCTACAAGTTCGTCGTCCAACTCAGCTACACCGGACATCGCGCGGATCGCCTCAGGTCAGACCTCGAACGCATCAACGCCGTGCCGCTCAACGCCCTGAAACTCGGCGACGCATTGCTCAACCGCCCGCTCAGGGACGTGAACGCCGCGGAGCGCACCTACGCCGCGAGCGTCGGCGTGCCGCTGCCCGCCAGCCCCAACGCGGTTTACACGGGCTTCGACGGCAGCGTCGGGCAAGCCTTGAAGCCCTACCCGCAGTACGGGCGGATCAGGAATCAACTGGAGAGTCTGGGCAGGAGTTGGTACAACGCCGGGACGGTCAAACTCGACCGGCGATTCTCGCGCGGCATCCAGTTCGGCCTGTCCTACACGTTCGCGAAACTGATCACGGATGCCTCGGAAGATTTGTTCGGCGGCTCGCCCATCGGGAGCGTGATCCAGAACCCTTACGACCGCGGTTCGCTCCGCTCCGTTTCGCCCAACAGCATCCCGCACGTCTTCGTCGCCAACTACCTGATCGAACTTCCGTTCGGCAAAGGCAAGCGTTGGCTCAGTCAAGGGCGGCTGGCGGACTTCTTTGCAGGCGGCTGGCAGATCAGCGGCGTCCAGCGTTACCAGTCGGGGCTGCCGCTCGTCATCCGTCGCACGGGGCAGGACGCGTTCAGTTGCAGCGGCGCGACGGGCTTCTGCACGGACGTGCGGCCGAACCTGACGGGGCAGCCGATTCTGACCAACGATCAGACGCTCTTGAACGGCCGCGCGCGCATCTTCAACCCGGCCGCCTTCTCCTCGCCGCCGAGCTTTAACCGGGACACACCGGCGGAGTTTTTGGCGAACGGCATGATCAACCCGGCTTACGCCGCCTATTACGCCAACCCGCTCCGCTTCTTCGGCAACGCGCCGCCCGTCATTGATCAGGCGCGCGACCTGCCGTTCCTGAGCGAGAACATCAGCCTGCTCAAGAAGACGCGTCTGACCGAAGCCCTGACGATGGAACTCGGCGCGGAGTTCTTCAACATCTTCAACCGCCACCGGCTCACACAGCCGGGAAGCGACTTGAACGAGGGTGTCGGCTTCAGCTTCTCAAGCATTGACGCGGGGTATCAACCGCGCATCATTCAACTCCGCGTGCGATTCACTTACTAGACGGCTGTGGTGACGCGGCGGGCGGCGCGGGAGAGGTGGAGTCAAAACTACTCTTCCCGCGCCGCCCGTTTTTACAGCGGTAGACGCATGACGACAACACGCAGCCCCATCACGCTGCGCTCGAAGCGCTTTCTTCGCCGCCTCTCGCTGGCGTTGCTCGCCTGCCTCGCGGCGGCGGCGGGCATCTGCGCGACGGCGGGCAACGTGCGTGCGTGTGTGCCCGTCGCGGTTCAGGCGGCTACCGGGCAGAGAGCCGACGCGCTCGTCGCCGCGGGCGTGGCCGCGCTCGAACGCGACGACGCATCGGCGGCGAAGGCGTCGTTTGAACGCGCGCTCGAAGTGGATCGCCGCAACGTCGCCGCGCACACTTATCTGGGCGTGCTGGCGGATCGCGCCGGGCAACTCGCGGAAGCCGAGCGGCACTTCGCCGCCGCCGCCGTCAACGCCCCGCTGTCCGCTCAGGCGCGTAACAATCACGGCGCGATCCTGCTCCGTCTCGGCCGCACTCAACAGGCCGCCGCGCAGTTTGAAATCTCTCTCAAACTCGCCCCCGACCAGCCGAGCGCGCTCGTCAATCTGGCGCAGATACTCTTCGCCGCCGGTACGCCCGACCAACTCGCGCGCGCGCGCACACTCTTTGAACGCGCCCGCCGCATCGCGCCCGACGCTTCCGTCGCACGCTCGCTCGTCGTCGTCGCGCTGCGCCTGAACGACGCGGCGGCGGCGAAGCAGTATTACCGCGACTACAAATCTCTCAACGCTTCTGCCGACGCGGGCGATGCGAATGAAGCGGCCTCGGCGCACGCCGCGCTCGGCGCGGCCTTACTCGCCGCCGGACTCTCGGACGAAGCGGTCGCCGAACTCGAAGCCGCGCACGCGCTCGCGCCTTCGGAGACGGATGTCATCCTGCAACTGGCGCGCGCGCAACTCGCACGCGGCGACGTTCCGGCGGCCGGGCGCACGCTCGAAGGGGCGGTAGCGCGCGGCATTCAGGCCGCGCCCGTCTTCGCCGCGCTCGCAGAGGTCTACGTCAAAAGCAATCACATCGAGAACGCCATCCCCGCCATGCGCCTCGCCATTGAGCGCGACGGCGGGAAGGAAGAATATTACTTCCGCTACGCGATGATGTTGACGGAGACTGGCGCGCCCGCCGCCGCCATCATCCGTCTCAACGAGGCGCTCGAAAAGTTTCCCCGCTCGACGCGTCTCTGGTTCGCGTTGGGGCTGGCGCAGTTCAAGTCGAACAAGAACGACGAGGCGGCTGCGGCCTTGTCGCACGTCGTCTCGCTCGACCCGAAGTTCGCGCCCGCGCTCGCCTATCTCGGCATGACCTACGTCGAACTAGGGCGTTACGACGAGGCCGTCAAGTTCTACGAACAGACGCTCGCCCTAGACTCTACTCTCGGCGTCGTCAACTACCTCGCCGCCGAAGCGTTGCTCAAACAGAACTCCGCCGACATGCCGCGCGTCGAGAGTCATCTGGTGCGCGCCGTGCGTGCGGACGACTCTTTCGCTCCGGCGCGGCTCGCGCTCGCAAAAGTCTATTTGCGCGACAACCGTTTGACGGAGGCGGCGGCCGAACTCGAACGCGCCGTCGCGCGCGATCCGAATCTGGCCGAGGCGCACTACCAACTCGGCCGCGTCTACGGTCGGCTCAAGCGCACGGCCGAGGCACAGGTCGCGCTCGCGAATTTCAAACGCCTCAACGACGCGCAGAAGGAGCAGGCGCAAAAGGAGCGTCAAGAGATCGCGCGCCGACTGGCGAACGTCAGGTTCTAACAGCACGGAGACAGCACGGAGATTTTCACATGTCGCATACGTCGCGTTTAATCCTCGCCGCCCTCGTCACCTGTGCGGCCGCCGCGCTCTCGCCCGCACAGCAGCAACAGCAGTCGCCCGCTGCTCCGTCGGGGCAGACCGCACCGCAGCAACAGCCGCAGCAGTCGCAACCGGCTTTCGATCAGTGGGGCGACGAGTTTGACGGCGGCGCGCTGGACGAGACGAAGTGGGAGCGTTTCAGTTTTGAAGGCGGCAGCGGCGGCAAGTTTGAAGTGAGAGACGGCCAACTGCGCCAGCGCAGCATGAGCGGCACGCGCGCCGGGGTGCGGAGCAGGCAGAGTTTTACGGGCGACCGTTTCAGCGTCGAGGCGCGCGTCGCCAAAGTCGGGGCGCAACTGCCGAAGCCGGAAGATAAGTCTTCCACGCTCGGCTTCGCCGGTCTCACCATTCTCTTCGACGGCGCGGGGCGCAACCGCATCGAGTGGATTCTCACGAGCGAGGGCACGTTCGAGGCGTGGTCAATCGTGGACGGGCAGGGCGAGCGGCTCGACGACCGCAAGCTCGGCACGAAGTTGAAGAACCCCGTGCTCGCCATCATCCGGCGCGGCGACGAGTTTCTCTTCGTCCTCAACGGACCTGACAGCCCGCCGCAGGATGCGCAGATCGGTTTGAAGAAGACCATTAAGAATCTGCCGCGCAGCTTTCGCGTCATGCTCTACGGCTTCGGCAGTTCCGAGAACAACTGGGACTCGCTGCGCGTCGTCGTAGCCAAATAGGACGGGGGACATTGGCCGCTTAGTGGCGGCAAGAGTCGCTGCACTTTCAATACTTTCAATTCGTTCGCACGCGATGAAGATGCCGAACAACTTGAGACGGATCACGAAGAGAGCGTTGACGCCCGGTCGCAACCGTCGCCGTCGTCGGCTTGCGCCCTGTTGTGCCGTCGCGCTCTTTTCGATTTCGTGCCTGACCTCGGCGGCGGGCATCGTCGCGCAGCCGCGCCGGAACACTCCGCCGGGTCGCGCCGCGGTGACGACAAGGCGCGGCGAGACGAAGCGCGCGGCCAACACTTACACGAACCCCGTCTTCGACGAAGACTTCCCCGACCCGACCGTCATCCGCGCGTCCGACGGCTTCTACTACGCTTACGCCACGCAAGGGATCGTCGCGGGTCAGACGCATAACATTCAGGTCGCACGCTCGCGCGACCTCACGCGTTGGGAACGGCTCGGCGACGCGCTGCCCGCGAAACCCGTCTGGGCGAACCAGACGCAGAAGTTCTGGGCGCCGCACGTCAGCGAACACGACGGCGTGTTTTATCTCTACTACTCCGCCGACCCGAACACGCTCACGGGCTTGTGCCTCGCCGTCGCCACGGCAAAGAGTCCGCGAGGGCCGTTTACGGATAGCGGCAAACCTCTGAAGTGCGGCAAGTCGTTCGTCAACATTGATCCGATGGCCTACGACGACCCGCGCACGGGCAAGCGTCTGCTCTACTGGGGTTCGGGCTTCGAGCCGCTACGCGTGCAGGAGTTGGCCGCCGACCGCGTGAGTTTCAAACGCGGCAGCACGGCGCGCGAAGTCGTGTTTCCGATCAAGACCGAAGACCCGTCGAACTACCAGCGACTCATCGAGGGCGCGTGGGTCACACACCGCGACGGCTTCTACTATCTCTTCTTCTCCGGCGACAACTGCTGCGGCGACAAGGCGCACTACGCCGTGATGGTCGCGCGTTCGCGCGCTGCCGAAGGGCCTTTCGAGACGCTCGCGGCCGCGACGGGCGAACCGCAGAGCGTCATCCTCGAACTCAACACGCGCTTCATCGCGCCCGGCCACAACTCCGTCATCCGCGACGCGGCGGGCGACGATTGGATCGTCTATCACGCGATTGACGCGGGCAGGCGCAACATCGAAGCCATCGCGGGCGACCGCGACGTGCGCCGCATCATGCTCATGGATCGGCTCGTCTATCGCAAAGGCTGGCCGCGCGTCGAATGGGGCAGCCCTTCGACGCTCGCGAAGCCCGCGCCCGTCGTTGCTCCCGTCGCAGAGTCGGCGCGTTAAAGTTATCCGCGCGGGTCGTTGTCGCGGGAGGTCGAAATAGTTCGCGGCGGGTTGGAATCCGTGCTTTAATTCGTGCTTCACACCACAGGCTGAAATCAGGAGCGGCATGCAACGCAGGCAGATCACTCTCGAAGACGGGCGTTACCTCATCTTCTACACCTTCGACGAAGAGGCGGCGTCGCCGACTCCGCCGGAGAGCGCGGGCGACGAACAAGCTCCCGCGCGCGTGGAAGAGCCGACGGCCGAACCGCAGGCGACGGAGGAGCGACGTGTCTGAACTCCGCTGGAATCCTTTGATGGGCGAGTGGGTGGCGACGGCCACGCACCGGCAGACGCGCACCTTCCTGCCGCCCGCAGACTTCTGCCCGCTCTGCCCCACGAAGCCCGGCGGCTTCCCCACGGAAATCCCCGAACCCACTTACGACATCGTCGCTTTCGAGAACCGTTTTCCGAGTTTGCAACCCGAACCTCCCGCTCCGGCCGTCGAAGCCACGGAACTCTACCCGGTGCGTCCCGGCGTCGGCGTCTGCGAGGTGCTCGTCTACACGCCGCACCACAACTCGACGCTCGCCGCCGAACCGGTCGAACAGATTCACCAACTCGTCGAGGTCTGGACGGATCGCTTCCGCGAACTCTCTGCGCTTGAGTTCGTCGAATACGTCTTCATCTTCGAGAACAAGGGCGAGGCCATCGGCGTCACGCTCCACCACCCGCACGGGCAGATTTACGCCTACCCGTTCATCCCGCCGCGCGTCGAACGAGAACTCGAACAGTCGCGCGCGCACAGGGACAAGACCGGACGCTGTTTGCTCTGCGACATCCTCGCGGGCGAACGTGCAGACGGCCGCCGCATCGTCGCGTCGAACGATTCATTCGCCGCCTACGTCCCGTTCTTCGCGCGCTATCCCTACGAAGTCCACATCGCCAGCGCGCGCCACCTGCAAGCCCTGACCGACATGACGGACGTAGAGCAACGCGACCTCGCCTCGATACTCAAGACCGTGCTCGTCGCCTACGACAAACTGTTCGACCTCTCGTTCCCTTACATGATGGTCTTGCACCAGCGACCCTCGGACGGCGGCGACTACGACTATTATCATTTCCACATCGAGTTCTACCCGCCGCTGCGCACAGCGACCAAGTTGAAATATCTGGCGGGCAGCGAGTCGGGCGCAGGCATGTTCATCAACGACACTTTGGCCGAAGAGAAGGCCGCCGAACTGCGCGCGCGCGTCGCGCCCGTCGTCTGGCAAAAGGAGGGCAGCGGTGATTGACGCGGCCGCGCTCCGGCAAGCCTTCCGTGATGTCTACGGCCTGCAAGACGGCGCGCCGCGCCTGTTTCGCGCGCCCGGCCGCGTCAACTTGATCGGCGAGCACACGGACTATAACGAAGGCTTCGTGCTCCCGATGGCGATTGACCGCGAGACGTGTGTCGCCGCGCGGCCGCGCGCGGATCGAGTCGTCCGCATCTTCTCCGTGAACTTGAACGAGCACGCCGAGTTCGACCTCGACCAACCGGGCGAGCGCGAGCGCGGCCTCTGGCTCGACTATGTGGAAGGCGTCGCGCAAGCGTTGGAACGACGCGGCGTGCGGCTCGGCGGGGCAGACCTCGCCCTCTCTTCGGACGTGCCGGTCGGCGCGGGGCTGTCGTCTTCCGCCGCGCTCGAAGTCTCCGCCGGACTCGCCCTCGCGTCCGTCTCAGGGCGCGAAGTTGACCCGGTCGAACTCGCGCTTGCGGGGCAGGAGGCGGAGCACACGTACGTCGGCGCGAAGGTCGGCATCATGGATCAATTCATCGCCGCGCTCGGCCGCGCCGGTCACGCGCTGCTGATTGACTGCCGCACGCTGGAGACGCAGGCGATTCCCGTTGACACGACCGACACGCTCGTCGCCATCTGCGACACGCGCGTCAAGCACGAGTTGTCGGCCTCGGAGTACAACACGCGGCGCGCGGAGTGTGAAGAGGGCGTCGAGTTGCTGCGGCGCGCGGGGCTAACGGACATCCGCGCGCTGCGCGACGTGAGCGAGGCGGATTTGGAACATTACGGCCGCGCGCTGCCGGAGGTGGTCGGGCGACGCTGCCGCCACGTCGTCTCGGAGAACGCGCGGACGCTCGATGCCTCGGCCGCGCTCAGGGAAGGACGGCTCGAAGAGATGGGGCGGCTGATGTACTCAAGCCACGAGTCTCTGCGCGACGACTACGAAGTGAGTTGCGCCGAACTCGATCAGATGGTCGAAATCGCCACGTCGCTCGCGGGCGCGACGCTCGGCGCGCGTATGACGGGCGGCGGCTTCGGCGGCTGCACCGTCAACCTCGTCCGCCGCGACGCGCTCGACATTTTTCGCGAGACGATCACGCGCGAATACACCGACGCCACCGGCCGGACGCCCAACATCTACGTGTCCGAGGCGGGCGAAGGAGCGGGAGAAGTGACGAGTGACGAGTGACAAGTTAAAACTAAGAGCTTGTCTTCAACTTGTCACTTGTCACCCGTCACTTGTCACTCAAAAAGAGATGCGTATTAAAGACGTGGCGCGGGAGGCGGGCGTTTCGACGGCGACCGTCTCGCACGTCATCAACAAGACGAGGTTTGTGACGGACGCGACACGCGAGCGGGTGCTCGGCGCGATCGAGCGGTGCGGCTACTACCCGAACGCGCACGCGCGCAGCCTCGCCTCCGGGCGCAGCAACACGCTCGGCCTGATCATCTCCGACATCTCGAACCCGTTCTTCCCCGAACTCGTCAAGTCAATCGAGCGGGCGGCCTTCGAGCGCGGCTACGATCTGATTCTGTCGAACACGAACTACGAGGCCGAGCGCACGTCGCGCTACGTGCAGCGGCTCATCGAGCGCAAGGTGGCGGGCGTCGCGCTGATGACTTCGGAGATGGACGCCGCGCTCGTCGGTGAACTGGCGCGGCGGCGCGTCTGCGTCGTCTTCCTCGACTTGGGGAGCGCGGGGCAGTGCATGAACAACATCGTCGTGGACTACGACACGGGGATCGAAGAGGCCATCGCGCACCTCGTCGCGCTCGGCCACCGCGAGTTTGCTTTCGTCGGCGGGCCGCGCCACCTGCGCTCGGCCGTCAAACGCCTCGACGCCTTTCGCGCTTCGGTCGCGCGCCACCTGCCCGCAGCCGCGCCGCAAATTTACGACGGCGACTTCAAACTCGACGGCGGGCGACACGCGGCACGAGCCATTGTCGAGCGCGGCGAAAAGATGCCGACGGCCGTCGTCGTCGCCAACGACATGATGGCGCTGGGGGTGATGCAGGAGTTTCGCGAGTGGGGCATCGAAGTGCCGCGCGACGTGTCGGTCGTCGGCTTCGACGACATCGCGTTCGCCCAACTGGCCGCGCCGCCTTTGACGACCGTGAGTTTGCCGCGCGAGGAACTCGGCCGCCGCGCCGTCGAAGCCCTCATCGCCAGCGTCGAACACTCGGAGCAGCAGGGGACGGACATCCACATCGCGACGCGCCTCGTCGTGCGCGCCTCGACCGCGCGCGTGCGAGAGAGGGAGGCGGCGGCAGGCGGCGCGAAGGGCGGAACGAACGCGCGCGGCGGCGGCGCGCCGAATCTCAAAGTCGTTTGAGCACGCCATAAATTAAGGGCAAGAGGGGCTAGTTAAAGATGAGAAAAAGAGAACTCAAAGTTTCGCCGCCGGAGACGCGCGTCGTGAGTGCGGCGACGGCGGTGCGGCGCGCGTCCTGCTTCGTGGTGCGCCGCGCGGCCTTCTTCGTCGCGCTCGTCTGCGCATGCGCGGTGGGCGGGGCGGCGCAGTCGCGCGCGACTTACACGAACCCCGCGCTCGCGGGCGACTATCCAGACCCGTCCGTCATACGCGTCGGGCAGGACTACTGGGCAGCGGCCACCTCTTCCGAGTGGGCGCCGGAGTTTCCCATCCTGCACTCGCGCGATCTCGTCAACTGGCGCGTCGCCGGGGCGGTCTTTCAGAAGCGTCCCGCGTGGTCAATCGGCAACTACTGGGCGCCGGAAATTTCCGAAGACCGCGGCCGCTTCTACGTCTATTACACGGCGAAGAAAAAGGACGGCCCGCTCTGCGTCGCCGTCGCCACGGCGCGTCGCCCGCAGGGGCCTTACACGGATCACGGCCCGCTCGTCTGTCAGGAAGTCGGCTCGATTGACGGCTTCCCCATGCGCGACGAGCGTGGGCAGCGTTACCTCTTGTGGAAAGAGGACGGCAACAGCAAGAGCGTGCCGACGCCCATCTGGGCGCAGCGACTCTCGCCCGACGGCACGCGCCTCATCGGAGAGAAGCAGGAGTTGATTCGCAACGATCAGGCTTGGGAGAAACATGCCACGCTGCCCTACGGCGATCTGGTCGAAGGCGCGGCGGTCGTCCGGCGCGGCAGTTGGTTCTACATGTTCTACTCCGGCAACTTCTGTTGCGCGCGCGAGTGCAACTACCAGATCGGCGTCGCGCGTTCGCGGAAACTTTTGGGGCCTTGGGAGAAGAATCCCGCGAACCCGATCATGCGCGGCAACGACGACTTCAAGTGTCCCGGCCACGGCACGATCGTCGCCGACCCGCGCGGGCGCGACTACTTGATGTATCACGCGATGGACGC
This sequence comes from Pyrinomonadaceae bacterium, assembly GCA_030841105.1. Classification (GTDB taxonomy): domain Bacteria; phylum Acidobacteriota; class Blastocatellia; order Pyrinomonadales; family Pyrinomonadaceae; genus JAIVJZ01. Next base: position 29,877 of record JAVEDE010000126.1, read on the forward strand.
GAAGGATTTCGTCTACGTCGGCCGTCAGGCGATGCTCGATCAAATCGAGTGGGGCGCGAACGGCTGGCCGACGATTAACAATGGCCGCGGCCCTTCGGCGCGCGCCGCTTCGCCGCACGGCACGGGCGAGCGCAACGCCGAACACTATTTCTTCGACGACTTCACGTCTCTCAAACTGCAACCCGGTTGGCAGTGGCCGCAGTCGAACGAACCCGTCATGCGGACGGAGAGCGCGCGCGGCGGTCGCCTCGTGCTCTCGCCCGCAGTCGAGCAGACGACGAACCCCGTCGGGGCTATCGTCGCGCGCCTGACCACGGTGGGCGATTATGAAGCGACGACGGTGATTGACACGCGCGGGATGCGTCGCGGCGCGCTCGCAGGGCTGTCCGCTTACGGCGACGCAGAGAACGCGCTCGGCGCGGTCGTTGACGGGCGCAATATCATCCTCTGGCGGCGTGAGAAGAATGAACAAAAGATGGTGGCGACCGTGACGGACGCCGTGCGCTCGTCGCTGGTTCACCTGCGCATGACGGCCGACGACGGCCGCCGTTATCGTTTCGCGGTGAGCGAGGACGGCAATCGCTGGCGCAACGTGGGCGACGAGATGGACGGTGAATATCTGCCGCCGTGGGACAGGGGCGTGCGCGTCGCGCTCACGTCGGGCGGCGCGGCGGGCGCTGTCGGAAAGTTTGAATCGTTCAGGATCGCGCCGACGCGCACGAGCCGTGCGGCGCGCGGCGAATAAGCGTCGGGGCGAGCGACATGTCACTCGCCCGCGAGAAGATTGATGTGCCTGCAACTTTCAACATAGAGACACGGGCGACGGACTCGTCTGTTGCCTTTACAAAATTTTCCGAGGTGAAACATGAAATCAACAGTCGGTGGGCGGAAGTCGTTGGCGGTCTTGGTGGCGTTGTTGTTCGCGTGCGCGCTCGCGCTGGGCGGTTGCCGCAAGGAGAGCAGTAGTGGCGGCAGTGGCGGTGGGGGCGGCGTGGCGGGCGGCGGTCAGAACAACGCGGGCGGCAAGAAAGTGATCGGCTTCTCGCAGATGGAGATGGACGGGCCGTGGCGCATTGCCGAGACCGAGAGCATCAAGGGGGAGGCGTCGAAGAAGCCCGACAAGTACGATCTGCGCGTGACGGTCGCGCAGGGCGACACGGCCAAGCAGGCCGCGAACGTCGAAGACCTCGTGGCGCAGCGCGTTGACGCCATCTTCCTCGCGCCGCGCGAGACGGTCGGTTTCGAGCAGGCTTTGGCGACGGCTAAGAGCGCGAACATCCCCGTCATCCTCGTTGACCGCGAAGCGTCGGGCACGGCGGGCGATGATTTCGTCACCGTGCTCAAGTCGGACTTCGTCAAGCAGGGGCAGCGCGCCGCCGACTGGCTCGCCACAGCGTCGAACGGCAAGGCCAACATCGTGGAACTGAGCGGAACGAGCGGCGCGTCCGTCACGGCGGATCGCGGCAAGGGCTTTCGCGACGAGATCGCGAAGCACCCGGAGATGAAGATCATTCAGTCGCAGACCGGCGACTTCAACCGCGCCAAGGCGCGCGACGTGATGCAGAACATCATTCAGGCGCGGGGCAAAGAGATCACGGCCGTCTACGCGCACAACGACGAGATGGCGCTCGGCGCGATTCAGGCGCTCGAAGCCGCCGGGATGAAGCCGGGCACGGACGTATTGATCATCTCGGTGGACGGGCAGAAGAGCGCGCTGCAAGCCATCCTCGACGGCAAGATGAACGTGACCATCGAGTCGAACCCGCGCTTCGGCCCGCTCGCCTTCGCCACGCTCGAAAAGTTCTGGGCGGGCGAAAAACTCCCGCCCATCGTCGGCATCGAAGATCGCCTCTTCGACAAGACGAACGCGGCGCAGTTCTTGAACGAGGCGTACTAAGACAAGTGAGCAGTGAGCAGTAAGCAGTCAAAATCTAACGACTGAAAATTACTGTTCGCTGCTTACTGCTCACTGCTCATTAAACCTATGACTGACGAACCAGTCCTCCGCATGGAGGGCATCACGAAAATCTTTTCGGGCGTGACTGCGCTGGCGAATGTTGATCTGTCGCTCGCGCGCGGCGAGGTGCATGCGCTCGTGGGCGAGAACGGCGCGGGCAAATCCACGCTGATCAAGATCATGACGGGCGCGTACACGCGCGACGGCGGGCAGATGTTTCTCGAAGGCCGCGCCGTGGACTTTCGCACGCCGGAGGACGCGCAAGCCGAGGGCGTCGTCGCCGTCTATCAGGAAGTCAACCTGCTCACCTTTCGCACGGTCGCAGAGAACATCTATCTCGGGCGCGAGCCGCGTCGCTTCGGCCTCATTGATTGGAAGCGGATGAACGCGGACGCCGCTGCGCTTTTGAAACGCCTCGGCCTCGACATAGACCCGCGCGCGCCGCTCGGCTCTCTCAACATCGCGCTCCGGCAGATGGTGGCGATTGCGCGCGGCGTCTCGTTCGACGCGAAGGTCGTCGTCTTGGACGAGCCGACGAGTTCGCTCACGGAACACGAGGTGCAGATTCTCTACGACGTGATCCGGCGACTCAAAGCGGAGGGCACGGCCGTCGTTTACATCAGCCATCGCTTCGACGAGTTGTACACGGTCTGCGACCGCGTGACGATCTTGCGCGACGGCCGGTTTGTCGCCACGCGCCCGCTCGCAGGGTTGGAAAAGATCGATCTCGTCTGTCTCATGCTCGGCAAGCAGCGCGAGGAGTTGCGGCAGGGCACGACCGCCTTCAAAGGCGCGACCGAAGCGGCGGCCGGGGAGACGCCGCTCCTGAGCGCCGAGAATTTGAAGCGCGGGCGCAAACTCAACGACGTGACGGTGGAGGTGGCGCGCGGCGAGATCGTCGGCATGGCGGGCTTGCTCGGTTCGGGTCGGACGGAGACGGCGCGCGCGATCTTCGGCGCGGACAGCGTCGAATCGGGCGAGGTGCGTCTGGAAGGGAAGACGATCAGGCGCGGCTCTGTGAACGAGGCGATTGATTCAGGCATCGCGTTCCTCACCGAAGACCGCAAGGCCGAGGGCATCATCCCCGAACTCTCCGTGCGCGAGAATTTGACGCTCGCCGCGCTGCCCGCGCTCTCGACGCTCGGCGTCGTATCGCGAGCGCGCCAGGCCGAGATCGTTGACAAGTTCATGAAGCGGCTCGGCATCAAGGCCGCCAACGCCGATCAGAAAATCCGCGAGTTGTCCGGCGGCAACCAGCAGAAAGTTCTGCTCGCGCGCTGGCTCTGCAAGAACCCGAAGTTCCTCATCCTCGACGAGCCGACGCGCGGCATAGACATCGGCGCGAAGGGCGAGATTCAGTCGCTCGTGGGCGAACTGGCGGAGAGCGGCCTCGGCGTCCTGATGATCTCTTCGGAGTTGGAAGAGTTGGTCGAAGGGAGTTCGCGCGTCGTCGTGATGCGCGACGGGCAGCGCGTGGGCGAACTGCGCGGCGACGACATCTCGCAAGCCAACATCATCCGCGCGATGGCCGAGGGGACGACAGGCGAGGCGACCGCCGCTTCGACCGCCACCGCGCACGTCACGGACACCACGCCGCCCGCCGCGACACCACCCTCTGTGCCGCCCGCAAAAGGAGCTTGAGAGAAGATGCAGAACGCCACACCGGCCAACAGCAGCGGCGGCAGCACGGCGGCGGGCGCGTCGAGGCGCGCGGGCGCGCGTTCGCTGCTCGCCGACTACGGCCCGACCTACGGCGCGCTCGCCGCGCTCATCCTGCTCGTCTTAGCCAACGCCGTGTTCACGCCGAACTTCGCAGACGTGAACAACTTCCGCAACATCCTCTTGCAAGTTGCGCCGACCGTGCTTGTCGCCGTCGGCATGACGCTCGTCATCGCGACGGGCGGGATTGATCTCTCCGTCGGCTCGGTGATGGCGATTGCCGCCGCGCTCGCCGCGACGAACCTCGAACGCGGACTCTTGCCGGCGGTGCTTTTAGGACTCGCCGCCGCGCTCGCCGTCGGCATCCTGAACGGCGCGCTCATCTCCGGCTTCCGCATCCAGCCGATCATCGTGACGCTCGCGCTCCTGATCACCGGACGCGGCGTGGCGCAGGTGATCAGCCGCGGCGGGCAGATCATCTTGATTGACAACCAGAATTTCATGTCGCTCGGCAAAGGCTTCGTCGGGCCTGTGCCGACGTCAGTCGTCGTGATGCTGCTGGTCGTCGCCGTCGCGATCTTCGTGATGCGCGCGACGAGTTTTGGTCGCTACGTCGTCGCCGTCGGCGGCAACGAATCGGCGGCGCGGCTCGCGGGCGTCAAAGTCCACCGGACGAAGATCATGGTCTACGCGCTGAGCGGGTTGCTCGCGGGGATGGCCGGACTGATCGAGGCGGCGAAGGCCGAGGCGAGCGACGCGACGAAGGTCGGCCTCTACATCGAACTCGACGCCATCGCGGCGGTCGTCGTCGGCGGCACGCCTTTGACGGGCGGGCGCGTGACGGTCGTCGGCACGCTCATCGGGGCGCTCATCATGCAAGTCATCACGACGAGTTTCAACATGCTCGGCATCGGCTTCGCGTGGTCGCTCGTTTTGAAGGCGGCGATCATCCTCGTTGCCGTCTACATCCAACGCCCCAAAGTGGCCTGATCTCTTCTCGATGAAAAAACAACTTGGTGTATTCCTTGTCGCACTCGTCCTCTTCTTCGTCGCCGCGCCCGCTGCGCCCGCCGGTCGCGCGCAAACGTCGAAGCAGCGGGTCGAGAGCGGGCGGCGTTACCCGCGTCTGGTCGTCCGCAATGCGACGGTGATTGACGGTAACGCGACGCCCGCGTCGGGGCCGTTCGACATTGTGATCGAGAACGACACGATCACGGAGTTAGTCGCGCTCGATCCCGTGACGGTCAAGAGCGGGACGGCGCGGCGTCCTGCGGGCGACGTGGAGATTGACGCGACGGGCAAGTACGTGATGCCCGGTCTTATTAACGCGCATGGGCACGTGCAGGAGGAGCGCGGGGGCGTGGCGCAACCGCTCGACTACGAGTTGAAGCTGTGGCTCGCGTGCGGCATCACGACGGTGCGCGACGTGGGCAGCAACACGCAGAAGACGCTCGCCTTGAAGCGCGCGAGCGCGGCGGGCGAGGTGGCCGCGCCGCGTCTCTTCGTCTACGCGATTTACGCGGCGGGCGGCGCGCCGAAGACGGCCGAGGCGGCGCGCCAGCGCGTGCGCGACTTGAAGGCGCAGGGCGTGGACGGCCTCAAGATGTTTGCGATGGATCGTGATCTGATGGCGGCGGCGTGGGACGAGGCGCGCAAGCAGAACTTACGCATCGCGCACCACGCGGCCATCGCCGAGACGAACGCGTGGGACGACATCCGCTTCGGCACGACTTCAATCGAGCACTGGTACGGCATCCCCGACGCGGCGATTGAAGCGGGCGTGCAAAATTTCCCGCCCGCTTACAACTACAACAACGAGGTGGATCGCTTTCGCTACGCGGGTCGCCTGTGGCGCGAGGCGAACTGGGACAAGTTGATGAAGGTGTTCGACGGGATGGTCGAGGCGCACGTCGCGTGGGACACGACGCTCGTCATCTACGAGGCGAGCCGCGACTTGCAACGGGCGCAGACGCAGCCGTGGTTCGCCGACTATTTGCACCCGACGCTCGAAGACTACTTCCGCCCCGACCCTGCGAACCACGGGTCGTACTTCATCGGCTGGACTTCGGCGGACGAGGCTTACTGGAAAGAGAACTACCGCATCTGGATGTCTGCCCTGCGCGAGTTCGAGCGGCGCGGCGGCCTCGTCGGCGCGGGCGAGGACGCGGGCTTCATCTATCAGATGTACGGCTTCGGTCTGCTCCGCGAGTTGGAGTTGCATCAAGAGGCGGGCTTCCACGCGCTCAAAGTGATCCAGCACGCGACGGGCAACAACGCGAAGATTCTCGGTCAGGAGGAACGTCTGGGGCGCGTGCGCGCGGGCTACGCGGCAGACCTGCTGGTGGTGAACGGCAACCCGCTCGAAAACTTGAAGGTGTTATACCCGACGGGCGTCGAGACGATTCAAGACGGCAAGGCCGTCCGCACGGGCGGCATCGAGTGGACGATCAAAGACGGCATCCCGTATCACGCGCCGACGATGTTTGCAGGGGTCAAAGAGATCGTCGCGAAGGCGCGCGCGGAGCGGAAGGCGAAAGACGGTAAAAGGTAGCGGCGGCGACGGCAGAGTTGAAAGAGACTGCGCCGCGCCACATCATTTGAAGAGGCGGAGAAGATTATGAGCCAAGCGGCGACGACGATTGACGAGGGCGGTTCGGCGCACGGGCGTTTGATGCGGGCGCGGTTCGCCTCGTTCGCGCAGCGGCAAGGCGCGCTGATCGCTTTGGTGGCGGTCTGCGTGTTCGCCGCGATCCGCTACGAGCGTTTCCTGACGGAAGAAAATCTGGTGAACGTGCTGCGCCAGAACAGCATGCTCGGACTCGTCGCGCTGGGGATGACGTTCGTGATCCTGACGGGCGGCATAGACCTTTCGGTCGGGTCGCTGATGGCGGTGGCGGGCGTGGCGGCCGCGACGCTCGCGGGGCAGGGCGCGTTGATTGCCGTCGTCGCGGCGGTCGCTTTGACAACCGTGCTCGGCCTCGTCAACGGCGTGATCATCGCGAAGGCGCGCATCCAGCCGTTCATCGTGACGCTGGCGATGATGATCGCAGCGCGCGGGTTGGTGCTGGCCTACACGGGCGAGAAGTCGGTCGGCATCGGCAAATCGTCCGAGACTTTAACGTCGCTGGGGCGTGATTTCGTCGGCCCCGTGCCCGTCCCCGTAGTCTTCCTCGTCGTCCTGTTCGCGCTCGGCTGGCTCGTCTTGAATCACACGCGCTTCGGGCGGCACGTCTACGCGCTCGGCGACAACGACGAGGCGGCGCGGCTGATGGGTTTGAACACGGCGCGCGTGACGATTGGCGTCTACGCGTTGAGCGGCGCGCTTGCCGGACTGGCGGGCGTGCTCGACGCCGCACGACTCGGCGCGGGGCGACCCGTGGCCGGGCAGGGCGACGAGTTGAACGCGATTGCGGCGGTGGTGGTCGGCGGGACGCTCTTGACGGGCGGGCAGGGCAGTGTGCTGGCGACGCTCGTCGGCGTGCTCCTGCTCGGACTCATCTTCAACGTCTTCAACTTCGAGGGCTGGATCAGCCCTTGGTGGCAGGCGGTCTTGCGCGGGCTGTTCCTCTTGGTCGTCGTCATCGTGCAGAATCGGCTGAGCCGACGGAAGTGAAAGCGAGCCGGAGAGCAGGGTGTCGAATACAGATTTCAGGAAACAGAATCCATAATTCGACGTACATGAGTGAGAAGCAGAGTTAACGAGTTTACTTGCCGACTCAGTTACGCCGAATGTCGGATTCCGTCATTAGGATTTCGCCTCTCGCACCGCATCGGTTAAAATTCGGAGCGGTTTTGCCCGTCTCGTCGAAAGGATAATTGACACAATGAAAGTCGCAACCCCCGCCCGGTTTGTCCTCCCCCTTGTCGCGTTCATGCTGCTCGCTGTGCCCGCCGCCGTCGTCCGCGCGCAGGACGCCCGCAGCGCGCTGACCAACTTTCCCGAATCGCAGGCCGTCCTGTACATCAACGCGCGCCGCCTGATCAACGAGGCCGCGCCGACCGTCGTGCCGCCCGAAGTCTTGAACAAGGCGCTCGCCGACGCCAAGCAGTTCGTTGATCTCAACGGACTCGAATACGTGATCGCGGGCGCGCGCCTGAAGGGCGACATGTCGGTGAAGGAGATACCGGAGTTTCTGCTGATCGTGCGCGGCAACTTCAACGCAGATGCGTTGCTATCCGGCGCGCGGATGATGGGGCAGGAGATGTACACGCAGGAGACCGTCGGCACGAAGACCGTCAACGTCTTCACCTTCAACAAGCCCGCGCCCGCCGATGGCAGCGGCGGCAACAACAGCGGCAAGGGGAAGTTTCCCATTGATCAGATCGCGGCCGTCGCGCTCGACGCCAACACCATCGCCGTCGGCATCCCGGCCTATTTGCGCGACGCGATTGAAGAGGGCGGCGCGCGTCCGCGCCTCAAGCCGGAGTTGATTGATCTCGCCCTGCGCGACGCGAACACGCTCGTGAGTCTGGTGGCCGACATCCCGCCCGGCATGTCGAAGCACATCCGCGCGCTCGGCGCGCCCCCGAACGCCGAGATGGAGAGCATGGTTGACGCGCTCCGGCAGGTGCAGTTGGCCGTTACCATGCAGCCCTCGACCTTCGGCCTCCAGTCCATCATGCGCATGGACAGTTCCGAAAAGGCGATGACCTTGAGCGGTCTGGTCAACATGGGTCTCGGTTTTGCCAAAGGCGAAATCACGAAGGAATTGCAGAAGTCGAGCGCGTCGGACAGGGAAGACAAAGCCGCCCTGCTGCGGGTGCTGGAGACTTTCACCAACGCCTCGCGCGGCAGCGAGGTCGAACTCGGTCTCACTTTCCAGCAGGCCGGTCTGGCGGAAGTGATCAAGCGACAGATGACGCCGAAAGCCAAGAAGCAGGAGACGGCCGTCGCCGCTCCCGGCGCGAAGAAGGGCGCGGCAGTGAAACGCCGCCGGGCGCGCCCGCGTAAGAAGTAAGATGAGTCAGATGAGCAAGGGGCGATACTCCGGGGCTGAGATAGACAGTTTCGCCGGGGACGTGTTGCGGGACGGCTTCTGCGTGCTGCCGGAACATTTTCCGGCGGAGACGCTCCGCGCGTGGGGGGCGGCCTTCGCCCCGCTGCTCGCCGCGCACGTCGCGCGCGAAGGCCACTTGCAGAACCGCGGCTCGGCGCGCTACTACGTGACGCTACCCTTCGACGCCCCGTTCGCAGACCCCTCGATCTACGAAGACCCGGACGTGCTCGCCTTAGTCGAACGCCTCGCGGGCGAAGACTTCACGATGGTGCAGCTTGCGACCGACACGCCGCTCCTCGGCTCAGCGTATCAGGACGTGCACCGCGACACGCCGCCGCTCTTCCCCGAAACCGGGCGCGAGACGCCGCCCTATCAACTCGCCGTCAACTTTCCGCTCGTCGAGGTGACGCGCGAGAACGGCCCCTTCGAGGTGGCGCGCGGCACGCACATGCTGCCGCGAGACGAAGCCTTGCATCTCATCGAGACGGGCGAGCGGAAGTTGGAAGCGTTGACGATGCGGCTCGGCGACGTGATCGTGCGCGACGTGCGCGCGCTGCATCGCGGCACGCCGAACCTGACACCAGAGCCGCGTCCGATGGTCGTCATAGGCTACAGTCGCCGCTGGCTGCTGCGCCCCGAAGTGACGATCCACATACCGCGCCACGTACACGAGACGCTCTCGGAGCGCGCCCGTCGCATGCTGCGCTTTAACCCCGTCGTCGAATCGCTCGACGACCTGCCCGCGACGGAGATTTACCAGGCCTTCGCGTACTAGAGACAAGCGGAACTTAATTTAGAGAATAGGAATTTTGAGATCATGAACGAACCCGAAGACTTCTTTGATGAGATTATCGGCGAAGAAGAAGCGTATGACGAAACGGACGAGTCGGAAGACGACGAGGACGAAGAAGATGATGACGGAGAGCCTTTCGAGGTGCGCACCGCCGTCATGCAGAAGAACGATCTGCTGGCGCTCCTGAGTTTGAAAATTTCCGCCGGGGGCGGTCGCATCGTGCGCGTTGACCCGCGCCAGCGCGTGCCCTCGGCGCAAACCTACGAAGACGCGGAGGCGGCCACACACTGGTTCAACCGCAGCCTCGCCACCAGCCGACGCAACGGTTGGAACGTCGTCTACGACGGCGAGCCTTCGTTCGGTTAACAGGTCACGAACAGGCGTGCACGACGCCGGTCGTCAAATTCAGGACAACGCAAATTCAGGACAACTCGAAGGGGCGGGATACTTAAAAATATCCCGCCCCTCTTTCGTTCGGCCACGGCAAAAGTCGGCGCGGAGCGTTCTTAACGAGAGCGGGCACAGTTCGCCTGAACGTTACGCGCGTGAACATTGCGCGGGCTGCGCGAACTTGATAGGCTGCGGCCGCTGAAACGTCGAAGAAAGATAGCAACCAAAATCCGCGCGCGGTTGTCTAACCCGCAAGCGCGGTTTTTTTTGTCTGAAACAAACTCACACGGGTGGCGTTTAACAAAGCAGGCCGGGCGCGACTCTCACACGGTTTTACGCCCGGCAATTCCTTTCGAGCCGAAAGCCCCACGGAGGCAACACGGGTGAACACCATCAGGACGCTCATCGTTGACGACGAACCGCTCGCGCGCGAACGCATCAAGCGTTTCCTCGCCGACGAACGCGACCTCGAACTCGTCGGCGAGTGCGCGGCGGGGCGCGAGGCCGTCGCCGCGATCCACGCGCTGCGTCCCGACCTCGTGTTCCTCGACATCCAGATTCCCGAACTCGACGGCTTCGGCGTCGTCAAGGCCGTCGGCGTCGCGGAGATGCCCGCCGTCATCTTCGTCACCGCCTACGACCGCTACGCCTTGCAGGCGTTCGACGTGAACGCGCTCGACTACCTGCTCAAGCCTTACAACCACGAACGCTTCCGCAAGGCTGTGGAGCGCGCGCGCGCCCAACTATCGAACGGGGCGAAGGGCGAACTCAACGAACGCTTGCTCTCGCTCCTCGAAAATTTCAAGACCGAACCCACGCGCCACCTCGAACGACTGATGATCAAGTCGTCGGGGCGCGTCTTCTTTTTGCGCGCAGATGAACTCGACTGGATCGAGGCCGAGGGCAACTACCTGCGCCTGCACGCCGGGAAGGAGTCGCACCTCCTGCGCGAGACCATGAACCGGCTCGCCTCCAAACTCGACCCGGACAAATTCTTGCGCATCCACCGCTCCACGCTCGTCAACATCGAACGCATCAAGGAACTGCAACCGCTCTTTAGCGGCGACTACGTGGTGATCTTGCGCGACGGCAAACAGTTGACCCTGAGCCGCAGCTACCGCGACAAACTGTTGGAGTTGTTTGAAAACTCTTCGTGAGGCGCGCGCTGGCGGGCGGGGCGTTTAGTTGATCGCGGGCGGCGAACTTTCTCCGGCATTCAAATGTTCGCGTCAAATCGTAAAGTTTCGTCACCCGCCACGTACCGTTCAGCACCGGATAACGCGTCTCGTCACATTTCCGTTGCCGCCCGGCGCGGCGCGGTTAAACTAACTTCCGCAATCGAGCAAACACGCTGGCGCGCGCGACAGCGCGCCGACCCGAAGTTCACAGACGCAGTTGAGGGAAAAAAGATGAAAGACGCCGGAGCACTGCTACAGGATCGCAGAGAGAGCAACTTCGCGAGCGATTCGCGCGGCGCAGTCGCGCACCGCCTCACGCTGAACGAGAACGCGCTGCCGGAGCAGATCGAGATGCTGCAAAAGGCCGCCCTCACTTTGTTGAAAGAGGTGCAGACCATCAGCACGCTCGAAGCGGCGGACATCGTGCGCGGCATCAAGTTCTACGACGAGGTGGAACGCTTCGAGCGCGAATTGATCGTGCGCGCCCTCGAACTGACGAGCGGCCATCAGGTGCGCGCCGCGCGCCTCCTCGGTCTGAAAGTGACGACGCTCAACTCGAAGGTGAAACGCTACCGCATCCCCCTGCCGCACGATGCGCCGCAAACGCAGCCGCAGCAGCCGCAGGCGGCCGGGCCGTTTCCGAAGCCGGTTGACTGAAGACGTTTCTCGCCGCGCCGCAAGCCACTTTCAAAGACTCACGATTCCGGGCAGGGGACGATTCCTCTGCCCGAATTTTGTTCGCCCTCCGGTTCGAGTAAAATCGCCTTGACGCGAATATTTCCTCCGGTGTCCCCTGTGCGATAATAATTTACATGCCGTTCAAACGTGTACGCGCCATCTTGATCCTCGTCGGTGTCTGGACGCTGATCGGCCTCACGTTTGCCAGCCTCTCCTTCTTCGGCACGCTCGCCATCAGCGACTACCGCCGCGTTGATCTCGTCGGCATCTTCGTCTGGAACTTGACGGCCTTCTACCTGTGGGCGCTGCTCGCACCGCTCATCGCACAGCTCGCGCGCCGCCACCGCCTCGACCGCCAGCACTGGCCGCGCAGTCTCTTCCTCGTCCACCTCCCCGCGAGTCTCGTGTTCCCCGCGCTTCACCTCTGCCTCTACCTCTCGCTCTACTGGCTCGCGGGCGGCGTGCTGACGCGCGAGTTTCCCACGATCCTCTCGTTCTTCAGCTACCAACTCTTCGCCAACCTCCCTTTGAAGGTCTCGATCTACTGGCTCATCCTTATCGCCATCAACGCGCTCGACTACTACCACAGCTTCCGCGTCGCCGAGGTGAAGGCGTCCGAACTGCGTGCCCAACTCGCGCAGGCGCAACTACGCGCGCTCAAGATGCAACTCCACCCGCACTTCCTCTTCAACACGCTCAACTCCATCTCCGCGCTCCTGCACCGCGACGCCGAAGCCGCCGACCAGATGGTCGCGCGCCTCGGAGATTTCCTTCGACTCACTTTAGAGAACTCCGGCGATCAAGAGGTGACGCTCGAACAGGAACTCGCCTTCCTGCGTTGCTATCTTGAGATCGAGACGGTGCGTCACGACCGCCTCAGCGTCGAGACCGACGTCGAGCCTGGGACGCTCGGCGCGCTCGTGCCGAACCTCATCCTGCAACCGCTCGTCGAGAACGCCATCCGCCACGGCATCTCGCGCCAATCTGCGCCGGGGCGGCTCGCCATCCGCGCCGCGCTCCGCGGCGGGCGACTCTGGCTGCAAGTCGAAGACAACGGCCCCGGCCTGCTCGCCGTCGGCGAGACGGACGCGCCCGCCGCGCCCGATGAACTGCTGACGCGCACGCTCGCGGGCGGCGTCGGACTGGCGAACACGCGCGCCCGCCTCGAACACCTCTACGGCGAGGGCGGGCGTCTCGAACTCGCGCCCGCCACCCCGCGCGGCATGATCGTCACGCTCGAAATTCCGTTTCAGGTCGAAGCTGCGGTTGCCGAATTGACGGAAGAGGAAGAGGCGGGCGCGGTCGAAAACTACAAGCCGGAGTTGGCGCGCGTTGACCGCGCCGCCGGATGACGACAACAACCCGATTCAAACAATTACGAGCCGCGATAAATTTACTTGGCAGTCGCGAATGCTTTGGTCAGGCGGTAGAGAAACTCCTGCCCGTCGTAGAGCGAGCGGGCGGCGATGCGTTCGTCGCGGCCGTGCGTGCGGTTGTCGTTGATGTCGTCGAAGATGCCGGAGACGCCGTAGACGGGGATGCCGACCTGCCGGAAGAAGAGGCTGTCGGTCGCACCCGTGCCCATGATCGGCACGACGGGCACGCCCGGCCACATCTCGCGCGTGAGGCGTTCGATAGGCTCCATGATCTCCGGCCGCAGCGGCGACGGCGGGCTGGGCTTCGAGACGGCGACAGGCGTGACGCTGATCTGTTCGTCGGCGAGGACGCGCTTGAGCGTGCGCTCAACATCGGCGGCCGTCTCTTGCGGGATGATGCGGCAGTTGACGGTGGCGCGCGCCATCTGTGGCAAGGCGTTATCGGCGTGCCCACCTTCGAGCCGCGTGGCGACGCAGGTGGTGCGCATGAGCGCGTTGTAGTAAGGCGACTCGGACAGGCGTTTGGCCGCGGCCTCGTCGTGCCGTTTGCGTTGCGACCCCGTGCCCGATTCCTTCGTGACCAACTTCATGTCGTCCGCGAGCTGCCCCGACTCGATCTTCGACATGCGCTCGAAGTAGGAGCGCGTCACCTCGTTGAAGTTGACGGGGAAGTCGAACTGCGAGAGGCGTGCGAGTCCCGCGGAGAGGCGGAAGATGGCGTTGTCTTTAGTTGGCAGTGAACTGTGCCCGCCCTTGTTCCTCACTTCGAGCCGGAAACTCTGGTAGACCTTCTCGCTCGCCTGCACGGCGTTCAAGAGCGGCTTGCCCGCTTTGAGGTAGCCGCGCCCGCCTTCGTTGATGCCGAACCCGGCGTCCACCAGCGCGCGGTGCTCCTTCAAAAGAAACTCGACGCCGTTGAAGTCGCCGGTCTCTTCGTCGGTCGTGAGGGCGACGATGATGTCGCGCGTAGGCTGAAAGTTTTCGCGCTTGAAGCGGATCAGGTTGGCGACGAAGATCGCGGCCATCGCCTTGTCGTCCATCGTGCCGCGCCCGTAGTAGTAGCCGTCGCGCTCGGTGAACTTGAAGGGGTCGAGGTTGTCCGACCAATCTTCTTTACGCGCCTCGACCACGTCAATATGCGCCAGCAGGAGCAGCGGCTTCTGACCCGCCGCCGGTTGCGGGCTGCGGAAGCGCGCCACGAGGTTGCCCTTCTTCGCGTTCCCGGCGGGCACGACGACGCGCACGTCTTCCGCCGCGAACCCGGCCGCGAGCAGGCGCGCGCGCATGGCCTCGGCCGCACGCGTCACGTCGCCGTTCGGGTCTACCGTGTTGATCTCGATCAACTCCTGAAAGATTTCGCGCAGTTGTTGCTGCTCCGAGTTGAGCGCACCGTTTTGCGCGCGCGCGACGCCCGACAGTTGAGCCGGGAACGATGCAGCGATCAGCAAAGCGACAATGAGCAACTTGACGACGATGCGTTGTCTGAATTTGTGCATGATCTGTTTCTTTACTGCGCGGGAAGCTCGATCGGCTTGCCGACGAACACGGTCGGCGCGTCGAAGCGGCGCAGCGTCTCGTTCAACTTCGGCACTGTCTGCGTGAAGAACTTGTTGGCCTCGGCGAGCGTCGTGCGGAAGCGCGTTTGCAGCACGCCGTAATAGTCGCGCTGCGCCGGGGTGGGCGCGGCGTTCGTCGCGTCAAGGGTGAAGAACAGCCCGCCCACTTCGTCAATCAACTGCGCGCGGCCGGGGTTGATGCCGAGTCCTTCCTCCTGCGGGCGCGAGAGCGTGGCGAGCACCTTGTCCACCTGTTTCAAGTTGTCGGTGATGGCCGTCGTCAGTTCCTTCGGCGGGTCGGTGAGCCGCTCCTTGACGGTGCGCTCGATGAACTGGAGTTGGCCTTTGATACTGTCGAGCGCGCGCAGCATCGTGTTCGTCGTGGACTGCATGTCGCGCAACTTGAGACTCATGTCGTGCGTCGTTTGCAAGTCCGACGCGGGCACGTTGACGGTCGGGTCGAGACGGACTTCGACGCGCCGCTCGACCGACTTGTCGCCGACGAAAAGTTTGACGGTGTACGTGCCGGGCAACACCTGCGGGCCGCGCGCGTTGCCGCCGAACGGCGTCTCTTCGGTCGTCGGCGGGCGGCGCACCTGCGCGCCGCCGTAGCGCAGATTCCACGCGTAGCGATTCAGCCCGCGGTCTTTCGGCACGCGCGTCTCTTCGAGGACGAGTTGGCCTTTGGCGTCGCGGATTTCCACGCGCACCTTCGTCTTCTCGTCGGGCTTCGACTTGAGGTGGTAAGTGATGAGCGCGCCGTAGGGGGGGTTCTGGCCGGTGAAGGGCTTGTCGCCGATGCCGTAGCGCGTGAAGCGCGTGGTGAAACGCAAGGCCGGGCGGATGTCGAACATGTGCAGGTCTGCGTTGCGCACCGAGTCGCTCATCTGCTGGATGGGCGTGGCGTCGTCGAAAATCCAGATGCTGCGGCCGTGCGTGGCGAGTATGAGGTCGTTGTCGCGCGGGTGGACGATGATGTCGTGGACGGCGACGTGCGGCAGATTCTTGAGTTCCAAAATCTGCCACGTGTTGCCGCCCGTGTAAGAGACGTAGAGGCCGAGTTCCGTCCCGGCGTAAAGCAAGTTCGTGTTCTTCGGGTCTTCGCGCACGATCCAGACATAGGCGTTCGCGGGCAAATTGCCGGTGACGTTGCGGAAGGTGCGCCCGCCGTCAGTCGTCTTGTAGACGTAGGGGCGCAGGTCGTCGAGCATGTGCCGGTCGAAGGAGACGTAGGCCGTGTCAACGTCCGTGCGCGAAGGCTCGACGTGCGAGACCGGAGAGTTGGCGGGCAGACCGGGGACGTTCTTCGTCAGGTTCGTCCAGTTCTTGCCGCCGTCAACTGTCGCTTGCAGTTGGCCGTCGTCCGTGCCCGCCCAGACGTGCCCGGCGCGCAAAGGGGACTCGGCGATGCTGATGACCGTCGTGTGATACTCCGCGCCCGTGTTCTCCAAAGCGACGGGGCCGCCAGCGTCGCCCTGCTTCGCCTTGTCGTTCGTCGTGAGATCGGGGCTGATGGCCGTCCAGCTTTTGCCGAAGTCGGTTGACTTGAAGACGACGTTGCCGCCGAGGTAGACGGTGTTCTTGTCGTGCGGCGAGAGGACGATGGGCGAGTTCCAGTTGAAGCGGTAGCGTTGATCGGCAGCCGCGCCGCCGAGGTCGTCGGCGAAGGGCGTGACGGCCTGCTGCTCGCGGTTGCGCATGTCGGTGCGGACGATGTTGCCGCCCTGCGACTCGGAGAGATAAAGCTCCGGGTCGTCGGCGTGGTTCAAAGTGTAGAAGCCGTCGCCGAAACTGATCATGCGCCAGTCGTCGTTAAGAATGCCGGCGGGTTCGCGCGTGCGGCTCGGCCCCGTCCAACTGCCATTGTCTTGCAAGCCGCCCATCACGTAGTAGAACGGCTGCCGGTTGTCGGCGTGGATTTGATAGAACTGGCCGAGCGGCATGTTGTTGACGTACTCCCACGTCTCGCCGCGGTCGTAAGAGACGGCGACGCCGCCGTCCTGCCCCTGCCACATGCGGCGCGGATCAACGGGATCGATCCAGAGCGCGTGGTAGTCAATGTGCGTGCGCCCGGTGATGGAGCGAAAGGTGCGCCCGCCGTCAATCGAGACGAACAAAGTCGAGGCGACGGCGTAGACGCGATCCGCGTTCGTCGGGTCAACGCGCACGTTCGTGTAATAAAAACCGCGCGAGACGATGTTCGCTTGGTTGGAGACGCGCCGCCAGTTTTCGCCCGCGTCGTCCGAACGATACAGCGTGCCGTCTTTCGACTCCGTGATCGCGTAGACGACGTTCGGACTGCTCGGCGCGACTTTGACGCCGATGCGCCCGATGAGTTTCGGTAAGCCAGTCGTTAACTTGTTCCACGTGCGCCCGCCGTCAATTGACTTGAAGACGCCGCCCTTTTCGCTGCCGCTCCGGTGCGTCCAGGGCGTGCGGCGAAACTGCCACATCGCGGCGTAGAGGACGTTCGGATTGACTGGATCAATGTCGAGATCGGAGACGCCGTGCTCCGCGTCAATGTAGAGGGTCTTCGTCCAGGTCTTGCCGCCGTCGGTCGTCATGTAGACGCCGCGCTCCTCGTTCGCGCCGAAGGCGTGGCCGAGCGCGCCGACATACACCACGTCGGGGTTGCGCGGGTTGATGACGATGCGCGAGATGTGGCGCGTGTCGCGCAGCCCCATGTGCCGCCAGGTCTTCCCGCCGTCGGTTGACTTGTACACGCCGTCGCCGAACGAGACACTGTTGCGCACGTTCGACTCGCCCGTTCCCACCCACACCACGTCCGGGTTCTTCGGTTCGAGTGCGATGTCGCCGACGGAGATCGTGCCCTGCCGCTCGAAGATCGGTCGCCACGTCTGCCCGCCGTTCGTGGTCTTCCAGACGCCGCCCGAAGCCGTGCCGACGTAAACGATGTCGGGGTCGCCCGCGACGCCTTCCACGTCGGCCGTGCGCCCGCCCATGTTGGCCGGGCCGATGCTGCGCCATTCGAGCCGCTCGAAGGGGTTGGCGTTCGCGCCCGCGTCGCGCTCGTCTTTCGCCGCCGCGTTGCCGGTGTTCTTCGCGGGCGTTCCGGCGTCCTTCGCCGGGTCGAAACGCTCTTCGGGCGTCGCAGTCGGTGTGGGCGTCGCGGTCGTCGTGGGCGTCGGCGTCTGTTGCTGCGCCGCGGCATGCGTGGGAAGAATTGTGCAGACAAAGAAGAGCAGGGCTATCGTCCACACGAGGGGCAACCGGCATTTCAACATGAACTTGCTCCTACAGCGGCGTGACTTGAATAAAACAGAATGGAGCTGAGAAGATAAACCAACTCTCGCTCGCGCGTCTATTATTAGATTCGAGAAAGCGCGGCGAAAAGTTTCCCGCCCACAACTTCGACGCCCGCCCCGGTTGACAACCGTCGCGCGAACGCGACATAAGACTCTTGTCTTAACTTGAAATCAGTAAGCTGTCTTAACCTGAACGCCGAACCGCCACCGCGCCGCCAGACGAATGTTCAAACGCCGCCGCCTCCTCCTGCTCGCACTCGCGCTCATCTTCATTTCAGCCAGCGTCGCCCTCTTCATCTTTTATCGCCTGCGCGAACGCCCGACGCCGACCGTCGCCGGTTGGCATGCTGCCGTCAACACGCTCGCGGGCGACGGCACGCCCGGCGTCGTTGACGCCGCAACGCCGACGCAAGCGCGTTTCCACAACCCGTTCGGCGTTGCAGTTGACCGCGCAGGGAACGTCTACGTCGCTGACGCGGGCGATTCTAATCGCATCCGCAAGATCGCCGCCGACGGCGCGGGCGTCACCACACTCGCGGGCGGCGCGGAAGGCTTCGCAGACGGCGCGGGCGGCGCGGCCTCTTTCAACACGCCCTCCGCCATCGCCGCGGACGCGCGCGGCAACCTCTACGTCGCCGACACGTCGAACCATCGCATCCGCAAAGTAACGCCCGAAGGTTTGGTGACGACCGTGGCGGGCGACGGCACGCCGGGCGCGCGCGACGGCGCGGCGACGAGCGCGCAATTCAACGCCCCCGTCGGCGTCGCCGTTGACGCGCAAGGCGAGCGCGTCTACGTCGCCGACACTTACAACGACCGCATCCGCCTGATCACGACGGCCAACGGTCAAGTGACAACCATCGCGGGCGGCAGCGCGCCCGGCTACGCGGACGGCGCAAGTCTCGGCGGCGCGCTCTTCGACACGCCCTGCGCGCTCGTCTCAAACGCGGACGGCGAGTTGTTCATCGCCGACACGGGCAACCGTCGTCTGCGCAAGCTGTCGAAGGACGGGCAGGTCTCGACGCTCAACCCCACGCCCGCCGACGGCTCGCAGTTCGACGAGGCGTTCGAGCCAATCGGCCTCGCGCTCACGCACGATAATTTTCTCTACGTCGCGGAGCGCGAGCGCAACCGCATCTGGCAACTCCAACTCGCGCCCGACGGGCGCACGACGACGGCGCACCTCATCGCGGGCGCGGGCACAACTTCCGGCAACGGGCAACAGTTCGCACGCTTCAATCAGCCGTCCGGCATCGCGGTTGATAAAAGCGGCGCGTTGTACGTCGCCGACAGCGCGAACTATCTCGTCCGTAAGTTAACGGCAACGACGGGAGCGACGGCGACACAAGAGGCGGGCAAAGCGGCGGGTGAGGCGGCGACGCAAGGCGGTTCGACGCAAGATGCTTCAACGCAAGGCGTGTCGTCGCAAGGCGCAAACTCGACGGCGGATAATTCTGCGAACAGCTTCGCGCCGGACGTTGACGGGGGCGACGTTGAAGAGGGCGACGTGCTGCCGCGCCTGTCGGCCGACGCGCTCGGCATCAAGTCTCTGCCGTGGCCGCTCGACCCACAAGGAAGTTGGCACGAAGTGGCCGCGACGCTCGGCGAGGTGCGCGGCAGCTACGATACCGCGGACAGCCGCCACCACCTGCACAGCGGCATTGACATCTTCGGCACGTACGGCCAGACGGTGCGCGCCGTCCTCGACGAAAAGGTCGAGAGTCCTCTGACCAACTGGGGGCACGGCGAACTCAACGAGGGCTTGCGCGTCGGCGTGTTGACCTACGTACACCTGCGCGTCGGGCGCGACGCGCACGACAAGTTGATTGACGAAGCGCGCTTCACGCCCCAACTTGCCGCTGACGGAAAACTTGCGCGCGTCCGTCTCAAACGCGGCACGCGCTTCCGCGTGGGCGACGCGCTCGGCACGATCAACCGCATGTATCACGTCCACATGAATTTCGGCGCGCCGAACGCCGAACAGAATCCGCTCGCGCTCCCGCTCGTCGGCTTCACAGACACGTTTGCGCCCCGCATCGAGCGCGACGGCGTGCAACTCTTCGACGCCGCCGACGGCAAGCGACTGACGGAGCAGCGCGACGGCCGCCTGCTCGTGCGCGGACAGGTGCGCATCGTGGTTGACGCCTACGATCAAGTTGACGGCAATCAAGCGCGCCGCCGCCTCGGTCTCTACAAACTCGGCTACCAATTGTTACGCGCCGACGGCTCGCCCGCGCCCGGTTTCGAGCGCCCGCGCATCACGCTCGAATTCGACCGCATGCCGCCCGACATGGAGGCCGTCAAAGTGGCCTACGCAGACGAAAGCGGCATCACCGTCTACGGCAGCAAGTCCACGCGCTTTCTCTACGAGGCGACGAACTACGTGCGCCACGGCCGCGCCGCACGCTCGACGTGGGACGCGTCCCGATTGCCCGCGGGCGACTACATCCTGCGTATCATCGCCGCCGACTACCACGGCAACGAAGCGACCGCCGGGCGCGACTTAGGCGTCAAGATTGAAAGCAAGTGACGAAGCAAGTCTCGTGCGCATACGGTTTGTTGTTTCGCTCAAGGCTCAAGAAATAGTTCCTTCGTTTGAACTAGGTCACTCAATGAAAATCGAATGCCCCGTTTCGACGTTGTAAGCCGCAATGGCATTAAAGCGTCTGGAGACAGGAATCATCAGGACTCCTCTTTTTTGCTATGTCGCTCAAGCAATTGATTCATTTCTTTAGTCAGGTCGGCAAAAACGTCGGACTGAAATCTTCGGGTGGGATTCAAGGCGATGGCTCTTTTCGCATACGAAAGCGCCTTGTCGGGGTCTTTCCGATCTGCATAAATAGCCGCCAGCATTGCTAATGGATAATCATCCGTCGGGTTTATCTTCATTGCCTGCTCTATCCATGAAATCCCTTCATCATCCTCCTTATTATTTTCCATGAGCATCCTGCCTAACGCGACCATCGTGTTGATGTATGACGAGTCCGCCGCTATGGCTTGTTCGTAAGCTGTGCGGGCTTCGGCATACCTGCCGCTTTCGCGTAGAAGCTCCCCTAATTCGTAATAGGCATACTGGTACTTGGGTCTCAGCTCGATAGCTGCCCGAAGGTTGTTTTCGGCTTCCTTTAAATTTCTGAGACGCTTGTATGCCTTTCCAAGATTGTAATAGGGTAAAGCGGCTCGTTCGGGGTCTAGCTCGATGGCCTTCTTGAAGTGCCCGATTGAATCTTCATTATTCTTAATCAGCCCTAAACAGTTATGAGGTCTTGCGCGGCTTGGGTCTAAAGAGATCGATTTTTTATAACGTGCGATAGCGGCTTTCTCATTTCCCTGTACCTCAAAGAGGTGGCCTTCATACTCGATCCCGCGAGGATAATTGGGATCAATCATAAGCGCGCGCTCGACACACACCTCCGCGTCCCGTAGCTTTTTGGAATCTTTGGTATTCTCAAAGCCTTCTTTCCCGTAAAGCAATTCGAAGGTAGAGTCCAGTAGATGATCTATGTTTAATCTATCATCTCGAATACGGCGGGCTAGGTCTTTTCGAGCCAAGATTCTAGTATGAATAAAATTCGCGATACCCAGAACAAGGGCACAGACTGACACGGCAGTGGTTATGATTTGAGTGGATGTCCAGTTCATACCTCACCTCTCTTGAGAGTCAGGATGATTGAGCAACTCTAACCGAGCGCCCAAACCCTATTATTTGTTGTACGCGTTGCTCTCACTCAGACTGAATGATTAAGCTGATTCGACAAGAATCCAACACTGGCGACGCGGGCGAGGAAGAAGGGGATCAGCGTGAGATTCAACCTCGCGGAGCGGGCGCGAGCTGTTTTGTGGCCGCACCTGCGATGTGTATGTCAGTTGTCAACGTACCAATCGCCGGGATCAATGCCGGTTAAAGTTTGCCCGGCGCGCAGCGTGATTTTGAATGGTTCGTGAGACGGGCAATTGACCGAGAGGCCGCAGATCACGAATTCCGAATAGTAAGCCTTGTAACCTTCAAACGCCTCGCCCGGATCTTCACCGTTCACGAGGATGGCGAAGACGTAATAGCTCCCGGCGGGAACTGTGAGTTTATACGTCACCTTGCGCCTTCTTCGATTCGTGATGCGTTTGTCCGTACAATAAATTTTCCCTGCATTGACGGCTTCCGCACACACGATCATGTTCGGAAGGCCGGTATCAGTCGGGAAAGACAGCGCGCCGGTAATGACAGCCGGTCGTTGCGCGGACACTTTCACGTCGGCAAGACCGCCGATGACCAGCGAGGTGGTAAGGATGCTCAAGAAAAGTTTCTTCATAAACGTCTAGTTTCTCGTCGCGACGACTTCGAGGTACTCGCCGTCAACCCGCGTCGTGCCGTCCGTCTCGATGTGCTTCGCGACCTGACCGAAATCGCCGGTCATCCACATCGCCTTGAGACGCGTCTTCAAAGATTTCATCTCAGGGTTAACCGTACTCATCGCCTCATCTCCTTCACCTGATATTTTTAGGCAAGTGCAACTCAAATCTCTCTGGTCATGAATACGCTGTACGGGTCTTCAACATAGTCTGCAAACGGTTCGCAATAGGTGAAGCCGAAGTTAGCATAGAGCTGGCGGGCAGGATCGAAAGCTGCCGCCGCTCCCGTCTCTAAACTTAAGCGGACGTAACCGCGTCGCTTGGCTTCTGCGAGGATGTGCTGCAAGAGAGTTTTCGCCACGCCCCTTCTCAGGTGTCTGGAAGACGTTCGCATTGACTTGATTTCGGCATGTCGAGAGTCGAGTTCTTTGAGCGCGCCGCAGCCGAGTAACTCGCCTGCTTCCCAGATTGTCCAGAACGTAATCTCCGGTTGACGCAGTGCCTCGATGTCGAGGGCATGTATGCTCTCAGGGGGAGAGTGTAGCGCCATGTTCCGAAGATGCTCCCGCAACAGTTCGTGTATCTCGGAGCCTTTCAGATCATCTATTTTAATCTGCATGAGAAACTCCGTTTACGGTGTGGCGGACTTTCAAATCACCTCGCCCGACTTGAATTATACGCCCTGAAAGGCTTCACGGATGACACGCCGTTCAACGCTTCTTTTCCAGCATCGGCTTGAGATGTTGATAGACGGTTTCGGCGACGAGGCGCGTGCCTTCGGGGTTGGGGTGAACGCCGTCGGCCTGATTGAGGTTGTCAATCCCGGCCACGCGGTCGAGGAAGAAGGGGATGAGCGTGAGATTGTATTGCTTGGCAAGCGCGGGGAAGACTTCCATGCTGGCGCGCCCGTACTCTGCGCCGGAGTTGGTGGGAGCGAGCATGCCCGCGAGCAGGACTTCCGCGCCGCGCGCGCGTGAGCGTTCGATGATCTGCGAGAGGTTCTTGCGCATCTCCGCTGGGGGCAGGCCGCGCAGGATGTCGTTCGCGCCGAGTTCGAGGATGACGAAACGCACGTCGCCTTCGAGCGTCCAGTCGAGCCGGCGCAAGCCCCCGGCGGTCGTGTCGCCCGAAACTCCCGCATTCACCACTTCGTAATCAAAACCGTCACGTTTGAGTTGTTCTTGTAAGAGCGACGGGTAACTTTCGTGAAGGGAGAGGCCGTAACCTGCCGTCAGGCTGTCGCCGAGAGCAACGATCTTCGGCAAGTTTTGCGCCGGGGTCGGCGTCGCATTGTTCGTCGAAACTGACGCGACGGGCGCGGCCGGTTGGTCGCCGCCGCAGGCGCAGAGGATAAAGGCGGCGAGTAATGTTAAGCTGAACGAAATAAATTTACGCATGATTGAATTATACAGACTCAGGAAAGAAGTTCCTTCCGGCGCGGAGACGCTGACGATCCTGCACTCGCTCGATCTCTCGATCCCCGACGGGCAGTTCGTTTCCATCGTCGGCCCTTCGGGCAGCGGCAAGTCAACTCTGCTCGGACTCATCGCCGGACTCGACGCGCCGACCGCGGGCGAGATAAAGATTGACGGCGAGGCGATCACGGCGATGGACGAAGACTCGCTCGCCGCCTTGCGCGGCCGTAAGATCGGCATCGTCTTTCAATCCTTCCACCTCATCTCTTCGCTCACGGCTTACGAGAACGTGCTCGTGCCGATGGAGATCGCGGGCTTGCGCGACGCGCCGGAACGTGCTCGTCGTCTGCTCGAAGACGTTGACCTGACGGCGCGCGCGCACCATTACCCGTCGCAGTTGTCGGGCGGCGAGCAGCAGCGCGTCTCAATCGCCCGCGCCTTCTCGAACGACCCCTCGATCCTTCTGGCCGACGAGCCGACCGGCAACCTCGACTCGAAAAATGGCCGTCACGTCTTCGACCTCATGCTGAAACTCAACCGGCAGCGCGGGACGACGCTCATCCTCATCACGCACGACCACGAACTCGCCGCGCTCGCCGACCGGCGCATCGCGCTCCGCGACGGGCGCGTCGTCGGCGACAGCAGTGAAGGCAAGATGAATGAGACGCATGACACCGATGACGACGGGGCGGCGACGGGCGGCGCGGCGGGCGACGAGTTGTTGGCGACCGCAACGGCGGCGACGGTAGAACGACGGGGGCGGCGATGAAATTCATCTGGCGAATGGCGCGACGCGAGATACGTTCTTCTTGGAAGCGGCTGCTCTTTTTCTTCCTGTGCATCGGCATCGGCGTCGGCGCAATCGTCGCGCTGCGCTCTACCATTCAGAACGTGAACGTGGCGATGGTCTCCGAGGCGCGCAACATCCTGACCGCCGACGTGCAGGTTGATTCGTCGCGCGAGATGAACGAGCAGACGCTCGCCAACATCAAGCGTATTGCCGCGGCGCGCGGCGTCCCGGCGCAGACGCAGACCATCGAGGCCGCGACGATGCTGCGCCCGGCCGACGACGCGCGCGAGGGCGCGTTGATGGTCGAGTTGAAGGGCATCGAAGCGCCCTACCCGCTCTACGGCGAGTTCAAACTGGCGAACGGCGAAACGTTCACGCACGCGCTCCTGGATAACAACGGCGTGGTCGTCGCCGCGTCGCTGTTGGAGCGTCTAAGTCTGAAAGTCGGCGACGCGGTGAAGATCGGGAACTCGACGTTTGAGATACGCGGCGTGATGGCGCAAGAGCCGGGCGCGACGGGCGGCTTTCGCATCGGCCCGCGCGTCTTCATCGCGCGCAATGCTATCGCCGCGACGGGGTTGACCGGCTTCGGCAGCCGCGCGCGCAACAAGGTGCTGCTGCAAGCGTCGCCGTCGGAGTTGAACGCGCTCGTCGCGGACTTGCGCGCGGGGTTGAAAGACAGTCTCGTCAGCGTGCGCTCGTACAGGGATTCGCAGGAGGGTTTGAACGAACAGTACACGCGCTCGGAAAATTACCTGTCGCTGACGGGCTTGGTCATACTCGTGCTCGGCGGCATCGGCGTGTCGAACGTGACGCGCGTCTTCATCGAACAGAAGAAGCGCACCATCGCCGTGCTCAAGTGCGTGGGCGCGTCGAGCCGTATGATCGCGGGCGTGTATCTGGCGCAGGTGCTCGCGCTCGGTCTGGCGGGCAGTCTCTTCGGCGTCGTGCTGGCGAAGGGTGCATTGCTGTTCGTCGCGCGGCGTTTCGCGGAGACGCTTCCGGCCAACATGAGCTACGAGTTGACGACGGGCGCAATCGCGCAAGGGCTGACGCTCGGGCTGCTCATCTCGCTCTTGTTCTCCGCGCTGCCGCTCCTGCGCGTGCGCCACATCAAGCCGAACATGCTGCTGCGCGAAGACGCGGCGGGCGGTGGCGGTGCGGGCGACACGGCGACGATTGATGCTGCTGGCGTGAATTGGCTGCGACGTTTGCGCGGCGCGTTGTCGCTCAGACGAATCGGCGCGCTGCGCGCGCTCGTTGCGCTCGGCGTGGTGGGCGGTCTCGTCGCGCTCGCAGCGTGGCAGGCCGGTTCGCTGCGCGTGGGCGCGTTCTTCATGGCGGGGCTGGCCGTGACGGCGGGCGCGCTGCAACTGGCGGCGATGCTCGTCATCTTCTTCGTGCGGCGCGCGCGGCACGTCGGCTCGTTCCCGCTGCGGCACGCCGTCAACAGCATGTACCGGCCGGGCAACCAGACGCGCGTCGTGGTGCTGGCCGTCGGCCTCGGCGCGTTCCTCGTCATCGCCACGCAGTCGCTGCAAAAGAATCTCGTGCGCGAGTTCGACCCGGCCGCGCGCGCGCAGTTGCCGAACATGTTTCTGATTGACGTGCAGAAGGATCAGAAGGAAGGCGTCGAAGAGTTGATCCGGAGGACGACGGGAGAACGCCCGACGCTCGTCCCCACGGTGCGCACGCGCATCGCCGCGATCAACGGGCAGAGCATTGATCTCGACGACAAAGACCGGCGCGCGCAGCGCGGCATGCTGGGGCGCGAGTACGTCGTCACCTACCGGCCGCAACTCGAAGCCAACGAGACGATCGTCGGCGGGACGTTCTGGGACGCCGCGCCATCGAGCGAGCCGGAAGTGTCCGTCGAAGAGGGCATGCGGGGCTTGGCGGGACTCGACCTCGGCAGCACGATCACGTTCGACATCACGGGTCGTCGTTTGACGGCGCGCGTCACGAGCATCCGCCGCGTTGACTGGCGCAACTCGCGCACGGGCTTCCTCGTCCTCTTCCGGCCGGGCGTGCTGGAGAACGCGCCGCAGATGCTCATCGCGCCCATCAACGGCCCCACCACCGACGCAGAGCGCGGCCGCTTCCAACGCGTGCTGCTCGACAAGTACCCGAACATTTCCGTGATTGACGTGGCCGACATCATGCGCGCCGTGACGCGGATTTTGAACAACGTGACGCTCGCCGTCTCGTTCATCGGCGGGTTCGTGCTCTTGAGCGGCGTGCTCATCCTCGTCGGTTCAATCGCGATGACGAAGTGGCAGCGCGTCTACGAGGCGGCGGTGTTGAAGACGCTCGGCGCGAAACGCAAGGTGCTGCTCTCGATCATGCTCGCGGAGTACGGCCTGCTCGGCCTCACGGCGGGCACGGTCGGCACGCTCGCGGCCGTCGCGCTCTCCTACTCGCTCTCGCGTTTCGTCTTTGAAATCCCGTGGAACTTTACGCCGTGGCTCTATCTTGCGGGACTGGGCGCGACCGTCCTGCTCGTCGCGGCGGTCGGCGCGCTTTCAAGTTTCGACGCCATCACGCGCAAGCCGCTCGCCGTGCTGCGCGCGCCCTAGAAGCTGTTTGAAAAAGTCCCTTGAGGGACGACTGAGAATAGCCTCTTAAGAGTTTTTCAATCTTCGGGTGTTGCTCCCGGCGCGAGGACGAAGGCGAGTTGTCCCGTACCTTCCACGTCGCTCACGTCGCTCCACTCCGCGATGTCGAGTTCGACGCGGGCGAGCGTGCCCGGACTCACGGACGCGCTCGCGCCCGTCAGGCGCAGGATTAACTCCGCGAGGCCGGGGTTGTGGCCGACGAGGAGCAGCACGCCCGCGCCGTCTTCCACTTCGGAGATGACTTCGAGAAGTAGTTCGACCGTCGCGTCGAAGATGCGCGCGTCGAAGCGAGTGGGGGCGGAGAGTTGCGCGGCCTCTGCGACGAGGGCGACCGTCTCGCGCGCACGCGCGGCGGGCGAGCAGACGACGACATCCGGCGCGAGCGCTCTCTGCCGGATGAGTTGGCCGACGAGTCGCGCGTCGGCGCGGCCTTCGTCGGCGAGCGGTCGGTCGAAGTCGCGCCCGGTGGGACTACTCGGAGCGGGTCGCGCGTGGCGAAGCAAAAGTAATGTTTTCATAAGCGGCTGTCGGCTCGACGAACTGTGCCGGGGAAATATCGTCACGAAGTTTTAGCACCAAACGTGCCGCGTCTCACAGCGTTCACACCGTCCCGTCCGCTGCGCCCTGCGCGTCTGCGCGCCGCTTGCGTTAAACTGTTCGCGGCTGCACCAAATTAAAAACGAAAAGAGCTGCAAGGTAACATGGACGCACGCACCATCGTCATCGGCGACATCCACGGCTGCTACGACGAACTCGTGGCGTTGCTCGACAAGGTTCGGGCGGGCGTAAGTGATCGCATCATCGCCGTCGGCGACCTCATCGTGAAGGGCGAACGCAACCGCGAGGTGCTCGACTTCTTCATGTCGGACGCGCGCTGCGCCTCCGTGCTTGGCAACCACGACCGCGCCATCCTGCGCTACTGGCGCGGCAAGAAGAAGAAACTGAGCGAGCAACAGGAAGACTGCCGCCGCGAACTCGAAAGCGGGCGCGAGCGTTACGAAGCCTATCTCTCGTCGCTGCCTCTGACGCTCGACCTCGGCGCGCACCTCGTCGTCCACGCGGGCTTACGCCCCGGCGTCGCGCTCGCGGATCAGTCGGCGAAGGATTTGACCGAACTGCGCACGCTCGAAGGCAAGCGTTCGAGTCCGAAGGGAACGCCGTGGTACGAAGTTTACGACGGCGCGCAGACCATTTTGTTCGGCCACTGGCCTGCGCCCTTGGTGCGGCGCGGCGCGCGCGCCATCGGACTTGACACGGGCTGCGTCTACGGCTACGAACTCACGGCCTACATCATCGAGACCGGCGAGTTTGTTCAGGTCAAAGCCGCGCGCCCCTACGACGATCCCGGCAAGCGTCTACGCAAGGCCAAGAAGCGGCTGGCAAAAGAAAGGGATGAGGGCGGAGGGATGAGGGATGAATAAAGAAAGCATTCAAAAGTGTGAGTGCTTCTCTTCATTCATCCCTCATCCTTCATCCCTTCATTTTTACATCCTTAACAATCTTTTATCTTCGTCTTAACCACCGACCGTCGCGTTTCGTGGATACTCGCGTCGAGTTTGAAAGTCTAACGCCTCGAAGGAAGAACTATGACACAGATCAACGCACTCATCACACGCCTCCTGCTCGCCTGCGCCGTCTGCGCGTGCGCCGCTTCCGTCTGCGGGGCGCAAACGACGACGCCCGACCACAAACAGCAGCCCGCCGCGACAGAGAAGGCGGCCGCGCCCGATAAGGAGAAGACCGCCGAGAAACCCTCCCCACTCGACGAGGAGTTGTCCAAGACGCCCGCCGGTAAAACCGCCGCCAAGTTCTTCGCCGCTTTCAACAGCGGCGACATCAAGGTCATGCGCGCCTTCCACGAGAGCACCGGCGGCGACGTGGAGAACGCGGAGAAGGACATGGGGTTCTACGAACAGAGCGGCGGCCTCAAACCGCACAGCCTGATTAGTTCGAGCAAGGAGCAAGTCTCCGTGCTCGTGCAGACGAAGAAGGACGGCCGCTGGCTCAACTTCGAGATCACCGTCGAGGCGCAAGAGCCGCACGGCATCAGCCGCATCGGCGTCCGCCCCGCCTCCGCGCCCTCTGCGAACTAAAGTCCCGACGCTAAAAGTAAACGCGGAACGCCGGGCGGAAAGCAATGTGCTTTCCGCCCGGCGGTCCGCGTTCATCATTACT
>JAVEDE010000118.1 GCA_030841105.1 Pyrinomonadaceae bacterium
ACCCTCTCGGCGCCCCCTCGCTGCGTGATCCCGGCGTCTCTGCGGCCGTGAGTCTTGTCCGGTTTATTTAACTTCCGCCTTCGCCTCCGGCGGTCGCTGCAACGCGGCGGCGGTGACGTAGACGCGGCGCGTGCGTACCTGCAATCCGTTGCGGCGCGGGAGCACGACGACGCGGCGCATCTCCGACTCAGGGCTTAAGGCGAGCGGGCGCGTGGGCGTGTAGGTGACGACGTATTGCGTGCCGATCTCGCGCGCCACTTCGCTGCCTTGCAGCGCGAGGTCTTCGGCCGAGAGCGGTATCCAGAGTCGCCCGCCCGTGTCGGCCGCAAGCGTCTTCATCGTCTCTTCGCCGCGTTGCAGGGCGCGCTCGTAAGCTTTACGCATGCGCCGCATCGCCGGGTCGAAGGTGATGACCCCGCCGGTCGAAGGGCCGACCGCGCCGCCGCGATTCATCGTGGACGGCATCGTCGGATCAATGCCGGAGGTGGCGACGCCGGAGGCTTTGACGCTGCCGGGAACTGCGTTGCTGAGCGGGGCGTTCTTCGCCTTCTCCTTCGACTCCTTAAACCCGAAAGTCGAATAGCTGATGATGTGGACGGAGACTTGCGCGGCCATCAATCGTTTGACCGCTTCGGCGTAAGCGCCGCGGCCGCCGATGCCCGCGTTGCCTTCCAGCACGCGCGTGACCTGCGCGGGACTCGCGCCCGCGCCCGGCGTCTCCACGCCGTCCGTGACGAAGACGAGGTGACGGTTGCCGACGGGCTGATCCGCGAAGAGCAGCGCCGCCTGCTGCAAGGCTTCGGCGGGTCGCGCGCCGCTCGCGCCCCAGAGTTTTTTGCGCAACGTCCGGGCGGCCTCGTCGCGGTCAATCGTCCAAGGCTGGATCAGTTGTATCTTGCGATCAAACTGCATGACGGCGACCGCATCGCCCGCGCGCAACTGTGAGAGGAGACTGAGCGCGGCCTCGCGCGTGGTGCGCGTGCGCTGCGCCGGGTTCAACTCGCCGCCCGTGGCGAGCACGAGCACGACGCTGGCGGGAATCCGGCGGATGCTGCGCACCTGCTGCTTCACGTTGTCTTCGAGCACCACGATGTCGTCAATCTCAAGCGTCGGGTCGAAACGCCCGTACTCGTCGCGCGCGTAGACGGGCAGGCGCACCTCTTCCGTGTAGACACGGATTTGATCGTCGGCGGGCGTCGGCTTCGGGACGATCCGGCCGGACTGCGCGGAAGCATGAGTCGTCAGTAAAAAGAGGAAAAGGGCTGCGAACGGCCAAAAGCGTCGTCGGCCTGCTGCGGCGGCGGTCTGCATAAGTTGAACTCCAGTATTGCCGTGATCGGGCGAGTTGCGCTCTAGTTCGATGCCTGTGGGGGAGGGCGCGCGTTGCCCGCACGTTCAAATCAGGCGCGAAAGCCAGTGCATGAGGTTGAGCGCGAGTTGGCGGTTGTCTATGCCGGGGCGGTTCATGCCGAAAGGGACTTGGTTCGGCCCCGCGAGTTGCGCCGAGAGCATCCCGGCCTCGCCCATCACGACGACGCGCCCGCGGCCGAAAGCGAACGCCACCCCTTGCGCGCGTCCGGCCGCAGACACCTGCGCGCCGACGCCCGGCTGCGCGTCCTTCGCCGTGTCGGCCAACTTCATGAACGCGACGCTCCCCTCCGGCCCTTTGAGCGACTGCCCGGTGAAGGCGATGACGCGTTTGACGCGCTCCGCATCGTTGCGCCCGCGCGTGACCGGGTGATCGGCGAGCGACCCCTTCTCGCGCGCGTAGACGATGAAGCCGGGGTTGTTGTCGCCGGGCGGCGTGTTCGCTTCGTCGAGCGTGTAAGCCTTGCTCATCCCGACGCCGAAACGCTCTGCGAGCCTTTCGGCCGCCGCGCCCATCGGCGCGTGGTCGGCGATGAAGAGAAGCGCGCCGCCCGCCTTCACCCAGTCGCGCACGGCGTCGCACTCGGCGTCGGTGAAGGCCGGGTTCGACGCCTCGGCCGCGTTCATCTGCGGCGCGCCGAGCGCGTTCGAGATGACGAGAATGTCGAAGGGTTTCAGAGACGACAGCGTGAACGGCTGGCGGTTCGGCGTGATCTCATAGCCGTCGCTCTTGATGAGTTCGGCGAAAGGTTTGTAGCGGCCGTCGGCAGTATGGAAGTTGTTGTGCGCCTCGTCGAAAAGCACCTTCGGGTGTTTCTTCGCGTAGGCGGGGCGCGCGACTTTCGTGTCGAAGTTCGGGTCGGCGATCTGCTGCGCCTTGGAGACGACGGCGGGCAGCAGCGCCAAGGTGAGCAACGCGAGGACTGCGGCGGGTCGGACGCGGCGTGCGAAAAAGTTTTGACGGAGTTTCATGTCTGTCCTTTCCGGCTTTGCGCCTGCACGGCCGTGATCGCCACGGCGTCGGCGATGTCTTCGGCCTTGCAGCCGCGCGAAAGATCGTTGCAGGGCTTGTCGAGTCCTTGAAGGATCGGGCCGATGGCGGTCGCGCCCGCGAGCCGCTCGGTCAGTTTGTAGGCGATGTTGCCCGCTTGCAGGTCTGGAAAGATGAGGACGTTGGCGCGACCCGCGACCGCAGACCCCGGCGCTTTCGATTCGCCGACCGAAGGGACGAGCGCGGCGTCGGCCTGCAACTCGCCGTCAATATTTAGTTCGGGCAGCCGCGCGCGCACGGTGCGCGTCGCCTCCACCACCTTGTCAATCAACTGGTGCTTCGCGCTCCCCTTCGTCGAGAACGAGAGCATCGCCACGCGCGGCTCGACTTCGAGGAGCGCGCGGCACGAGTCGGCCGAGGCGATGGCGATCTCTGCGAGTTCGGCGGCCGAAGGTTCGATGACGACGCCGCAGTCGGCGTAGATCATCGCGCCGTCTGCGCCGAAGCGCGCGTCTGGGTGCGACATCACGAAGAAACTTGAGACGAGTTTGAACCCGGCGCGCACGCCGACGCAGTGGAGCGCGGCGCGAACGGTGTGCGCCGTCGTGTTGGTCGCGCCCGCCACCGAGCCGTCGGCCGCGCCCATCCGCACCATCAGGTTGCCGTAGTAGAGCGGGTCTTTGACGGCGATGCGCGCCTCGTCTGGCATCATGCCTTTGGCCTTGCGCAGTTCGTGGTAGAAGGCGGCCATCTTGTTGAAGGCGGCGGCGCGCGTGTGGTCAATCACCTCGACCATGCCGCCGAGGTCAACCCCGGCCTCGCGCTGCGCGGCGCGCACGCGCTCTTCGTTGCCGAGCACGATGATGTGCGCGAGGCGTTCGCGCGCGCAGATGGCGGCGGCGACGATGGTGCGCGGGTCTTCGCCCTCCGGCAGGACGATGCGTTGCGGGTCGGCGGCGGCGCGCGCGCGGATGCGTTGGAGAATGGACATAGGAAAAGTTGTTAGCAGTCGGTTGTCCGTGGTCAGTTGTTTGAGCGGCTGACAGTATAGTGCATCTTCGTTTCGGCCGATAACTTCCGCCGGTAACCGACAACCGTTTAATGATGACAATGTGACTTCCCGGAAACAACTCCCACTTGTGATGAAACGGTTGGTCGACTAGACTCCGCTCACCCCGTAAAATTGCGCGAACGTCTCTCGCTCCCCCTGCGACGAGTGCAAGTGAGCCTCGCTTCGTCTGTCACACATCAACCGCGGAGGGAGAATCTTATGGAAAGCAAGTTCAAAATTCTGGGGCACGGGGCGCACCCGATCCTCATCGTCTTCCCGCTCGGCCTGCTGGCGACTGCCGCCGTCTTCGACATCATTTACCTGCTGACCAATAACCAGCAACTCGCGAACGCCGCCTACTGGATGATCGCGGCGGGTGTGGTCGGCGGCATCGTCGCGGCCGTCCCCGGCTTCGTTGATTGGTGGGCGATCCCCGCGGGCACGCGCGCCAAACGCGTCGGGCTGGTGCACGGCCTCGGCAACGACGTGGTGCTCGTTCTCTTCGGCCTCAGTTGGTGGCTCAGGCGCGACACGGCCAACCACGGGCCCGAATCGGTCGCCTTCATCCTCTCGATGCTCGGCGTGGGGCTGTCGCTGTTCACGGGCTGGCTCGGCGGCGAACTCGTCGAACGCCTCGGCATGGCCGTCCACGACGGCGCGCACCTCGATGCGCCCAACACGCTCTCCGGCCGCCCGGCGCGCGAACGCGATAGCCAGACGTGAGGGCGACGGCTAAAGGCGAGCGCGACGGCTAAACGCGATAGTTAAATTCGAGAAGAACACAAGGGGAAACTTATGTTGAGACCATTGGGCGAGCAGGTCGTCGTCTTGACAGGCGCGTCGAGCGGCATCGGGCGAACGACGGCGATTGAGTTCGGGCGGCGCGGCGCGCGCATCGCGTTGGCGGGGCGCAACGTCGAAGCGTTGCGGTCGGCGGCGCGCGAAGTGGAGGAGGCGGGCGGCCGCGCCCTCGTCGTGCCGACCGACGTGGCCGACTCGGCGCAGGTCTTTCAACTCGCGGAAGAAACCGCGTCTCACTTCGGGCGCATAGACACGTGGGTCAACGACGCGGCGGTGAGCGAGTACGGCACGCTCGAAGAGATCAGTCTCGAAGAGATCGAGCGCATCGTCGCCGTGAATCTGCTGGGGACGATCTACGGCATCAAGGCCGCGCTGCCGCACCTGAAACGCGCCGGGGGCGGCGCGATCATCAACGTCGGCTCCGTCCTCTCTGATCGCGCCGTGCCTTTGCAGTCAACCTACTGCGCGACGAAGCACGCCGTCAAAGGCTTCACCGAAGCCGTCAGGATGGAACTCGAACACGAACGCGCGGGCATCCACCTCACGCTCATCAAACCCGCCGTCATCAACACGCCCTATTACAATCACGCGCGCACGCGCATGTCGGTCGAACCGCGCGCGATGTTTCCAGTCTACGAACCGATCCTCGTCGCCGAAGCGATCCTCCACGCCGCCGCGCATCCGGTGCGCGACCTCGCGGTCGGCGACGGCGGGAAAGTCCTGAGCGTGTTACAACGCATCAGCCCCGCGCTCCTCGACCGCCTCATGCTCGCTAGGGGCGCGGCCTTCAAACTCCAGAGACGGGACGAACCGCCGCGACCCGGCGACAACCTCTTCGCGCCGATGGACGAAGCGGGCGCGACGACGGGCGAGTACGCGCACCGCTCGACCACCTTCAGCCCTTTCACGACACACCTCGAACCCTACCCGAACCGCAAGCGTCTGCTCGCGGCCGCGGCCGCCCTCGGCGCGTTCGCGCTGCTACGGCGTCGGCGACGAGTGGACAAGCGAGTTGATTCGGGAGACGCGCGGAGAGCGCGGGGCGAGAGAGAATCTATCGAGTTGAAAGAGAGCGCGCGGCGTGCTTTCGCGCCACGGCATTAACACGCAGTCGCGGCCGAGTGGTCAGTCAATCAACTCGAAGTGTTGGCTGATAGGTCAATCATTCAACCCGCAGCTTTGGCCGACAGGTCAATTAAATCTTCGGCGGCTTCGGCGAGGCGGGCGACGATGGCCGGGTCTGTGGATTTGAACGAACGGAAGTTGCGCTCGTCGAGGACGGGCGTGTCGAAGCCGTCTTCGTCAACGGCGACGAGCGCGGCGTTGTACTTGTTGGAGTGCGCGATGACGAACCACTCGCGCGCGAGGTTCGTCGCGGGCTTCAACTTGACGACGCCGAGGTTCGGGTGGCGCGGCGGCGTCCAGTCGGGCATGCCGAAGACGTAGACGCGCTCCGATACGTCCGAGATGCGCAGGAAACGATCCGCCACGTATTCCATCCGCGACAGCTTCTCGAAGCCCGCATAGACGCGCCCCTCGCGGTGCGTGCGCAAGAGCAGCGCGTTCTCGATCAACAGGCTCACGTATTCGAGGCACGGCACTTTCGCCCGGAAGCGAAACGTCGGGCGTTCGTCAAAAGTTTTGCGTGAGACGATGGCGAGGTCGCCGAGGTCTTCGAGTCGTGACTCCTTCGGCGCAGCCTGCAAGGCCAACTCGAACATCGAGAAATCTTTCAAGTTGTAACCACCCCTCCGGCGCGTCCGCACACGGCCAACCCTCTTCTACCCCGGCCACACTTCAACGCCGTTACGAATGTTTATTGAAATTGTGTAGACGTCGCTTATCCTCCCGAAAAATGTGCTACCTCTCGTTTGCGGTGAAACCACGGTGAAACTTTTCCGCGGCCTCGATGACGCGCGGGTGATTGGCCAATGCGTCAACGGCCCCACGCTGCTCCTCAAGGGGCGCTGTGTTCACGTATATGTTGGACGTGTCTACCTTGGAGTGCCCCAGGAGGTCGCGCACCGTGTATGCGTCCGCGTGCAACCGCACGCGCGTCGCGAAGGTGTGCCGGAGGTCGTGAAAGTTCAAGTCTTGTAGCCCAGCCCGCTCGACCGCCAGCTTGAAGGCACCGCCCGCGGCTGACAGGTTGTTGCCCGTGCGGTTGTGAAATAGGAATCCGCCGGGTGCGGGACTCGTCGCAATCTCTTGCAAGACGCCGAGCGCCGCGGTGTTCAACGGCAGGGTGCGCCGCCTCCCGCCTTTAGCCGTGTACGTGAGAGTGCGCGCGGCGAAATTCACGTCCGAAGTCTTGAGCGTGAGGATCCCCATGCGCCGCAGTCCGGTGTTGAGCGCGATGATCACGGCCGCCTTCACCTCGAAGAAGTTCTCGAGCTGCGGCATGAGCTTGTATTCTTCATCGTGCGTGAGCACGCGATCACGCCGGCT
Source organism: Pyrinomonadaceae bacterium (assembly GCA_030841105.1). Taxonomy (GTDB): domain Bacteria; phylum Acidobacteriota; class Blastocatellia; order Pyrinomonadales; family Pyrinomonadaceae; genus JAIVJZ01. The sequence goes on from JAVEDE010000118.1 coordinate 6,660, forward strand.
CACCAGCTCGCCTCGCGCTCACTTGACCTTCCGGCACGGATTCGCGCCGATGAGATCGTTGTCAATCGCCATGTTGATGATCGCGGAGAGCGTCAATATCTCTCCCCGCACGGTAGAGGCTTGGCGCTTCCGCCCGTACTGCGTTTCGCCCGAAACCCTGTGGCGCTTGTAGCTCTGGACGAGCATCGGCGTGATGTCACGAAACCTCTTGCCTGAAAAGAACCGGCAGAGCGTACCGACCTTATACTGCTCATTCTTCCACTGCCTGAGTCGGTTCCTGATGTCGGGCAGGTAGACGTGCTCGCAAAACTCTTTGAAGTCCGTCGTGCTGATCTCCCTGCCTTCCTTGCCATAGCGCCCCTCGTAAATCTCTTTCCGCAGGGTGGCCTCGGCGACCAGAGCCTGCCCTTTGTTACGAGCCTCCGGCACCTGCCGGTAATACCTCACCCCTTTCATCTGCAAGCGGACTTCCCACTTGCCCTGTCTTTTGTAAACTCCCATGCGGCTCCTTCTATGACCGGAAGCGCCGCCCTTCGTAGCGGGCGTGAGTTTATTGATTTTCTAGTTCGCGGACAATCTCGGAAGGCTTGAGGCGGACGCACCCCATGATCTTGTACTTCTTGAGCTTGCCCAGGCGGATCCAATCACGGATGGTGCTTTCAGAGATGTCGAAGCGCGTCGAGGCGCTCTTAACCGAAATGTACTCGGCCCCGCCCTCAGGCCGGGGCAGCGACTCTTTAAGCCCTTCGCGCACTCTGGCGCTCACGTACTCGTCGAGTGCCTCCAGTGTTTCAGGACTAAAAATCTGTTCGAGACTTCTACTCATCTCTGACACCTCACCCACGCGCCCTTAGCTACTCTTCGTAATTAACCCGACGATGGGGCCGGCCTCGCGCTCGTCTTCGTCGGCCGAGGCGTTACCGACATCGTGCACGTTGATGTCGAAGCGCTCAGTCCCGCGGATGGTCAACAGATCATCCTCGAACTCCGTCCGGTTCGAGTCCGTCACGTCCACCGCGATCTGCCGTCGGTCGCCGAACCGCGCCGCCTGACGGAGATCCCCGAACAGACAGGGGACGTGGCTCGCCGCGCTCTTCTTGGGCAGCACCTGCGCTATTTCCACCGGGTAGTGCATGAACATCTTGACCCGCATGCTCTCCAGTTGTGCCGCCGTCACGCCTCCGGCCTCCAGCATGATCCGCATCATGACGTTCGCGTAGAACTTCCTGGAGCAATACCACTTCGTCTCCGGCGTGTCGGCGTACTCCGGCAGCCGCTTGATGACGCCGAGCATGTCCTCTCTCGTGATGCTGTCCCACGTGCTGCCCGTAGCTTCGACCAGCCCCGCCACGTTCGCTACCGTGTCATCCAGTTCGACCAGGCGTGGGATGACTCCGGCGATGCCGTGATAGGTGCTGGTCGCGTCGCCTAAGAAGCCGCACTCGTCCTCGCTCTGTGAGAAGGCGTAGGCCATCTCCCCGGCCAACCCGTCGCCGAAGTTCGTCAATGCGTCCTCACTCAACTCCGCCTCGTACTTCGTCAACACGCCCCACTTGCGCGCCTCTAGATGGATGCCATCCCACTTCGCCTGCGACTCCGTGATCTGCCGGTCGGCTACTCCTATCGGGTACGCCTTAAGCCCGCCCCGCCGGCGGAGTGAGTCCTGCGCCACGCTGCGCATCTTGACCACCCGCGCATTCCTGCGGAACACGCCGAACCGCTCCCGCAAGTCGATGAAGTCGGCGATGAACTCGTCGGGCACGAGGAAGCCGCCCGACTCGTTATCCCGCTCCGAGTGCGCCCGCTCGAGCGCCACGCCTGCTGCCGGCAGAACTGCGCGGTGCGCGTCATGAGCGTCGTCGGCGTCACCTCGTCGCCGTACATGCGGGCCAGCGGGCCGGCGATGAACCACTGCGCGAAGCGGTAGGCTCTGACCTCGGCACCGGCGCCGGTGAAGTTGCGCAGCCCCGTGATGCGGGCACTGCGAGCCAGGACGGCCACGTTGGTTGAGATACCGGGTGTCTTGGTAGTTGCGATCTCTGACATTACCCTCTCCCTTCGGTTGTGCGGTCGCAAAAGCGCCGCTGATTAATTACGTGCCGCTGGCGCGCGGCCTGTAGCGTCCAAATCCGTCCAAGTTTTCGCCCGTGATGCAGCGCGGCGACGGCGCGCCCACGCCCGGCGATAATTGCCCTGGCAGCGTTTGCACTCGGGGCGACGGCCACCTCTACACGTCCGGTCACGGTAGAAGCCCACATCAAGCACTTTGCGGACGCCACATCGGCTGCAGCGGCGCACCTCACCGGCCGTGTGCGAGCCGCTCAGGAGCGCCTCCACGCGCGGGTGCAATCCGATGAGCTTTTCTCCGTTCTCTGCCATTTCCACGCCGTCCTGAAACAACCCACTCTCACCACACCCGCATAACCACTGATTTAAATGCTGCTGTGTTGCTGATGAAATGAAATAAAATCCTGTCACTAGCGATAGTGTGAGGTGGCGCGTTACCCTCAGTCTCGAAAGGTCTGGGAAGGACCCGCGCGCCTAGAGCGCTCCCTCTAGGGCGACGGATGCGCCCCGCCGCAGCATCCTCGTGCTCTATGCGGCATCAAGCCTGTCTCTGACTCTGGCGTGGCTGACGCCCGCCCTGCTCGCTTGCCGAGGCTGTAGGCGCGCTCAAGCAGCGCGTAGAGCGTGAGGCCGCAGATGAGTCCGAGGATGAAGGCGGCAATGGTGCTCATACGGACTCCCAAGGTGCACTCTGAAGGAGGGCCGGCATAGTCTCCTGCCCTCCCCACTCCGCCGGCCACTCCGGGGAGGTCGCCCGTGGCGCACCTGTCGCGCCGGCCGGCGAAGCTGTGGGCACAGGTGCAGACGCCTGTTCCTGTGACGCTACTGCTGCTGTTGCCCTTTGTGGTGCCTCGGCCTTGCGGCGCGCACGCCCGCGCGCCCAGGCGCAGTGCTTGCACTCCCGTTTGCGCTTGAAGGCTCCGGCCCGCACGATCTCTTCCCGCCCGCAGTCACACCGGCAGCGCCACCGCGCCGTGCGGTGCTTCCCGTCCTGCCCCCACCGGTAGTAAGCGGCAAACTCCACGATCACTAACCGCCCGTGCCGCTCTCCCACCTCGCGCCGCCACGCACAGCCGGCCTCGCTTCCCTCGGACGACGTGGTCAACCCGCGCCGCCCGTCAGGCGTGATGCCCGCCTCTTTCCACGACGCGGCGAAGCTCGGCCAGTGGCACAAGACGGCCTCGATTGTCGGGTAGTGGCGACGCCCGCCCTTCAACCCGTGTTGCCCGTACTCGCGCAGCAGTCTCCGGTAGGTGGCATCGCCGCAGTTAGGGGCGCGCCCCGTGTCGGCGTAAAGACGCCGCAGACCGGCGAGCACGCGCTCACGCGTCCACCAGGAGCGATAGATGGGAGTCTTGCGTCTATCCTTGAGCGTGGGGCTAGCGGTCGGCACGACGCACTCCGCGACGATGGAAGCAATGAACTGCGGCATCGGGCACGCGCGGCAGATGGTGGGGTAGTGCTCCTCATCACAGCCCTGGCAGGCGTGCTTCATGGCGCGCCTGAGGACGGCGAAAGAAGCTGTCGCATCGCCTGTGAGCAAGGCGACGGCTTCCGAGCGGGTGTGCGCCTCCGGCCGCTCGACGCGCACGGCTCGCGCGGCAGGCATACACTCACCGGTGGCCGCCGCCGCGTGACCTCCGGTGTCCGTCTCGGCCGAGACGGCGGACGTGCTCGTCTCACTGACAGTCGCAGGTGCGGCGTCTGCGCCGTCAGAGGGTCGCGCGCCGGGGCGCGCGGCGACCGAGACGTGCGCCTCGGCACGCCGCTGCTGGCGCATGTACTCGATTAAGTCTCCGGTCTTGAGACGGCGCTGCAGGGCCAGCGTGGCGTAACGGCGCTGCTCGGCCGGGTTAGGCAGGTGTGCGAACTCCGTGATGAGTTGCTGCGGCAGGTCGCCGCTGTCGAAGGAGCGGGCTACTACGGGGTCGAGCGTGAGGAGTGCCAGCCCCTGCTGGACACGGCGCGAGGGGATGGAGAGGCGACGCATGATCTCGCTGCGGCTCAAGCCTTCACGGACGAGCGCCTGGAAGCCGCGCCCTTCCTGAAGCGGGGAGAGGTCTCGCCGCTGCAGGTTCTCGACGAGCATGATCTCCAACTGCTCAAGCGCAGTGAAGCGGTGAAGGATGACGGGCAGTTCGCGCAGGCCGCTCATCTCGGCGGCGGTGGCCTGCGACGAGGTGAACGAACTCGCCAGCAGGCACGGCGAGGAGCGGCGTGAGGATGCCGTGCTCGATGATGGAGGCGACCAACTCGTCGAGGCTGTCGGGGATCAACTCGCCGCGCGGGTTGAGCGGGTTCGCGAGCACGCGCTCTATTGGCCACAGTTCGATCTGCTCGACGGGCGGCGTGACGAGTTCTTTGAGTGCGCTCATAACTATAGGCCCTCCGCGCCTTCAAGATGAGGATCGTCCTCGAAGAAGGCGAGCATAACTGAGCGACGATCCTCCGGCAGTCTGGAGAAGAGGGAGAGCAAGTGCGTCTGCTCGGCCGTTAACTCATAAGCCTCTTCACCCGGCATCTCTAAGAAGATGCCTTCCGGCAACCCGTCGAGCGGGACGGCCAGCTCCGCGCCTTGGCGTGTGCGCGCCAGTTCCGCGAGTCGCAGGTTAGCTTGCACGGCCTGCGCCATGCGCACCGTCTGCGGCGGCCACATCCAGAGTGGCTGCGCGTGGAACTCCGAGAGGAAGCGGCGCATGACCCCTTCTATTGTGCGCAGCGCTTTCAACTCGCCTTCGAACACGGTCTGCTCTCTGAGCATCCTTTCCCCCTCCCAGCGACTGACTATGCGTAAATCGTGAAAGATGACCGCCTGCCAGCAACGGACGCAGAACGCGACTTCTAACCACGCCCACCCCTTGCGGTCGAAATAGTTGCGCCGGCCGCAGGGGCAGCGGATGAGTAGCGTCAGGGCCGTGCTGCCGAGGTAATCGGCCAGCCCCATGAGTGCCCTCTGTGTCACTGATGCTTGCGCCCCCTTCATGCGACTAACTTCACCTCGACCACTTCAGCGCCGAAGCGCGCCATCACTTCGCGCACGAGCGGGTGAGTCGAGGTGTAGAGCTTCATCCACAACTGACCATCCGGCTCCGCCGTGCCGCCGAGCACACACATACGGGCTAGGCGTTCGGCCTCGGCTCGCGTGTGTCCCTGCTCGAACTCGAAGACGGCGGCGCGCTCTTCAAGCTCATAGATGAACTGCGCCAACTCGGCCGCGTGCTCTCGGACGAAGTTGCGCATGTGCTCGGTGACGGCACCGGCGGGCGCGTGCATCTGCAGGCGGCTGCCGCTGGCCAGCGTGAAGCTCACACCGCGCGCGCAGGTAGGCGTAGAGTGACGGCGCGATCATCGCGTGGCTCCCTCCGCCCGCGGCGCACGCCGCTTGGCCTCCGGCGCGTAGCGCATCGCGCTCAAGGCGATGCGCTCCAACTCCGACGCGTCGAGCGGCGGCGCACACCGCGCCCCGTTGATCTCGGTCAACTCCTCGAGGATGCCGGCGCGGTCGGCCCCCTCACCTCTGACGGCGCAGGCGATGCGGAAGAGTTGCTTGTTCCACTCGCCGGCGGGGATGAGTCCCCTGAGCGGCGGGCATCCGGCGAGCGGGTGCGCGGCCGCCGCAGCAGCAGGAGCGCGCTCTGGCTTCGCGCGCTCTGTGGTGAGCAGTGTGAGCAGCCATGAAGGCATCGGCGACGGCGCGGCTGTGCCCCTCCATTCGTAGTGCTTGCCGCTGGCGTGAAGTGACGGAGCGGCGTCGATGTAGCCGCCATCCGTCTTGATGTCCAGACCTTCGCCTAACACGGATGATGAGTTCTTGAACTTCACGCCCGGGTGAGCGAAGAGGAAGTGGAAGCCCCCGCCGCCGGTGAGCGCTTCGAGCGTTGCGGGGAACGCCCCGTGCTCCTCGAACAACTCCGTCAGGCTTGCGTCGCCCCCGCTCCTCGGGTCCACGTCGAGGGCGACCAGACCTGAGATCTTCCCCATCGCCAGCCCGACGTTCGCCCGCCGCCATCGCTGCCACCAGGCGCGCACCTGCTGCTCGTCCGTTGCGCGTCTTTCAGCCCCTGACGCGTCCGAGGGTGCTTGCCGACGCTGCGGCACGCCTTGCCTTGGCTGCAGGAGCACGCGCCGTCCTCAGCGGGATGGTGGAGCGGGAAGACCGGCCAGCCGCAGCGCGCGTACTTGAGCGCTGCGGCGAGATGATCAGGAGGGGGGGAGGACAGATCTGTCCTCCCCCCTGCCCGCTGGCCGTCGTCTCGTCGAGATCGGCCACGGCCGCATCGGACTGAGGGGGGAGGACAGATCTGTCCTCCCCCCTCTCGAAAATGTCACTTTCCGTAACAGGCCGGAACTGTCCCACGTTGTATAGATCACCACTCCCCTCTGCCGTCCCCCCTCCAACTCGCGCGGCCGACGCCGCCGAGGCTCTCAAGCTGGCATCGGGGCGGCGCGCGCCGGCGGTCTTCTTCCTAGACGCTGCGATGTGCAGGAGTTGCTTGGCCACGCGCTCGATCCAGCAGTGGTCGCCGCCGCGCTTCTCGATCTCGTCAGCCGTGCGCTTGATGGACTGGTAGAAGGGCTCCTCCTGCGCCCGCTCGTAATCGTCGAGTGAGAGCTGCTTGCTCTCGGCCTCCTCATCCTCCTCGATAGGGATGCGCGGCAGCATCGACACTGCCCACCGGACGGCCTCACGCTTGGCCTCTGCCTTATCAGTCTTCCAGAGCGGGGAGGAAAGGGCGCGCTGCATGGAGGCATCGGCCAGAGGCGTGAGGTAATCGACGTACTCCGTAGCCTCCTCTTCATTCCCCGGCGTGACGTGGAAGATGACGATGCCCGTGGTGCGCTGGAAGCGGCGCAGGCAGCAGATCTCGCGGTAGACGGCCTTGCGCCTGCTCTCCGGCGAGCCGTCATACTTCATGTAGTCGGCGAGCGTGAGGTGCGCGCGGCGGAACGGTGTGTAGGGGACTTTCGCGTCGTTGCCGGAGTTGGCGCTCTGGAGGGCGCAGATGAAGTCGCGGTGCCGCCTGGTCGGGTAGGCGATGGCCTGGAGTATCAGCCCGCTCATGGCTTCGATGTGGGCGTGCGTGCGGCGGCGGCGGAAGGCGTACTCGTCGGCCGCCGTGGGCACGTAGGCGGGCGCAGGTGGTAGCTGCTGCTTGTCGCTCATCAGGCGCGCGCCTCATTGAGTGAGTAGAAGGTGACGGGGGCGGGGATGGCGAGGCCGAGCGAGCGGGTGCGACGGCGGCGAGTTGTCGGCCGGCGTTTGTTCAGTTCGACGAGGCGGGCGTCGCGCCGTTCTCTCGTGATCTCGCCTGAGGCGTAGCGCCTTCCGAGTTCGAGGATGGCGATGTGCAGTGGTTCGATTGCTTCGATAGCTTTGACTCTCATCATCTTGTGTTACTCCGGGGCGGGCTCGCCCGAGTGATCAGAAGGCTCGCCCGCCCCTTCATTGCCGCCGCGAGCTCCCGATCCCCCGGCGGCAAACTCAATATCAATCTAGTGAGCGCTGAACGCTCTCGGCGTGCGCGCGGTTGAGTGCCAGCACGCGCTGCAGTTCCTCAATGCCTTCGGAGACTTCTTTCGCGATGGCCACCGGGTCTCTCCGGCGTAGTGCCGCGGCGAGTCCCTGCCCGACCTCCTCGGCCGCGGCGGCGACCGCCTCAAACCACTCGGCCTCGGCCAGTTCGCCGGGGCAGCGCGCGGCATCTCGACGCGCAATGAGATCGTTGATGTAGAGGTCTGCGCCCGTCGGATTGACGGCCAGAACGGCGTACCACCAAACTAGGAAGGCTCCGTAGTAATCGAGATGGTCGGAGGGCGCGTGACACTGGCGACGGCACCATTCGTAGGACTTGCCGATGCGGGTGGCGATGCCCTTCAGATAGTCGAAGGCCGCCGTGTAGTTGAGTTGCCAGGATTCCATCTCCTGCCGCTCCTGTCTCATCCGCCTTCGCGCCCCTTAAACGCTCGGTTGGAATTAAGTGAGAATTAAAACTGGAAGCGCGCCCGACCGCGCAGCACAATGCACGCATGAAGAGCGCGCCTCACACCTGCGCTAGCTCACCCACTTCCTTTTGGAGTTGGGCTAAACGCTCGAGCGCGAGCTTCTGTGCTGCAACAGATTTGAGGCGGATGTATTCCCGCTTCATGTACGCCTCAAAAACTTCAGCATCCTCACCTTTAAGCTGGAAGGTGACATCCACCACCTTTTCATCTGTACTCTTCACAGTTTCCATTGATGCTCCTCGCTGGGTCAGATATGACCCGCACGCATCCTAAAGTTTCAAGGATTCCATGCCAAGCAATATATTCACCAAGAATCAGAACAAAAGACCCGTTGAATATATTACCCTCAGCGGTGTGGATAAGAAGCAAGCAGGAGATCTATCAGATTATCTGCGCCGAAAATTAAACGAGGATGAGACCCTCACGCTGCGCAAAATTGAGGAGCGCTCCGGTGGGAAGATAACGCACAGCTACTTAAGTAAAATTCTTAATCGTGTTGTTAAAAATCCATCGGTAGAAAAATTGCAGGCTATTGCTAAAGGGTTAGGCGTTTCGGACGACGAGGTTTTAGCAGCAGTAAGAGGGAAACGACCAGAGGACGATCCCGACTTCCTCAAATCCCGACTCGGCTTGTTGAGCCTAAAGTTCAACAAGATACCGATAGACAAGAGGGTGAACGTGGAAGCCTTAATCGATCTGCTGGATCGGGAGGTCGAGCGTCTGACGAAGAAATGAACCTCGCATACGTTGCGCTGAAAGCGTTCCCACACTGGAACCAGCGCATCATCACCGAGCGGGACATCCAGCGGGTCTGCAAAAAGAAGGGCGTGTACATCGTCGAGGGCAAGGTCGGTATGCCCGGTCTGTACATCCCTTACGCTGGCTTCGCTTTCATCGTTATCGACCCCGGCCTACCGCCGGGGATGCGACTCTGGGTCTTACTCCACGAACTAGCGCACCACCTGCTCCACGTCCCGGGCATGCAGCTCTTCGACAAGCGGTACAAGACGAAGGCCGACTTCGAGGCCAACTTCCTCGCGGCCGTCGCGCTCATCCCACTGGAGATTGTTATGACCAAGCTCCCCGGGGAGATTCAAGAGGAGTATGGCTATCCTAAGGAACTAACAGACCTGCGAAAGTGGATTTACGACAACTACAGAATTTGATTGCGCGACAGCACATTGATCTAGACGTCGAAAACCTTGACAAGATTTACCGCTCGTGCATTTGACACTCTTCCTTGCCCGCATCGATACTGAAGTGATTTCCGATCCACCTGGTTCTGGAGCTAAGAATGCAATTTGCATCAGTCGTCGATTTGTTCTGTGGCGTCGGTGGTATGGCCCATGGCTTCGTCCAAGAGCATTTCAACGTCGTGGCCGGGATAGATGTCGATGAAAGTTGCAGATATCCATTCGAGCGAAATAATGGTGCGGCCTTCATCAGAAGAGACGTCGCCAGGTTGCCCGGCAGATATCTCGCTGGGTTATACCCGCCGGACGACATAACGATTTTGGTCGGTTGCGCACCCTGCCAACCGTTCAGTCGCTACACTGTAAGAACGACGGAAGATGATAAATGGAAACTGTTGCGCTCCTTCGCCCGCCTGATCAAGCAAGTACGACCTGACATCGTTTCTATGGAGAACGTGCCTGAACTTTTAGACCACAAGGTTTACGTAGAGTTCATGCAGGCCTTGGAATCTGAGGGGTATTTCGTCTCTTCGAATATGGTCTACTGTCCTGATTACGGCATCCCTCAAACACGCGAGCGGCTCGTCCTGTTAGCCTCGAGGTTCGGAGAGATGGAGATCATCAAGCCGACTCATAGGCCTGAGGAATATAGAACCGTCCAAGATGTCATCCGTCATCTGGAGCCAATCTCTGCCGGGCAGGTCAGTGCTCAAGACCCGTTGCACCGGGCCAGGGGCCTGAGAGAAACGAACATGAGAAGGATCATGAATACGCCACCCGGGGGAGGATGGAAGGATTGGCCAGAAGAGTTACTTTTAGAGTGCCACAAAAAAACCACAGGACAATCGTATGTAAGTGTTTATGGCCGTATGGAGTGGGGCAAACCAGCCCCCACGATGACTACTCATTGCGGAGGACTGGGTAACGGCAGATTCGGACATCCGGAGCAGCATAGGGCTATCTCGTTGAGGGAAGCGGCGCTCTTCCAGACTTTCCCGATGAACTATGAGTTCATCCCTCCCGACATTCGGGTCAGTAATAAAGACCTTTCAAGACACATCGGCAACGCAGTACCTGTGCGCCTTGGCTTGATCATCGCTAAGAGCATCAAAAATCATTTGAGACCTCACTATGCCACAAAAGCATAAATACACGATGCGCCTGAACCTGAGCGTATTGAACCAACTCGGGTTGAATCTCTACAGCAACGTGCCGGCCGTCCTGTCCGAGGTCGTTGCCAATGCTTGGGACGCTGAAGCACGAGTTGTAGATATCTGGCTTGATATCGCAGACGACAAGATCGTCATCACCGACGACGGCAATGGAATGGACTTGAAGGACATCAATGAAAAATTTCTAAACGTCGGTTATCAGAAGAGAGAGGTAGAAGGCCCTTACACACCTCATCTGCGCAGGCATGTCATGGGACGGAAGGGCATTGGGAAACTATCACTTTTTTCAATCGCCAATAAGATAGAAATTCAGAGCATGAAAGCGCGGAAGAAGAACGGTTTTCTAATGACCACCGAGGATGTCAAGGACCAGATTGCAAATAACCAGGGTGTGTATCACCCGCGAGACATACCGGAAAAGCAACTAAAAATATACAAAGGCACTAGAATCATTCTCACAGAGCTGAAAAAGAAATTGACCCTGACAGAAACAGCTTTACGGAAGAGGCTTGCCCGGCGATTCAGCATCATAGGTGAGAAGAACGGATTCCAAGTAAAGGTCAATGACACACCCGTAACGATAGCCGATAGGGACTTCTTCAAAAGCATCCAATTCCTCTGGACGATCGGTGATGACGCTCAAGACTGCGCCGATGAATGCACGAATCTCAAGAGGCAGAAACATTTCGAAGGGATAGTCGATCAGGAAAAAGACTATTCGATCTCAGGGTGGATCGGGGCAGTTCAAAAACATGGGCAGTTGGAAGATGGTAATAATAAGATCGTCATCCTGGCATGGGGCAAGTTAGTCCAAGAGGATATTTTGGCTGATTATAAGGAAGGGGGCTTGTATGCGAAGTATTTGACAGGTGAGATCACGGCGAACTTTCTAGATTTCGACCATTATGAAGACATCGCGACAAGCAACAGACAACGAATCATAGAAGATGACCCGCGTTATGAGAGTCTTAAAGAGCATCTGTATAGGCGATTGAAAGATATTCAGGGTATCTGGAGCCAGTGGCGGAAAGAACTAGCTACTCAGCAGGCGGTCAAGAACCCAGCCATCAAAAAGTGGTATGAGACCTTACCTGCCGCTAGCCGCAAACACGCGGAACAGTTGTTCGATAAAATCGAGACTCTTCCAATGGACAATGAAGAAGATCGTAAAGAGTTGTACCGCTACGGTATCTTGGCTTTCGAGAGACTTCAAATAAGAACCAGCCTTGACGACTTGGACGCTCTTGAATCAGTAGATGACTTGAAATTCGCTTCGATATTCAATGACTTAGCCGATATAGAGGCAGTGCTCTATTACGATATCGCATCGGAGCGAGTGAAGGTCATTGAGGCGTTCGCTAAGATCGTCGATAAAAACCGTCAAGAAAAGGTCATTCAGAAGTACTTGTATGACAATCTATGGCTGTTGCATCCGTCATGGGAAAGAGCTACGCAGAATCCGAGGATCGAGCAATCAGTCACCAAAGAATTTAAAAAGATTACAGCAGCATTGACTGCTGAAGAGCGGCGCGCCCGCTATGACATTAAATACGTAACTGCAGCGGGCAAACATATAATCATAGAATTGAAAAAATCAGGACGGACAGTTAAGACGTTAGAACTAGTGCAGCAGGTAAAGAAGTATCGGGATGGTTTGATCAAGTGCCTCAAAGACCATGGCACAAAGAATCCGGTAATAGAAGTGATTTGCCTCCTCGGACACGACTTAGATGACGATCCGGAATTCAACAGACCTCAACTCGCTTCGGTCAATGCTCGAGTCATACAATATAACCAACTAATCAAAGAATCATTGGACGATTACAAGGGCTACTTAGCTGCGGAATCGCGCGTCGCCGGGTTGCGTCAACTTATTGATGCAATATAAGTAGCAGTCGCCCGTGTCGGCTCGAGCTATATGCCTGATCACCTCACGCCAGAACAGCGTTTCCGCGCAATGTCGCGCGTGAAACTGAAAGATGGAAGTCTGGAGATGATCGTCCGTTCGGAGTTACACCGGCGGGGTTATAGATTCAAAAAGCACGTCAAGTCCTTACCCGGCAGCCCTGACGCGGTATTCCCTAAAGAGAAGATAGCTATATTTATCGACGGTGATTTTTGGCACGGCTATAGACTTCCTGCATGGGAGCACAAACTTAAAGAGTTCTGGAAGAACAAGATTAGAGAAAACCGACGCCGTGATCAGAAAAATTTCCGCAAGTTGAGGAGGATGGGGTGGCGCGTCATCCGGATATGGCAGCATGAAATAAAGCGTGATGTCATCGCATGTGTGGGTCGAATCGAAGAAGCCGTCATAGCAGCCCGGTCAACAAATTTATAAACAATCTGTGTTGTTGATGAAATGAAATGTTTTTCTGTCGCTAACGACCCTGTGAGGTGGGGCGTTCACCCTCGGGTTGTAAAACTCTGAAAGGACCCATTAAGAGAGATTGACTACCGCGCTTGGGCGCGGCGAGTTGGAGGGTGCAGAGGGGGAAATGCCGGCAAATGAATTTAGACTAAAACAGGGTCTTCAACAACACCTTCTACTTGTTTTCGGTCATCCACCGGCGCTGTTACCGCGAACGGGTAGAAGGCCACCCAGCTTAAGAGGATCATGCTGCCGGAGAAAAACCAGAGACCCAGAAACAGTGCGATGCCAGCATGAAGCAACGTAATGGACGCGAGCCAGATTTTACGTGTGGAGGGCAACCAGATAAAGACCGCGTAACCCATCTCCAGAACCAAGGTTCCCCAGCAGAGCATCATCGCGACCATGGGGACAGCCGCCAGCCACGCGAAACTCACCGGCACGCCTTCACGCATTAGGGCTCGCCAGACAGCCTCACCATTCCACCATTGTTCCCCCGCCGCCTTTTCGATGCCCGACGAGAGGTAGACGACGCACAAGTGCCATTGCAGCACGCGGCGGCACAGACAGTAGTAAACGCTCCCGGGTATTTTGTCCTGCCACAAAGAGTCGATTGAAAATGCCCTCCCGACAGGCATCACGAAGCAATAAAAGAGCGAGATGTTAGTGAACTCGTAGACGCCGTAGGTGGAAGTGATGCCGGAAGTGTTGAACGTGAGGTGTAACAACCAGGCGAAAAGCGCCGCGACCCTCGTGAATAGACCAAGCGCCAGCAAACTCAAGGAAAAGATGTACGCGATAAAGCAGAACGTGATGATCTGTTCTTCACTGAGTTCGGACAGGTTGTTGCCAATGTGGATAGCCCATTCGAGCCGAGGCTGACAGCTTGATGTCAGGCTATTCGCGATCTCCGGCTGCATGATACCCAGACTGCCGACCAATGGATATAGATAATCCCTGAGTGAAATCGCCTGAAGAATGAGAATGGAGCAGACGCCGATCCTGAGTAGTGCCAGTGGCGCGGGGCTCTCGGGGCGGAGACTGATGGTCAGCATCCACAAATATTTCAGCGCCCTGCCAGCGCGTGATTTCAGACCTGTCAGATGCGTCCCTTCGCCCATCGGCAACCGAGCCTCCATCGACTATCTCCTGGCAAAAGGATAAGCACCTACGACTAGCCAGCGAGGTCGCTCCCCGGCGCGATATTGCTCCATCGTCGGTATGACATAGGCTTGTACCTCGATGATTGAGAGGGAAACGTCGGGGTGTTTACCGAACATCCAGGCCGCCCATGACGCGGCGAGCACATCGTGCGGCCCTTCCTGCGAAAACAAACCTGCGGCGGTCGAAATTCTAAGCTCTGCTTCTAGGCTCGGCCCGCTCTCTGAGTCTACTTGCCACTTATTGGTTTGCGCGTTATGGCCGTGCCAGACTACCCGCCTTTGGGCGGCCACGCCGGGGGCGAAGAAGCCGTAACTAGTTCCAGCTCCGGAATAGGATTGATAGCATCCTATGGCTCGACCGGCCCGCGTGCTGACGAGCAGGGGTGTGTACTTAGCCGCACCGCAGACGATAAGCGCGAGGTGCAGTGTCGCTGCGATTTTGATGATGAGCAAACCGCGCGAATGTTTGGGCGTTATAACCACTTGCTTTAGGGGCGAGCTATGAGTGGACGATGCGCGACCGATGAGGTTTGAGGGTCAGCATCTTCCGCGTTTACGACTTGTGAGGAGCCCGTTTCAAATCCAACTCAAAGGGGAGGAGGCATTCGATCTGGCTGCTGATTTCTCCTCGGCTCCGGCATCGGAATTTGAAACGGGCGCCCGCGCTATCTGTATGCGCCCGCCGGGGCCGCGAGCTTACCCGTAAAGAGGGATTTGTTCACCTGTCCTTCTCCAAGGGTACTAACTTTCCGGGCGCGAATTGATTCCTCAAAACGGGTGTCGATGAGGGCGCGCAACTCCTTAAGGTCAGCCTCGGGTATCGCTCTCATTAAGACGCTACTGTTAGTCGTCTTGTAGATCGTCCTATCCACGACATCTTTATAAACCTTGGTATTGACAAAAGTGGTTTCGCCTCCACTAAATTTTGAGCCGGCACTCAGAATGGTATCAATACCCTCCAACAGTTCCGTTCGCACTTTTTGAACGTTCCGCAGGGATGTCGCCTTCGTGAGTTTGACGGATTCGACGTTTTTCAGCGTCACGCCTTGGGGTTGGGTCTGGCTCACGCGGGAACTCTCCTGCGTTAGCGTGTGACTCGCCTGCCCGACCGAAACGGCGAACAACGCGCATACTGTGAGGCATAGGAGCGGAACAATAATTCTCATAATTTTCATCGCTTTTCTCCTCTGGTTGGTAGTGAAGAAGTTTGTCGGTTGAGGGTTACGGAGTGAACCAGAAGACAATTTGAGGATCTTCTGGTCCCGACAGCACCCTGAAGGAACAGGGTGGAATCCAAGCGAGGCAAAAATTCAGGCGGAGAATATTCCTATTACCTGAGAACTGTCAACACATTTCAGATCTCAACGCTGTTTGCGGTATGGCAGAGAAATATTCTGTGCGGGCTGCCGGTGAAAGTCTGGTGAAACTTTGCCCGGTAACGGCCGCCAAACTGTTTGCTACGAAGGGCGACGTTTCGGCCTGAAAATAGGGAAAAACCTGCATACACGCCAACGGGCGGCATGCGCTGCGAATGCTTATTGAAAGTGTGAAGGGGAGCGGAAAGTGAGCAGTGAGCAGTAAAAACGTGCGCCGGAGTTTTCTTTGCTTTAACTGCTGACAGCTTACCGCTCAACGCTTACTTTCCGCCGAGGGCGGCGAGAAGTTTGTCGTGGATGCCGCCGAAGCCGCCGTTGGACATGATGGCGACCGTGTCGCCCACGCGGAGTTCGGGCGCGAGGCGGCGCACGATCTCATCCGCGCCTTCGATTGATTCGGCGGGCGTGCCACCGGCCGCGACTTCAGCTGCCAGTTCGTCTGTGTCGAGCAGCGCGCCGAACTGCGTCAGCGTGTCGGGGTTGAAGACCGAGGCGACGACCACGCGATCGGCCTGTTGGAGCGCGGCGACGTAATCCTGTTGGAAGACGGCGAGGCGCGAGGAGGTCGAGCGCGGCTCGAAGACCGCGACGAGCCTTCCCGCGCGATACTTCTGCCGCAAGGCGAGCAGCGTCTCGCGCACGGCCGTCGGGTGATGCGCGAAGTCGTCAATGACAGTGACGCCCGCGACCGTGCCGCGCACCTGCATGCGCCGCCGCACGCTCTTGAACGTGGCGAGGGCTTCGGCAATCGCCGCGCGCTCGATGCCCCAAGCGTCGGCCGCGATGATCACGGCCAGACAGTTGCGCACGTTGAAGTCGCCGATGAGCGTCGTCTGAAACTCGCCCCATTCCTTGCCTTCGCGAAAGACGCGGAAGCGCGTCAGTTCGCCCGACGGGTCAATGTCGCGCGCCTGCCAGCGCGCGTCGCCCGACGTACCGAAGGTTTCGAGTTGCGTGTGGAGGTTCGCGCCGAACTCTGCGACCGTCGCGCGCACGTGCTCGCTGTCCCACCCGGCGATGAGGCGGCCGTTCGCGGGCACGAGGTTCATCAGGCGGCGGAAGGCGAGTTTGACGTGCGCGAGGTCTTGGTAGATGTCCGCATGGTCGAACTCGATGTTGCCGACGACGGCGAGTTCCGGCAGGTAGTGCATGAACTTCGGCCCCTTGTCGAAGTAGGCCGTGTCGTACTCGTCGCCCTCGATGATGAAGTAGTCACTATCAGCGACGCGAAAGCTCGCGCCGAAATTCTGCACCACGCCGCCGACGAGAAACGACGGATTCAAACCGCCGACTTCCAGCACCCACGTCGCGATGCTCGTCGTCGTCGTCTTCCCGTGCGTGCCCGCGACGACGAGCGAACGCCGCCCGCGGATGAACTCCTCTTTCACCACCTCGGCCTGCGAGCGGTAGAGCAGTCGGCGGCGGAGCGTCTCTTCGACTTCGGCGTTCCCGCGCGAGAGCGCGTTGCCGACGACGACGCAATCGGGCGCGGGTTCGAGGTGCGAAGGCAGGTAGTCCTGCATCACCTCGATTCCCAACTCGGCGAGCATCGTTGACATCGGCGGGTAGACGTTTTTGTCCGACCCCGTCACCTTGTGCCCGCGCGCCTGTAGCATCCCGGCGAGCGACGCCATCGCCGTCCCGCAAATCCCGATCAAGTGATAGTGCATATTAAGTGAGTGACAAGTGATGAGTGACGGGTGACAAGTTAAAGCAGAAGTTTGCTCTCGTCATTCGTTACTCGTCCGCCTTCGTGTTGTTGCCCGCGACGGGCAGGGTGAAAGAGAAAGTCGAGCCACGGCCGACTTCGGACTCGACGTTGATTGTGCCGCCGTGGAGTTCGACGAGTTGGCGCGTGATGTAGAGGCCAAGCCCCGTGCCCTTCTCGCCACGCGTGGCACGGTGGCGCGCCTGCTCGAACTTGTCGAAGAGCGACGGCAGATCGTCGGCCGCGATGCCGACGCCCGTGTCCGTGACCGAGAGGCGCACCGCGTCGCCGCCGACGCGTTCGACGCTGACCGTGACGCTCCCGCCGGTCGGGGTGAACTTCAAAGCGTTCGAGAGCAAGTTGACGACGGCGCGCCGGAGTTTGGGGCGGTCGGCGCGCACGGGCGGCAGGTCGGCGGGCGCGTCCTCTTGCTTGAGCGTCAGACCTTTCTCGCGCGCGAGTTGCTCGAAGGGTTCGCAGATTTCGCGAACGAGGGCGGGGAGATCAACGTCTGCGAGTTCGAGTTGGAGCGAGCCGGATTCGAGCTTGGCGGCGTCGAGCAGATCGTTGACGAGTTCGATCAAGTTCTGCGTGTTGCGCTCCATCATGCTTACCATGTTCTTTTGTTCGGGCGAGAGTTCGCCGAGGCGGCCGGAGGTGAAGAAGCTGATGACGCCGCTGATGACCGTCAGCGGCGAGCGCAGGTCGTGCGTGGTGACGGCGAGAAACTCTTCGCGCATCTCGGCCAGTTCGTGCAGGCGCGCGTTGGCCTCGTTGAGTTCGGCGTTCGAGGCGGTGAGTTGCCCGTTGAGGCGTTCGAGTTCCTCGCGCTTCTCTTCGAGTTCGCCGAGGATGCGGACGAAGTCGCGGTTCTGCCGCGAGAGTTCTTCGACGGCTGACTCGTTATCTTCCGCGTTAAAGTCCTCGCGCAAGGCGGCGACGCGCTCCTTGATCCCGGCGGCCTCGGCGGGCGGCAGCCACTTGATGATCGTCACGCGCGTGCCCTTGCCGCCCTCGCCCGACTCGATCTCGAACTCGTCCATCAGGCGGCGCGTGCCCGTCAGCCCGACGCCGAGACCCGAAGATGAACTGTACTGGCCGCGCATGATGGCGCGCAAACTCGCCTCGTCAATGCCGGGGCCTTCGTCGCGCGCAGTGATCTGCAAGCCCGCCGCGCCCGCGCCGCCCCGGCCGCAGGCGACGGCGAGCGTGATCGCGCCGCTCCCGGCATACTCGTAGATGTTGCGCGTGAGTTCGGAGACGGCGGTCGTGATCTTGATCTGCGTGGTGGTGTCGAAACGCATCTCGCGCGCGAGACGGCGCACACGTTCGCGCACCTTCACGATGTCGGCCTCGCGCCGCACGTAGATGTCTCCGAGCCGGGTGGTGTCAATGCCTTCCATAAAAGTTTCAGGTTGCGGGTTTCAAGTTTCGGGTCTGAGGTCGTACGCGCCTCAAGTTGAAAGTTCGGGTTCGAGGTTTCGGACTTTAACTTGAAACCTGAAATTTGAAACCTGCAACCTGAAACTTGAAACCTATCTTGCGACGAGGACAGTCGCGTCGTCGTTGTCGCGGCCGTAGTCGCGCATCAGAATCCCGGCGAGCAGTTGGGGGCTGCGCTGCAAGAGGCCGGGGTAGTCGTTCACGTCCCACTTCGCGCTGAGGCCGTCCGAGGCCAGCACCACCGACGCGCCCTCCGCCCACGCGTAAGACCAGACGCGCAGCCTGTCCATGCGCGCGCCGAGCGTGCCGTTGTTCGAGATGGGGCGGGCGGGTTCGGGCGCGTTGAAGACGCGCACCTCGACGTTGCCCACGCCCGCATATTGAAACGTGCCGCGCGCCGCATCAATCACGCACGCGCCCATCACCGCGCCGCGCGTCGGCCTGAGCGCCGCGTGCGCCGCGCGGAAAACTTCTTCCAGCCCTTCGCCCTGCCAGTCGGCGAGCACCGCGAGCGCGACCCGCGAAGCATCATGCGCGCCCTCCCCGTGACCTAAGCCGTCAACGACGGCGAGGAGAGTCTGTCCCGCGCGGCGTCGGATGAAGTAGGCGTCGCCGTTGCGATCCTCGTTCGGGTGCGGGCGCGTCCAGACGCCGATGCGACGCGCGGTGGCCGCATGCGTTTTATCGGAGAGGCGCGTCGAGGCCACCCACTTGCGTAAGAGCAGCGACGTGCCGTGTGTCGTCCGGCGCGAGAGCGACGCGAGCCGACCCGTGTTCGCCACGGTCGAGTAGACTTCAAACTCGTCCATCAGGCGGCGCACCGCGCCGAGTCCCGCGCCGAGCGAGCCGCCGGTCGAAACACCGTCGCGCACCACGCGGTCGAGGTCATAGATGCCGGGGCCGCGATCCGTGTAGAAGAGTTCCAGCCCCGGCTCTGCGCCGAGCGTCGTGGTGAAATGAATCTGCCCGCCGCCCTGCGCGTAGCGCGCCGCGTTCGTCCCCACCTCCTGCACCACGATGTCAATCTCGGCCAACTCGCGCTCGGTGAACCCGATGTTCCCGGCGTAGGCGTGTACGGCGCGGCGCACCGCGCCCACCTGCGCCTCGTCCCTGACCTCCATTGACTGAATGACTCGCATAAATAAAGCGACGAGTGACAAGTGGCGAGTGACAAGTTAAAACAAAAGCTGTGAATCGTGAATCGTGAATCGTGAATAGAAAGAACCCTGTTTTATCTATTCACGATTCACGATTCACGATTCACAGTTTTATCTCGTCACTTGTCACCTGTCACTTGTCACTGCTTTCTCATCTCCAGCGCACGACCGTCACGCGCGTGCCGCGCGCGGGGCTGGATTCGATTTGGAACTCGTGCGCGAGACGACGCGAGCCGGGCAGCCCCTGCCCCAGTCCGCGCCCGGTGGAGAAGCCGTCGCGCATGGCGGCTTCGATATTCGGGATGCCGCCGCCGGAGTCCTCAAAGATGAGTCGCATCCCTGTGCGCCCGTCGGCGTGCTCTGCGGCCTGCGCGATCACACGGCCGCGCCCGGCGTACTTGATGATGTTGCGCGCGAGTTCGGAGGCGACGGTGGCGAGGCGCGTCTGATCGATCAGGCCGAAGCCGAGCGCGACGGCCATCGCGCGCACCTCGCCGCGCGCGACCACGATGTCGTGTTCCGACTCAAGCCTGATGGCGCGGCTCTCCAAACGAATGCCATTCCCCCTGAAGTTCCGCTTCCTCTTCGTCGCGCTCGTCGTCGTCCGCGCCGAACTCGTCGCGCAGCAGTTTGATGCCTTCGTCAACGTTCAGGACGGTGTCCACGCCGCGCAGTTCCAAACCGAGTTCGACGAGCGTGATGGCGACCGCCGGTTGGATGCCGACGACCACCGTGCGCGCATCCATGACGCGCGCCATCGCCGCGATGTCCGAGAGCATGCGCCCGATGAAAGAGTCAACCATCTCCAGCAGCGAGATGTCGATGAGGACGCCGCGCGCGCCCGTGCGTTCGAGTTCCGACAGAATCCGTTCCTGCAAACCGATGACGGTCTGGTCGTCCATGTCCACCTGCACCGGCACGACGAGGACGCGGCCAACTTTCAGAATCGGAATGCGCTGTGCTCCATTCATTGGCATTACTCCATAATGCAGTGCTAAGAACAGTGACAAGTGACGAGTGACGAGTGATGAGCAAGAATCAAAACAAGCCTTTGTTTTAACTTGTCACTTGTCACTGTTCTTAGCACTTGTCACTCGTCACTGTTTGGTCAGTCTTTTGCGCCGAGGGCGTCGTGCCGTTGCTGAGGCGCGCGAGCGCGGCGGCGGAGACCACCTTGCGGCCGATCATTTCGAGCGCGAGCTTGATGCCGTCGGACATTTGCGCGCGGGTGGTTATCTCGGTGAGATCAATGCCGAGTTGCACCATCGTCTGCGCGATGGCGGGGGAGACGCCCGTCAGGATGCAGCGCGCGCCCATCAGGCGTGCGGCCGTGACGGTCTTGATCAAATGGTTGGCGACGAGCGTGTCCATCGTGCGCACCCCGGTGATGTCGAGAATGGCGACGGTCGAGCCGGTGTCCACGATGCGTTGCAGGAGGGCTTCGGTCATCATCTGCGCACGGCGCGAGTCGAGCGTGCCGATGATGGGGAGCGTCAGGATTTTGTCCCACACCTTGATGACCGGCGTGGAGAGTTCGAGCATGTCTGCGCGCTGCTGGCGGATGATCTCCTCGCGCGAGCGGATGAAGTTTTCCACCATCACCAGCCCCATCCGGTCGAGCAGGCGCGTGAAGTGATCCATCTCGCGCACGAGCGTCACGGTGTCGCCCTCAAAGTCTTCGGCGAGGATGGGGAGCACGACGTTGCGCAGGGAGAGAATGTAAGTGGCGTTCTCCGAAGGGGTGTAGCCTTTGACGGCGCGCTGGCGCGAAATCTCGTTGAGGAAGGCGCGCAGTTCGTCGAACGAGGAATCGTCGAAGTCCGCGCCGTCGGACTCTTGCAGGGCGCGTGCGAGCATCTCCACGATCTGCTGCGACTGCTGGCGCAGTTCATGCTTGGAGATCAGTTCGTCGCGGAAGTCTTCCGATTCCAGACGCTCTTTGATCCAGATGTTGAGTATTTCGTCGCGGCGCGTGGAGAGCAGTTCCACGACGCGGCCGGAGATTTGAGTCTTCGTTGAAGTAGGCATCCGTATCCCTCTACATGTGGCGCGCCGGGGCTATGCCGGGCGCGCGTCGGGCGCAAAACTTCGCGCGAGTAAACAATATTACCGCCGCACGGAGAGAGAGAACGGCGTCGGGCGTATTTTGGGGGCGAGCCTGTTTATCTTAGCATCGCGGGGGCGGGTAAAAGCAAATGCGGGCGCGAAACGAAGGGGCGGCGGGCGTGCGTCGTGAGCAAATTGCAAGCGCGCGGGAGAGTGCGTCGCGCGCGTCACGGTCAAATGACGGTCAAGTGACGGTCAGGTGACGGTCAAGTGACAGGCACGCGCGACGCCCTCTCTCCCCGCGCGCGTAAAAATTATTCCGAACGGTTGCGACGCGCTCGCTACATCTTCTGCATCGTGACGGAGACGATGGGCGAGTCGCCGGCGGTGCGGCTGTAGGAGACCCAGTAACCGGCCTTCGGGTAGCGCACCAGTTTGTAGAGCGAGCCGTCGGGGCGCGCCTCTAGTTCGCCGCCCATGACCGTCTTCGGCGTCAACGCTCTGTCGCCCGCGTTCATGTAGATGAGCGCGATGGCGGAGACCTTTTTCTCGCCGTCGTACATCACCTGCACGCTCTCCTTGTCCGAGACGAGGTAGAAATCCTCCTTGTCGCCTTTGTCGGTGGGCGAGCCGAGTTTCTTCCGCGCCTCTTCGGCGTTCATGCCGATGCGGACGCCTTTGTATTCATGAAAGGGCGGCTGCTCGTCGTTCGGTTCGGCCTTCGCGGTAGGGGCGGCGGGCACGGCGGCCGTGTTGTGCGCGGCGTTGCCCCCGCGCGCCGACTGTGCCGGGACGACGAACGCGGCGAGGCACAGGAGACAGGCGGCGGCGAGCGACAGGCGACACAGTTGGCGTGGGAGACGTGACTGCTGCAGGATGTGTGACATGGGCGGACTCCTTCTAAGGGGCAACTGGCGACGGCCGGGCGGCCGCGCTTGGAGAATCTTGGAGCGGCGATGCGGGAGACGAAGCAAGGCGAGGCGGGTGCGCGTGGCGTCTCTCAACACACGGCCAACTCGAAAGCAAACTTTAGCGGCGAGAAGATATTACTGCCGGGGGGGCAAGTCAATAGGGAAGTTGAGGGAAGTTGCGAGTCGGCGCGATTCGGGCGAGTCGCGGCGGCGAGGTTGCCGTCTCGCACGAACGAGAATCGGCGGCGGGCGCGCGACCTAAATTTGAATCCCGCGAAACTTCTCGACCTTCTTCGTCGAGGTCGGTTTGACGACGACGGCCTCGTCCTGTTCGCGGTGCTGCTGCTCGCTCTCCGTGTGCCAGCGCGCCCACTCGTCGGGCGCGTCGAACGTCTCGCCGCCGTGGCGTGTGAGGCGTTCGCGCACGCGGCACATGACCGGCGTGTTGACGCCGACGCCGCTCAGGATGGCCTGCCCCTTCGTCAACGCGGGCAACTCGTTTAAGAGTTGACGCCCCGCGCCCTCGACCGACTTCGCCACCGTGTCCTGATCGATCGGGTTGACGATGCGCATGATGACCTGCGTCATGCACTGCGAGAGCACGTCCTGATCGAGTTTGCCCGGCCGCTGTGTGATCAGCCCGATGCCGACGCCGAACTTGCGCCCCTCGGAAAGTATCTGCTTGAGGATGTTGGTCGAGACGACCGTCTGCCCGGCGGGCGCGAAGCGGTGCGCCTCTTCGAGCAGGGTGAAGACGGGGTAGGGCAGGAAACTCTCGCTCGCCGCGTCGGCCTCGCCGCGCACGGTCGCCATGCGCGCCTTGTTGACGCGGCGCAGGAGCGTGGCGACGACGACCTGCTGCTCGTGCTGTTCGATGTCCGAGAGTTGGAGGACGGTGCAGCGACCGGGGCGGAAGAGTTCTTTGAGTTCGATGTGCTCGTGGTCGGAGAAGATCGAATCGTGCCGGTCGAAACGGTTGTCGAGCCGCCACAAGAGCGCGTCAATCGAACCGGCGTTGCCGCCCGACCCCGCGCCGCCGCGCGCGTCCTCGTCGCCGTACTTCTCGGCCGTCACCAGATCGCGCAGATCGTGATAGCCCCACAGGCCGCGCGCGCCGCGCTCGCCCGCCGTCAGCTTGCGGTAAGCCTGCGAGAGATAGTGCAGCATCTTGTCGCTCGCGCCTTCGGGCAAGAGGTATTTGATGTCGGCCTCTGTGAGCGACGAGAAGCGCACGCGCACGCGGTCGTGCGTGAAGATTTTGACTTCCGGTTGGTAGCCGTCCGGCGCGTGGAAACGCGCATCGCCTTCAATCGAGCGCAGCGTGTCATATTCGCCGTGCGGATCGACGATGAGCACGGCCGCGCGGTTGTGCGGCATCATCAACTCTTCGACCAGCACGCCCGCCGTATAACTTTTCCCCGCGCCCGTCGAGGCGAGGATGGCAAGGTGCGTCGAGACGACATCCTTGACCGAGAGCACGACAGGGACTTCGCCCGCGCTACGCGTCAAGAGACTGCCGAGATGCGCCGAACCCATCTCGTGCACGCGCCGCGAACTGAGCACGCCCGCGAGCGTTTCGGAAGAGGCGAGAAAGACGGCGTCGCCCGCGTTCGGCGGGATGCGCGGGTTGACGAAGTCGCCCATCTGCGCGTGAAAGTAACCGATGGTCTCGACGTTGATCTCGTACAACTCGCAGCCCTCCGAGTCGAGTCCGATGAGCGCGGAGATGACGGCGGGCGGCGTCTCCGGGTCGGACAAAAACGCGTCGGGCAGATTGCGCACGAGTTTGCGCGAAGTGATGTTGCCGAGAATCTGCCGCACGTCCGCGCCGTCGCGCGCGAGGTAATAGACGAACTCGCCGATGCGCGCACGCCGGTTGTCGGCCGTGATGAAGAGAAACTCGTGCGGCCGCTCGCCCGGCCCCTTCACCGTGCCCGTGCGCGCGTCGGACGTTTGATCTTGAGAACTCATCTGTGATTTACGACTATAACTTGTGATGCGGCGACCCCGGCCGGCAAGATCAGGTCTTAAAAGTGAACTAACGCGGCCGAGTATATCACGCCGCAGAGACACGCTAACGAAGCGTTCGGCGGAACGTGCGACGGCCAAACGTTCAACTTACCGTGGGCGTCTTCGTCAAATATTATTCCGCTGCAAAGACTCACCACCCTTCACGCGGAGCGCGCCGTCTCACAGGCGGTTTGCGGAGAAGTGTGCAGCCCGGCCGCCTTCCTGTTGCGCGGCGGCGAGGTCGGCCTCCACCATCTCCTTGACCATCTCCGCAAACGTGTACTGCGGCTCCCACCCCAACTCCTCCCTCGCCTTCCGCGCGTCTCCAATCAGGAGGTCTACTTCCGCCGGCCGCAGAAACCGCTCGTCTATCTTCACGTATTCCCGGTAG
>JAVEDE010000024.1 GCA_030841105.1 Pyrinomonadaceae bacterium
GTTGAGGCCGCCCGCGCGCGCGAATAAAAGTTGACTCATCAAGTCGAGATCGAAAGTCGCCGCGCGCTTCTCCGGCAGACTCCCGACGCGCGTCTTGTAGTCCTCGCGCGCCTTGCTGTAAAAGACCGTGCCCCACCCGTATGCGCCGCACGCCTCTTCGACGCCGTGCAGCACCAGCAGACGCGGATCGTGACGGACGAGATTCGTCACGCGCTGCTTCTCCCACCACTGAGCCAACAGATCGGACGACTCCGCCGCATCCGCCGCTGTGTGCGCCGCCTGTTCGTCCTCTCGTTCAACTCTCCGTGTGTTCGCGTCGTTCAAAAATTTACCCCCGGCCGTTACGTCGTTTCGGGAATCACGAACGCGCCCGCGCGCTCACCGGCCAGACGCCGGTAGGCGTTGCGATAGCCGACGCCGCCCACGCGCGCGAGATCGAAATAACGATGCGCCGTCTCGACCGCACGCGCGCGCACTTCCGTCTCATCCGCGAGCGCGAGCGCGGCGCGTGCAGCCTCGTCGAGCGTCTCTGCGTCGAAGTCTTGGACGATGACGCCGACGCGTTCGCGCGTCAGGATGTCGTCGGTGTCGCCGATCCCCGCGTTGCAGACGGTGGGCAGACCGGCGGCGAGGTATTCTGGAATCTTCGTCGGCGACGCGGCGATCTGCGAGAACGTCGCCTTGCGAAACGACAGGCCGAGCCGCGCGCGTTGCAGATACGCGGGCACTTCCGACGGCTTCACCGCGCCGATCCAGAAGTCTTCACGGCCGAGTCCAACGCGTTCGAGCGTCGCCGCCGCGTCCGTCGCCGAAGAGGTCGTGAGGACGCGCAGAAAGGCGTCCGGCCGTTGACGCTTCAAGGCGAGGAAGAAACGCCCCATCTCTTCGAGCAAGTACAGACCCGTCACAGACCCCGCCGTGACCACTTCAAAACGCCCCACCGCATCATCTCTTACTCGCTCCGCTGCATCATCGCTTCCTCGCGCCGTGTCATCGCTTCTCAACTCACCTGCGGAGAGTTGCGCCGCGTCCGTTTCGTTAACCGCACGCTTCGCGTCGCCTTCATCTCGCGCCGACTCGAAACGCGCGAAGTCAACGCAGCAGGGGACGACCTCGATCTGTTCGGCGCGCGCCAGCCCGCGCTCGACTAAGTGGTCGCGCAGACGACGCGTCAGCACGATCAACTGCGCCGCGCGTCGCAGTCCCGCGCGCTCCACCGCGCGCACCGCGCGATACTGCGGCGAGTCTTTCGTCCACACGCCCGCCTCCTCGTACTCCTCGGCGAGCAGGCCGCGGATGTCGAAGAGCAGTCGCGCGTCGCACCAACGCCGCGCGAGCAGAGCCATCGCCATCGGCAGATGCCCGCGCGCGTGCAGCACGTCAATCTTATGACGACGCGCGAGCCGCGCCGCCGTCAACGCGCCGTGCAGGATGTCGTAAGGCGTGACGAGCGCGGACGGGCTTTTGTGATACGCAAGCGCGTGCCAGACGATGCCGTCGCTTGCCAGACGCTCGCGCCACTGACGCTCGTCCTCCGGCGACCACGCCGCGCGCCGGTTCGGCTCGAAGGTGAGCAGGTACACCTCGACGCCGCCGCGCCGCAGTTCGCGCAGGTAGGGCAACACCTGAGTCTGCACGAGCGGCTCGCGCAGTCCGAAGTAGCAGAGGTAGAGAGTCTTCAAGTTCTTAACCGTCGTCGTCATCGCGGTTCGTGCCCCGCGCCCGGCTTCGGCACGTCGAGACGCGCCGCGCCGCCGACGTTCTGACTGCCGACGTTCTGACTGCCGACGTTGTGAACGCCGACGCCCCCGCGCCGCCAAGCGGCCTGCGCCCACCCGACGAACGTCGCCAGATCAACTGCGAGCATCACGAAGACAACGCCCGCAAACTGTGCCGGGTTGAGCAGCCACGCGAGGCCGCGCCCCTCGCGCCGCGCGTAGATTGATTTGGCCGCGCGCGCGAGCGTGCCTGCGATGGGAACGGCGAGCCAGTACCACTTGTGCATGATAGCGAGCGCGACGAAGACGAGCCACACGGCGTACTGCCGCGCCAGCCCGTAATGCCAGTCCCACTGTCGCCCTGCCCAGACGTTGTGGCGCGAGTAGAGCACGAACTTGCGGAAAGTTTTCGCGAGCGTCGGTTGCAGTTGCCACCACACGGTCGCTCGCGGGGCGTAACCCGTCTTGAAGTCGAGACGTTTGATCTCCTCCATGAAGAAGAGGTCTTCGGCCGCGCGCAGGTCTGGGAAGCCGCCCGCCGCCTCCCACACCTCGCGCCTGAGAAGCGCGGAAGCGATGGACGGCCCGCGCAAACGCCCGCCCGCACGCGACACCTTCGGCGGCAAATAAACTAACGCCGCGCAGCGTTCAAAAAAACTCCCGGCGGCCGCCTCGTAATTGCCGTACACGACCGACACCTCACTATCCGCACGCGCGACCGCGATCAAGTTTTCGAGCCACGCCGGTTCGAGTTTGATCCCCGCGTCTGTGAGCGCGACCCATTCGCAACGCGCCGCGCCGATGCCGATGTTGCGCCCGCGCCCCGGCGTCGCCTCCTCCGCCTCGATCACGCGCAGGATTTTGTAGTCGTCGGCCAACGCGCGCGCCGCACGCACGGTCGCGTCCGTCGAACCGCCGTCCACGACGATCACCTCCGCGGGCTGGTGCGTCTGCCTTCGGATGGATTCGACGAGCGCGGCGAGCGACGCCTCTTCGTTCCTCACGGGCACGACGAGCGACACGGCGAACTCTTCCGCCGTCGCCGCCGCTTCGCCCTTTACGTCAGTCGCCGTGTGCTCCGTTCTCATCCTCGTCTCGTATAACTACGACCCGTACAACTATGACTCAAAATCCGCCGCGCTCTGTCATCGAATATTTTCGTTTGAAAGTGTGTGGTGAGAGGCGTGGAGGAGTTTCATTCACCTTGCGCCGCCGCCGTCGTCGTCGCCCTGACGCTCGCCGCGCGAGACTCTTTCGTCGTCGCCGCTGCTGCCGCAGGAGAAGGAGTCGCATCGCCTGACGCGCGCCGATCGCGTATGAAGCGCGCGGGATTGCCGCCGACGATGGCGTAGTCCGCCACCGGCTTCAAGACGACCGCGCCCGCGCCGACGATGGCATGCGCGCCCACGTCGGCCATCACCGTCGCGTTCGCGCCGATCCAAGCCCCTTCGCCCACGCTGACGGGCACGAGCGGGTTGTTGCCCTGCAACTTGATCGGCACGCTCACGTCGTCCGCGCGGTGATGATGCCGCCCCGCCAGAATGATCGCGCCGGGGCCAATCAACACGTGGTCTTCGATGAGCGCGTACTCCACGTACACGTCGCGGCTCATCCACACGTCCGCGCCGATGCGCGTGCGCCGGTCGCCGATGCTCGTCCCGTGGTTGAGTATGACGCCCGCGCCCCGGCACAAGCCGAGCCGCCGGTAAACTTCCTGCCGCAACTGCCAGCCGAACGTGAACGGGATCGTCCCCAGAGCCTCCGTCACGAAAGGCCAGTGCGCCAGCCCGTTGCGCTCCAACACGTCAATCAACAACGCGAGCGGCACGCCGACGAGCAACACCAGCGCGCGGCGCACGACCTTGAAGCAGACTGTGATGAACTTCAACATGATCTCGCGCACTAACTCCCTAACGACAATGCCCCGCGCAACTTCAACGCAACTTCAACCGGCGGCGACGAGATTATCTTCCGCGCCCGCGCGCAACGTATCAACGTGTGTGTCGTCGGGAATCAACCCGTAAGTCGCGAACCACTCGGACGTGCGCCGCAACCCTTCCGCGAAGTTGACGCGCGCGCGAAAGCCGATCTCCTGCTCCGCCCGCGCCGCGCTCAGACGCGACTCCGACAGTTGCAACTGCGTCCACGTCACGTCGAAGTTTCCGCTCGCGCCGTCGCCCGCTCCCGCGCTGCTGCCCGACTTCAATTTCTCAAGGTAAGGGCGCAGGCGTTTCTTCTCGCGCAACGCCATGTAGGCGCGGAACACCGTCGCCTGCATCGCCGGACTCTGAAAGACGAACGAGCGAAACTCGTTGCTCCGCGCCACCGCGCCGAGCGGGCGCACCGACGCGCGCACCCAGCCGCGCCAGTCCAACTCGCCCGGCAACACCTCCGCGCTTTTCCGGCGCGGCGCGACGACACCCAACAACTCCGCGTGCGCGTCTATGTACTCGCTCCACTTCAAAGGCGCGCCGTCCGTCACAAATAAAGGCTTCCCGAACCCGCGTTCCGTCTCCAACCCGCAACGCACAGACTCCACCAGATCGTCCACGTGAATCAGGTTGCACCAACCGCCGTCTTCCACCACGCACACCTCGCCGCGCGACAAGAGTTCCATCAACTCCGCGCTCCAACGCAGGTACGACCCGTAGACCATGTGCGGGCGCAACACGACGCCCTCCAACCCGCGCGCGCACTCGCGCAAGACCGCTTGCTCGGCGCGCGCCTTCTCGTCCGCATACGGCTCGCCGGTTTTGACGAGCGGCGTCGCTTCCTGCGCCGCCTCGACGCGCGTCGGCAGCGCGCGACCGTAGACGGCCGCGCTGCTCATGTGAACGAAACGCCCGATGCCGAGCGCACGCGCCGCCGCCAGCAGCGGCTCTGTCTCCTGACTCGCCTTGTCGCCCACGCCGAGATGCACGATGGCATCGCAGCCTTCCGCCGCGCGCCGCACCGCAGCCTCGTCCGTCAGATCGGCCTCGACCACTTCGAGCGGGTAGCGCATGATGCGCGCCGCCGTGCGATAGCTCCGCACCATGCAGCGCAACTCGCCGAGCCGCCCCGCCTCCGCCCACATCTCCACCAGACGCGACCCGACCGACCCGGCCGCACCCGTCACCAGAATTTTTTGATAACGACTCGCACGCACCACATGCTTCGACGCACCGACGTTGATAGATGCACTGCCCGTCGCCTCGCCACGCGACGCGCCGACGGCCGCTGTCGTAGCCGCGCCGCCCGGCGCGCTTCGATTCCAACTCTCCGGCGCGGCCGTGCGCATCCTGTAACACGTCTCAATCGCCTCGACCGTCGCCAGCGAGTCGCGCGCCGGGGCGACTAATTCGACTTCGCCCCTGATCGCCCCGACGAAATTTTCCAACTGCCGCACGAACGGATCAGTCGCAGCCGTCGCGGCGTCGGCGTGCGCGGTCGTGTGAAACTTGCCCGCCGCGTCGTCGTCAACGCCGCGCCCGAAAGCGATCTTGATCTCGCCGCGCGCATGCGGGTCAATATCAATGTAGCCGTCCGTGCAATGAATGCGCGCGCGGTTGATGCTGCGGTAGGCGCGGCTCAGTTGGACGACGCCGGGGACGAGCCGCCCCGTCGCCGTGCGGCAACTGACGCGCGCGCGCGCGAACGCCTCCACGCGCCCCTGCGCGTCGTCCTCGTAGCCGTCCACCTCGACGCGGCCGAGCCACGCCGCCAGTTGGTCGAAGACGTGCGGCCCCAGATCAATCAACACGCCGCCGCCCGCCCACGCCGGGTCAAACGTCGCGCGGTTCAGCGGCCAGTTCCACACCGACTCGCGCACCTCGAAACGAACTGGCTCGCCCACCAACTTCCGCCTGAGAGCGTCCGCCGCGAGCGCGGTCGAGGCGAAGAAGCGGCGCACGAAACCGCAGGCGAGCAGTCGCCCCGCGCGTTCGCTCACTTCGATCATCTCCACGGCTTCGGCCTTCGTCAGCGCGAGCGGCTTCTCGCACAAGACGTGCAGCCCCGCGCGCAAAAGTTCGAGCGACACAGGCGCGTGATGCACGTTCGGCACGGCGACGACGGCCGCGTCGGCGTGCTCTGAAAGTTGAGCGAGATCGTTCACGACCACAGCGTCGGGGCACAGTGTCCGGCGCAAATTTTCGGCGCGCGCCGAGTCCACGTCGTAGAGCGCGGTGCAACTCGCGCCCGCCACGGCGGCCGCGGCCAGCGCGTGCGAGTGCGCGATGGCTCCGCAGCCGACGAGCGCGATCCGAACTTGTCTGTTTTGCAGTTCCCTCATGTCTCCAATTGCGCCGCGCGTCAACGCGCGATGGGCGCGACCTTCCCCGTCACCTGATCAATGTGATAGCGCGCAAACGAGCGCAGCCACTGCGCGCGCCGCAGTGCGTCTTCGTCGTGATTAAGACGCCCGCGCAAATAAAAACGCACGCCGAGCGCGCCCCAGTGCAGCGCGTTCGCCACCCACCCCAACCGCCACGAGAGCGGGTTGCGGTGGCGCGACGCGAACACGTGGAAGGCGTCGAGGTAGCGGTAATGCTTGTCGTTGTTCTTATACAGTTGGTTGCTGCTCTTGTTCTCCAAATGCACGATGGGCGCGCCGTGGACGTAGCACACGCGCAAGCCCGCCTCGCGCATCCGCCAGTACCACTCGATGTCCTCGCCGTACAGGAAGAACTCGTCCGGCAAAGGCCCCACCTGGTCGAGCACCTCGCGGCGCACCGCGACGAACGAGTTGCTCAGCCAGTCAACCTCCTGCGTCTCGACGACGTACCACAGACGCGCCAGCTTTTGGTTCTTCTTCAACACCATCGGCCCGAACTTGTTCAGCCCGGCGGCGACCGACAAATCGCTCCACAGCGTCGGGAAGCGCAAGCCCGTCGGCACAAACTCGCCCTCGCCGTTCAAGTGCTGCCCCCCCACCGCCGCCACGTCCGCGTGCGCATCCAGATATTCCACCAGACGCTGCACCGCTCCCGCGAGCACAATCGTGTCGCTATTCAACAACACCAGATAACGCCCGCGCGCGTACTTGAATCCTAGATTATTCCCGCGCGCAAACCCCAGATTCGCGCCGCTACGCACCAGCCGCACGTCCGGGTGTTGCTCCTCGATATACTCCGCGCTCCCGTCGCTCGAATCGTTGTCCACCACGATGATCTCCGCGGGCAACTCCCCCAGCGACTCCTTCAACGAAGCGATACACTGCCCCGTCAACTCACGCGTGTTCCAATTCACGATGACGACGGAGACCCGCGGCCGCGGCGCATCAGCCTCCCGCGCCGTCAACTCACCCTGAAAACTTTCTTCCCCTGCAACAACCATGACCTGTCTATTTAACCTTACTTCTCTATTTAACCTTACTTCATCTTCAAAGTATCACCGCCGTCTCACACGCGGCTCGCGGACTGTGCGGCGCGTTCGACTCCCTGCATCTGCCCGCCTTCCTGTTGCGCGGCGGCGAGGTCGGCCTCGACCATCTCACGAATCATCTCCGCAAACGTGTACTGCGGCTCCCACCCCAACTCCTCCCTCGCCTTCCGCGCGTCTCCAATCAGGAGGTCTACTTCCGCCGGCCGCAGAAACCGCTCGTCTATCTTCACGTATTCCCGGTAG
>JAVEDE010000033.1 GCA_030841105.1 Pyrinomonadaceae bacterium
TGGCGGCTCACATCAAACTTTCGCCCGGCGGAAATTCGCGCCCACACGCGCGAGTTTCCGCCGCGGCCTTTTCCGCCGGTCGCTATGCTATGCTTGAACGCACACGGAAGCGGAGCGAAACCCGCCCGCGCCCGCTTCGCGTGAAATTGAAGGGCGGGTGAAGAGTCAGAGGTTTTAAGCGTTATGCCGAAAGTTTATCGAAATTTGGATCAGGAGATCGTGGCTTCCGTGGGCGAGCCGTTCGTGGTCGAGTTGGAGGGCAACGCGACGACCGGCTACCAGTGGCAGTTGGAGTTTGACGAGAGCAAGCTCAAGTTGATCGGCGACGAATACGAGCCGATCGGCACGGGCGGCGTCGGCCACGGCGGCCAGCACCGCTTCACGCTCCAGCCCGTCGCCGCAGGCGAGGCTTCGATCCTCGCCAAGTACAAGCGCGCCTGGGAGCCGGAGCATTTGGAGCAGAAGGAAATCTCCCTGCGGATCAAGAAGTAGACCGCCACCCCGGCCGTCGCTACTACCTTTGCTACCGTCGCTGCCGCCGCCCTCGTCGCCGCACTTCAACCGAAACAGTAGACCCGCCCGTCCTGCGAGCCGATGACGATGCGCCCCGCGGCGACGGCCGGGGAGGCGGACAGAGCCGCGCCCGCGTCGAACTCCCACAACTTCGCCCCGCTATAAAAATCGAGCACGTAGAAACGCCCGTCGCTTGACCCGACGAAGACCCGCCCGCTCGCCAGCGCAGGCGACGACTCGACGCGTGCGCGCGTCGCGAAAGTCCACTGGGCTTTGCCCGTCCGCGCGTCGAGGCAATGCACGTACTTGTCGCGCCCGCCGAGCACGACGCGGTTTTCCACCGTGCCCGCCGAGGAGTAGAAGGGGAACTGTCGCTGCGGGTTGCTGTAACGCCACGCGACGCGGCGCGAGGCGAGGTTGACGCCGAGCACGTAGTTGTCGAACGTGCCGTAGAAGGCCGAGTTGTTCATCAGCGCGGGCGACGCGCCCGTGTACGCGCCCGACACGACGGTGAAGAGTTCGCGCCCGTCCGCGATGCGGATCGCGCGGAAGATTTCGTCGCAGCCCGCGATGTAGGCCGTCCCATTCGCGACGCTCGCGGTCGCGTGGACGGGGCCTGCCGTCTTCACCTTCCAGCGCACCGCGCCGCTCCGCGCGTCGAGACAATAGAGATGCCCGTCGTAAGAGCCGATGAGGATTTTGTCGTCCACGGCGACGGGCGAAGATTTGATCTCGCCGCCGGTCTTGAACGTCCACGCGCCGCGCCCGTTCGCGGCGTTGACGGCGTGCACCGTCCCGCCGAGATCGCCCACGTAGACCAACCCGTTCGCAACCGCTGGCGACGACTCGCCGATACCTTCCTTGCTGTTCGTGTTGTACTTCCAGCGCACCGCGCCGTTCGAGAGATCGAGCGCGGCAAGCACGCCGTCTTGCGAGCCGACGTAGACCGTGCCGTTCGCGATGGCCGCCGACGATTCGATGCCTGCGCCCGCCTCGTAATTCCACAACGGCCGCAAACTTTTCGGCACGTCGGACTTCGAGACGCCCGTCAACTGTTGGCTGCCGCGAAACTGCGTCCAACTGTTCCCGTCAGCCCACTGCGCCACAACGTGCGCGGGCGCGAGTAGAAAGGCGCAGATGAAAATCAGCGCGACGAAAAAGGGCGCGTGCGGGTTAGACCGCGTGAGAAATTGCTTGTTCACTTCTTCCATGTCCTCGTTCGCTTCCGGCATGTCATCAAACGTTTTGAAGTTGAAACTTTAAGGCGCGGCGGTAGAGTTCGAGCGCGCCGCCCGCGTCGAACGGGCGCGGGTTGAACGTGCCCGTCC
Organism: Pyrinomonadaceae bacterium; assembly: GCA_030841105.1. Taxonomy (GTDB): domain Bacteria; phylum Acidobacteriota; class Blastocatellia; order Pyrinomonadales; family Pyrinomonadaceae; genus JAIVJZ01. The sequence goes on from JAVEDE010000033.1 coordinate 1,842, forward strand.
ACTGCCGCGCCGCGTCGGCGGCCAGCATTTCGAGATCACCCTCCGCGACATACGCCGCGCCCGCGTCGGTGTCGAGCGCGCCCGCCGCCTTCAACTCATCAAGCCGCGCGGCCAGCGCGTCGCCCGCGTCTGTGTCGTCAACTTCGCGGCGCGTGATGCGCAAGAGTTCGGCGTAGCGCGCGGCGACGACCGTGCTGTTCCAGCGGACGACGTGCGGCAGCAGGAGCGCGACCGCCTCGCCGTGCGTCGTGCCGTAGTGCTGCGTCAGAGGGTTGGCGCAGGCATGCGTCGCGCCGAGCATCGAATGTTCAATCGCCACCCCGGCGTAGTGCGCGCCGAGTTGCATCGCGCCGCGCGCTTCGAGGTCTGCGGGGTGCGTCAAGACCCGCTCGTAGTTCGCTTCGAGCAGCCGCCACGCCTCGCGCGCGAACGTGTCGGAGACGGCGTTGCGACGCGTCGTGACGTAACTTTCGACGGCGTGGGCGATGGCATCGAACCCGGCGGCGGCGGTGACTGAGGCCGGTTGCGAGACGGTGAGCGAGGGGTCGAGCAGCGCGACGCGGAAGGCCGCTTTCGGATCGCCGCAGGCCATCTTGACGTGCGTCGCGGCGTCGGAGATAAGCGCGTAGGTCTGCGCCTCGCTGCCCGTCCCGGCGGTCGTGGGAATGGCGATCATCGGCAGCATCGTGCGCGCGGCCTTGCCGTAGCCGTGGTAGTCGCGCATCTCGCCGCCGTTCGTCAACAGAAAGTTGATGCCCTTCGCGCAGTCGAGCGAACTGCCGCCGCCGAGTCCGATGATCGAATCAACGCCGAGCGGCGCGGAGAAGTCGCGCCCGCGCGCGCACATGCTCGTGTCGGGGTTCACGTCGAACTCGTGGAAGGGGACGACTTCGACTCCCGCGGCCGCGAGCACTTCCCACGCTTCCGCGACGTGGCCGGACGTGACGAGGCCGTGATCCGCGACGAGGAGCGTGCGCCGGAAATCCAACTCGCGCGCCAGCGCGCCGAGCCGCGCGAGCGCGCCCGCCCCGAAGACGACGCGCGTGTGTAGTTGGAAGTCGAATGGCTGCATGTGAATTAAGGGATGAAGGATGAGGGATGAATGAAGACAAGTAGATCGTCAATCGTGAATCGTAAATAGATGAAAATAGGATTTCTCCTTTCACGATTCACGATTCACGGCTTTGCTTCATCCCTCATGCCTCGGCACTCATCCCTATTTCTTCCCAATGGCGTAGACGTAACTTTGCGAGCGCACGATGAGCAGGTTGCCGGAGATGGCGGGCGTCGCCATCAGCGGTTCGCCCATCGGGTTCGTCGCGAGCAGTTCGTAGGCCGCACCGGCTTTGAAGACGAACACGTCGCCGTCCTCGCTCGCGAGATAAATTTTGCCGTCGGCCGCGACGGGCGACGCGCTGAACGTGGCGGGCAAGCGTTGCTCGTAGACGGGCTTCCCGGTCTTCGCCTCGAAGACGCGGAGCATGCCGTTGTCGCCGGAGATGTACATGAGTTCGCCGTAGACGAGCGGCGTGCCCGTGTAGGAACTGCCGCGCGCCAGACGATAGGCGAGCGCGGGCGTAGTCTCCTCGCCCTCCTTCAAGGAGATGTCGCCCGACGCGCCGGGGCGGAAGGCTTTGACGGGGCGGTTGCCGGGATAGCCGCCCGTCACGATGATCAAGTCGTTTGCCACGACGGGCGCGGGCATCTGCACCTGCGACTGTTGGCCGCCGTTCGCGAAACGCCAGAGTTCCTTGCCCGTCAAAGGGTCGTAGCCGCGCACGTAGTTGCTCGCGTTGGTGACGAGTTCGGCGCGCGCATGCCCCTCGTAGATCGCGGGCGGACTCCAAGAGGGCAGTTCGTCGCGCTCTACGCGCCAAGCCTGTTTGCCGTCACGTAGATTGTAGGCCGCGATGAAAGACCCTGCGTGCTTGTCGCACTGGACGATGACGAGATGCTTGTAGATGATCGGCGACGAGGCGTGCCCCCACTCGGAGGTCGGGTCGCCCGCAAGGCCGGGATTCAGGACGCCGAGGTCTTGCTTCCAGAGCAGCTTGCCCGCGAAGTCGTAAGCGTAGAGACCTTCCGAACCCATCAACGCGACGACAACTTTGCCGTCGGTCGCGGGCGTCGAGTTGGCCTGCGTCGCCTTGACGTGTCGCTTGGAGCGGGGCACGCCTTCGTAGGCGGTGCGCTCCCAGTTGATGCGGCCGGTCGCGCGGTCGAGGCTGTAGATGCGCCACGCGTGGCGCGCGTCGTCGCGGGCGAGGCCGATGCCTTTGTCCTTCGCATTGAAGCGCGCCGTGGTGTCCGCGCTGACGGCGGTGATGACGAAAACTCGGTCGCCCCACACGACCGGACTCGCGTGCGAGAGACCGGGGATCGCCGTCTTCCAAGCGACGTTCTCGGACTTCGACGCGTTCCAACTGACGGGCGTAACGCCCGCGCCCGTCGCCACGCCGGAAGCGTTCGCGCCGCGAAACTGCGGCCAGTTCTGCGCGGCCGTCGCGCCCGCCAACAAGAGGAGACAGAGGGAGATGTGGAAGAGTCGTTTCATAGTGTCTCGACCGTTGATAGTTTTCCGCTGATAGCGGCTTGACCGTTCAACGTTTCCCGGCCGTTGATAATTTCCAGTCTGACGCCCTACGGCTTCTTCGGTTCTTCGGGCGTCTTCGCCGGGGCGGGCGCGCCGGGTTTCGGTTCGGCGATGGCATAGAGTTGGTTGCGGTTGGCGATGAAGAGCACGCCGTTGGCCGGGACGGGCGTCGAGTAGACGCTGCTCGCCATGTTGATCGTGGCGATGACCTTCTCCGTCTTGCCCTCCTGCAAGATCACGATGTCGCCGTCCTCGTCGCCGAGATAGAGCTTGCCGTCAATGAGCATGGGCGAACCCCAGACGGCGGCGAACACGTCGTGCTTCCAGTAGGGCTGCCCGGTCTTGGCGTCGAGCGCGTGGAGGAAGCCGCTGAAGTCCGAGTAGTAGACGATGCCGTCTTTGATGGCGGGCGTGGAGACGGAGCGGCGGATTTTGTCGTAGTGCCAGACCATGCCGGTCTTGGTGATGTCGCCGCGCTTCGTCGGGTCAATGCAGTAGAGGTGGCCGACGCCTTCGCCGTGTTCGGGGTCTTGGCCGTTGGCGAGATAGATTTTGTCTTCGTAGATGACGGGCGTCGAGATCACCTCGTTGCGCGTCTTCGGCCAGACGGAATCTTTCGGGTTGAGATCGAACTCCCACAGCTTCTTGCCGGTCAAAGCCTCGTAGCCGCGCACCCAGCCGTCGCCCTGCCCGAAGATGACTTGATCCACGCCGCCGATTTTGCCCACAGTCGGCGAAGACCACTGGCCGTGCAGAATCTTGTCGAACACGGAGTTGTCTTCCCAGACGATCTTGCCGGTCTTCTTGTTGAGCGCGATGAGCGCCGGGGCTTTCGGCGAGGGGATGTTGACGTGGCTCTCGTCCTGCCCGTTCGACGTGCTGACGTAGATGAGATCGCCGAAGGAGACGGGCGACGAGTTCGACATGTTGTGCGGGAACGCCCCGACCTCTTCCATCATGTCGAACTTCCAGATCACGTCGGCGTCACGCTCGCCGTTCAACTTCTCGTCCTTCACCACGCCGTCGTTCTCTTTGTCGCGGAAGCCTTCGGTGTCGAGCGCGACGACCTCGCCACGGTTCGTGACGTAGTAGAGAATCTTGCCCTCGACCAGAGGCGACGAGCAGATGCCCTGATACGGCCAGTCGTTGACGCGTCCGGCCGCGAGTTTGTCCGAGACGGCTTGCCACAGAAACTCGCCGTCCGATTCGCGGAAGGCCATCAGGATGCCCTTGTCGCCTTTCACCTTCGGGTCGCGCGGCGATTCGTTGTTAGTGCCGACGTACACCTGCCCGCCCGCGACAACCGGGTTGCCGTAAGTCTGCGAGCCGAGCGCGGCCACCCATTTGACGTTCGTCTTCTTCACCACGTCCCAACTCGTGGGGATGCCTTTCATGTTGGAGACCATGTTGCGGTCGGGCGTGCCGCCCCACATCGGCCAATCGCCGCCGCCCGGATCGGACGCGGAGACGGTAGGCGGCAAGCAGTAAGCAGTAAGCAGCACGACGCCCAACACCGCCACCGCCGCCAAAATTCTTAAGCCCGCTCTTGTTTGAATACTTTTCATTATCCTCAATTCCTCTATGTATCTCTTGTTAACTCTTAATACGGCTCACTGCTCGCTGCTCACTCTTTGTGAGACACGATGATGTGGCCGGGCATCGTCTGGTGCGAGACGCTGTGCGCGAAGCCCGCGTTGCGAAACATGCGGTCGAACTCGGCGAAGGTGTAAGCGTCGCCCGCGGGCGTCGTGCCGAGCATGACGAGCGCGAAGGCGGCTTCGGCGGGCGGCGTCACGCGGTCATCGTTCGGGACGAACTCAAGCGTCACGGCGCGGCCGCCCGGTTTGAGCGCGGCGTGGCATTTACGCATCAACGTCTCGCACGTCGGCGGGTCGAAGTGGTGGAAGAAGTTCGTCAACAGCACGATGTCATAGCCTGCGCCGAACTCGACCTCGAACGCGCTGCCGGGCAACTGATGGAAGCGCGCGGCGACGCCCGCCTTCTCCGCGTTCTGTTGCGCGATGGCGAGGACGCTCTGCCAGTCAACCGCATAAACTTCCGCGCGCGAATTCTGCTGCGCGAGCGTGATGCCGAAGATGCCGTGACCGGCGGCTACGTCGAGAATCTTGCACTCGTTCATCTCCGCGATGTCCACGATGCGCGCGATGTCTGCGGCGGCCGGGCGCATGATGGACGCCATGCCGCGCGCGAAGTCTTCCCACATCGGATGATCGGCCGTCATCGAGCCTTCGGCCTCCAACACCGTGCCGCCCTTGCGGACGCTCTCGGTGAACCGCGCGAAGGCGTCGCCGAGGTGCGCGCCGGAGAGAAACTCCGCGATGCCGCCGACGTAGGCGGGCGAGCGTCGGTCAAGAAAGAGCGCGGCCTCCTGCGTCAGCGTGTAACGCCCGTCGGGGCACTTGCCGAGAAACTGCGAGACGGTCAGGTAATCGCAGAGTATCCGCACGCCGCGCTCGGCAGCCCCGGTGCGCGCGGCTAGTTTCCCCGTCGTGTCGTCGCCTTCGGCGATGGCCGTGAAGAGTTCTAGTTCGATGGCGGCTTTCAAGGCCGCGGTCTGCTGGTAGGCCGTGAGCGTTTGAAAGATGCGCTCCGGCGTCGGCGGCGGGGCGAGTTCGGCGGCTTCGTTGATCGTGGGGTTCATCTTATTTGTTAGGCGTCACTTTCAGGTTGTCGAAGAAGAGTTCGGCGAGGCCGTTGCCGAAGATGCCGGGCGCGCCCTGCCGGTTCGGGAGCGGGTCAACGCGCTCGATCATCCACGCGGCGGGTTCCGTGTCGCCCACCGCCCACACCTTGCCGCGCGCGCGCGTCTTCCCGTCGGGCGTGTTCTCGACCGACAGTTTCATGTGATACCAAGTGTCGGGCTTCCACGCGAAGGGCAGCGTGACGGTGCGCGCCACTTCCGGCTGCCACGGTTCGAGATGAAGCGACTGGCTGTTGCCGTAGAGCACGAGCGCGTAACGCTGCGCGATGACGCCCGCGTCGCCGCGCTGCCTGCGCCGCTCCGCCCCGCGCACGTCCAACTCGATCGTGTAGTTCGACATGTCGGACGCCCCCATGTAAGCGCGCGTGCGCGTCAGGAGCGAAGAGCCTTCCGCGATCTTGACGAGCACCTTGCCCGCGCCCTCCAACTCGCGCGCGGCGAACTTGCCCGTCGTGCTGACCCACGTCGGCGGGACGCCGCCCGCGACGAGCGCGTCGAAGTTCTCGCTCCACGGTAGCGGCGGCACGATGCGCACGCGCGCCGCGCCCGACACCCCCCCGACCGTCGCCTTGACGAGACCGGCCTGCGCCGTGCCGTCCGCGGCCGAGACGAGTTGGCCGTTCGCCACCGTCCCTTTCAAGTTGTCGAGCGACCAGGTGGCTGCCTTCTCCTCGCGGATAAACTTGCCCTGCTCGTCGAAGAGACGGACGCGGAAGTTCACCGTCTCGCCGGGTTTGATGATCAGTTCGGTGGGGACGACCTGCACCCACGTCGCCGCGCGGTTCGGGTTGGGCAAGCCTTCGACCGGGGCGGCGTGATGAGCGTCTGCTTTCGACTTCTTGCCGATGGCGTAGAGGTTCGAGTCGGTGGCGAAATAGACGCGGCCGTTCGAGACGGCGGGCGAGGCGATGATCGCTTCCGGTTGCTGCTCCGTGCCGAGTTGATCCGAGTCGAGTATCTCGCAGCCCGCGGCGGTCGGCCGCAGGATGAAGAACTTTCCATTCTCTGTGCCGACGTACAATTTGCCGTCGGCGAGGACGGGCGACGCCTTCTGAATCGTGCCGAGGTTTTGCAGCCACAGTTGCTTGCCGTTGTTCAGATCGAAGGCGGCGATGTTCGCGCCGTTGTCAACTTGATAGAGCCTGTCGCCGTCAATGACGGGCGACGAGTAGCCGCCTTGCCAGCCGACGGTGCTCCACTTGATCTGCTCCTTCTTGAGTTCGCCTTTGGCCGTCGCGTCGAGCGCGGCGATCATGCCCATCTCGTTCGATTCGAGGTTCTCTTCGCTGTGCGTCACGATGGCGAGATTCTTGTAGACGACCGCGCCCGTGTTCAACCCGCGCTTCGAGATTTCATACTTCCAGACCGGCTCGCCCGTCTGCGGCTTCAAGGCGTGGACGACGCCGTCCGACGCGCCCTGAATCAAGAGACGCGTGCCGTTGATGTCGGCGATGATGGGCGCGGCGTAGGTCGTATCGTAGGGGCGTCCGCCGGGCGCGCTCACCCAGATTAACTCGCCCGTGCGTTTGTCGAAGGCCATGAAGCGATGCGCGCCGCGCGCGTGCTCGCCCCACATCGAAGTGACGCCGCTCGTGATCACGAGGTCGCCGTCAATGATCGGCGAGACGGTGCGCCCGCCGTGCGTGGTCAACAGGCCGAATTCCTCGCCGAGCGAACGCTCCCACAAAACTTTCCCCTCGCGCGAGAGGGCGATGAGCGAACCGCCGACGCCGAAGGCGTAGACGTTGCCCGTCGCCGGGTCGCCCACGGGCGACGCCCACCCGACGCGGTGCGGCGGCACGTCCGACAAAAAGACGTTGAAGCGGTGCTCCCAGAGAAGTTTGCCGTTGTCTGCGTCGAAGCACATGATGCGCTCCTGCAAAGTCTCGCCCTTGCCCGCCGTGTTGACGAGGTACACGCGGTCGTTCAAGACGATGGGCGCGGAGCGTCCGCCGTAAGGGGCTTTCCAAGCGAGGTTCTCGCCCGTGGGCGACCAGCGCGAGGGCAGATTTTTTTCGGGCGAGATGCCGTCGCGCGCCGGGCCGCGCCACTCCGCCCAGTCGCCCGCGAGGACAACGGGCGCGGCGAGCGCGAGCAAGATGAACAGAACGAGAGCGAAACGTTTCGAGTGTGGAACGTGCATGGCTGGATTTTACCTTGGGCGGTTAATAGTTTTGCAATGCTTCCGTTTAGATTACGCAAGCGAGAATTTTTAGTTGCCGTCGGCCGTTAAGTTTTTCTTGACTCTCCGACGTGTGCGCCACATATTATGTCGCGCTTTAATGAGCGAGGCAAACCCGCCTCTTGCAACCTACCCGTCGAGTTAGACGTAAAACCTTCGGGCAAACTTCAAATCCGTCGGCGGCCAAGACCCGTGCGTGCCCCGGCAATCCGTAAAAGATCATTTCGCGATCCGAAAAAATGTACAGCCGGAAAACTTCCTGACCCCGGAAGCTCTACGAAGAGGTGAACCTATGACGCGCCAGAGAAATCTTTTGTTGTCTCTCCTGTTGCTCGCGCTGCTCGCCGCCGCTCGCCCCGCCGCCTTCGCGCAAGAACAAAACGACCAACTCTTCCAGGCCGCCCGCAAAGGCGACGCGGCAACCGTCAAGGCTCTGCTCGACCGCGGCGTTGACGTGAACACGAAGTTTCGCTACGGCGCGACCGCTCTCTCTTACGCCGCCGACAAAGGCCACCTCGAAGTCGTCAAGCTGCTGCTCGAACGCAAGGCCGACGTGAACGTCAAGGATACGTTCTACGGCGCGACGCCGATCATCTGGGCGGCGCAGAAGGGGCACGCGAAAATAGTCGAAGCCCTGATCGCCGCGGGCGCGGAAGGCCGCGACGACGCGTTGCAGATCGGCGCGGGCGAGGGATTTGTGGAACTCGTCAAAGTGGTGCTCGCCGCGGGCGGCCTCAAGGCCGAGGGGATGACTGATGCGCTCGCGGCCGCGACCCGCGCCAAGCAGACGGAGATCGCCGAACTGCTCACGAAGGCCGGGGCTGTGCCGCCGCCGAAGGCCGACTTCAAGGTTGACGCCGAAACGCTCAACTCTTACGTCGGCACTTACAAGCTGGACAGCGGGGCGGAATTCAACGCGGTGGTGAAGGACGGCGTGCTCGTGATCGGCCCGCCGGGGCAACAACTCACCCTCGGCGCGTTCGACAAATTAAACTTCCGCCCGCTCGAATTTGAAGGCGTGACGATCACCTTCAACGTCGAGAACGGCGTCGTCTCCGGCTTCAGCATGAAGCGGGGCACGACTACGCAGGTCTTCAAGAAAATCAAATGATAGACGTTTGTCCGTGGGTAGTTGTCCGTGGTCAGTTGTTTTGTGGTTCAAGCGTTAGTCGCTCTCGATTCAATCCAACAACGGACAACCGACCACAGACAACCCACAGCCATTCCGAGGTTAATCCATGAAACGAATCATCTCTCTCTGCCTGTGCCTGTGTTTCGCCGCGAGCGCGAGCCGGGCGCAGAACTGGCCGCAGTTTCGCGGCGCGGGCGCGTCGGGCGTGGCGACGGGCGTGGCGAAGACGCCCGTCAGTTGGGACGGCGAGAAGTCTGTGGGCTTGCGTTGGAAGACGCCGATCCCCGGCATCGGGCAATCGAGTCCGGTCGTGTGGGGCAACCGCGTCTACGTGACGACGGCCGTCAGCAGCGACGCGAAGCCTGCCGCGCGTTACGGACTCTACGGCGACGTCGAGCCGGTCAAGGACGAGCCGGTTCACAAGTGGCACGTCATGGCGATAGACAAGGGGACGGGCAAGGTCGTTTGGGATCGCGTGACGCTCGAAGGCTTGCCGAAAACCAAGCGTCACCCGAAAGGTACGCACGCTTCTTCGACGCCCGCCACCGACGGCAAACACGTTGTCGCCCTCTTCGGCTCGCAGGGCATCCTCGCTTGCTACGACACGAACGGGAAACTCCTCTGGAAGCAGGACACGGGGTTGCTCGACGCGGGCTGGTTCTACGATCCCGACTATCAATGGGGGCACGCCTCGTCGCCGATCATCTACAAGCACCTCGTCATCGTGCAGGCCGACATCCAGAAGAACTCTTTCCTCGCGGCCTACGATCTCAAGACGGGCAAGCAGGTCTGGAAGACCGTGCGCGACGAGATACCTTCGTGGGGCACGCCGACCGTCTACGAGGGGAAAGGGCGCGCGGAACTGATCGCCAACGCGACGAAGTTCATACGCGGTTATGATCCTTTGACCGGCAAAGAACTCTGGCGGCTCGGCGGCAACTCCGAGATCACGACGCCCACGCCCATCATCGCGCACGATCTCATCTACGTGACCGCCGGGTATCGCCCCATCCAGCCGATCTACGCGATCCGGCTCGGCGCGACGGGCGACATCACCTTGAAGGAGAAGCAGGAGACGAACGAGTTCGTCGCGTGGAGCAAGCAGCGCGGCGGCCCCTACATGCCGACGCCCATCGTCTACGGCGACTACTTCTACACCTGCGCGAACAACGGCGTCGTCGCCGCTTACAACGCGAAGACGGGCGAGCGCGTGTATCAGGAGCGCATCGCGGGCAAGGGCGGCGCGTTCACCGCCTCGCCCGTCGCGGCCGACGACAAGTTGTACTTTTCGAGCGAAGACGGCGAAGTGTTCGTCGTCAAGGCCGGGCCGAAACATGAACTGCTGGCGACGAACCCGATGGGCGAGCCTTTGATGGCGACGCCCGCCATCTCGGACGGCATGGTGATCGTGCGCGGCCAGCACCACCTGTTCGGCATCGGCGCGGCCGCGCCCGCCGCCAACGTCGCCCCGGCGAAGGCCGCGTCGAAGGCGAAGGCCGGGAAGTAGCAACCGGGAAGTAACAAGTCGCCGGAGCGCGTTCGAGTTTGCACATGGAAGAAAAGCCGATGCCGCCGCGTCTAACGTGGGCATTGGTTGACCTCTTAAACTTAGAAGGAAACCAACAATGAAACGATTTATCGCCGGGTGTGTTTTGTCAGCAGTCGTCTGTCTGTTCGCCGTGTTCGCTTTCGGCGCGCGCGGGGCGGAAGCGAAGGGCGGGAACTGGCCGCAGTGGCGCGGCCCGGAAGGGCAGGGCGTCTCGAATGAGAAGGGGCTGCCGTCCGAATGGAGCGCGACGAAGAACATCAAGTGGAAGACGCCGATTGCGGGGCGCGGCCATTCGTCGCCGATCGTGTGGGGCAAGAAGATTTTTCTGACGACCGCGCTCGACGGCGAACAGATACCGGGCGCGAAGGCGGGCGTCACGCACAAGATGGCCGACGGGTCGGACTTCGTTCATCCCGACGCCGTGGGCGCGGACTTGAAGCACACGTTCAAAGTCGTCTGTCTCGACCGCGAGACGGGAAAGATTCTGTGGGAGCGCGTGGCCTACGAGGGCGCGGTTTACGACAGCCGTCACAAGAAGGCCAGCTTCGCTTCCTCGACACCTGCCACCGACGGCAAGTACGTCTTCGCCTTCTTCGGCGCGGAGGGCTTATACGCTTATGACTACAACGGCAAGCTCATCTGGAAGCAGAACCTCGGCAAACTCGGCACGGCGAGCGTCGGCTACGGCGTATCGCCGATCCTCTACGAGAACCTCGTCATCATGCAGTGCGACGACAGCGGCATGAACTCGTTCATCGCGGCCTTCGACAAGAAGACGGGCAAAGAGGTCTGGCGCGTGCCGCGCAAAGTTGACGTGACGTGGAGCACGCCCGTTCTTGTCCGCGCGGGCAAGCGCACGGAACTCGTCGCCAGCGCGGCCGAGGCGATCATCGCCTACGACCCCGCGACGGGCAAAGAACTCTGGCGGCACAAGGGCTTGGAGAGCAACGCCGTGAATACGCCCGTCGTCTCGAACGATCTCGTCGTGATCACTTCGGGCTACCCGGCCAAGATCGCGCTGGCGATTCGCGCCGGGGGCAGCGGCGACATCACGGGCACGCCGCAACTCGTCTGGAAGTACAACAAGGGGACGGCCTACGTGCCTTCGCCGATCCTCTACGGCGACTACCTCTACCTGATGACGGGCAACGGCTCGCTCACGGGGCTTGAGGCGAAGACTGGAAAGGTGTTGTATGAGGCGGCGCGCGTGCCAAAGCCCGCGGGGTTCATGGCCTCGCCCGTCGCCTTCGAGGACAAGATTCTGTTGACGAGCGAAGAGGGCGACACCTACGTCATCAAGGCGGGGGCGAAGCATGAAGTGATTCGCACGAATTCGCTCGGCGAGCCGGTCTACGCGTCGCCCGCCATCTCCGACGAAAAACTTTTCATCCGCGGCGAAAAGCATCTATATTGCATCACGAACGCGCGCGGCTAGGCTTTGACAACTGTAGCGTAGTCTCTGCGTTCATGGGTTAACACCTGCACCGCAGAGACGCAGAGAGACGCAGAGGGGCGCAGAGAGTGTTGATCTTCTCTGCGCCCCTTTGCATGTGCGACGGTGATTCTTAAAGGTTCAATCGCGCTATAATGTTTCGGTTTCCGGCAAAGGAGTTCCGCCATGTTTGAATCACAAGACACGACTCCGTGGTATCGCTCGCGTTCGACGATGATCGGGGCGAGCGTCTGCTTCGCCGCCCTCGCACTCGCCTTGTTCTACCACTTCTACGGCTATCGCTATTTCAGCGGCCGCGAAGAGCACTACTCCGAACTCGAACGCCACCGCGCGCAGCAGGCCGCGCTCGCCACGAACGAGACGCCGCCCGCCACCGCCGCCGCAACCGACCCGGCCGCCGCGTCGAACCAGAACGCGCCCGCCGCCGCTGCTGTAGAAGTCCCCGGCCAACAAGCCGCGAACGCAACCGTCGCGGCGAACGGGCAGGACGCGAACCACACGGCCGCGCCCGCCTCGTCCGTCGCGTCGTCTTCCTCGCGCAACTACTGGACGAACTTTCGCGGGCCGAACCGAGACGGGCGTTACGATGAGCGCGCCGTCCGTGTCAACTGGCCTGCGGGCGGTTTGAAGCCGATGTGGAAGCAGCCCGTGGGCGGCGGCTTCTCGTCGTTCGTCGTGGCCGACGGCGCGGCCTTCACCATCGAGCAGCGGCGCGCGCAGGAGATGGTCGTGGCCTACAACGTCGAGACGGGGCGCGAACTGTGGGCGCACGGCTGGAACGCCGAGTTCAGCCCGGACAACACGGGTGACGGGCCGCGCTCGACGCCGACGTGGGACGCAGGGAGAATCTACGCGCTCGGCGCGGAAGGCGAACTGCGCGTGCTCGACGCGAAGACAGGGAAGCTCGTCTGGCAGAAAAACATTCTCTCGGACAACGGCGCGTCGAACATTCAATGGGGCATGGCCGCCTCGCCGCTCATCGTTGACGACAAAGTGGTGGTGCTCGCCGGTGGCACGAACGGAAAAGGTGTCGTCGCCTATAACAAGGCGACGGGCGCGCGCGTCTGGTCGTCGCTGAACGACAACGCCTCTTACACGTCGCCGATGCTCGTCACGCTCTCCGGCAAGCGTCAGATCTTAGTCGTCACGGCGAGCCGTCTCGCCGGTCTCGACCCGTCGGACGGCGCGCTCTTGTGGTCGCACCCGTGGGACGTGTCCTACGGCATCAACGTCTCGCAGCCGCTCGTCGTCAGCGCGAACCGCTTCTTCATCTCGGCGGGCTACGGCAAGGGCGCGGCCTTGGTCGAACTGAGCGGCAGCGGGCGAAGTTTCACGACGAAGGCCGTGTGGGAGAACATCAACCTCAAGACGAAGTTCAACAGCCCGGTCGTCCACAACGGCTACGCCTACGGGCTGGACGAAGGCATCCTCACCTGTGTTGACCTCGCGACGGGCGAGCGCAAGTGGAAGGGCGGGCGTTACGGTTACGGGCAAGTGCTCCTCGCCAGCAACCACCTGATCGTGACGACGGACGCGGGCGAGATCGTGCTCGTCAAAGCAGACCCTTCGGGTTACGCGGAAGTCTCGAAGTTCGCCGCGCTCTCCGGCAAGTCTTGGAACGTGCCCGCGCTGGCGAACGGCCGACTGCTCGTCAGAAACGGGACGGAGATGGCTGCGTATAACTTGGCGGAGTGATTCGCCGGACTTGTGGGCGTTGAACGAAAAAGGGAACGCGCGCCGACGAGCGTGCGTTCCCCTTTTTTACTTGAATGCGTCCACCCGTTACTGTGAGTACTTTTTGTAAGCGGCGGCGAGTTTCTCGTCGTAACGATTCTTCTTGTACAAGATGCCGTTGTAGCGGAGCGCGAAGTCCGCCCACTTGCGGTCGCGCAGTTCATCGTCGAGGGCGTTGCTGATGACGTAGTTGCAGAAGGCGTTGAGGTGCTCGCCCTCGCTGATCTGCATCGTCTCGTAGAAGTCGTCCACTTTAACGAAGCCGCAGATGGCGTGGTTGAAGCCCATGATCTGAAACTTACCGTAGCTGGACGAGAGCAACGCGGCGGTGCGGTTCAACTCCATCGCCTCGTTGAGCCGCGCCAGTTCGCCCGCGCCGCGCACGTCCGCGTTCTTGCCCTTCGTGTAAAAGGCGGTCGTCCATTTGGGATAGCAGATGGTCGGGTGCGATTTGGCGTAAGCGCCCTTGGTGTACTTGTAAAACCAGTGCCCCTCGAAAAGTATTTTCACGCGCCCGTCCGAGAGAAACCCGTCGCCGCTGCTTTCGACTTCCGCGACCGCCTTGATCGTCGCCACGTCGCACTTGAGAAGTTTAGCCGCCGCCGCGTAATCCGCGTCGGTGAGTTTGCCTGCCATCAGTGGTCTCCATTCTGTCTAGGTTAGGGTTCAGAACAACAGCTTCGCGCCGAACTGCAAGTGGCGCGGTTCGCGCGCGGAGAGAATCTGGCCGAACGTGGGCGAGCCGAGAAAGTTGTCGGGCAAGTTGAAGTTCGGGTGGTTGAAGAGGTTGAAGGCTTCGAGTCGCAGTTGCAAGTTGACGCGCTCGGAGAGCCGCGTGTTCTTCAAGAGCGAGGCGTTGATGTTCTGGTAGCCGGGGCCGTCGAGAATGTTGCGCCCGGCGTTGCCGAACGTGCCGAAGGGGGAAAAGGCGAAGGCCGCCGTGTTGAACCAACGCTCCGGCGTGCGGTTCGTCGCACTTGGGTCGCTCACGACGTTCGGGCGGTCGTTCGCGCCGAAGCCGAGCGTGGAGCGTCCCGTGTTGCTGTTGTCAATTTCGGAGAGCAGCGCGACGGTGAACGGCCGACCCGATTGCAGCGTGACGATGCCGTTGAACTGGAAGCCGGACAGGAGCGTCGTCGCAAAGCCGTCGTCGTTCACGAAGCGACGGCCGCGGCCGAAGGGCAACTCGTAGGAGAAACTGGTGGAGAGACGGTGGCGCACGTCGAAGTTTGAGCGGCCGCGTTCGAGGCGCAGATTCTGGCTGTCCTGCGGGAAGTTGGGGTCGCCCGCGCTGGTGAAAAAGTTCGAAGCGTCGTCGAGCGACTTCGCGTAGGTGTAGGACGACAAGAGCGCGAGGCCGCGCGTCAGGCGTTGCTGGAGACGCACCTGCAAACTGTGATAGTCGGAGTTGCCGCGCGACTCGATCAAATTGATGTCGTCGAACTGCGGCACGGGGCGCAGGACGAAGGGGAGCGTGGAGGGGCGCGGCTGGTTGATGTCGCGTGCGGTCAGAAGTTTCGTGCCCTTCGATCCGGCGTAGCCGATCTCAAGCACGCGGCTCTGTCCGAGTTGTTGTTGGAGGTTCACGTTCCAGTGCTGCATGTAGGCCGTCCGCAGATCGCGCTGGAAGGCGAGCGCGGTGTCGGGCAGCGGCACGGGGAAGTTCTGCGGGAACGGGTTGTTGACCGTGAGCGGCAGACCTTGGAGCGGGAAGTAGAGGTTGAAGTCGAAGTAGGGCGCGTTGAAGTAGAGACCTTCGCCGGGGGCGAGCGCGGGCTGATCGTAATAGACGCCGTAGCCGCCGCGCACGACGGTCGTGCCCGCTTCATTCAAGGTGTAAGCGAGGCCGAGGCGCGGGGCGAAGTTGTTGCGGTCTGACTCGTAGCCGCTGCGCGGGATGCCGTTCGTGCCGACGCGCGAGATGGTGCGCGTGGCGGGGTCGTACAAGTTCGCGCGGTCTTCGGCATCAACGGGCGGCGAGTTGTACTCGTAGCGCAAGCCGGCCGAGATGGTCAGGCGCGGCGTGACGCGGAAGCTGTCGTTGGCGTAGAGGGCGTAGCTTTCGCCGCGCAGATGCTGGTGGTTGTCGAGACGCGCGCCGCCGGTGAGGAAGGGGAAGCCGAGCAGGAGGTCTGCGAGCGCGTTGCCGGTAAGTGGGAAGCGGTCGGAGAAGGTGAGGAAGCCGCGCGACTGCACGTCGCGGAAGGCGTTCTGCTGCAAGGCGCGAAACTCGAAGCCGAACTTGGCGAGATGCGCGCCGCTGACGAGCGTCGCGTTGTCGAGAAACTGAAAGACGTTCGTCGCGCTCTGCTGCGGGTTGTTGAACTCGTCGCCGAGCGGCGAGAAGCCGGTGATGGTGATGAAGCTGAGGCCGAAGTCGCGCGAGTTCGCGGAGAGTTCGGGCAGGCCGACTTGACGGTTGAGACTAAAGCCTTCGCCTTCGGCCGTGACCGCGGAGGCGACGCGCGAGAAGGCGAAGCGCGCCTCGTTGACCACGGTCGGCGAGAAGACGTGCGTCTCGCTGAGCATCAAATTCTGGCTGCGGCGCGGGACGAAGTTGCCGAAGCCGGGGACGAGCGAGAAGGTCTGGCCGGTGAAGGGATCGAAGAGTTCGCGGTCGCTGAAACTGTAGCGCGCAGTCAAGGTCGAGCGTTCGCCGAAGCGTTGGTCGAGGCGCACGTCGAAGTGGTCGTTGCGGTCGCGCGACGTGGGCGACGAGACGAAGTTGGCGAAGCGCACGTTACGGTTCGGCAGCGGGTAGAGGTTGGCGATGGCGCGGCCGATGGGGTTTTGAAACTCCAGGGGGATCACGCCGCCCGTGAAAGGCGCTTGCACGAACGGGTTGAAGGGGCGCGCGAAGAGACTTTGCGAAAAGTCGCCGTTGCGCTCTGCGAGCGTCGGGACGTTGGTGATGCGCGTGATGCCTTCGCGTGTGCGCGTGCCTTCGTAGTCGCCGAAGAAGAAGGTGCGGTCTTCGCGGATTGCGCCGCCGAGCGAGAAGCCGAACTGGTTGCGGATGTACTTGGGGTCGGGCTGGTCGGCGGGCGCGAAGAAGTTGCGCGCGTCGAGCGCGGCGTTGCGGTGAAACTCGTAGAGCGTGCCGTGCAAGGTGTTCGTGCCCGCCTTCGAGATGACGTTGACCTGCGCGCCCGCGTTGCGGCCGAACGAGGCGTCGTAAGTGCTCGTCGCGATCTCGAACTCCTGTATGCCGTCAACGGGCGGGCGCACGCCGAAGGTGTTGAGTTTCGGGTCGAGGTTGTACACGCCGTCGAGGAGGAAGTTGTTGGAATCCTCGCGCGCGCCGTTCGCGCTGAAGGCGAAGTCGCCGCGGACAGACCCGGCCGAGCCGGGGGCGGAGGGCACAGTGCCGGGGGCGAGCAGCGCGAGTTCGAGGAAGTTGCGCCCGTCCAGAGGCAACTCCGCGATCTGGCGTTCCTCGATGACCGTGCCGAGCGCGGGCGTCTCCTTTTTCAGCGGGGAAAAATCTTCAACGGTAATCTCGTTGTGAAGATCGCTGACCGATAACTGAACTTCAAGACTGTATTGCTGATTGACCTGAAGCGTGAGCACCCGCCAAAACTTCGCGAACCCCGGCGCGCCCGCGACCTCCACGCGATAGCGTCCTGGCGGGAGTGACGAGATCGCGAACTCTCCCTTCGCATCGCTCACAACCGTCCTTGTCTCATTGGTGGCTTCGCTGATGGCCTTGACGGTCGCGCCGGGAATGATAGCCTTGTTGGGATCGCTGATCGTGCCGCGAATCGAGGCGCGGTGCGTTTGGGCGGACGCCGCCGGGGCGACAAGTAGGAGGGCGAGCAGGGAGAGAACTATGACTTTAGACTTCACGACGACTCCTCGTGGAATGTTGATTGTCGGACGGACGTTAAGAATTGTAGACGCCGAAGACTCAGCTTAGTAAACGGATCAAGGCTGATAAAAGTTTAGCTTTAGGCGCGCGGGGCGGGGCTTTTCTTTCATCCGAAAATTCGTAAGAGACAGCCGCGCGCATCTTCCGCTTCCGGCGGCGACGCGCGCGGCTGTCTCTGTTTAAGTTTGACGACGGAAGCGTCAGCTAACTCTTCTTCGTGAAGATGCTGCACGCCTGAAACGCGCCCGAAGGATCAATCGCCGTGTTGCCCTGTTCGATGTGGCGGATGATGCCTTCCTTGTCGAGGACGAACGTGGCGCGCGTGCCGAAGCCGCGTTCTTCGTTGAAGATGCCGTAGTCGCGCACGGTGGTGCGTTTGAAATCGCTGAGGAGCGGGAACGTGACCTTGATGTCTTCGGCGAAGCGCGCGTTGGCGGGCGAACTGTCAACGCTGATGCCTAAGACCTGTGTTTCGCTGGCGTCGAATTTGGCGATATCAGCCTGATATGCCTGTAGCTCTTTCGTTCAACCACCCGTGAAGGCCAGCACGTAGAAGGCCAGCACGACGTTTTTCTTGCCTTTGAAATCCGACAGTTTGACCTTCTCGCCCTTCGTGTTCGAGAGCGTAAAGTCGGGCGCGGGGTCGCCGACCTTCAAGTGGGTCTTGGGCGCGGCGGGCGGTGCGGTGGTGGCGGTCTGCGCCTTCGGAGCAGATGGCGCGGGCGTTGTCTGCGGCTGCTGCGCGCAGGCCGCGACGGCCAGCGCGACGAGCAGCGCGAAACTCAAAAAATTTCTGGTCATTGAACTTGCCTCCTCAAAAGTCGGGCGGACGCGAACGGGGAAACTCGACTCGCAGCGTATTAGACAGGATCAAACGACGGGTTGGCAACGTGCGCGGCGGGCGGAGGGGCGCGGAAAGAATGTCGAACGCGGAACGATGAACGCGGCACGATGAATACAGAAAGCAGGACGCGGAACACTCAACGCGTAACGAGATCGAAAAACGACCCGCTCGCCGGGTGGTCTTCCGTTCATCGTGCCGCGTTCACTGTTCCGCGTCCTTGCGTTCCGCGTTGCCTGTCAGCTCCGGGTCAACTCTTTGAACTGCCCTGCTTCAACTCGTCCAACTCTTTCTGCAACGCTTCGACGAGGCTCTTGAGTTGTGCCGCGGCCTTAGCGTCAGTTTTGCCCGCGGCGAGTTTTTTGAGCGCGGCGAGTTGCGCCACCTTGAGCGCGTGCGTCGCGGGCACTTTCACGTCCGGCTCGACCCCGACGCCTTCCCAGTTGGTCTTCGTCAACGGGCTGATGTAGCGCGCGAAGGGAACCATCACGAAGAAGTGATCGTTCAGCCGCCGCCCCCTGACGGGGTGCGCGCCGCCGCCCGTCGTCTCGCCGACTATAACTGCGCGCTTCAAATTCTTGAGCGTGTAGCTCACGTCCTCGGCGGCGGAGAACGTGAAGTTGCTCGTCAGGATGTACACGTCCTTCTGCGCGTAACGCTTGCCGGGCACTTCGGCGAGCGACCACGATTCGTCCGTGCGCCCGGCGATGCGGTCGTAGGCGTCGCTCAGGTGGACGGACTTGTCGAAGAAGTAACTCATCAACAGCGTGATCGTGTTGCGCGCGCCGCCGCGACAGCGACGCAGGTCTATGATGAGCGCGTCGGTTTCACTCAAACGATTCATCGCCTCGGAGACTTTCGCGTTCGCTTCCTCGGACGGGTCGAACATGCTGAAATCCATGTAGCCGAGATTGCCTTCGAGCGTCTCGACTTTTTCCAGTCCCAGATTACCCGACGCCTCGCCCGCGCCGCCAAGCACGCGCCGCACGACGGGCGCGCCGCCCGCCGGACTACTGCCGCCGCCCTCACCGCCCCCCGGCACTCGGCGGATGATGCGTGCGCCGGGAATGTCGCCTTCGTCGAGCACGGCGGCGCGGTAGTTGACGCGCAGGTGCTTGTCGCGGCTCACGGCCTGTAAGTGATCCGTGAGCGTCTGCGCCAACTGCCGCGCGCTCGTGATGCCTTCATACTCTTTCTTCGCCACGCGCTCGCGCACCGCCTGCTCCATGCGCGTCGCCGTTTCGGGATAGACGTAAGCCTCGCGCAAATTTCGCAGCGTGTCTTCGATGACCTGCGTGCGCGTGGCGGCGTCAATCGTCATGTCGGGTTGGTCGGGCAGCATCGTGCGCGTCTGCTGGGCCGCGTTGTAACTGGCGAGCGCGACGACGAAGCAGACCGCCGGGAGCAAGAGACCCGCCGCGCGCGGCGTGAGGCGCAGACGACGCGCCGGGGCATTTCGTTTCGACGGCGGCGCATCCTGGTTGTTCCGGCGAAGGAGGCGTGAGAGTGTTGAGTGCATGTCGTATCTTCCTTTCAAACTTAAAGGCTCCGAAGCCCGCGTGTGTACCCGCGCATCCTACACGGGCGCGGCGCGCGAATGGTTAAGCCGAGGAAAAGCGTTTGTAAAGGATGTAAAATTTTTGCGGCCGCGCTCTTGAGTAAATGAGACCGCCGCGGGGTTGCGCGGATCGCT
>JAVEDE010000075.1 GCA_030841105.1 Pyrinomonadaceae bacterium
GCGTAGTGCATCGGGACGACGTAAGGGTGGTCGTCGCGCGAGCAGCCCAGATGGCCGTAGCCGCCGCGCAACAGGAGCGCGAGCATCTCGCCCCGCAACATCTCTTTAACTTCCAACATCTCTACTCCTCCAACGTTCTTGAATCGGGCACGGGCATCAACTAACGAAACATGCGGCGACCCGACGACGCGTGTTGCACTTGGAAGTATCTTTCCCGCACGCGCTTCACCCAGCCCCAGAAACGCCCCTGCCTGACGCTTGTTTCGTCGCCCCAGAGATGCTTGTGGAAGTAGAGCGAGTCTTTGCCGCCCTCGTCAACGACGAGCATCATCTCGTGCTCATACACGGCGTCGGCCGCGCGCCCTTCCAGTTCGGCGGCGAGATTACCGGCGGCGACCTCTGCCTGCCTGACGGCCATGTGTCCCATCTTCGCCCCGGCGAAGTAAACCGCGTCGCCGACGGCGTACATCCGCTCGACGTCGCACACGCGCATCGTTTGATCCACGCGGACGTAGCCTTTTTTGTTCGTCAGGCCGGTGTCCGCCAGCGCGCTCGTGCCCTCGAACGGTGGAACGAGCATCAACAGATCGTATTCGAGTTTCAGCCCGTCGTCAGACAACAGGTGTTCGGCGGTGATCTTTCTGATGGGAAAATCCTGCAAGAATTTGATGCCGTGCGCCTCAAGCGCGGGGCGCACGGCGCGTGCGAGATCTGTCGAGCCGGGTTGAGCGTCGGCCGGATGCTCCGGCGCGATCACGGTGATCTGCGCCTGCTCCCCACGCTCTTCGAGCAGGCGCGACAAGGCGAAGGCCGTTTCGTAGACGGGCACGTCGAGGCGCGCGCCGGGGCAAGAACCGATGTAGGCGTGTCCGCCGTGAAAATTGTGCAGAGCCTCTTTAAAACGGAGCGTCGCCGCCACTCCCAGCAGATGATGTGCGTGCTCGAAGAAACCCGGAACATCCTCTGTCGCCAGACGCCGACCGAGTGCGTAAATCAGATAGTCGTATTCGATCTCGCCCGACACGTCGCTTCCGGCGAGCGTTACCTTACGCGCCGAAGGGTCAACGCGCACGACCTCCGCCTGTATGAAACGCACGCGACGGTCGAGCATCGCCTCGCGCACATCATAAGAGATGTCTTCCACCTCGCACTTGCCGAAAGCGAGACGGACGAGCGCCGGATAAAAGACGAAGCGGTTGCTTCGCGAGACGAGCGTGATCTGATGCTCCGGCGCGAGCGTCCGCGCTAAGCGTTCAGCCGCCACCACGCCGCCGAAACCTCCACCGAGAATGAGTACGTTTGCCATAACAATTATGAAGAGGTCGGAGATCAGTTAAAACTGATCTCTACTAACCTCTAACCTCTAATCTCTGACTCTGTTTTTCTACAGCGCACGATCTCGACGGAACATTTCGCGTGCGCGGCGACGGCCTGCGAGACAGAGCCGAGCAGCATGCGCTCCCACGAACGGTAGCCGTGCGAGCCGACGACGATGAGGTCTGCGCCCCACGTTTCGGCCTCCTCGACAATCGTGCGTCTGGCCGAACCGTTAAGCACCTGCGTCGAGACGAGCGGGTCGCCGTTGCGACCGCCCCCCAATTTCGTGGCGGCCGACTTAACCGCGTCCTTGGCTTGACGGCGACATATCCTTTCCGTCTCTGCAAAATATCCGCTCGCCATCAGTTGCGGGTCGGCCACGAGCGGCGCGGGCGTCTCAACGATGGAGACGACTCGCACCTGCGTGTCCACAGGCCACGGCCTGCGCGCGACCTCTTCAATTGCCGTCTCGCTGCACGGCGAGCCGTCCACAGCCAGTAGGATTTTCATCACCCACACCTCCGTCGTCGAAAAATAACTTTCGGAATACTTGAAGCGGAGCCGGAAAATTTGAGTAGCACGCGCCCGACGGCGTTAACACCTGTTCGATGTCTATTCGGTCGCCGGGCGCGTTTCCGGCTTCGCTCGCACGTAGTAAATGCACGAGCCGTGCCAACGTCAATTCCGTTATTTTGTGCTGGTTGACGCGCACTGACGGCGCGCTCATTGGGTGGTTTTACGCGGTCGGGCGGACAATTCCCCAGCGGCGGGTTTAAATAAAGTGACAAGTGACAAGTGACAAGTGACAAGTTGAAGACAAGTAAATCGTGAATCGTGAACAGAGAAAACCCTGTCTTTTTCTATTCACGATTCACGATTCACTGTTTTATCTCGTCACTCGTCACTCATCACTTGTCACTCCGTAAAAGCGCGGCGAGCGATTTCAGAAGTTTCTCCGCCGTGAAGGGCTTGGGCAGGAAGGTGTGGACGCCGACGCGCCGCCTCGGCAGCCTTGTCGCTCGCACCCTGATTCCAGTAGAGGATATTGTCATAGTTCATGTCGTGCACGACGATGGCGTTGCGCGTCGGTCGCCGGAGGTGCATAAAAAAAGGCGCATCCGGCGATTTGCCGGATGCGCCGCTGCGGCGTGCGAACGCCGAAGAATCAACGTCTGAACGAAGTCCGTGTGAAGCTGGCAGCCGTCGTCGGCGTCGTCGAGTGTGCTGGCGCGACCGCGCCGCGCAAACTGACTTGGCCGAGGCGCGAGAAGTTGATTGACTCGCCGAGGATGCGCACGGCCTCCTGCGGGGCGTGGAAGCCCATCGAGTTTTCGGCCTCGATGAAGTCGAGGTAGAACTGCGCGCGGCGTTGGAAGTCGCGCGCTTGTTTGAGTTCTTCGTCCGTGCGCCCCGACTCGCGCGCCGCCTTGATGTCGCCGATGAGTTGGACGAGCGCGTCCAAGGCGAGATTGCGCATGCGGAACGTGCGATCCTGATTGATCTGGACGCGCGTGCGCAACTCTTCCTCCGGCCACTTGTGGCAGGTCTGGCAGGCGCGGTTGATATTCAGGAGCGGCGAGCGGACGTGGTGGTCGCTGATCTTCATCGCGCCCTCGCGCTGGTAGGGCATGTGACAGTCGGCGCAGGCCACGCCCGAACGCGCGTGGACGCCCTGATTGTACATCTCGAATTCCGGGTGCTGCGCTTTGAGGACGGGCGCGCCCGTCTCCGCGTGATCCCAGTCCTTGTGCCCCACCTCGTCGTAATAGGCCATGATGTTGTCTATGTTCAACCCCTTCGCCCAAGGGTAGACCAGCCGCTTCTCCGCCCCCTTGAAATAGTATTCGACGTGGCACTGGCCGCAGACGAACGAGCGCATCTCCTGTCGGGTCGCCTGCGTGTTCACGTCGTAGTTCTGGATGCCCTGCGAGGCTTTCAGGGCGCGCATGCCTTCCATGAAGCCGGGGCGCGTGACTCTCAGTTGCATCGTCTGCGAGTCGTGACAGTCTATGCAGGCGACGGGGTGCGTGATGAGTTTGCGTGCCTCGCCGAACTTCATTTGATTCATCTGCTCGAAGCCCTTGATGAGATCGCCGCCGCCGAGTTTTTTGTAAGGAACGTAGACCGAGCCGTGGCAGTGGATGCATGTGCCTGGCTGCTGCACGACGCGTTGACGCTCTGTGAAAGTTTGATCGGAGAGCATGTAGGCGTGGCCGCGCTCTTCGCGGAAGTCTGTGGAGAAGGCATAGCCCGCCCACATCGTCTTCAAGCGCGGGTCTTCTTCGAGACGCGACTGTGCGACGACCGAGCGCGGGTCGGCCTCGGTCGGCGTGCGCGGCACGGCCTCGCTCCCGCCGTAGCGCGTGCGCACCTGATCCACCGTCTTCAAGTAGCCGTCGTATTGCAGCGGAAAATTCTTGCCCCAGAGCGCGGGATCTTCCGTCTCGTCCGTCAACTCGACGACGCGGAAGAAAGGATTTCGCGCCTCCTGCTTGTGCTCCATGATGTTGACGAGGAGCGCGACGCCGCCGACCGCCGCGAGCGCGGCGACGACGGCCGCAAGCGCGATCAGTTTATAGGTGCGTCTGGGGCGCGCGGGCTTCTCTTCCGTCGCCTGCGTCTCTCTCTCTTTATCGGCCATAGCGTTTCAACTCTTGTTCTGATGATTTCAAATTCGCTCGACTAGCGCAGATGCCCGACCGTGCTGTGGCAGCGCACGCACGACAGCTCGTGCGAGTCGCTACCACTACTACTGCCGCCGTGTACGCCCTCGATGGCCTCGACGATCTCCGAGTGACATTTGCGGCACGCCTGTTCCGTGATGTTGCGATTGCGACGCGTGATCTGGATCGGATCGGGGTAGCCGCCCAAGGTGAAGTAGAACGAGTGCCAGAAGCCGTTCGACGCTTTCGTCAGGTATTTGCCGACCAGACCGGGCGGCGTGTGGCAGTCGTTACAGACGGCGACGGCGCGGTGCGAAGACTTGACCCAGCCGTCGTACTGCTCCTGCATGATGTGACAGTTGGCGCACGCCTGCGGGTTGTTGGTGAGGTAGGAATAGCCTTTGGCGTAGATGAAGGTGTAGCCGCCGATGCCGATGGCCGCGCCGAGCGCAACGCCGACGGCGATGCCCTGAAGCGTCGTCGCGCTCAGCAACTTCCGACGCCAGCCTTCGCCCCGCATGGACACAGTCCTCTCGCCTCCGAGCCTTAACCTTTTTTATTCACAAGGGGATTTGTATGCGGCGGCAAATATATCACACGTCTCACAGCCTGCGAGCGTGAACGTAATCACCTGCACGGCTCGACGCGACACTCGCGGTGTCTCGTCATCCCGCTTGATGCGCGCTCCGCGCGATCTCCTGCGCCGCCACTTTGGGCGTGAGTCGCTCTTTAAAGAGTTGGGCGGAGGCGATGAGGAAGTCCGTCGCCGTGACGATGCCGACGAGCGCGCCGTCTTCGACGACGGGGAGACACCCGACCCGGTGCGTGCGCATCAGTGCGATGGCTTCGAGCGTCGGCGTCGTGGGTGCGACCGTGACCGGCTCGGCTTTCATGATCTGCCTGACCGCAACTCGTTCGCCGCCCTGCTGTCCGCGCGCTAACAGGCGGAGCAGCGTCCGGTGCGAGAGAAGCCCGACGAGTTGCCCCGCTTCATCTTCGACGGGCACATGGCGTATGTGTCGCCAGTCCATGAGGCTCGCGGCGAGGTCAACCAGATCGTCCGGTCGCATGGTGAACAAATCGGTTGACATGAACTGGCCGACCGTCCGGTAACTCTCAGACCAATCTTCCGGTTCGCTCTGTTCGACGAGCGGCCAGCGATGCACGGGTTCGCCCGTCCGCTGCTGTTCGTGCATGGCGGAGGCGAGCGCGCGGTGGCGCATGTCGGGCGTCCCACTCTTCCCCATCGAGGCGAGCGAGGAGAGCGCCCACTGTGCGCCGGTCTGTCCCGTGCGGACGCGCTCTTCGAGCGTGCCGAGGTAGAGATCAATGTCCGCCGCGTCAACCTTCTGCGCTGCAAGTCCGGCGCGTGCGAGCGGTAGGAGATGTTCGAGGATGAGCGCAGACGAAGTGTGGCTGTGCCCGTCAATCCAGTTGAACTGCGCGTTCAGGCCATGGCGCGCGGCCGCCCAAAAGTTCGACTTGGCATCGTCGAACGTCATGCGCTTGTCTATCGCGCCGTACTCTTCCGGCAGCGCTGTCATCAACCCCGTGAAGAAGGCCGCGTTCGCCAACTCGTCGAGCGTGGTCGGCCCCGAAGGGATCACGCGGTTCTCAATACGTAGATGCGCCTTACCCTCGCTGACGCCGTAGCACGGACGATTCCACCACCAGACCGTGCCGTTGTGCAGGCAGAGCGCACCGAGGCGCGGCACGCCTCCGCGCGCCAGCACATCGAGCGAATCTTCCTCCGATTCGGCAGACAGGATCGGTCGGAAACGCGCGATGTCCTCGCGGAAGAGTTCGATGACCGAGCCTTCGAGCCAACGCTCGCCGAAGCCGACGCGCGTGGGAAATCCGCGTTCCTGCTGCGCACGCGAGCGCGCATCGGCAGAATGTTGAAAGAGCGCGAGGCGCGTCTCCTGCCACAAGCGGTTGCCGAGCCAGAGCGGCGAATTGACCGCCGCCGCCAAGACCGGCGCGGTCACGGCCTGCGCCATGTTGTAGAGCGGCACAAACTCCGCGGGGCCGACCTGCAAGTGAACCTGAAAGCTCGTGTTCGACGACAGCAGCATCATGTTGTCGGACGAGACGTTGACCTCTTCGAGTCCCTTGATGTGGACGTTGATCGCGCCGCCGCGCAGGCGCATCACGGCGTCGTTCAGTTGGTAGTAGCGCGGGCAGGGCGTGATGTTGCCGAGCGTCAAGTCAGACCTTTGCAGCGTGGGCAAGATTCCGGCGAGCAGCACGTCCGCCCCCGACTCGCGCGCGCCCTCGCGCACCAACTCGATCACATCCTTCACTTCCTCTTCCATCCGCCGAAAGCAATCACCTTCAAAGAGACGCGGCGTGAGGTTGGCTTCGAGATTGAAACGCGCGATCTCTGTTGTGACGCGCGGGTCTTTGACGCGCGCAATGACCTCCGTGGCGACGGGCGCGGGGCGGAAATGAGAGTCCACGAGGAACATCTCCTGCTCCGCGCCGATTCTCGCCACGCCGCTCTCGATCCGCCCGGTGTCGAGCATCTGCTCAAGCGCGCCGAGGTCGTTCAAGAGCGACTTCATAAAACCACGCATACCGTGGTGGTCAGTGTTCTGTTCGACTTGATGTTCGCCCATAATTCAGCGCTCCGATGTTAGTTAAGAATTGCTTGATTGAGGGCGACCCCTCCCCGCAGGATTTCCGCTACGACCTGATCCTTAAGGGCAATTCGCATACCCGCCGCGCGCCGCGTCGCCCCCACCTTATGACACGCTCAAATGCCCGCATATCTTTGTTAACGTTGACGCGAAGTTTGCCCGGCGTGGAAATTTACCCAAGCGCCCGCGTTCCATAGCGGGAGATTTCCCACCGCTCGCACCCCGGCGCAACGCCGGAATCGGTTCTTCTACAAACTTTCCAAGCAAATTTTTCTGGCCTGTTATTTGCACTGCTCTTTGAGCGAGAGCGAGCAGTTTGTCTCTGGTCGCGCCGACAAAAATAAGGCTTGAAGCGGCGACGAAAAATTACTATCCTGAAGACACTTCTATTCAACGGCGGCGACGGCGCGAGCGTAGCAATTTTACGCGGCATCTACGCGTGCTGCCTTAACGAACCGTGGGACGGTCACAGGTGCACACGATAAAGACGCGCGATAAATTCACCTCCGTCGTCTATGGCCTCGCGGCGTCGGCGGGGTTGACGCTGCTGGTCATCGTCGGCTCGCGCAACCTCGAACACTACGACGCCGCGCTCTTCGGCTACACGGTCGCAAGCGTCGTCGCCTTCGGCGCAATCGTCTATCGCTACGCGCTCTGGCTCAGTCGCCCCGCTACGCGCATCTACTGGCGGCGCGGCTGGCAACTCTTCCGCGACCGCCGCAGGCTCGCCGAGAACACGAAGAGCGCGGCACAGACCATCACGCACAATCTCGTCGAACAACGCTTCATACGGCGGCGCGGCTTCACACGCTGGCTGATGCACGCGCTCATCATGTGGGGCTGCCTGCTCTCGGCGGCGGTCACCTTCCCGCTCGTCTTCGGCTGGATTCATTTCAAACTCGAAGGCGAACGCGGCTATCGCACATATCTCTTCGGCTTCCCCTTAAATGCGCTCGACGGTCGCAGCGTCGCGGCGTGGGTCGTGTTCCACGCGCTCGACTTCACCGCCGTCATGGTCATCGCGGGTTGCGCCATCGCCATCCGCCGCCGACTGCGCGACCGCGGCGCGATTGCCTTGCAACAGTACATGCTCGATTTCGTCCCGCACCTCTTGCTCATCTCCGTCTCCGTGACGGGGCTGATGCTCACGGTTTCGAGCCTCTGGCTCGGCGGCTACATGTACTCGTTCATCTCGCTCACGCATCAGGCGCTCGTCATCATGACTCTGTTCTACTTGCCCTTCGGCAAGCTCTTTCACGTCGTCCAACGCCCGGCCTCCGTCGGCGTCGAACTCTACCAGCGTCGCGCGCGCGAGATGCCGCAGGCCGCCTGCGCGCGTTGCGGCGTCGAGTTCGTCTCAGAGATGTGGCTCGGCGATTTGAAACAGGTCGTCGAAGAACTCGGCTTCGACTACACCATGCCCGACGGGCGACAACTGCAAGATTATTGCCCGCGCTGCAAACGCGTCATGCGCGGTCTCTCTTACGCTTCGCTGCCCGACCGCACCGCCGAAGTCTTTCGCGGCTCGCGGGCGGAAGGAAAGGAAACGATGAACGCGGAGTGATGAACGATGAACTGAAAGACAACTGCTTTCAGTTCATCGTTCATCACTCCGCGTTCATCATTTAACTCATGGGTAAAGTCGGAAACTTGGAACAGATCGTCGCGGAGTTCGGGCCGCACCTGCACGACGCGCCGCACGGGGGCTGGCGCGCGGATCGGGTGATTGACAAAGTCGTCCCGACGCATTGCCCTTACTGTGCCGTGCAGTGCGGCATGAATTTGTTAGTGGAAGACAATCACGTCGTCGGCTTCGAGCCGCGCTACGACTTCCCCGTCAACGAAGGCCGACTGTGCCCGAAAGGCGTGACGGCTTACCTGCAAGTCCATCACCCCGACCGGCTGCTGCATCCGCTCATCAAGCGCAACGGCAGGTTCGAGCGCGCGACGTGGGACGAGGCGCTCTCGCTCGTCGCCGCGAAGTTCAAAGAACTACAGGCTGCACACGGGAAGGACTCCATCGGCGTCTATTCCGGTTCGTCTCTGACGACGGAGAAGACCTACCTGATGGGCAAGTTTGCGCGCGCGGGCTTGGGCACGCGCTACGTGGATTACAACGGGCGGCTCTGCATGGTCTCGGCCGCCGCCGGAAACAACAAGGCGTTCGGCATTGACCGCGCCGCCAACCCCTGGGACGACATCCCGCTCGCCGAAGTCCTGCTGATTGCGGGCGCAAACTGCGCCGAGACGTTCCCCGTCCTCAACAAGTTTCTCTGGCAGCAACGCGACAACGGAGGCCGTTGGATCATCGTTGACCCGCGCGAGACGCCGACGGCCAGACAGGGCGACTTGCATCTCCAACTCAAGCCCGGCACTGATGTCGCGCTCGCCAACGGGATGCTCCACGTCATCATCGAGGAAGGCTTGACGGACGAAGCGTTCATCGCCGCGCGGACGAACGACTGGGAAGAGACGCGCAAGGTCGCCGCGCGTTACACGCCGCAAATCGCGTCGGAGATCACGGGCGTCGCGGCGGAAAAGATCGTCGAGGCCGCGCGCCTCTACGGTCGCGCTAAAACTTCGATGATGATGCACGCGCGCGGCATCGAGCACCACACGAACGGCGTCAACAACGTCCTCTCCTACATCAACCTCGTGCTCGCCACCGGACAGATCGGCCGACCCGGCAGCGGCTACGGCACGATCACCGGGCAGGGCAACGGGCAGGGCGGGCGCGAGCACGGGCAGAAGGCTGACCAGCTACCGGGGCAGCGTTCGATGTTGAACCCCGAACACCGCAAGTATGTCTGCGGCGTGTGGGGCTTGCCGGAAGAAGAGTTGCCGCAGGCCGGAGTCTCGGTTGTCGAGATGTTCGGGAAGATGCGCGAGGGCGAGATACGCGGTCTGCTCTCCATCTGCAACAACGTGATGGTCAGTTTGCCGGACACCAATCAGGTGCGCCGCTCGCTCGAAGGTTTGGATTTTTACGTCTGCATAGATTTCTTCATGAGTGAAGGCTCGCGCTACGCGGACGTCGTGTTGCCCGGCACGACTTGGAGCGAGGATGAGGGCGTGACCTGCAACAGCGAGGGGCGCGTCGTCAAAATCAACAAGGCGAACGACCCGCCCGGCGAAGCGAAAGAAGACTGGTGGATCGTGCAGGAGATCGCGCGGCGCATGGGACGCGAAAAGTATTTCGCGTTCAACTCCCCGCGCGAGATTTTCGACGAACTGCGCGTCGCCTCGCGCGGCGGCAACGCAGACTACTACGGCATCTCATACGAAAAGATCGAGCGGCAGAACGGCGTCTTCTGGCCGTGCCCGACGGAAGATCATCCCGGCACGCCGCGCCTGTTTGAAGAGCGTTTTTATCACCCGGACGGACGCGCCAAGTTTCACGCGGTCGAGTACAAACCGCCCGCCGAAGTGCCCGACGAAGAGTATCCTTTGATCCTGACGAGCGGGCGCGTCGTCTATCAATATCTTTCCGGCAACCAGACGCGCCGCATCGGCTTCCTCGTCGAGCAATGCCCCGAGCCTTACGTCGAGATTCACCCGGAGACGGCGATGCGTTTGAAGGTCAACGACGGCGAGCGCGTGAAAGTCGTGTCGCGTCGCGGCGAAGGCATCTTCCCCGCGCTCGTCGTCCGCACGATTCGCCCCGACACGATCTTCATCCCCTACCACTGGGGCGAAGAACTCGCCGCGAATCAACTGACCAACCCGACGCTCGATCCCACTTCAAAGATACCCGAATACAAGGCGTGCGCCGCGCGCATCGAGAAGATTCATTCGCGCCGGTTGCCGATCATGGGCGAGAGGCGCAAAGGCGTGTCACGTAGCGAGGTCAGGTAGGTTTCAAGTTTCAAGTTAAAGCACGAAGAACGTGTCAGACCTGAAACTTGAAACCTGAAACTTGAAACCAAATTCCGAAGGAATTTTATGGAAGAGACGATGTTCATAGACCCGCAGCGGTGCATCGGCTGCCGCTCATGTGTGGCGGCGTGCCGCGAGTGCGGGACGCACAAAGGCTACTCGATGATCTACGTTGACTATCTCGACCGCGCGGAGACGACGGCGACGATGCCGACCGTCTGCATGCACTGCACGGAGCCGACGTGTGCGCTCGTCTGCCCGGCGGACGCGATCAAGATGTCGGAGGAAGGCATCGTCATGTCGGCCTTGAAGCCGCGCTGTCTGGATTGCCGCAACTGCGTCAACGCCTGCCCGTTCGGCGTGCCGAAGTACAACACGGAGATGCACCTCCAGATGAAGTGCGACATGTGCTACGACCGCTCAAGCGAAGGACTCATGCCGATGTGCGCGAGCGTTTGCCCGACGGGCGCAATCGCGTTCGGCAAGTACGAGCAGATCGTCCCGCTGCGTCGCACAAAGCCCGTCAACGTCCATGTCTTCGGCAATCAACACGTCGAGACGAAAGTTTACCTGATGCTCCCGACCGACGCCGACGCGGTTGAAGTTGACGGCTGCGGCGTCTTCGAGGGGATGCTTCAGCGACCGGCCGAAGAGCGACAGACGCCGACGGTCGAATCTTGGATTGACACACAGGTCGAACACTCGGACAAGAGCAATGAGTTTTGAGAACAGTGACAAGTGACAAGTGACGAGTGACGAGTGACAAGTTGAAGAGTTGAGCGAAGCTGTTGATGAAACGAGTTTTGCTTCTCGGTTGATAAAACTATGAGCGCAGGCAATCTCGATAAAACTATTAAGCGTGTGCTGGCCGGGGGCGGCGCAGCAGTGTCGGATGAGAGCGACGTGCGTGCGGCCACCGCGCCGCACCAGCACGACTTTCCTTACGAGCGCGACGAGGAGGCACAGGTCACGCGTCGCGAGTTCTGTAACTTCCTCGCGCTGACTTCGACGGCGCTCTTCGTGAGCGCGGCGGGGTTCGCCGGTAAGGCCGCGTTTGATGCGCGCGGCGGCACGCCGGGTTTCGCGCCCGCGCGCGTGGAAGGCGCGGAGTCGCTCGCGCCCGGCACGTCGCTTAACTTCCGCTACCCGACCGAGCGTGACACGGCGATTCTCGTGCGCTCTGCGGATGGCGAGTATCACGCCTACGGGCAGAAGTGCACGCACCTCGCCTGCCCCGTCTATTTCGCGCGCGAGCACGGGCGGCTCGAATGTCCCTGCCACGAAGGGGCTTTCGACGTGAAGACCGGCAACGTTCTCTACGGCCCGCCGCCGCGCCCGCTCGACCGCATCGAACTCGAAGTGCGCGCGAACGGCGAACTGTGGGCGACCGGCAGGAAGGCCGCGGGAGGAGGGGGCGGTGAACATGCGAGTTGAAACCGCTTCACAAACTTCGCAGACTTTGCAGGCGCGCGCGTCGGAGCGCAAGCACGCGAGCAGCAATAGCGGGCAGAGTGCGGTCTGGCAGGCGCGTCTGATCCTGCTCGTGATGATCAACGTCGCGCAACTCTGGATTCTGTCGGCGGCGGTCGAAGCCGCGCTCGCCGGTCACTATTCCATGCTCGTCCCGCTCGTCGTCGCATCGGGCGTCTGCTGGTTGATCGCGCTTTCGATCGTGTTCTGGTGGCGACCCGTCTCGCGCCGCTACACCAGCACGGGCTACATTCGCGCGCCGAAGAAGGAATAATTTATGCGACGCAAGATCGTCGGCTTCGACCGTGACGATGAATCACACTGGCGCGTGGAGTTGGACTGCGGCCACTTTCAGCACGTCCGCCACGACCCTCCGCTCAACACGCGCCCGTGGGTGCTCACGGAAGAAGGCCGCGCCTCACGCCTCGGCCTCGAACTCGACTGCAAGCGTTGCGACGAAGAGGCACGCGAAACTGAAACGACCGCCCGATAGTCCTTCACTTAAGCCCACGTCCCCGTATCGAAAATTTCCCCGCCGAACCATCCGGCAGCGGGTAGAAATACCCACCAACCTGACTCGGATCACGTCCCTTTCAAGGCTTTTTCGAGGCACGCGCCTTGCCATAGAGAGGTCGGGCGGGCGAGCGCCCTCTCGTATTTATTCTCTTTAATGACGTGGAGTTATTGATTGATGAGTGAAACATTCAGACCGGGCGCGGCGCGCGCGCTCTTTTTTTCCACGACGGCCTTTGCCGTCTCCTTCGCGGTGTGGGGGCTGGTGGCGGCGCTCGCGCCGACCTTCACGCAGGAATACGGCCTGTCGGCGAAAGCTAAGAGTTTGTTGATCGCCATGCCCGTCCTGCTCGGCTCGCTCGGACGACTGCCCGCAGGGATGCTGGCCGACCGCTTCGGCGGTCGCCGCGTCTTCGCCGCCTTGCTCATGCTCGCGGCGATACCCGCAACGGCCATCGGCTTTTCGACTTCCTACGCGCAACTCCTCTGGCTCGGACTTTTTCTCGGCCTCGCGGGCACGACCTTCTCCGTCGGTGTCGGCTTCACGTCGAAGTGGTTCGCGCCGGAGAAACAGGGCGCGGCGCTCGGCGTCTACGGGATGGGCAACATCGGGCAGTCGCTCGCGGTTTTCGGCGCGCCCGTCCTCGCGCTCTCGCTCGGCTCGTGGCGTCCGGTCTTCTACATCTTCGCCGCCGTGTCGCTCGTGTGGGGCGTCGTCTTCTATCTCTTCGCGCGCGACGCGGCCTCGAACGCGAAACCTAAAACGCTCGCCGAAAACTTGACGGTGCTGCGTCGCTCGCCGCTCGCGTGGGTGCTCTCGCTCTTTTACTTCGTCACCTTCGGCGGCTTCGTCGCATTCTCGATCTACCTGCCCACGCTACTCAAAGACATGTACGGCCTGACGGCGACCGACGCGGGCGCGCGCACCGCCGGGTTCGTCCTCATGGCGACGCTCTTGCGCCCCTTGGGCGGCTGGCTCGCAGACAAGTGGGGCGGGGCGCGCGTGCTCCTCTTCGTCTTCGCGGCGGTGGCCTTGTTCGGACTGCTGATGGGCTGCCCGCTCATGTTGACTTTCACCGTCGGCGCGCTCGGCGCGGCGGCGGCTTTGGGTCTCGGCAACGGCGCGGTCTTCAAACTCGTGCCGCAGCACTTCCCGAAAGAGACGGGCACGGTGACGGGTCTGGTCGGCGCGTTCGGCGGCCTCGGCGGCTTCTTCCCCCCGCTCGTCCTCGGCGTCATACGCGACGCCACCGGCAACTACTGGCCGGGCTTCATCCTGCTCGCCGCCTTCGCGTCCGTCTGTCTGGCGATCAACTACTTCGTCTTCCTGCGCCCCTCACGCGGCGAGCGGGCGCAGGCGGTCGCTTTCGGCCACTGAACAGCGCGCCCGGCGTGCGGCGCGAACACTGCGTCGAGATTTTTTCACACCGAACTGACGAAGCGAGTTCAGGCTTGGTTCAACATCCAGGGTGGACGGCGTTAAAATTATCGAACCGGGAAGGGCTGAATGAGCGAGACGATTTTACAAGAGGGGCAACGACGAAAGGACGGGGCGGGCAAGCCTGAGACGGCGGCGTCGGCGCGCGTTCGTATTCGCACCGTCGCGTTGCCGACGGAGCATGGCGGGTGGGGGCTTATGCTCGAACCCGTTGCGCTCGGTCTGCTGGTCGCGCCGTCGCTTGCCGGTAGTTTCCTCGCCGTCGCCACGCTCGGCGCGTTTCTCGCGCGCCACCCGTTCAAGGTCATGTCGGGAGACCGCAGGCGCGGGCGACGCTTCCCGCGCACGGTGGTTGCCGAACGCTTCGCACTGCTCTACGCCTGTCTCGCGCTGGCGGGATTGCTGGCGGCGACGGCGACCGCCGTTAGCTATCAATTCATCCTCCCACTCCTTTTGGCCGCGCCGTTTGCGGCGGTGCAACTCGCGTTCGACGCGAAGGGACAAAGCCGCGCGCTCGCGCCGGAACTGGCGGGGTCGTTCGGGCTGGCCGCCGTCTCGACGAGCATCGCCTTGGCAGACGGCTGGCCGCTCCCGTTGGCGTTCGGGTTGTGGGTTATTCTCGCGTCGCGAATTGTCCCGACGATCCTGTACGTTCGCGCACGTCTGCAACTCAAGCACGGCAAAACTCCACACCTGTCTCCCGTGTTCCTCGCGCACGTTTGCGCGTTGGTAGTCGTTGCCGCGCTCGCCTTGTTGAAGGTCGCGCCGCTTCTCGTAGTGCCGGCCATGTTGGTTCTGCTACTGCGCGCCGCGTCCGGTTTTTCCGAAACGGCACAGCGCGCGAGCGCCAAGCAGATCGGAATTCGTGAACTCGCCTACGGGGCGATGAACGTGCTAGCCATCGCTGCCGGTCACCTTCTCGCATTGTGACGCGCGTGCGCGCCCCTTATCCCGATAGCCCGCTCAAAAAGGAGCATCGCCGGGCGAGGCTTCACCTTCTCCTTCCCCGCCTGCTCATGCCCGTGCCTCATCTAGTCTCGCTGTGGAATTCTCCACAACCGCCCGCCAAATTACGCAGCCTCAGCCGTTGACGAGTTGAAACACGCCCATTTCGGCGCGGCACAAACGTTGCCCTTCACCTCCATGTATGAGACAAATTTTTGCATAGATAGACTGCTTAAAGGGTCATCAACGGCGCGGCGAGAATGAGCGCGAATCCCAAGTCGAAACAAACATGTGTGAACGAAGAGGAGCATTGAGATGGCGACGATGAGAGCAACGGTTTTTCATGGTAAAGACGACATTCGTGTCGAAGAAATTGAGAGGCCGCGCGCGGGCGTAGGCGAGGCCGTCATCCGCGTGACGCTGACGACGATCTGCGGCACAGACCTGCACATCCTGCGCGGCGAGTACCCCGTGCGACCCGGCCTCGTCATCGGCCACGAGCCGGTGGGCGTCGTCGAAGAACTCGGCGCGGGCGTCACAGGTTACGAAGTCGGCGACCGCGTGCTCGTCGGCGCGATCACGCCTTGCGGCCAGTGTCGCGGCTGCCTGTCGGGGCACGCCGCGCAGTGCGGCCACGGCGAAGGCTACGAGGCGCTCGGCGGCTGGCGCTTCGGCAACACCATCAACGGCGCGCAGGCCGAATACCTGCTCGTCCCGCACGCGCAGGCGAACCTCGCAAAGATTCCCGACGAACTGACGGACGAGCAGGTCGTGCTGCTCGCAGACATCGCTTCGACGGGCTTCAGCGGCGCGGAGTCGGGGGGCGTCCGCATCGGCGACGCGGTCGTCGTCTTCGCGCAGGGGCCAATCGGGTTGTGCGCGACCGTCGGCGCGAAGCTGATGGGCGCGGCGCTCGTCATCGGCGTTGACGGCGACTCGAACCGCCTTCGGATGGCGCGCAGTATGGGCGCGGACATCGTGCTCGATTATCGCGAAGTGGATGTTGTCGCCGAGGTGAAGAAGATAACGGGCGGCGGCGCGGACGTGACGATCGAGGCGCTCGGCACGCAAGAGACTTTCGAGCAAGCCCTGCGGTCTCTCAGACCCGGCGGCACGCTCTCCAGCCTCGGCGTCTATTCGGGCAAGCTGCACATCCCCTATGACGCTTTCGCCGCGGGGCTCGGCGACCAACGCATCGTGACGACGCTCTGCCCCGGCGGAAAGGAGCGCATGCGTCGCTTGATGGAGATGGTCAAGAGCGGCCGCGTCGATCTGACGCCGCTCCTGACGCACACCTTCTCGCTCGATCAGATCACGGAAGCCTACGCGCTTTTCGGCGAGCGGCGCGACGGCGTGATGAAGGTCGCGATCAAACCCTGAACGGGCGGCCGGCGCACGCCTTGTCAAAATAGTCCTCGCGACGAAAGACGAATTAAGGAGTGTAGAAGATGTGGAAGAACATGCGCGGGCTTTCACGGCTCACCCGGCTCATGCTGGCAGTCTGTTGCGCCACCGCGACTATAGCGACTATGGCGACCGTTACGATGCTCATCCTGCTGGCCGCGAGCCTCGACCCTTCGCCTTCGACGTCTATTCTGATCGCGGTGGCGGCGTCTTAGGGAGTGCCTTTCGTCGTCAGCACGCCCCCGAACGCGATGGTCTACGACGAAGGAGGCATTAAGTCGTCAGACCTGCTACTGCCCGGCCTCATGTTGATGATCTTGGGCTGGCTGCTCGTCGGACTGACCGGCCCCTACGTTTTGAAATTTATCGGGGTCACTTGACATCTTCGCGCTTGCGGGCGGCGTGGAGCAGGTTCGCCGTCCGCACGGGCAAGACCCGCGAGACCGGCTACGCCGATTTCGACTGGTTCCGAGTCGAACGCGGATTTAACTTTTGATTGATAAGAACACGAACTTGCGAGCGCGGCTCATGGCTTTTCACCAAGCTGTTCAAGAAGGTGGCGAATGGCACTATTATCAGAGAAGGGATAGGACTCGAACAAAGCTCTAGCATGTTCTGCCAACTCAACATCGCTCCAAGGAGTGCGCAGATAATATGCAATCACGAGGGCTGCTGCTTTATCATGGTCACCCATCTCCGGGTAGTTCTGAGTGAAACTCTTAAATTCGTCAGGATGAATGGTAGAGCAAGGTCTTCTGCCATCGCGCGAGATAAGTCGCTGTGCTGTGATTGTCAGTGAAACAACATTTCGCAGTTCCGGATTTCCGCTGTGACACCAAAGCGTAAACAGACGTCCGAGCATATCCGGCTCAACCGGGGGATCCCAAACGTTAAGACCGCCGAGTCGATATAACATCCAATCAGCCGCGTAGTTTTCAGCCGGAGAATCGCTAAATAGTAAAGGCAATACCGCTTCGCCAATTTGTCGCAACACTTCGACGGATGCTTCAAGCAGTTCGCCCTCGAAATCAAGGTGTAGACATAGTTGCACAGAACCAAGCGCCCCTTCACATCGTGCAGTTAATTCCTGGCTGGTGAGGAGTTCGAGAAATTGGTGGGCGGCGCGTTCGTATTCCTCTGAATCCTCCACCGTTTGCCACCAGACCGCATACTGTAAAGCGGTTGCCGGGGACTCGAAATCTTGTGTGCGCCTTAACATGACATTCTTGGCTTCTTCCCGCAGTGTCGTGCCATAACGTCCTCTGACGAGCGTTGCTGTGAATGGTGCGCTATGAAAAACATTTCCCAACCGAATCATCTCCCCAATACCCGCACGGATTGTCTCTGGTCGGGCAGCCACCTCATCAGCTAAACAGTGGCCGAGTGAGAGAACAAGCTGATTCGCAGGCATCTTCATACTCTCAATCTGATTCAGCGCACTAACACGTTCCGTCAGTCGTTGAATGAGTGCATCCGTAGCTTTTCCGCCAAGCGCAGCCGCGAGCGGGATGACCTCTCGCCAGTCCTCCTTTTCAAAATGAGGCTCAAGCACCGTGACCAGAGTGTCGCCGTCCTTGTGCCCCGGATGCCAGCCCTCGACCATCGCTCGCGCGGTCAGGAACTCCTGAAAGGTGAGGTGGCGGAATTCAAAGAACTCAACCAGCCGCCCGTCCTCTACATCAAGGCCGGTCATCATCAGGAGACTGCTGCGATCTTCGACTCGATTAATGAAGCTCTCGACGCTGCCCTGGACGAAGCCCAACTCCGTCGGCATAGCGTCGCGCGCTTCCTGTAGCAATTCTGCCAGTCGAGGCCGGCTGACCTTTTGCGCGCCTTCCTGCATCATCGCCGAGGCGACGTAACAAAGTTGCGGGAGGGCTTCATCCTCAGGAATCGGGGCGAACCCCTCTGTGTTCCAGGTCATCAGGAGAACTTCGACCGCTTTGCCGTACAGGACGGCGCGGCGCGTCGGCAAGGAACCGACCCAGCGTTTGACCAGCAGGAGCGTGGTCAGGAGCAAGGGGTTGATGGCGAGCCGTCGAATTCGATCATTCGCGGTGATCGTGCGGGCGAGCTGTTCGGCGTCGGCGCGCACTTTCTCCGTATCTCCGACTACTTCGCGGCTCCAAGCTACGGTCAGCCGTTCGATGTCTTCCGGATCAAAAGGCGAGAGCGTCGCGCGGGTGCAGATCGCGGCCAGATGCGCAGCCACATGACGGAAGCCCGCCTCGCGTGAAGTGGCGACGAGCGCCGTGCCGGGGTAAGCCTGAATGGCGGTTCGGAGCGTGCTGACGAAGGCGGCGCGGTCGCCGGGGTCGGAGATTTCATCAAGCCCGTCCACCAGCAGGAGAACGCGCCCGTCGAGTAGCGCGCGGTCAACATAGGCGCGAAAGGTTGCGCCGTGCTGGCGCACAGGCTCTCTGGCTGAAAGAGCTTCCATCAATTCCGCGAATGAGCCGCGCGCCAGTTCGCGCAGTTCGCGGCAGCGGAAGAAAATCGGGAACCAATCACGATCCGGCAAATCGTCGGCGACCCGCTTGCGTCTCGATGGGTCGGCATAGGCGATGGCGAGGCGCTTGAGCAGCGTTGACTTTCCGCCTCCTGGTGCGGCGAGGAGTGCGAGGCGTGGATGGTCGGTCAGAACAGCGCCGACCTGTTGACGTTTTACCTGTTCGTTGATGTCGAGATGCAACGGGACAAACAGGCTTTCCAGTTGAAGACGGCGAGAGCCTACATCACCATCGGCGGGCAGACCGTCTAGCTGAATATATCCGCACTCCTCGGTAAGATAGCGCTCGTATGCTTTGAGAGCGTCATTGACTTGCTGCGGGTCGTCTGCGGGTCGTCGGGGCACTGGATTGAGGCAGGTTAGTTGATGCAGCGAGCCGCCGCAGTCGCGATCAGCGGCAATAATCTCGTCGGCGATGGTGCGGGCGAGCGGTGTGCCGTCGGCATGAATCAGCGCGAAGTGCGTGCGCCCTTTGCCTTGAGTGTAGTAGAGCACCCAAATCCAGCCGCGTTCGTGTGCGAGCAGTTCGGCCTCAGCGTCCAGAGCCAGATCGACTTGCCCTGAACAACTTCGTCCCGCCAGTTCGGTAGCACGCTCTTTGCCGATCAGGATTCGACCTTTTATCAGTTCGTCAATAACCTGCGAACCGTCAAGGAGAATGATCCTTGTGCGTGGACGATTTTTCTCCTGCTCGATGGCGGTTTCTTTGAAGCCACCGAGGGAGATGAAATACCCGGTCAGTGGAAGGTCGTCCTTCTGCTCCGCGTCGAGCGCGCCGACGAATTTGTTCAGGTCACCGCCCCCGATTGTGTCGGCGGTAGCTTTGCATTCGCCGATGGCGCGCCGCCGTTCGAGACGATGCTCGGACGTGAGATCAAGCTCACGGCCGGACTTATGAATATTGAGGCGAGGTTGTTCATAGCCAAGCGCAACAAAGAGGTCGGCCATCAGTCTCCCGAAGAGGTCGCCGCGCCGGTTGTTGTCCTGCTCAAGAATGCGAATTTGAGTGGTGTGAAGCATGCCGTGAGAATATCACTCGCATAGATAGGTTTTGAGAGTATGTGGTAGCGGGGGGGAGACTCGAACTCCCGACCTCGGGGTTATGAATCCCGCGCTCTAACCGGCTGAGCTACCCCGCCATGGAATGGAAGAAACATTATAGGGGGCGCGGTTGAAAGGTCAAGCGGGGTGGGGTGGCAGTAGTAGTTCAGGTTGAAATTAAAGCTGCGTGAATATTGATTCTTAATTTCAAACTGAACGGCCGGTGGGGTTGGCGGGTCGGGCGGTTTGCTTGCGGGCGGCGGCGGCACGTATTATCGGGGCGCGTCGTTCGGGCCTGCGGAGAGGCCGGAGGCGGACGGCGGCGCAGGTGGCGTCGGCGGCAAATGGCCGGGCGGCAGCACTGGCGAATAGTTAAGCGTGGCGTCGGCGAATGGCCGGACGAAGAGTTGGCCGGTTGAAGGGCTGGGCAATTGAAGAAAGGGATGGCGGATGGCTGAGTTGGTACATCGTCCGAGGAGACTGCGGCGGCGCGAGGCTTTGCGCGCGTTGGTGCGTGAGGCGCGTCTGGCGCGCGAGGATTTGGTGCTGCCGTTGTTCGCGTGCCCGGGCGAGGGCGTGCGGCGTGAAATTTCTTCGATGCCCGGCGTGTTTAATTTGTCGGTGGACGAGGTGGTGCGCGAGGCGTCGAGGGC
This sequence comes from Pyrinomonadaceae bacterium, assembly GCA_030841105.1. GTDB lineage: Bacteria > Acidobacteriota > Blastocatellia > Pyrinomonadales > Pyrinomonadaceae > JAIVJZ01. The sequence goes on from JAVEDE010000075.1 coordinate 20,469, forward strand.
GTTTGACGTGGGCGTCGGGGCGGTCATTTTGTTCGGGCTGCCGGAGACGAAGGACGAGACGGCGACGGGCGCTTACGCGCGCGACGGCGTGGTGCAGGCGGCCATCCGTGCGGTGCGACGCGCCGTGCCGGAGATGGTCGTCATCGCGGACACGTGCCTGTGCGAGTACACTTCGCATGGTCATTGCGGCGTGGTGCGCGAAGGCGAGTTGTTGAACGACGAGACGCTGGAGTTGTTGGCGCAGACGGCGGTGAGTCAAGCGGAAGCGGGCGCGGACATCGTTGCGCCGTCGGCGATGATGGACGGGCAGGTCGGCGCGATCCGAGAGGCGCTCGACGGCGCGGGGTTGGAGCAGACGGCCATCATGTCTTACGCGGTGAAGTACGCGTCGGCCTTCTACGGGCCGTTTCGTGAGGCGGCGGCGAGCGCGCCCGCGTTCGGCGACCGCCGCTCGTACCAGATGGACGCCGCCAACGCGCGCGAGGCGATGCGCGAGGCCGAACTCGACTACGCGGAGGGCGCGGACTTCCTGATGGTCAAACCGGCGACCGCCTATCTGGACATCCTGCGCATGGTGCGCGACCGTTTCGATCTGCCGCTCGCCGCCTACCACGTGTCGGGCGAGTACGCGATGATCAAGGCGGCGGCCGCGCGCGGTTGGATTGACGAAGAGCGCGTGATGTTGGAGACGCTGACCAGCATCCGCCGCGCGGGCGCAGACCTGATCATCACTTACTACGCGCAGGACGCGGCGAGACTGCTGAAATAGAGAGCGACGAAGTAGGAACTGAAAGCCGGGAGACAGAAAACAGGAGTCAGAAGGAAGACCCGCGCGTCTTTTATTCTGACTCCTGTTTTCTGTGTTCTGTCTCTTACTTCATCTCTCCGCGTTCCTACTTCATCGTTCGTCTTTTATCTCACTTCTACTTCGACGGGTTTCGCGTCGCGGTTGCTGTCGTTCGTGGGAAAGTTGGAGAGGTTGATGCCGAAGGGGAGGTCGGCGTCGAGTTCGACGACGAAGCGGACGGAGAGCGGGCGGCCTCGCGCGGCCTCGGCGCGTGCGGCGAGTGAGTCCACGCGCCATTCTTGGAGCAACACCTGCGGCGGTTGCTCGACGGTGACGAGGCGCGAGCCGCAGTTCGTCCCGTTGATGTAGAGCGTGACGCGCGTGCCTGCGTAGCGACCCTGCGCTTCGACGGGCAGCACGGGTTGCAGGTGCGCGCGCACGATGATTGCGCCGACCTTGCGCCAGTCTTCCCTGCCCGGCACGACGTACTCGAAGAAGCCCATGCCCCACCCCCACACGTACCCTTCACCGCCGCCCATTTTTTCAAAGCGACCGCGCGCGGCCTGTTCCGGTCGGAAGCGGTAGAGCAGGCCGCCGCCGGGGAGCGGGTTCGTAACGGCGGGCTGCGCGCCCGCGTCGTTTGCGGGACGCGTGAAGGCGAACTGCCGCGGGATGAGGTGACGCCGCACGTCGAGCACGTCGTCCGGCGGCGTGGCCGCACGCTGCGACGCGAAGAGCGACGCGCCGCGCGCGATCTCTACGCGCACGGCCGCGTCGCGCTCGTCCGTGTAGGTGATGCCGTAGCCGCGTCGCGGGTCGGGCGTGAGAATCCAGAAGATCGCGCCCGCCGCGCCGTTGCGCGCGGAGTGCTCGAAGTAAGCGCGATACCACTCGGCCTGTGTGAAGCCTTCGTAGCCTTCCGGCCCCATGCCGAACTCGCCCATCACGAGCGGCTTGTTGAGCGAGAAGGTGGCGGCGGCGCGGTTCGTGATGAACTCGCCGAGAGCTTCGGGCGACGTGACGAATACGTCGTGGTCGTCGCGCGGGTAGTTGTGCACGTCTGCGAAATCAACGTGCGGCAGTCGGTGCTCGGCGAGCCACGCGCGCCGCTCGAAGGCCGAGCGGTAGCCCCACGTCCCCGGCGTCAAGAGGTGGTTCGGGTCGAGCGACTTGACGTAGGCGCTCATCTCCGCGACCCACTCGTGCCGTTCGTGCCAGCGGCCGGGCGGGGCTTGCGCCTCGTTCATCAACTCGTAGGCCATGATCGTCGGGTCGTCGCGGTAGAGCACGCCCGTCACGGTGTTGCGGCGCGTGACGACGCGCTCGACGTGCTGGCGGTAGAGACGGCGCGTCTCCGGGTTCGTGTAAAAGAGCATCGCGCGTTCGAGGTTGATGCCGAAGGGCTGCGCGTCGTCGGCCGCATCCGCGATGCCCGCCCAGCGCAGGTATTGCGTGACGCCGCCCGTGTCGCGCCACCAGTTGACGAGGCAGAGTTGGACGCGCAGGTTGCGACGCGCGGCCTCTGCGAGCACGCGGTCGAGGTGGACGAAGGCTTCTTCGTTCCAGTCGTCTGGGGCGCGGCGGAAGGGGTGTGTGCGCGGCCAGTCGTCGCGGTCGCGGCCGACTGACATCACGCCGTCGCGCTCCGTGCCCTCGCCGTAAGCCCACACGCGCAGGACGCCGAGGCCGAGCCGCTGCGCCTCCGCGAGCGTCTCCGGCATTCGCGCGCGATCCTCTTCGCGGTACATCACGGCGACGTTCGCGCCCGCGAAACGAAACGGCTGACGGTCTACGACGAAGCGCGTGCCGTTCGTCGTGACGAAATGCGGGGGGACGGTTTTGGGCAGCGCGGCAGGTTCGCGCACCGTCAGGATGATCGCCGCGCCCATGACGAGCGCGAGCACGAGAAAAAAGAAGTTTTGTTTCAACGCGGGATGGAGAACTTTCTCAAGTGATTTACGGCGGGCGCGCGCGAAGGCTTCACGGGCGAGGGTTCGTCAGCCGGAGAAAACCGATGACGGCGCAAAGGCTGCCGAGCACCAGGAACAGAGGGGAGAACGCGCCGAAGCTCAAAACCTTCTCCGGGTCGGTCTCGGTCATGCCGAGGACGGCGACGGCCAGCAGGTGCAAGTTGAAGCCGAGCAGGCAGATGCAACTGATGGCGAACCAGCGCGTGGCCGGGCCGAAGGCGCGCCCGCGCGCCAGGCCGAGCACCGAGGCGACGAGCCAGCCGAGCAGGCTACAGGTGAACAGGACGAGAAAGACGACGACGGTGAGCGAGGCGAAGCGCGGCACGGGCGCGGCCTGCGCTGCCCACGCGAGCGGGAGAGTGGAAGCGATCAGCATGCGTTTAGTTTCCTCATTCGAGACGATAACGAAGACCGGCACAAGAAATCGCCGCCCGCGCGGAGTCTGTCGCTAACAGCCACTCGGCGCGCGAACGGCGTCGCAGTTTCCGGTCTGGCGTGCGCGCCCCGCCGCAGGGACTATCGCGCGGCGCGAGTCGTGCTTGCGCGCGACAAGTTCCCGTCCGGGGGCTTACGACCCTTAGTGCGCCCGCGCGCGTTAACTCGTCAGGCGGCGCGGGCGTGGGTTTCCGAACGCCCGGCTACGTGATGTGAATTTCCTCTTCCTTGTTGACGTGGCGCAGGAAGTAGAGCAGCGCGCAGACGCAAGCCACGACCGCCAGCCCGATGGCATACCACAGCCAACTCTTGTTCCCCTCCGTCCCCTCGGATTGGAGGAACTTCACGAAGAAATAGAGAGCACCGACACTGGCGATGAGACCCACCACCCAGTAAGCAATGTCCAGAATACGATTCATGTTTTGACCCTCCGGCGTTGATGGTTAAGCGAAATAATGGCAAGCGAACCGCCGACCACTCGTTATCACGTATGATCCGAAAAATTACGCCAGACTTGTCGGGACAGTCGTTTCGGGCAAAGAAACTTTTTGTGTACGGCGGTTATGTTAACGCCGCCACGCGCGAGAAGCAAGATGGAAAAGCAGGGGGATGTCAAGTAAATCGTTCATCGTAAATCGTGAATAGACTCAAAAGCCGTGAACCGTGAATCGTCAATCGTGAACAGAGAAAACCCGCTTCGCTTTTTCTCTTCACGATTGACGATTCACGATTCATGGCTTTTACACACCACTACAGGATCAGCCTGCGGTCTCCGGCGCGGCGTGTGACGCGGGCGCGGTCGAGGTATTCGAGCAGGGGGATAGCGTACTTGCGCGAGACGTTCGCCAAATCTTTGAAGGCGGCCACGTCAATGAGGCGTTCGGGTTCGTGGCGCGCGGCGTACTCCTTGAGCGTTACGACGAGGCGCGCGAGGGCGTCGCGGTGAACGAGCAGTTCGTTCGAGACGCGCACGAGCGCGCCGGAGTCAATCAACAGTTGCAGGATTTTGCGCGCGTGCTCGCGGGCGACCTGTGTGCCGCCTGAGGCGCGCGCCAGCGCGTCGTCGAAGGTGGGGGCTTCGAGCGCGGCCACGCGGTAAATCCCTTCGAGAGCGTCGTGCAGTTCGGAGTCTGCGGCGGAGAGGGCGAGGGTGTGTCCGCCCGCGCGCACGATGTCGCGCTCGGAGACGAGCAGCCCCGCGCCTTCGGCCGCGGCGAGCGCGGCGCGGAACACTTCCAGCGCGACGTGTGCGAACAATTGCTCGCGCAGAGTTTCGCGCGCGAGGCCGCGCTGCAAAGGCTCGCGCCGGTGGTGCGCTGCCACCTCGGCGCGCGCGGACTCAATAAATTCATCGAAAATTTTACGGCCGACGTAGACGCCCTCGGCTTCGATGATCGCGCCGCCCGTCGCGGCAGTTGCCTTGCCCGTCGCAGCGGTTGCTTGGCTCGCTGTGGCGGCGTTCGCTTCGCCCGCTGCGGCGGCCGCGGTCGCTTCCGCGAGCGCGGCGTCGAGCGTCTCGTCGCGCCAGCCGGTGCGCGCCGCGAGGTCTGCGCGCCGCAGTCCTTGATCGCCCGCCGCTTCGACGTAGAGTGCGAGTCGTTCGGCCGCGTTCGCGTTCGTCAAAGCGACGAGACGTTCGCGCGACTCGATGCGCGCGCGGCCGCGACGCTTGGCGGCGAAGGCGTCGAGCACGATGCCGCCGCCGATGGTGCGCTGCGGCGAGTAGGAACGGATGATGAAGTGTTCTTCGGGGAGCGCGACGACGGGCGATTCGAGCCGGAGTTGCGCGAAGCCGCGCGCGCCCGCCGCGATCTCGCCGCCCGCTTCGAGAATTTGCACGCGCGCCAGCACTTCGGCCGCGCCGAGATGCACGCGCACGCGCGCACGCGAACGCAGCGCGCGCGGCGCGTGCGCGAGCACTTCCAGAGACGTGTCTATGATCTGCGTGGCGCGCAGACGACCGGCGGGCGCGAGCGTCATCCCGCGCTCTATCGAAGCCGCGTCCACACCGCTGAGGTTTACAGCCGTGCGCTGCCCGGCCGACGCGCGCGCGACGGCGCGGCCGTGAACCTGTAGCCCGCGCACGCGCACGCGCTGCGAAGCGGGCAACAACTCCATCTCGTCGCCCTCCGCGATCTCGCCCGCGACGAGCGTGCCCGTCACGACCGCGCCGAAGCCGCGCATCGTGAACGCGCGATCCACGGGCAGCCGAGCCACCGCGCGCGACGAACGCGCGGGCACGCGCGCCGCCACACGCCGCAACTCTTCACGCAACTCTTCGAGTCCCGCGCCCGTGCGCGCGCTCGCAGCGACCACCGCCGCGCCGTCGAGGAACGACCCGGCGATCAACTCTTCGGCCTCGGCGCGCACGAGCGCGAGCAACTCCTCGTCCACCGTGTCAATCTTCGTGAGGACGACGAGGCCGTTTTGAACGCCGAGCAATTGGCTGATGTCGAAGTGTTCGCGCGTCTGCGGCATGACGCCCTCGTCGGCGGCGATGACGAGGGCAACCGCGTCAATGCCGTGCGCGCCCGCGAGCATGTTCTTGACGAAGCGTTCGTGGCCGGGCACGTCCACGAAACCGACGCGCACGTCGTCGCCGAGGTCGAGTTCGGCAAAGCCGAGGTCAATCGTGATGCCGCGCCGCTTCTCTTCCGGCAAACGATCCGCGTCCACGCCCGTCAGCGCGCGCACCAGCGTCGTCTTCCCGTGATCAATGTGTCCGGCCGTGCCGACGATGATTGATTTCATAAGCGAGTGACAAGTGACGAGTGACAGGTGACAAGATAAAGCAGCGAGTCGTGAATCGTAAATCGCGAATAGATTCAAAAGCCGTCAATCGTGAATCGTCAATCGTGAATAGACAGAACACGGTTTTCTTTGTTCACGATTGACGATTCACGATTGACGGCTTTTCTAACTCGTCACTCGTCACTCGTCACTCGTCACTGTCTTACTTGGTGACTTCAAAGTCTATCCACTGCGTGGCGACGCGGTGCTTGTCGTTGCGCAGCGTGTCGGTGACGATGATTTGGAGGACGTATTCGCCGGGCGTGAGCAGCGTGCCGAGTTGGAGTTGCGCGAGGATGCCGATGCGCTTCAAGTCGGAGTAGGGCATCTGCACGTCCACGGGCTGCTCTTTGCCGCCGAAGACGAGTTTGCCGTCGCGGTAGATGCGCGTCTGCGTGGTGAGTTGTGGGCGGCCGGTCGCCTTGTCGAGCCGCGCGTTGTAGATCGCGTAGCCGAGCGCGAGTCCGGCGTTCTGGCGGAAGCGACGCACGGCCGGGCCGGAGAGCGCATCCGCCTCGTCTACCTCCGCCGCAGTCGCGTTCACACCGGACGACGCAGCACCGACGTTTCCTTCCGTCGCCGACGAGGGCGATGCGGCGGTGGCGGCGGCAGTAGTGTCCGTCGCGCCTGTCTTCGCGCCGACCTTCGCCGTCGCCTCGTCTGCGCCCATCACGATCAGACCGGAGAGCGCGAGACGGTTCTTCTTTAAGTCCGGCACTTCGATGAACTGGCTGGCCGAACCCGTCCGCTCGGTCGCCGCGTCGCGCACGGCCATCCGCAGTTGATACGCCCCGGCCTTCTTGACGGGGACGTTCATGTTGTAAGTGATGCCGTCGCGCAGCACGCGGCGGTAGAGGTTTTCGGGCAGCGTCAGCGTGTGCACGCGGTCGAGCGATTCGATGATGCGGCCGTTGTCGCCGAAGGTGACGGCCACCACGTCGAGCACCGCCTTGTACTTCCCGTCCGGCTCTTGGCTGAACTTCACGTCCTTGGCGTCGAGGTGCAGCATCGAACGCATGAACGACCCGCCGCCCGCCGTGTTGCCGAAGTAGGTGGTGAGACGCAGGCGCACTTCGGGCGACGCGAAGGGCGAGGTGATGGCGGCGAGCAGTTGTTGCTCGCGCGTGCGGCGCAGGGGGCGCGTCTCTTCGTCGCGGATGCCGAAGAAGCCCGTGCGCGTGCGTACTTTCAAACCCGGCCGCTTCACCTTCACCGAGATGCGGTGATAGCGTCGGTCGAAGGTCGCGCCTTCGGGGCGATAGCCGAGCAGGTAATAGCCCTTCTGATCTTCGACCACGCGCCGGATGCCGCCCGTGATGTCGTTGTTGTTCTTGATGAGAAAGCCGCCCGTCTGTTGTGAGAGGTAGGCGAGGCCGCTCTGCGTGTCGAAGATCATGTTGCTGCGCTCGCGCATGTTGTCTTCGATCTGCTGCGCCGACAGGCCGGAGAGATCGTCCGCGGCGGAGAAGCCGGGGACGATGAGTCCGCGCGCGTCAATCGAATAGACGACGACCGAGGCGCGGTTTGCCAGATCGGTCAACTGGCGCAGGGCTTGCAGCACGCGGTCGCTACGGCCGCGCCCGCGATCGGTGGTGTAGAGGGCGAAGCCGTCGGACATCAGGAGCACGGACTTGCGCCCCGGCAGATCACGCATCCCGCGCACGACGAAGTTGAGCGCGCCGAGCGTGCCGACGGCGAAAATCTCTTCGCGGAAGTCTTCGAGTTCGGCGGCCATCGCGTCCGCGCCGCGCACGCCCCGGTCTTCATTCGTCTCCGCGCCGCCCAACGGTTGGTTCGCGCCGCCCTCGATGGGGGCGAAGACGGAGACGCCGCCGCGCCCGCCCATGTACCACTTCACGCGGTCAATGGCGGCGTGCAACTGCCGCTTGTCGGAGGTGAACTGCTGCAACGCGCCGACGCCCGCGCTGGTGCGGATGATGGCGACCAGATCGTTCGGCTGCATCTGCTCGTTGACGAACCGCCGGAGCGACTCGCGCACGAAGGCCGTGCTCTCGAACGAGAGGCCGAGGTCGTCCACGACGAGCGCCATCGTGCGGCGCACCTGTTCGGGGCGCAGGCGGCGCGGCGGCGCGGGCGGCGGCACAATTGTCTTGTCGCCTGACTTCCGCGACGCGTTGGCCGTGTCCGACGAGGGGCGCGGTTCAGTCTCGTTCAAGACGTAAGAGAAGTTGGTGATCTTGCGCTCGCGGTTGTCCTCGAAGATTTCAAATTCGTCCGCCGTCAGGTCTGTCACCTGCTTGCCCTTCTTGTCCACGACGACGGCATCAACCTGCACGAGGTTCGTCGTGATCCGCACCACCTCGTCGTCGCCGTCATCGTCGGGCGCGGGCTGTTGCGTCGGTGGCGGCGTGGTCTGTCGCGGCGTGGTTTGCGCGGGCGGGGCTTGGGACGTTCGCGGTTGCTGCGCCCCTGCGAGCGGCGCGAGCAGCGAGAGCAGGAGCGCGTGAGTGATGACGAGCGAGGTCAGTTTCTTCATGCTTGAAAACTCCGTCCGGGCGTTTGTGGGAGAATGTTTTTCCTCCGGCGGGGGCAAATTGCTTCGCTGGATTTCCGCAGGTGAGTGTGCGATGCTCTCCCGCGACCACACACCAACGGATTGGAGAAGCATTATGCCAGAGCAAGCGAAAAACGGCGATACCGTGCGCGTGCATTACACGGGACGTTTGAAGACCGGCGAGACGTTCGACTCGTCCGTGGGCGGCGACCCCTTCGAGTTCACCGTCGGCGCGGGCGACACCATCGCGGGCTTCGACGAGGGCGTGCGCGGGATGAGCGTGGGCGACCGCAAGACCGTCGAGATCGAGGCCGACGACGCCTACGGGCAACACATCCCTGAGCGCGTGCAGGCCGTTGACCGCGCCGTCATCACGCAGAGCCTCGGGCAAGAGCCGGAAGTCGGCATGGCGCTCGCGATGCAGATCGCCGAAGACCAGCAAATCCCCGTCACCATCGTCGAAGTCACCGACACGCACGTCACGCTCGACGCTAACCACCCGCTCGCCGGGGAGAAACTGATCTTCGACATCGAACTCGTCGAGATCACATAAGCCTTCCACACATGAACTTCGCCTTCCACAGTCGCCTGCGCGCCACGCTGCTCCTTCTCCTGCTCGCCGTTTCCGCATCCGCGCAGACGCCAGTGCAGACGCCGCCCGTTGCGACCGAAGACATTTTCATCGTTGACGTGTCTGCCGCTAACGGCCGGCTCTCGTTCGGCACGCCCGCCAACATCACCAACCGCGCGGGCTACGACAACCAGCCCTCATTCCTCCCCGACGGCCAGAGTCTTCTCTACACCTCCGCGCGCGAAGGCGAACAGACGGACATCTACCGCTACGACTTCAAGGCCGGGCAGAGCGTTCGTCTCACCGACACGCCCGAAGGCGAATATTCACCCACCGTCATGCCCGGCGGCAAATTCTTCTCCGTCATCCGCGTCGAACGAGACAAGACGCAACGCCTCTGGAAATTCCCCCTCGCGGGCGGCGCGCCCGCGCTCGTGCTGCCCAACATCAAGCCCGTCGGCTATCACCTCTGGCTCGACGCGCGCACACTCGCACTCTTCGTCCTCGGCACGGAAGGCCGACCCAACACGCTCCAACTCGCTCCCACCGACAACACTTTTCTCGACACCATCCACGTCAACATCGGTCGCGCGCTGCACCTCGTCCCGCGCCGCGCGGCCTTCAGCTTCGTCCACAAGATCGCGCCCGACCGGTGGCTCATCAAATCCTTCGACCTCAAGACGCATCGCAGCGCGACCATCGCCCCGACGCTCCCCGCGAGCGAAGACCTCGCATGGACGCCCGACGGCACGATCTTGATGGGACAGGACGCCAAACTCTACCAACTCGACCCCAACGCCCAAGCCCCCGCATGGCGACTCGTCGCAGACTTCTCCGCCGCCGGACTCAGACGCATCACACGCCTCGCCCTCAGCCCCAAAGCCGACCGCCTCGCGCTCGTCGCCCAGACCGAGAGCGCGCGTTGACGCCCGGCGACTAAATTCAACCTGCGACACTTGCGGAGCACTTACGATGGTTGATTCTGAAAACGAAGTCGAAGGGGATGATGTTTGTGAAGACTGCGGGGCGGCCGTCTCCGAAGGCAAACCCGGCTGCCTGAAAATGTTCGAGGAGGCGATCGCCAGAGAATTCAGCGATTACCGTTACGGCAGAATCCATCGCCTGACGGTTGATGTCTACGCCCTGCAACACCCCGAACCATACATGCGCTCCGGGAAATCATTCGCCGCGCACCTGACGGGTGTCTGCGTCGCGCTCGAATATGAAGACGCCCCGGACATCAACCACGCGGTGCAGAAGTGGCTCAGCCGGAATCCGGCGATTGACAAGCCCTCACAGTTGCCGCGGCATCGCGGGCAGTTGACGATCACTTATGTTCACGAAGCGGGCGACGCGGAAGAACACAACCGGCGAGTTCGCGAGTGGGCGCAATCGGTCTGGGACGCGTGGGCTGAGTTTCACGATATGGCGAAGCAGTTGATCAAAGAGGCGTCCGCCAAAACTGCCGGACAATAATTCCACGCCCTCAGCCACACTCACTCATCATCTTCCGGCGCGACGCCGAAGTAGCGCATCCAGCGTTCAGTGCTCTCTTCAATCGGCGGCGCGTCCGAGTTTTGCATTGCGGCTTCTGCCGCCTCTTCCATGCGACGCCTGAACTCGCCCGCGCGCACAACTTGCGCGCCGCAACGCCTGACATACTCGGCCAGCGCGCGATCCGAAGTCACCACCACGAGCGTCCGCCGCTCGCGCGCCTGTTCCACCAGAGTCTTGATCCGCTCGTCCGCATCCGACCCGCGCTCCGCGTAGTAGACGCGCACGCCCCTGTAACTCGAACCGTCCGCGAAATGCTCGTCCGGCGCGCCGTCGAACACGACCGCCACGCGCGCCCGCCCACCCGCAGCGAACCGCGCCAACTCGTCCAGCAACCCGCGCCGCGCACGCACCCGATCCCTGTGCCACCCGACCCGCTGCCCCATCACGTTGTTGCCGTCAATCAAGTAAGACATAAGAAGTAGTGACAAGTGACGGGTGACAAGTGACAAGATGAAGACAAGGCTTTCAGTTTTAACTTGTCACCCGTCACTTGTCACTCGTCACTATATTAAAGTTTGTCCGTAGTCGCAGTATTCGACGATGGGGCAGCGTTGGCAGAGGGGGTCGCGTGGGCGGCAGAGGGCGCGGCCGTGGCGGATGAGGTTGACGTGGAAGGAGTAGAACTTGCCCGAAGGGACGAGGGCGTTCATGATTTCGTGGGCGCGGCGGTCGGTGCACTTTTGGGGGATGAGGCCGACGCGGCGGAGGATGCGGAAGATGTGCGTGTCGAGCGGGAAGACTTCCGCGCGACAGGCGAAGAGGAGCGTGCAGGCGATGGTCTTGGGGCCGATGCCGCGAAATTGCGAGAGGTACTCGACGGCTTCGGCGGGCGGGAGTGTGTGGAGGAAGGAGAGATCGAGCGTGCCACGATCCTGTTTGATCTGGCGGAGGAGACTCTTGATGACCGACGCTTTCTGGTTGGCGAGGCCGCCGGATTGGATCGTGCGTGCGATGGTTGATTCGCGTGCGCGGAGGGCTGCGTCCCAAGTTGGGTAGCGGCGTTTGAGGGCGGCGAAGGTGCGCCGGCTGTTGGTGTCGCTGGTGGCTTGCGAGAGGATGATCCCGACGAGCATGTCGAGCGGGTCGGAGGGCGCGTCCGATTCCGGCACGCCGTAGGCGCGTTCGAGGTTTTGGATGATGTAACGGAGTGACGGCTGCTGCTCATCGGGCGACGACGCGGCGCGGTCGGTCGCGGCGAGCGACGGGTCGTTTGTGTCGTCAGTCGTGATCGGCGGCGAGGATGCGCTCATAAAATTCGATGTACTGCGGGATGACGAGATCGGTGTTGTAACGCGCGAGGGCGGACTCGCGCGCGCGGCGTCCCATCGCGCGGCGGGCGGGTTCGTCGGCGCAGAGGGCGGCGGCGTCCGCGCCCATCTTGTCCACGTCGCCCACGTCGCTCAGGCAGCCCGTCTCGCCGTCCGTCACCACTTCGGGAATGCCGCCGACGCGCGAGGCGACGACCGGCACTTCGCACGCCATCGCTTCGAGCGCGGCCAGCCCGAAAGACTCCTGCTCCGAGGGCAACAGCAGCACGTCCGCGACCGAGAGATAGTCCACGATGCGCGGCTGCTTGCCGACGAACGTGCAGAACGCTTCCAAGCCCAAGCAACGCGCGCGATGCTCCGCTCGGCCGCGCTCGCTGCCGTCGCCGACCATCACGAGGCGCGCGCCCACGCCGCGCCCGCGCACGCGCGCCAGTATGTCCACGCAGTCCACCGGACGCTTGACGGGGCGAAAGTTTGAGACGTGGACGAGGAGCGGTTCATTCGCGGGCGAGAGTTCGGCGCGCAGTTCGGGGCGCGGCTGGCGCGCGTACTCCGAGCCGCAGACGAAGTTCGGGATCACTTCAACGTCGGAGTAACCGAACGTCTCCTCCGTCTCGCGTTTGAGATAGTGCGAGATCGCGGTCACGCCGTCTGACTGCGCGATGCCGTAGCGCGTGATCGGGAGGTAGGAGCGATCCGCGCCGACGAGCGTGATGTCCGTGCCGTGCAAGGTGGTGATGACGGGCAGGCGTCGTTGCGGCTTCAAAGACTCGCGCGCGAGGATGGCACTGATCGAATGCGGGATGGCGTAGTGGACGTGCAGTAGATCGAGTTGTTCCGTCTCGGCGACGGTCGCCATCTTCGTCGCGAGCGCGAGCGTATAGGGCTGGTGCTCGAAGAGCGGGTACGACATCATCTCGACTTCGTGAAAGCGCACGCGCTCGTTCAACTCGGTGAGCCGCGTCGGCAGCGCGGACGCGATGAAGTGGACGGTGTGGCCGCGCCGCGCGAGTTCCTTGCCGAGTTCGGAGCCGACGATGCCGCTCCCGCCGTAAGTCGGATAGACCGTGATGCCGATGTTCATAACTAATTGAAAGAGGCCAGAGGTGAGAGGTCAGTCATCAGTTGAAAGACGAGAACTGATTTCACTGACCTCTAACCTCTGACCTCTGGCCTCTCAAAAAATAGCAAGAGGCAGAAAGCCCTCGCTACTCTCTGCCTCTTGTCTCAGCTTGTCTTCACCTGTAAAGGGGGACAAGCGAGGAACTTGAATATAGACCTTCCCGGCTGATTTGACAATGCTTCTGTCAATAAATTTTCGCGTACTTAATTCTATTGTTCGACACGCCGCAACAAAGTTCTAAACCACTTCGTTTTTCGCTCCCTTTTGTAAAGATTCACGCAGCTTCGACGGGTACTGCCCGCGCCCCGAAAGGAAGTATAATGAGGCACGCGATTAAACTCTCAAACAAACTTTTTCGACGGCTGCGTCTCGCGTGCGCGCCGCATCTAAATTGAGACCGAACGAAGCAATTATATTTGGAGAATTGAGAATGCCTAAGATTGATAACATCGAAGAGACCCCCAACCCGAACGCCGTCAAGTTCCTCTTGAAAGAACCCGTCACGACGGGCGCGGCGCGGTCGTTCCTCGGCGCGTCTCTGGCGAAGGACGACGCGCTCGCGAAGTCGCTGTTCGAGGTGGGCGGCGTCGTCTCCGTCTTCTACATGGATCGCATGATCACTGTCGAGAAAGAAGAGACCGAGGACTGGGACGACCTGTTGCCTAAACTCGCCGTGCCCATCCGCGCGGCCGAAGCGGCGCAGGGCGGCGCGGCAGCGGCGGCAGCGGCCGGTGCAGAGGGGGGCGCGCTCGGCGGCACACTCGGCGCGCTCATGAGCGACGACCCGCGTCTCATCCGCATCAACGAAATTCTCGACGAGAAGATCCGACCCGCGCTCGCGGGCGACGGTGGCTGGTTAGAGATCGTCTCGCTCAAAGAGAACACGCTCACGATCAAGTATCAGGGCGCGTGCGGCAGTTGCCCCAGTTCCATCTCCGGCACGCTGATGGCAATCGAGGGCATGGTGCAACAGGAAGTTGACCCCGCGCTCGAAGTCGTCGCGGTTTAACCTGATGCACATGAGACAAACTTCAAGGGGCAGCGGACGAATCCGCTGCCCCTTGAAGTTTGCCTGATCGCTCGTACGTTCTAACCTTGCCCGTTGCGACCCGTGATGTATCGGTCAACGGTCTCCGTCAAATGATCCACACGCCCGGTCAACTGCGTGATTGCTTCGTCAGTATGAATTTGAGCTTCAGCCATTGTATCCATACGCGTGGTCAGCCGCGTGATCGCTTCATCGGTGCGAATCTGAGCATCAACTAAAGCGGCGATGCGGATATCAACGTCAGACCGCGACTCTCGCACTTCGTCCAACCGCTCATCATGCCGCTGTAAAAGTGCGACGACGGTCTGGAAACTTTGACTAAGTTCAGCGTTCCTCACCCCATGCTCATCCAGCCGTTCGTCGTGCCTCCGCAACAGTTCGACAGCGGTCTGATAGCTCTGGCGAAGTTCTATGTTCCTCGCCTCATACTCGTCTAGCCGCTCGTCGTGCCGCTGTAGCAGCGTGACGGCGGTCTGATAGCTCCGGCTGAGTTCGGTGCTCTTCGCCTCATGCTTATCCAACCGCTCGTCATGCCTCCGCAACAGTTCGACAACTGACTGGTAGCTCCGGTCGAGTTCGACGCTCCGCGTCTCGTGGCGACTCGCCATCTCCACCAGCATTTTGAAATATTGCTCAAGGTCTGAGACCCGCGCTTCTAGCTTATCCGCGCTCATTTCCGACCACCTTTCTTACCAGCTTGTTTCGCTTCTTTCTCATTTTGCGCTTTGCGTGGTCTGCCCGTCTTTTTTGGTGGCTCGAATCCTTTGAGGTCGCTTTCGGGAATCATCCAAACTGCCCCGCGCGGCGTCTGCTGTTCGTAAGCGTTAGGGAATAAACCGCGCCGACACCATAAGCGCGCTGTCACACTGCTGACGCCCAATCGTGTTGCCACTTGTGTGGTAGTTAGCTCTTGTCCATTCATAGTTGCAAAAGTCCAACGCGCGAAGGATGCGTCGAGCAGTCGAAAGTGCTATCGCGTGCAAAAATACTTATTGACAAAAGTGTTATCGCGTGCGACAATACTTTTACCCACTATTAATGTAAGATGATAGGCGAGGACTTACCAAGACGGCGAATCTTCGGTAAGCCCTCTACACCAGTAACCAGTTTAAGGAGTTTACTGATGCGAAAAAATAATAACACGGGCGCAGCACCCGCGCGTGCGCGACGAGAGCCGAGTTTTGATGAGCCGCTGCGGCGTTGGTCAACCGTGCCGATTAGCGTGGAGCGGGCGAGCGAGTTGGTGGATGCCTTCACACGTTATGATGACGGTGACATGTTAGACGCCTTGATCCAGTTGATCTGTGGTCTGGCTCCTCCGCCCGCGCCGGACGAGTTGGAGGACTTGGACGAGCGGAGGTTGGCGGGCACGGCTGCGTTGGAGCGAGCCTTCACGGACACGCGGCGGGCGCACAATGAACTCGGCGCGTATGTCGTGGAGTTGAAGTGCGCCGAGTGGGAATAGTTCGACGCGGCGACGTGGTGAGGGCGCAACTTTTTACATTCTTAACATCATTTTTCCGAACCGGGGGGCGGGTCGCGCGTATAATCTGCCGTAGCAGATTCACCAGAGGGCGCGCACCGCGCCGCACGTCAGGAGAAAAACCGATGAGTTCTCGTTTCCGTCCACAGGACGCGGCCGCAGTAGTTTGCTTGCTGTCGCTCCTCTTGCAGCCCGTCCACGCGCAGACCGCCGCCGCCTCCACCGCCCAACCGAAGAAGCCCGCCGCCACCGCGGCGACGAAGACGCGCACAGGCGGTGCGGCCGACCCGTTGGCCGCCGAGCGGCGCGCGAACGCCATCGCGCTCGTCAACGCGCTCGCGGACGAGTCGCGCGGCTTCCGCGATCAGACGCTCAAGGCGCGCGTGCAGATGCAGGCGGGCGATGCCCTCTGGGAGACGGACAAGGAGCGCGCGCGCGCACTCTTCCGCCGCGCGTGGGATTCTGCGGAGGCGGCCGACACGGAGAACATGCGTCGAGGCGAAGAGCAGAACCGCGCGGCCGGGCGGCCCAGCACGCGCGGTCTCAACATCCCGAATTTGCGCGGCGAAGTGTTGCGCCTCGCGGCCAAACGCGAGCGCGCGCTCGGCGAGGAGTTTTTAGTCCGGATGGAGGAGGCGCGCAAACGCGAGACGGGCGAACTGAACAACGCGTCCGCCAATCTCCCGACGGGCGCGCCCACCGCAGCAACGGCGACTCCGAACGCCGCCGGGGGAAAACAGGCGCAGCCCGAACGACGCGACCCCGAACAGACGCCGCCCGACGTGGCGCGTCGCATCCAACTCGCCATGCAGTTTCTCGCGGACGGCGACGTTGAGCGTGCGTTGCAATTCGCCGACCCGGTGTTGAATAGCGTCAACCCTCTGTCGGTCGAGTTTCTCGTCCAGTTGCGCGAGAAGAGCGCGGCCGAGGCCGACCGACGTTACAACGCGCTGCTCACGAGCGTCGCCCTCGCTCCCACGTCCGACGCGGGCGACATCCTGCTGCTCTCCTCTTACGTGCTCACGCCCGGCCTCTACATGACCGTCGGGGAGGGCGGCCAGGGCATCTCTTCGAGCCAGCGGCGCGGCGACATCACCACGCCCGATCTGCCCGCCGCGTTGCGCGTCGCCTTCGCGCGCGCCGCCTCGCAGGTGTTGCTGCGCCCGCTGCCGCAAGCGGATCAGGACGCGTCGGCGACGGGGCGCGTCGGCATGTTCTTCGTCATCTCGCGCCTGATGCCCTTCTTCGAGCAGGTCATTCCGGACGGCGTGCCCGCGTTGCGCGCGCGTCTCGCCGCGCTCAACCCGGACATCCCCGAACGCGCGCGCGATAATTTTGAAGACGACTTGAAGCGCGGCCTCGTCCCCGAAGGCGCGCAGGGCGACCCCGTGCAGGAGTCGCTCGACCGTGCCGGGCGCGCGACCGACCCGCGCGAGCGCGACATGGCTTACCTGCGCGCCGCGCAGGCCGCCGCCTCCAAAGGCGAAGAACGCGCGCGCGACTTCGCAGACAAGATCGAGGACTCGGAGTTGCGCCGACAGACGCGCGCCTTCATCGCCTTCGCTCTGGTCAACCGCGCGATCAGGGACAAGAAGGACGGGGCGGAAGTGTTGCGCCTGCTCGCGGCTTCGGGCGAACTGACGCCCGTGCAGCGCGCGTGGGCTTACACGGAGGCCGCGCGCTTGCTCGCGAAAGACGACCGCACGCGCGCGCTCGAAGCGTTGGAATCGGCCGCCACCGCCGCGAAAGGCATTGACGCGGCCGACCCCGACCGCGTGCGCTCGACCGTCGCCGTCGCCACGCGCTTCTTCGACTTCGACCGCAACCGCGCGTGGGAGATCATGGCCGACGCGGTGAAGGCCGCGAACGCCGCGCCCGAATTTACCGGCGCGGACGCCGGACTCTCCTCGCGCATACGCTCCGGCGGCATGAGCATGACGATGAACTTCTCCGCCCCGGTCTTCGACCTCACGGGCGTCTTCCAGACGCTCGCCCGCGAAGACATGAACCGCGCCGTCGCGCTCGCGCAGACGTTCACGAACGAGTCGCCCCGCGCCGTCGCCACGCTCGCCGTCGCGCGCGCCGTGCTCGACGGCGACAAAGCGAAGCCGTGATCTTGAGCGTGAAGTCGAAGCCTTAAAGCGAAGTAGAAATGATGTCGTGGCCTTGAGAGCGAAGTAGAATTGAAGTCGCGGCCTTGAGAATGAAGTCTTGGTCTGGCGCGTCGAAGCGAAGCCGCGGTCTTTGCGCGTCGTCAAAAGTTGAGACGCCCGCCGAACGCCGTGAGGGCGAGGACGACGCAGTGCATCAAGAGGCCGACGAGCAGCCCCGCGCGTCGTGAGCGGCGGCCGAGCGTCTTGCGATAACGAAGCAGCGCGTCGGCGCCGAGCGGCAGCCAGAGCAGGAGACCTGAGACGAGGCCGGGCGAGTAGGAGACGGTGTAGAGGCTGGCGGCGAGGTGCGAGACGGCGTTGAGCAGGAAGGCGACGCCGTAGGCGACGGGCAGCCAGCGCAAATTTTTGTAGCGCGGCGTGAGCGCGACGCCCGCCGCCATCAACAGCAGGGCGAGCGCGTTCCAGATGAGAAACGGGCGCGGCGCGAGTTCGACGTTCCACACGCGCGCGAGCCACGCGGTAAAGCCCTCTCCGCCCCACCACTCTTCCAGAATATGAATCGCATACGTCGCGGGGAACAGCCAGCCCCACGCGCCCGGACGCCTCTCGATACTCGATTGCTCATCCACACTCGATTGCTCGTCCGCGCGCGAGTTCATGCGAGCGTCGCTCGCCACACCATGCTGCTGCTGCCGCTGCGGTCGCCAGCCGCTCACGAATAAATGTTCATCGGTTGGGTGAGCAACTTCACGGGGTCTTCGACGTTGAGCGCCTCGCGGACGTAGAAGGCTTCGCCGGCGGCGGCGTTGACGAGCGAGCCGTAGTAACGCATGCGGTGCTCGATCTGCGCGAGGAAATTTTTGTCGCTGATGCGCGTCTCCGGTTCGTCCGCGCCCGCGCGGTAAAACTGCGACGTGTGCGCGCGGATCGCGTCCATCTTCTCCGCCACGAAGTCCGACACGTCCACGACGAACGACGGCACGACGAGCCGCGAGTAGACGGCGTGCGCGAGCGACGGCATGGGCATCTGTTCCTGCCCGTGCTCCTCGTCGTAGCGGCGCATGCTGGCGAGCCGCGCCGCTTCGCGCACGAGCCGCGCGGTGGCCGCGTGATCCGGGTGCGGGTCGTCCCAGTGCGAGGTGAAGACGACGCGCGGGCGCAGGTTGCGGAAGACACGCACGAGGGCGCGGCGCGCGTCGTCCGTCAGCATGACGTGGCCGTCGGGCAGTCCGAGGTTGAGCCGCGCGTCGAGACGCATCAGCCGCGCTGCCTCGCGCGCCTCTTCCGCGCGCCCTTCCATAGTCCCGCGCGTGCCCATCTCGCCGCGCGTCATGTCGAGCACGCCCGTGCGGTAGCCCTGTGATTTCAACTTGAGAAGCGTGCCCGCCACCGTCAACTCCGCGTCGTCCGGGTGCGAGAAGACGGCCAGCGCGTCCAGCGGCTTGTGCTCTGTGGTCATAAATTTTCGTCCGTATAGTTTCGTCCCGGTCTGGATGAACTTTAATTTAACACGCGGGCGCGCGACGCGGCGAGTTTGACGCTTTCAACGCGCGCTTGTTAGCCTGCACGGACACAAGGGAGGCACTGTCGCAAACATGAAACTCGTCGTCTTAGGGTCGGGTACGTCCGTCCCGCACCCCGCGCGCGCTTCGTCGGCCTACTGGCTAGAGACCGCGGGCGGCCGCACGCTCCTGCTCGACATCAGCGCGGCGGCGATTCTCCGCATGGCGCAGGAGCGCTTGGACTGGGTGAACCTCGACGCCATCTGGATCAGCCATTTCCACCTCGATCATCTCGGCGGACTCTTCCCCTTCCTCTTCGGCACGAAGCACGCGCCCGACACGCAGAGACGCCGCAAGCCGCTTTACATCTACGCCCCGCCCGGCTTGAAAAAACTTTTCGACGCCTTCGACTCGGCGGGCGACTACCGACTGCTCAAGCAACGCTTCCCCGTCGAAATCTGCGAAGTCAACCCGCGCGCAAAGTTTAGGATGCTGCCCAACCTCCACGCCGAATTTTTCTCCACGCCGCACACGGACGAGAGCCTCGCCATCAAATTAATTGACCGCGACAAGGCTTCGCTCGTCTACACCTCCGACACGGGCTACACCGATGCCCTCGCCGATTTCGCACGCGGCGTCTCGCTCTTCCTCATGGAGTGCTCCTTCTTCCGCAACAAGCCCGTCGAACTCCATCTCAAACTCGCCGAGGCGATGCAACTCGCCGCACAATCCGGCGCGCGACGCGTCATGCTCTCGCACCTCTACCCCGAATGGGACGGCCTCGACCTCGTCGCCGAAGCGAAAAAACTCTGGGGCGGCGAGACCATCGAAGCGCGCGACGGCCTGCGGGTGGAAATCTAAGAGTGAGCCGTAAGCAGTAAGCTGTAGTTTGAGATTGACGGGCGGGGTAAAGATAAAAGTTCGGGCTGGCTACTCAAGAGAGACTACTGGTTACTAATCTACTCCTTACCGCCTTAAGCGGAGAGGGCAGCGCTGTCCTTGCCGCTGCCCTCTCCGATGCGTGCGTTGACCGGGGGAACGGGTCAGCGCACGCGAACCTGCACCTGATTGGCTTCGAGCGAGTTGCCGGTCGCGCGTTGCAGTTCGGCGACGGCCTTGTTGAGTTCGGTCTGCGCGCGCAACTCGTTGCCGCGCGCGGCGGCGAGCGCGTTCTGGCGTTCGAGGACGAGGAAGAAGGTTGACTGCCCCGCGTCGAACTTGCGCTGCTCGCTCTGGTACTGCTGCTCGGTCGCGCTGCGCTGGAAGGCCGCCGCGCGCAAACGCGACTCGGCCGTGCGCGTCACCTGCAAGGCGTTGCGCACGTCCACCTGAATCAACTGTTCGAGTTGCTCGCGCTGCACGCGGATGCGGTCGCGCTCGACGAGCGTGCGTCCGAGTTGCGCCTCGGCCGTGCGGTTGCGCAGAGGCAAGTTGAGTTGCACGCCGACGCGAAAGTTGTTGAAGCGGTTCGCGCCGAGGTTGGCGATTGACTGGCCGTAGCCGCCGACGAGCGTATCGGGGAGCGTCTGCGCGGGCGCAGCGGGCAACGGGTCGAGGCCGTTCAGGGTAGAGAGTTGGTTGATGCGCGCGCGCAGTTGATCGTTCGTCGCGCTGAACGGGTTGACGCTCGTCGCATCGAACCTGCCCGCGAGACCGACCGCGCCGTAAGTGCCGACGAGATCAACCTGCGGCTTCGTCGCCTCGCGCGCAAGCCGCTGGTCGAGCAGGTTGATCTCGCGCTGAACGTCCGACTGTTGCAGTTCGGGGCGCGTCGTGAGCGCGGCCTGCATCGCCTCTTCGAGCGCGACAGCGGGCGGATGCACGTCCACCGTGTCCGTCGGTACGAGCGCGACCCGCCACACTTCCGACTGCCGGTTCTCCGCGATCAAATTCTTGAGCGCGTTCTCCGCGCGCCCCACTTCGTCGAGCGCGACGTAGACGTTCTGCTCGAAGTTCGCCACCTGCGCCTCGGCCGCCACGATGTCAATCGGCGCGAGTTGCCCTTCGGCGACGAGGCGGCGGTTGTGTTCGAGTTGGGTGCGCGCGTCGCGTGCAGAGTCGCGCTGGATTTGCAGGTTGCGAAGAGTGAAGACCAAATCCCAGTAGGCGCGCTGCACGCCCGTGATCGTCTCGATGGCGCGCTGGCGAAACTGCGCGTCGGTCAAGCTCAAATTCTTCTTGGCGATCTCGATCTGTCGGCGCGGGGCGTCGAAGCCGCGACCGCGCAGGAGCGGCTGCGCGTAGGTGAACGAGAAGGCCGTCGGGTATTGCGGGTTGAGCGCGGAGAAGAGACTGTTGGTCGTCTGGCGGCTGCTCGAAAAGTCGAAGCGGTAGTTGCCGCCCGCCGTCGGGGTGAGACCCTCGAATCGCATCGTGCCGCCGAAGCCGGAGGTCGTGACCGCGCCGCCCTCGCCGCCGCTCAGGAAACTCGCGACGGGCGTCTTGTTGCGTTCGTAAAAAGTCGTGGTGTTGAAGCGCGGATCATATGCCCCGCGCGCCGCGGTCAAGTCGAACTCGGCGGCGCGCACGTTCGTCCGCGCCACTTCGATGTCCTTGCCGTTCTGCAAGGCGAGTTCGATGGCCTCGCGCAAGGCGAGCGGCCGCTGCTCCGACATGTTGACGCCCACGCGTTCGAGCACTGGCAGCGTCGCGCCGAGCGTCGCGCGGTAATCCGGCGCAACCGGCGGCACGGCGAGCGATGACTCCGCCGGGGCGTTCGACTGAACGACAACCTGCGGTTGTTGCTGCGGCGACGACAGAGGGACTTGCGTTTCACCCGCCACCGGCGCAGTCGCACCCGGCAACTGCGGCGACGCAAGCGGCGTCGGCGCAGCAATCGGCTGCGGCGACGCGAGCGGCGTTACATCAGGAGTCGTCGGCTGCGTCGTCGAGGTCGGCTGTGTCGCAGGGGTCGTCTGCGGCGTCGGCGCGAGGTTTGGTAAAGGCGTCGGCGCGACGACCGGCAGCGGCGTCGGCATGGGCGTCTGAGCCGGAGCGGGCGTCGCCTGCGGCTGTGCGTTCGCCGGGTCTTGCACGGCCGCGCGTTGCGACGCCTGCTGTCGTGATTGCTGCGACAACGACGCCGGAGATGCGACCGCGAGCGTGCCCATCAAGGGCACGTCCGCCGACTGCACTTGCGCCGACGCCGACGCGGGTTGCGCCGTGACCGCCGCCACAGTCGAATCTTGCCGCGCGACCGCTTGTTGCTGTTGCGCCGACGCCGTCGTCGTCGTGGCCGTCAGGCCGCAGGCGAGGAGGAGCGCGGGCGCGAAAAACTTTTTCGTCAAGTGTTGATTCATGAGTCCGAACCGCAAATCTAAAATTCCCTTGTGTCCTTAAAACTTATTGATGATCGTCCCGGCCGCTGCGGCCGTGCGCCGACGCGCCCACGCGAACGCGCCGCCGATGCCGCCCGCCGCACGCCCGAACAGGCGTGCCCGGCTGAGATCGTCGAACAGCGAGTAGAAGACCGGCACGGCGAGGAGCGTCAACAGCAGACACAAACTTTGCCCGCCGACGACGAGCACGCCGATGGATCGGTTAGTGCCCGAACCCGGCCCGCTGGAGATGACGAGCGGCATCATGCCCGCGACGAGCGCGATGGTCGTCATCAAGATCGGGCGCAGGCGGTCGCGGTTCGCCTGTATGATCGCGTCGTGCCTGTCCAAGCCCTTCGCGCGCAGTTCGTTCGTGTGATCGATCTGCAAGATGGCGTTCTTCTTCACGACGCCGAACAAGAGCAGCAGGCCGAGGCCGGAAAAGATGTTGACCGTCTGCCCCGTCAAGAGGAGCGAGAGGATGCCGAACGGGATGGCGAGCGGCAGCGTCAAGAGAATCGTCACCGGGTGGATGAACGACTCGAACTGCGCCGCGAGCACCATGTACATGAAGATGAACGAGAGCGTGATGGCGATGAGGAAGTACTGCCCCGCGCGCCCCAACTCTTTCGAGCGGCCGACGAGTCCCGTCTGGTAGCCCGCTTCGAGGTTCATCCCCTGCACGACGTTGTTCAACTCGGCGAGCACGGCCGACTGCGAGCCGCCCGGCGCGACGTTGGCCGTCAAAGTCACCTGCCGCTGCCGGTTCAAACGATCAATCGCCGACGGGCCGCTGCCCTCTTCGATCCGCACGAGGTTATCCAAACTGACCCAGCCGAGTTTCGCCGAACTGGCGAACAGTCGCTCTAAATTTTCCTTGCTCGCGCGCGCGTCGCTGATGGCGCGCAGGCGCACGTCGTATTGATCCGTGCCCTGATTGAAGGTGGAAACTTTCTGCCCCGCGACCATCGTGTTGAGAGACTGTGCGATGTCGCCGACTTTGACGCCGAGGTCGGCCGCCCGCGCGCGGTCGATCTCGACCCGCACCTCGGGCTTGCCGACGATGAGCGACGAGTCAACGTCCACCACGTTGGGCACGGTCGCCAGCTTCTGCGTCAGCTTCTCGGAATACTCGGTGAGCTTCTGGAGGTCGGGGCCGCCGATGACGTACTGGACGTCTGCATTGCGGAAGCCGCCGCCCGAGATGGCCTGCACCTGCCCGACGTTCGG
>JAVEDE010000016.1 GCA_030841105.1 Pyrinomonadaceae bacterium
GGCGCGGGCTTTTTACGTCGGCAGTAACGCCGTTTAAAAACGCGGGCGGAGGTTGTCAGTCTCGATTCTGTATTTGAGCGTTGATTGCTGACCTCGAAGTGCGGGCGGTCTCAGCTCGTTCGTTCCAGCGCGGCGCGATCCCATCCGGCGAGGTTTGCGCCCGCGTCGTAGGTGCTTTGCAGAAACTCCATCAACACTCGATCCGGATCGTCTGCCTGCCGCACGTCGTCGTAGGGCAAGATGAAGCCGCCCGTGCCGGGGTTATAAAACGCTCCGGCGGGACGTACCGCGGCTTGCGGCAGACCGGCCGGTTCGGGCGTGGTGTAAGAGTAGAAGGCGGGCATTTGCACGTCGCCGCTGCCCGGCCAGAAGCCGTGGCTGATCACTTCGTGCGAGTAGGCTTCGCGGTTGATCGAGTCCGCGCCCACACGCTCCGGCGCGCGCCGTCCCGAAAAACGCGTGACGGCCAGATCGAAACTCCCCCAGAAGAAATGGACGGGGCTGACCTTGCCGATGAAGCGCGCGCGAAACTCTTTGAGCACACGATCCGACTGCGCGAGGATGCGCCAGAAACGGTTCGCGTATTCCGCGTCGTAGGTGGCGTGTTCTTCGTCTTCGGCGAAGGGGATGGGGTTCGGTAGTTCGTCGGGGATGGCGCGGATTTTAACTGCGAGGCCGAGTGCGTCGAGCGTCGTCATCAACTCGCGGTAAAAATCTGCGACCGTGCGCGGCGCAAGCGCGAGCGAACGCGTCTCGCCGTCGCTGGTGCGGATGACGAGTCGGTGCTCGATGAAGTCGAACTCGATCTCGAAGTTTCGCGTCCCGTGCGGGACGGCCGTCGTCGTCAAGCCGCGCGCCGAGACGTAGAGCGGCACTTGCCACCAGTGGTTGATGCGCGGGCTTTGCACGAGCCGAACCTTGCCCACGATCTGCGTCCACATGTGCAGCGTCGCGTAAGTATCTTTCCATGCTTCGAGGGGCAAACTCGGCCACACTTCGGCACGCGCACCCGTGGTCGTCTTGGAGTCAGCCATTCGTCAACCTCTCTTGTTAAATGCCCGCGCCCGCCAGCGTCCGCGCGCGAAGGCCGCCGGTTCAGGAGCGCAACTGGATGTTGTAAGTTTTAATTTTCGAGTTGAGCGTCGTCGCGTTCATGCCTAAGAGTCGGGCGGCGCGTGATTGGTGGCCGCCCGTCTGTTCGAGCGCGCGGCGGATGAGGTCAACTTCAAAGCGGCGCACCTCGTCGTAGAAGTCTATGCCGCGCCCGACGTCCACGCCCTCCGCGCCCGCGCTCGTGCTCGCGCCGAGCGACTTCTGCGGCTCGCAGATTTCCGTCGGGAGACACTGGCAGTTCACTTCGTCGGTCGGCGCGATGACGACGGCGCGCTCCATCACGTTCTCCAACTCGCGGACGTTGCCCGGCCACGTGTAGGCTTCCATCAGGGCGAGCACGTCGGGCGCGAGTTGGTCGGAGATGTGGCGCGCGTTCTCCTCGTTGTACTTGCGTATGAAGTGCTGCGCGAGCGGGAGAATGTCTTCGCGGCGTTCGCGCAAAGGCGGCAACTCAATCGGCACGACGGCGAGGCGATAGTATAAATCTTCGCGGAACGTGCCCTGCCGGACAGCCTCTTTGAGATCAATGTTGGTGGCGGCGATGATGCGCACGTCAACGCGTCTGGCCGTCGTGTCGCCGAGCGGCGTGAACTCGCGTTCCTGTATGACGCGCAAAAGTTTGGCCTGAGTTTCCGGCGGGATGTTGCCGATCTCGTCGAGGAAGACAGAGCCGCCGTCGGCGACTTCAAACAGACCCTTCTTCGCCGCGACCGCGCCCGTGAACGCGCCGCGCGTGTGGCCGAAGAGTTCCGATTCGAGTAGTTCGGAAGGGATGTTCGACGAGTTGACGGGCATGAACGCCTTCGTGGCGCGCTGGCTCTGATCGTGTATGGCGCGGGCGAGAATTTCTTTGCCCGTCCCGGACTCGCCCGTGATGAGCACGGTGGAGCGCGCGGGCGCGACCTGATCCACGAGTTGGAAGATGGCCTGCATCTTCTCGGAGCGACCGATGATGCCGCGGTTGACGCTGCGCCCCATGGCGCGCCGGAGCGTCTGCCGTTCCTCTTCCTTGCGCCGCCGCTTGACGCCCGCCGCAATCGTCGCCGTCACCTGCTCGTTCTTGAACGGCTTGCGGATGCAGCCGAACGCGCCGCGCTCCCACGCGGCGACCGCCGTGTCGAACGTGGCGTAAGCCGTGATCATCACGACGACGGCCTCGGCGTCCGTCTTCTGAATCTCTTCGAGCGCGCGCAGGCCGCCCATGCCCGGCATCGAAACGTCTAAGAGCACCACGTCGTAAGCGCGCCGCCCGTAAATCTCCAAGCCCTCTTCGCCCGTCTTCGCCAGATCGACGCGGTAGCCCTCGGCCGACAGCAGCGTCTCCAACACGTCGCGCATGATCTCCTCGTCGTCAACGACGAGCACCGAACCCTTCTTCGCCATAAGACAATTAAAACAGTGACGGGTGACAAGTGACAAGTGACGAGACGAACCGTAAACGCTGAATCGTCAAACTTGAACGGACGTGTGTGCCCGTCTTCGTTCAAGTTTGACGATTCATGCTCAGCTCTCCGCTGACTTGTCACTCGTCACTTGTCACTTGTCACTTCCTCCTACGGCCTTTGTAGGTCATCAGGACGCGGCGGCCGGTGGGGCGACGGGCGGGCGCGGCGCGGCGTTCGGCGGTGACGAGGAGACGGAACTTGTCGGAGTTGACGCCTTCGGTGCGGGCGTAGGCGGGGCGGCGGTTGATGTCGCGCGCGGGGAGAGCGCCCATGTAGGTCGTGCCGAGATCGGCGGGGTTCAAAGCCCACATCGCGTAGCGTCGGCCGCGGCCGAAGCGCGTGGGCGGCGGCACGCGGCGGAAGCGCACGCGAACGTAAGCCGTGCCGTCATTCGACGTGGCGACGCGCGCCGTCCCGCGCGCGCTTCGCGCGCCGCGGTCGCCGACGAGCGAGAGCGTGCGCGCCGTCGCGTCGTTATTAATCGCTTCGTCAACAGTCGTAAAAAATTCGCCCGCCGCGCTGCCCGCGCGCACGCGGCCTCTGGTTCGCAGAGTGGTCGTCGCGGCAACGGGGTTCGCAGCGCGCAGCGGCGTATTTGTCTCGTTAGCCGCAACGCCGGTCGTGTCGCGCGGCGTGGAAGCAGTGGGGGAACGTCGCGTTGTCGGCGTCGCGCGACGTTCGCGGCGCGCGGTGGTGTTGGCAGCGCGTGCGTTGTCGTCAACGTTGACGGGCGGGGCTGGGAAGAGGGCGGCCACTTCGTTGGCGCGCGTGGAGAAGACGGGCGCGCCCGTCGGGCGTTCGGCGCGGGCGTCCGGTTCGGCGGTCACGATCAAACTGTAGCGCGCGAACTCCGCCGGGTGCGGGAAGACGAGCGACCCCGTGCCGCGCGAGCCGCGCCGCAACTCGCCGAGACGCAGGATGCGGCCGCCGCTCGCCCACGCCACGAAGGTGCGCGCGTTCGGCGCGAGGCTCTGCGGCGTCGGCAGATTCAACGCCGTCAGGCGCACGCGCCCGCCGCCCGCCGTCGGCTCGACTTCCAGACGTCCCGACGCGCGCGGCGCGAACGAGCGCAGGCGCACGATGATCGTCCGGCCGTCAATTGACATCTCGGAGCCGACGACGCCCTCGCCGCGGGCAATCGAATTGTTCGACGCGACGAGCAGCAACGAAGCGGCGGCGCACAGGCAGACGGACGCGCGCCCGCCCGCCCTCACCGCTCGCCGCATGAGACTTCTCTGGTGTGCCATCAAGCAAAGACCTATGGACTGAGTTGTGTTGATCGAACGGCTGCGAGAGTACAACAAGAAGGGGAAGGGGAAAAGGGAAAAGGGGAAAGGTGCAAAGACAAAAAAAAGTCGGCCGTGCGTCTCTACCGTTTTACCTTTATCCTTTGACCCTTCCCTTTTCCCCAAGTGCTAATCGCTGGCGGCTTGGAGGTGTGCGCGTCCCTGCGTAGTGGGGAGGGTGATGCGGAAGGTCGTGCCGCGGCCGGGCGCGCTGTTGACGGCGATGTGGCCGGAGTGTTCCTGCACGATGCCGTAGGAGACGGCGAGGCCGAGACCCGTGCCGCGCCCGACGCCCTTCGTCGTGAAGAACGGATCGTAGATGCGCGCGACGTTTTCCGGCGCGATGCCAATGCCGGTGTCGGCGATGTGGATGATCACAGAGTCGTTGTCTTCCGTGGCGGTCGAGAGCGTGATGCGGCCGCCGTTGGGGATGGCATCGCGCGCGTTCAAGATCAGGTTGGTGAAGACCTGTTGAAGTTTGCCGCCGTTGCCGTAGGCGGCGGGGAGCGCGCGGTTGTAATCGCGCACGATCTCGATCTGGCTCTGGCGCAGTTGCGGCTCTAAGAGTTGCAGCGTGTCGTCGAGCACGTGGTTAACGTCAACCTCGTCAAACTCCGTGGCCGTGCCGGTGCGCGAGAAGTTGAGGAGGTTGTTGACGATGCCTGTGGCGCGCTCGGTCTGGCGGTGAATCTTCTCCAACAGTTTGTGCTTCGGGTCGCCCGTCGGCAGCATGCCGAGGAGCATCTGCGTGTAACTGGAGACGCCCGTCAGCGGCGTGTTGATCTCGTGCGCGACGCCTGCCGCGAGCAAACCGATTGACGAGAGTTTTTCACGCTGTTGCAACTGCTCTTCCAGGCGCACGCGCGCCGTTACGTCTTCGAGGACGACGAGCGCGCCCGTGTGCGCGGCGATCTCGGTGCGACGCAAGGGAGCGAAGGCGATGTTGAGAATGAGCGAGCGGCCGTCGCGCGTGGCCGTGTGGAGTTTGTAGATGTGGCGCAAGGATGCGAGTTCCCAGCCGCCCGCGCCGAGCGCCTGTTGCAGCGTCTCAGCGAAATCCTCTGCGAACAAATCCTCGACGCGCGCGCCGACCGCCTCGTCGCGGCGCACGCCGAGCAACTCTTCGAGCGCGGTGTTGCAACCCGTGATGCGCCCCGTCGAATCCACGGCGAGGAGTCCGACGTTGATTGACTCGACGATTGACTCGTTGAACTCTTTGAGCAGTTCGAGTTCGGCGGCGCGCTCGGTCTGCTCCTGATACAGCAAGCTGTTCTCGATGGCGACGGCGACGTAGCCGGAGATGGTGCGCAAAATTTCCAAGTCTTCCGAAGACAGGAGCGCGCCACCCGTCGAACGCCCCAGGCCGATGACGGCGACCATGCGCCCGCGCACGACGCACGGCACGTAGTAGTGGAGCGCGCGGCGCACGAAACTGCTCGTCTCAGGTTGGAGATCAATGTCGTCGGCGCGCACGATGCCCGCCTCGGCCGAGCGCACGCGGATCATCTCGCGGAAATCCTGCGGCACGATCACTTCCGAAGAAAGCCCGACCGAGCGCGCCACGCGATAGCCGGAAGCGGCGCGCGCGTCTTCGATGAAGATCGCCACGCGCGCCACGCCCAAAACTTGTTCGAGGCGACTGACGAGCGCGTCGAGGAGAGGTTCGAGCGTCGTGGTTGCGGAGAGCGTGCGGCCGAAATCCAAGAGGCCGTGCCGGAGGTCGTAGCGTTCGCCGTAGAAGAGACGGTCGGTCTGCTCCTGCAAGAAGTTTTTGATGGGCGCGGCGGTCATCACGATGACGGTCATCGCGAGCACGGCGATGATCACGCGCAGGGTGATGACGCCCGGCGTGACCACCTCGCCGCCGAACGCGTAGAGACCCGCGACGTAGACGACGACGCCGATCATCAGGGCGATGGCGAGCGTGGTGAGCGCGTAGACGGCGGCGCGGCGCACCACCACGTCAACGTCCATCAGGCGGTAGCGCACGACGGAGTTGCCGAAGGTGAGCGGGATCAGGATGAGCGGCAAGACGGCCGCGTCAATCAGCCAACGTTCCGCGCCCGCGTCGGTCGCGGCGGCGGGCGCGTCGCCGAAGAGATAGCCGACCGCGTAGAGCAAAGTGAACGGCGCGACCGCCAAGACTGATCCCCACACGACCCACTTCAACTGCTGGCGCACCACTGCGACCTTGCTCTTCCAGAAACGGCGGACGAGCAGCGTCGCGCCAGCGACGAGCGCGAGCCAGAAGTGCGCGAACTCGGCCTTGTAGAGATTGCCGATGAAGGCGTCGGAGAAGTTGAGGCGCGAGGGCGGCACGAAGTCAACGAGCGTCGTCAGCACGACGAGCACGGCGGCGGGCACGTAGAGCAGGACAGCCAGCCAGCGCGTGCGCTCGGACAGCGCGCGGCGCACCGGGTAGAGCGCGCAGAAGTGTAGGAAGAGCGGCGCGAAGAGGACGTAGGCCGCGTCGTCGAGAAAGGCGATGGCGAGGTCTAGGTCTTCGTAGAAGCCGACGGGCTTGTAGAAGTGTAGGACGAAGGCGGTGAGGCAGAGCGTCGTGAAGTGTAGGACGAAGGGCGCGCGGCCGCCCTGCTTGAACAGGACGAAGAGGCCGACGAGCAGGTAGACGATCCCGATCAGGTTAAGATAGTAGTCGCGCGTGGTGCGGTTGGGAATCGTGTGCAGGTTGTCGAGGTAGACGTAGTAGTCGCGCGTCGCGCCGTCGGGCGTGGGGCGTTGGATGATGTAGCGGAGGCGTTGACCGTAGGCGGCGGCGTCTTCGAGATACTTGGGGATGTCTTCGGTCCGGACGATCGGCTCGTTGTGCTCTTCGTCGTCGCTGATGGCGATGAGGCGGTCGCCGGGGAGGATGCCGAGGATGCCCGCGCGGCTCGCGGCGGAGTTCGGCGTGACGGCGCGCGCGAAGATGCCTTTGTCCGTCTGCTCCCACGCCACGCCGTCGGTGGGCGGCGGAGTGCGCGTCAGGCGTTGCGCGAAATTGAGCGTGCCGGCGGCGACGAGGAGCGAGGCCGCTATCAGCAGCACCCACGCCCGCGTTGTCAGCACCGATTTCATCTCGCGCCTCAGCTCCTTCTTCTACCCAAAACGACAAAACAGAGGCAATTGATGTTCCAGTCGGGCGCAGAAACGAGGCTGCCCCGACGCCGCCCCGGGTGCGGGGCACGCCGCGTCCAATCGCTTACTCAAACGGCTGCCCGCGTCGCCCGCGCCAATTTCGACGAGTTTCGTTTGCGTTAAAAGCCGGACTGACTTAAATCCAACTTTTTGCATTTATCCAAGTTTTCGGAAAAAAGCGGACTTTGCGGGCTTTTACTGCGGAGTCCGCGCGGGCAAAAGGAAAGGCAAAAGCGAATTGGCGAAAAATTCACGCCTGCGCGCTTTTGCCTCCATACTGCACGGCCTACTTTCGGATTTAGAAGCGGACTAAGATACCCCCGCGCACCGACCGACGGTTGCTGCTCAGGATGGTGAGCGTGTCGCCGTCTTCGACGCTCGTCTGCGCGTCGAGCAGGTTGCGCGCGTCGAGCACGGCCTCGGCTTGCAGGGGCAGGCCGAAGGTCGGCAAGTCCTGCGTCACGAGAATGCTCAAACTCGGATCGAAGACCGCCACGCGACCCGCGAACGGGTCAATGGCGAAGACGGCCGCGCGCGGCGAGAAGCGCAAGACGGTGCGCACGTCAGTCCCCGTGTCGAAACTCGATTCGACCTGCGCGGCGATGGTCTGGAAGAAACCGCTGCGGAAGAGTTCGCCGGGCGCGCTGCTCGCGGCCGAGAAGCCCGGCGCGAGTTGCTGCCCGCGTCCGAACGAGTAACCGGCGGAAGTTTTAAGGAAACTGCCGACGCGTCGCGCGTAGACGACTCTGAGGCCGCGCGCCGCGCCCTGCTGGTTGGCGACGCTCAACAGTTCCGTGCCGCCTTCGCCCGCGAACGCGCCGAGCGGCATGTTCAACAGCCCGACGCCGCGCCCGTCCGTGGTGTCGAAGAAGGCCGTCGCCTCGACGCTCGAATTGTTGTCCAGCACGCGCTCGACGCCGAACTCCAGACGGCGGCTGCGCTCCACCAACGCACGCCCGTCAACGAAGGCGACGGGTTGCGCGCTCATCTCCGGAAACACGATCGCGCCGTCCTCGAAACGCGCCACAGACTGCGGCTGCGAGTTCACGCCGCCGGGCGCGTAGCCGAAGCGCAGGCGCGTGCGCGCGTCCGTCTCAAACTGCAAGCCGAGGCGCGGGCTGAACGTCCCAGACCCGTGCGCGCCCGTGAAGCGCGAATAATCCAGACCGAGCACGACGACCACGCCCTCGCGCATGACCCACTCGTCAACGGCGCGCACCGACACTTGTTTGAGCGCGTGCGGCTGCGAAGAATCGGAGGTGGAGTTGAAGGCGAGCGGCAAGTTTGCGCCGCCGATGGTCGCGCTCAAGAGGTGGCGCGTGCCCGCGCGGAAGCGTCCGGTGGTTTCGAGTCGCGCGAATCCGTTCGTGGCGAGTTGACCGGCGAAGATCAAATTAAGCTGTTCGTTCGCCGGGACGGAGACGGCGAAATTCGTGCCCGCGTAAGCAGGCGCGTCGGGGTCGGCCGATGCGGCGGTGTACGTCTCCACAACGCCGTGCGCGTCGGGACGGTCGCCCGTCCAACTGCCCACGTCGTCGCCCGCGGCTACAGCGGCCGCCTCGTCAGCCTCCGAGGCCTCTTCGACGGCGGCGACGGTCGCGTCCTTGCCCTCGTTGTTCTGCAAGATCGAGCGGCGGTTCTGCGCCGAGCGCAGACGCCACTTCGTATCGTTGCGGTCGTTGCGGCGTTCGGGCATGGTGCGCCCTTGGCCGAGCGGTTCGAGGTTGAAGCGATAGACGAGTTCGTCGGACGGGTTAACTTGAACGGCGTTGAAGGTGGTGGCGTTGAAGCCTTCGGCGAGCGCGGTCAGGAGGTAGCGGCCGGGCACGATGCTGGCGGTGAACGTGCCGTCGGCGGCGGTGCGCGTCTGCTTGGTGACGTGGTTCGCGCCGTCGCGCAACAACTGCACGAGCGCGCCCGCGAGCGGTTGCCCCTTGTTGTCGCGCACCGAGCCGCTGATGATGCCGAGCCGGCGTGCGCCGCCTGCACCCGCCCCCGTCGCCGCGGGGACAGTCGCGTTGGCCGCGCCCGCCTCCGTAAATAAGAAGAGCGCGAACAGGAGCGTCAAACTCACACGCGAGTAAGTTTTTCTCATCGCACCAAAACCTCCGGGCGCATCGTCCGTCTGTACGACGGAGGAGCGCGCCCTCAAGCGTCTATTCACTTGTCCACTGGACGGCAGCACGGGAGACTGAAGCAGTAGCATGGTTACAAATCGCGAAGTCATACGACGCCGCAGCAAGCCCGTCTGCCTAGACCGGCCGAAACCCGCTTGAGCGCGAAGGTGGCTATTTTCCGTCAACCGCCAAACCCTGTCAAGCAGGCGACTTGGCGTCGGCGGGCGTGTTCACGGCAGGTGTTTGCCCCGATTCTCGTTCACATGCTACGATGCTCCTTACTGCAAAAGTGATCACCAACCCGTCAAAAATTTTCGCATCTAAGTTCCACCAAATGACCGAAGCAATACTCTCAACCAAACTTTCGAGCGGCGCGACCGTCCTGACCGAGCACATGCCGGGCTTGCGTTCGGCCACCGTCGGCGTCTGGATCAAACGCGGCTCGCGCCACGAAACGCCCGATTTCAACGGCATTTGCCACTTCATTGAGCACGCCGTCTTCAAAGGCACTGAGCGTCGCAGCGTCTTGGACATCGCCGTCGAGTCCGACCGCCTCGGCGGCAACTTCGACGCTTACACCTCGCACGAGATGACAGGCTTCGCCCTGAAAGTCGTAGACCGCGCCCTGCCGCAAGCCTTCGACCTGCTTGCAGACATGCTCCTCAACCCGCGCTTCGACGAACTCGAACTCGAACGCGAGCAGAAAGTGATCATCGAGGAGATGAAGATGGTCGAAGACTCGCCCGAAGAATTCCTCGGCGAAATCTTCCACGCCGCCTACTTCCCGGATCACGCGCTCGGCCGCCCCATCGAGGGCACGCCCGAAACCGTCTCCTCCTTCGACCGCGCGCGCACCACGGAGTTTCACCGCGCCGCCTATCACCCGCGCAACTTCTGTATCGCCGCCGCCGGTAACGTCTCGCACGCCGAACTCGTCGAACTGGCCGAACGTGCCTTCGCCGCGCGCGAACTAGTGACGCCCGAACAGCACCATTCTCAAGAAGAGCCGAACGCCGCGACGCCCCGACCCGCCGCGCCCATCCTGCTCCAACGCAAGCGCGAACTCGAACAGGCGCACCTGATTCTCGCGACGCCGTGGCCGTCCGCCCGCGACGAAGATCGCTACGCGGCGAGTTTGCTCGGCTCGGTTATCGGCGGCGGCACTTCGAGTCGCCTCTGGCAATCGGTGCGCGAAGAACGCGGCCTCGCCTACTCGGTCGGCGCGGCGGCGAGCGGCTTCAGCGACGCCGGGATGTTTCAAATCTACGCCGGCACGTCGCCCGCGCAACTCGACGAAGTGCTCGACCTCGCCCTCGCCGAACTGCGCCGCGTCGTGCGCGAACCCGTCGCCGCGGACGAGTTACAACTGGCGAAGGATCAGGCCATCGCCTCGATCCTGCTCGGCCTCGAATCAACGAGCGCGCGCGCCGGTTCGCTCGCGCGTCAAGAGATCACTCACGGCCGCCGCATCTCGCCCGACGAGATCATCGCGCGCCTCGAAGCCGTCACGCCCGAAGATATGCAGCAGGTCGCCCGCGCCCGCTTCACCTCCGACTCGCTCGCCCTCGGCGCGCTCGGCAATCTCAACGGTTTCAAAGTGGAACGCTCGCGGCTCGAAATTTAAGAACAGTGACGAGTGACAAGTGACGAGTGACAAGTTAAAAACTAAACTCGTCACTTGTCACTCGTCACTTGTCACTGTCTTTGTCCTGTCTTATGAAATTTACGGTTCTCGGAAGCGGCTCGTCGGGAAACGCCGTGCTCATCTGCGCGGGGCAAACGCGCGTGCTCGTTGATGCGGGGATGAGCGCGAAGGAGATCGTGCGTCGTCTCGCGCTCGTCGGCTGCGACGCCGCCACGCTCGACGGCATCATCATCACGCACGAGCACGGCGACCACGCGGGCGGATTGCGCGTGCTGTTGAAGACCGTCTCCTGCCCCGTCTATATCTCCGGCGAGACGCGCGAGGCTTACATCGGCGACCGCGAGGGCGCGGTGACGCGCGACGAGCCGCGCAAGCGCGCCGACATCTTGCGCGACCGCACCGAAGAAATCTCTTCCAGCCAAGACTTCCGCATCGGCGAGATAGACTTTCACCCCTTCACCATCCCGCACGACGCGGCCGACAACTTCGGCTTCACCGCGCGTCACGCGGGCGTCTGCGTCGCCACGCTGATGGACTTCGGCCACATCACCACGCTCATCAACGAACGCCTACGCGGTTGCGCCGCCGTCATCATCGAGTCGAACCACAGCCGCGACATGCTCAAGGCGTGCAGCGTCTACCCTTGGGAGTTGAAGCAGCGGATACTCTCGCGCACCGGCCACCTCTCAAACGAAGACGTGGCCTTGTGGCTGCGCGACGACTACGACGGCGGCGCGGCGCACATTGTCCTCGCCCACCTCTCGCAGCGCGCCAACAACCCCTACGTCGCCAAGCTCTCGGCCGAAGTCGCCTTGCAGGAACGCGGCTCGCTCTTTTCGACCGACACCAAGATCACGCTCTCGTTCCCCAAAGAGGCGACCCCGTGGATCGAACTATGAGCACGCCCCGCGTCGCCCTCGGCGCGTTGCTGCTGTCTCTTGTGTTGACGACGGCCTCCTGCGGCGTCGGGCAAAAACAGAGCGGGCTGCCCGCCGGGACGCAAGCGACGATTGACATGGTGACGAGCGACCTCGCGCGCGGCGACTACGAAAAGATTTACGCCGACGCGTCCGAGGAGTGGCGGCGAACGGCGCGCGCCGAAGAGAGCCGCGCCAACCTCGAACGCATCCGTCAAACTCTCGGCAGCGTCCTCAGCCGCGCTCAACTCAGCGCGCAGGAACGCGGCGACGGCGGGCAGGGGCGCACGCTCGTCGTCAGTTACAACACCAAGTTCGAGCGCGCCGACGCCATCGAAACCTTCACCCTCGTCGAACGCGAAGGTCGCTGGTCGCTCGCGCGCTACGTCGTGAACTCGAACGCTTTGCGATGACCGAGACTTTCACCCGCTGGCCTTCGGGGTCGGCGCGCGGCCGGTACTTAAGGATTCACACATGCGCACATTTGTCGTCCGGTTAACCGCTCTCTCGCTCTGGCTCTTGCTCGCGGCGTTCGCAACGCAAGCGCAGACGGACGAGAACGGGCGTTGGGTGAACGGCGTCGGCGAACCTTGGTGGTTCGACTCGAAGAACTACACCGCGGAGCAAGCGGCCGAGGCGCGCACGCGTTGGGAACAGATCGAGTCGGAGCGCGCCGCCGAGCAAAACCTCTGGGCGGGCGATTACCTGATAGACATGTCCGTGCGCCTGCACGCGCTGCGCTGGTCGCCGGGAGCGGGGTTCGTTTTTTTCAACGTCAACTCCTGTATGGCGAACGTTGACCAACTCGACTACGGCGAAGTCGTCGCCGACACGCCCTCGCACCTCGAAGTAATTTCAAAGCGTCTGACGGGCGCGGGCGAGAGACGCAAGTTCGTCAAAGTGCATTGGGGCAAGCAGCGTTATCTCATCGAGGAGGACGGCGTCGCCGCCTTCTGCGATTACGTCGCCGGTCTCGACGCGCAGGGCGGCGCGGAGTTTGGAGTAAACTTTCTCCGGCACGCAGACGACGAGGCGCAACCGACCGACCTGCTCCCGACCGTCCCGGCCGAATACCGTAAGCTCGTGCGCCGCCCGATCGAGGCGGTGATCACGAAGGTCGGGAAAAGCTACACCGAGGTTGACCCGGAGAATGAAGGGTGGAACGATCTCGTCACGCCCGTTACGATCAACGCGGGCAGCAAGCGTGGGTTGCGGCGCGGCATGAAAATCCCCATCCTCGATTCCGACGCATTCGAGGAGAGCGTCGAGATCACGCGCGTCGGCCTTGAAGAAGCGCGCGGCATCGTCGTCCGCAACGTGCGGAAACGACCCGGCGTCAAACTCAACGAGTGGGACGACGGCAAGGACGACCCGGAACAACCGATCGCCGTCGGCTGGCGACTGACGACTAGTTTGCATAAACAGTTGCTCCGCTCCGAAGCACGGCAGGCCGCGTGGGAGGCCAAACAGACGAAGCCTTGATGCACACATGATCGCACGCTACACATTGCCCGAAATGGGTGCTCTCTGGTCGGAGGCGACGAAGTTCCGGAAGTGGCTCGACGTGGAGTTGGCCGTCTGCGAAGTTCACGCCGGGATGGGTACGATTCCACGCGACGCGCTCGCGGAGATCAAGGCGCGCGCCGCGTTCACCGTCGAACGCATCAACGAGATCGAAAAGACCACCGACCACGACGTGATCGCCTTCACGACCGCGCTCGCCGAAAACATCGGCGAGGCCGCGCGCTTCGTTCATTACGGCCTCACCTCGTCGGACGTGGTGGATACGGCGAACGCGCTCCTGCTGCGCGACGCCTGCGATTTGCTGCTCAAGCGAATTGACGCGCTGCTCGAAGTCTTGCGGCGACGCGCGCACGAGTTCAAAGACACGCCGCAGATCGGGCGCACGCACGGCGTCCACGCCGAGCCGACCTCGTTCGGCCTCACCTTCGCGCTCTGGTTCGACGAGATGCGACGCAACCGCGCGCGGCTCTTGAGGGCGCGCGAAGCCGTCGCCGTCGGCAAGATCAGCGGCGCGGTCGGCGCGTTCGCGCACCTCGACCCGGAAGTCGAAGAACAGGTCTGCGCGCGTCTCGGACTCCGCGCCGCGCCCGTCTCGACGCAGATCATCCAGCGCGACAACTACGCCGAGTATCTTTCGACGCTCGCCGTCATCGCCTCTTCGCTCGACAAGTTCGCCTTGCAGATTCGCCACTGGCAGCGCACCGAGGTGCGCGAGGCCGAGGAGCGTTTTCGCGCCGGGCAGAAGGGGTCGTCGGCGATGCCGCACAAGCGCAACCCGATCCTCTCCGAGCGCATCTGCGGAATGGCGCGCGTGGTGCGCGGCTACGCGGTCGCGGGGCTGGAATCCGTCGCCCTCTGGCACGAGCGCGACATCTCGCACTCGTCCGCCGAGCGCGTCATCCTCCCCGACTCGTCAATCGCGCTCGACTACATGCTCGCCAAAGCGACGTCGCTCATAGACACGCTCGTCGTCTACCCGGCGCGCATGCTCGAAAACTTGAACGCCACGCGCGGCCTCGTCTTCAGCGGCCAACTCCTGCTCGCGCTCACCCAAGCCGGAGTCTCGCGCGAACAGGCTTACGAATGGGCGCAGCGCAACGCCATGAAGACGTGGGACGAGGGCGGCGACTTCCGCACGCGCGTCCTCGCAGACCCCGACATCAACGCGCGCCTCTCGCGCGACGAGATCGAACGCGCCTTCGCGCTCGACACTTACCTGCGCAACGTGGACAAGGTTTTCGCGCGCGTGTTTGAACACAGTCCGTAGTGCGTTGTCAGTTGTCAGTTGTAAACTACATTTCTAACAGCAACGTTGTCAGCCACAAACGACGGACTACTGACAACGGACGACGGAGAGTTTTAAGGAGAGTTGTGAAAGCAAAAGTTTACGTGACGTTGAAGCCGGGCGTGCTCGACCCGCAAGGGAAAGCCATTCGGAACTCGGTCGGGCTGATGGGCTACGGCGGCATCGCCGATGTGCGGCAGGGCAAGTATTTCGAGATCGCGCTCGACGCGTCGCTCGACCCCGAGCGGGCGCGCGAGACGGCCGAGCGGATGGCGCGCGAGGTGTTGGCGAACCCGGTCATCGAAGATTATCGCGTGGAGATAGAAGCATGAAATTCGGCGTCATCGTTTTCCCCGGCTCGAACTGCGATCACGACGCGTATCACGTCATCTCGAAGCACGTCGGCCAGCCGGTCTCTTTCATCTGGCATCGTGAGACTGACCTCACCGAGTACGACGCGTTGATCATCCCCGGCGGCTTCTCCTACGGCGACTATTTGCGCGTGGGCGCGCTCGCCTCGTTCTCGCCCGTCATGTCGAGCGTGAAGGAGTTCGCCGCGCGCGGCGGCCTCGTCCTCGGCATCTGCAACGGCTTTCAAATTTTGTGCGAGTCGGGGTTGTTGCCCGGCGCGCTCATCCGCAACCGCGACCTGCACTTCGTCTGCCAGCACGTCCGCGTCCGCGTGGAGAACGCCGACACGCCATTCACGAACGAACTCAGGCACGGCCAAATTCTGAGCATGCCCGTCGCACACGCCGACGGCAACTACGTTTGCGACGACGAGACGCTCGAAGAACTCCAACGCGAAGACCGCATCATCTTCCGCTACTGCGACGCCGAGGGACGCACGACGCCGGAAGCCAATCCCAACGGCGCGCGCGATTCAATCGCGGGCATCTGCAACCGCGGCCGCAACGTCGTCGGGTTGATGCCGCACCCCGAACGCGCCTGCGAAGATTTGCTCGGCTCGTCCGACGGCCGCGGCCTCTTCCACTCGCTCGCCGCGACGCTCGCCTCCTCGGCCGCCTCCTGACAATTTTTCAGGAACTTCCGCGCCGCCGTGCCAGTATTTAGTAGGCAACACGGCAAGGCACGTTTGGTCTCCCGCCGGACACGTCACACCACTTTAAGGAGAATCTCGTCTATGCGTACCTCGAACATCGCTCTCCGTCTCGGTCTCTTCGTCGTGCTCGCGGCAACGTCCGTCGCGCTCGGCCAGACGAAAGAGTTGACGGCCTCCGAGCAGTCGTACCGCGAGGCGCGGCGCGTGCTCGACGCGGGACTCGCGGCCTACGGCGGGCTGGACGCTCTGCGCACGATTGAAAACTTCACGATCCGGCACGAAGGCTACACCGGCCATCGCAACCAGAGCCGACGCACCGACGCGCCCTACGAGCGCACGCCGCTCGGCGGCCTGCTCATCGTCGAACCGCGTCGCGGCCGCGTCTACCACACCAACAAGGGCAGCTATCCCGGCGGCTTCAACTGGCACTGGGGTATCATGACGAACGGCCGGGAGGCCGCGCGCGTCACCTTCCTCGAACGGCGCATCAACTCGACGCAAGCCCTGCCGCCGCAATTCATGCGCGGCCGCCTGCGCTGGCTGCCGCACAACCTGCTCATCAGCGCGCTCGAACGCGCCGTCCAGTTGCGCTCTATGGGGCGCGCGAACTACGACTCGCGCCCGCACGATGTCCTGACCTACGCCACCGAGGACGGCGCGCAGTTGACCATTTACCTCGACGCACGCACGCACCTTGTCTCGAAGTTTGAACTGCTCGGCAGCGATCCTTACTTCGGCGACTCGGTGCAGGAGATCATCTTCCCGGCGCATCGCCCCGTCGGGAAGTTTCAAGTGCCGACCGCGCGCGTCACGAAGATCTTGGGCGAGGTGGTGGAAGAGATTCCTTACGCCGAAGTGACCTTCAACACGACTTACGGCGACGAGCAGTTCAAAGCGCCCGAAGGCTTCATCGCGCCCGCCGCCGCGACCGCCGAAGCTCCGCCCTTCGCTAAACTGGCGGAGCAGGTCTACATGATTCGCGGGGGCGGTTACAACGTGCTCGCCGTCGGCTTTGCGGATCACGCGATGGTCGTCGAGACGCCGGGCGGCGATGCCACGTCGCGCGAAGTGATCGCGCGGGTCAAAGAACTCTTGCCGGGCAAGCCCATCCGTTACGCGGCCGTCACGCATCATCACGACGACCACGCGGGCGGCATCCGCACCTACATCGCAGAGGGCGCGACCGTCGTCACGACGCCCGGCCTGCGCGCCTTCTTCGAGCGCGTCGCCGCCGCGCGCAACTTCACGCTCCAACCCGACACGCTCACGCGCGCGGCGCGCCCGCTCGTGTTAGAGACTTTGCAGAACGGCAAGCGCGTCTTCACCGACGGCACGCAGACCGTCGAGCTTTACGACATCGGCTCCGGCCCGCACATGGACGAGATGATCGTCGCCTACCTGCCGAAGGAGAAGATCATCTTTCAGGGTGACCTGCTGAACCGCCCCGAAGACGGCCACCTCGCGCCCGGCAACGCCACCACCGCGCACTTCGCCGACTGGCTCAAAAAGTCCGGCCTCGCCGTCGAACGCATCGTCGGCGTCCACGGCCCCGTCAGCACAGTGGACGAACTGCACAAGGCCGTCGCGCTGATGCAGAATTGAACAAACGATGAAGTAGGAGCGATGAATGATGAATTAGGAAAGCACTCAATCGAGTTGTCGCTTTCGTTCATCGTCTATCATTACGCGTTCATTGTTTCGCCGTAGTGAATCTTGTCATGGCTGATTCAGAGTCGCCGGAAGAAATTCTCACGTGGGCGGAAGTCCAGCGGACGCACCACATCCGCAACGGCGTCTACCAGCGCGACGGGCGACTCGTCTCCCTCCTCACCGACTTCGGCCGCATCAACGCCTGCTACCCTGACACGCACGCGGACGCGACCGGCGAGCGCGTCCACTACACCGGCGCGGGGCGACGCGGCGACCAACACCTGACGCCCGCCAACCGCGCTCTCCTCGCGGCCATCGAGAGCGGCCACGCCGTCCCGCTCTTCAACAAACTCGCCGTCGGCCGCTGGCAACACATGGGCTACTGGCGCGTCACCGACGCCACGCACCGCTACGACCCGCAGGAAGATCGCATGCTCTGGCAGTTCACGTTGGAAAAAGTGACCAGTGACCAGTGACCAGTGACGAGATGAAGGCAAGCCTCCGGTTTCAACTCGTTACTCGTCACCCAACACTTGTCTTCACTTGTCACTTGTCACTCGTCACTTGTCACTGCTTTATAGCCGCTGTTAATCTTGCCTCTCTATTCTTAACAGTTAATACAAACGACGATGAAGAAATTCGCTTTAGCCCTCTTGCTCGCGCTCCACTGTCCCGTTGCGTTCGCCGCGGCGCGCGACGGCGGGATCAACCCTCGTGCGGAGGCGGCGCGCGGCGCACAGCGTAGTAAGTCACCCGCGGCGGCGCAACGGCGCGGCAAGCGCGCGAACGCGGCGCAAGGGAAACGCGTCGGCGCGAACGCCGTAGCTCCCCTCGTGCCCGTCAAAGAGATTGACGCCGACGGACTCAAGAATTTGTTGCCGCGCGCCGACGCGCCGGAGGCGGCGCGGCCTTTGCTCTTGAACTTCTGGGCGACGTGGTGCACCCCCTGTCGTCGTGAATTTCCCGACCTCGTTAAGATCGGCGCGGACTACGGCGGGCGCGGGTTGGAGTTCGCGCTCGTCTCGGCCGACGACGTGTCGGACATCAAGACCGCCGTGCCGGAGTTCCTGCGCGAGATGCGCGCCGCCGCGATGCCCGCCTACCTGCTGAACGCGACCGACACCGAAGCGGCCATCGCGCAGGTTGACCCGGCGTGGGGCGGCGAACTCCCCGCCACGTTCCTCTTCGACCGTCAGGGCAAACTCGCTTACAGGCACTTCGGCATCATCAACGCCTCGGAACTTCGCGGAGAGATTGACAAGGTGTTGAGTCAAAAGTGATGCGTGCGGGGCGGCGAGTTGACGCGAATTCCGTGTTTGCGATGTGCGTGTCAGGGCACGACCCGTTGAAGATTCTCTCAGGCCGAGGCCGACATGAGAGCGCGTTGACACCCCCCTGCTCCGGTAGTATCTTTCACGGCCACTGGCAAGGAAGTCCTCTTGAAGACTCTCAAGCGTGGGCGGCCGGGCGGTTCAACGCAGTCTGGTCACGGTCGCACGCCGTCACTACGCTCTGAGCCACTCACAACGCTCTCGGTCAGCCTTTGCACAAAGGAGTCTGCCCATGTCCACCACTTCACTCATCCGAACCCCGCTGTTGTTTCTTGTGCTGGTAGCGTTCGGCAGTTGTCCGCCGCCGCGACCGCCCGTGATCAACGAA
Organism: Pyrinomonadaceae bacterium; assembly: GCA_030841105.1. Lineage (GTDB taxonomy): Bacteria > Acidobacteriota > Blastocatellia > Pyrinomonadales > Pyrinomonadaceae > JAIVJZ01. Next base: position 18,843 of record JAVEDE010000016.1, read on the forward strand.
TTTACGGTTGTGCCGACCAACCAGTGCGCCACCGTGCCCGTCGCCGTCGCCTGGAGGGCGGACGCGGCCTCCGGGCGGCTCGTGATCACCCCGGCGACCGGAGAGACGCCGCCCGACCCGTTGCCGAGTTTGGCGGGCGGCGGGTTTCGTTTCGCCACCGCCCGAACGGACACCACCTACACCCTCAACGTGGAGCGAGACGGGCTGACGGCCTCGCAATCACAGATGGTGAGGATCGTCCCCAACCCGTTCGTGACCACGCTGACACTGGAATTCGACTGCACCGGGCGCACCTGGAATTTGCCCATGTTTAGCGACCGGGAATACGGCGAAGTGATCACCGTGGAAAGTTTCACTAACCTTGAAACACGGCCGTTGGTGCTTGAGTTCGGCGGGCAGATCACCGACCTGCCGCCCGGTATCCCGACTCGCCTGTTGTCGCCGGTTCGGTTCGCGGGGGCGACGCCGTGGCGGGCGCGTCTACCGGGCGGCCTCAGCCCGCAATGCACCGGGGGCGGGAGCACCGGCGGAGGTGGGCCGACGGTAGTGCCGCCGCCCGTGCGGATCGAGGTGCGTTCAACCTGTCCCGCTCCGCGATAACTGCGGGCGGGCATCTACGCCGTCCGCAAGTTTTAAATAATCGAGATCGCCTCCGTCGGCGACATTCGCCAAGGGGGTTGATCTCTGCCTGATTCCAACTCAAGGCTCGGATTGAGTTAACAATTTGTCAACTGCTGATTCATCACTCGTTAGTCATCACTTATGAATTTGATCACACCTGAAGTCGTCTCCGCACACAACCTGACGGAGAAAGAGTACGCGCGCATCGTGGAGTTGATGGGGCGCGAGTTGACGTTCGTTGAACTCGGAATTTTTTCGGTGATGTGGTCGGAGCACTGTTCTTATAAATCTTCGCGCGTGCATCTGAAACGGCTGCCGACACGGAACGAGCGCGTCGTTGTGCCGCCGGGCGAGAACGCGGGCGTGGTGGACGTGGGCGACGGCTGGTGCGCGGCCTTCAAAGTCGAGTCGCACAATCACCCCTCTTTCATCGAACCGTTTCAGGGCGCGGCGACGGGCGTCGGGGGCATCCTGCGCGACATCTTCACGATGGGCGCGCGCCCCGTCGCGGCGATGAACTCGATCCGCTTCGGCACGCTCGAACATGAACAGCACGGGCGACGCAACCGCGCGCTCTTGGCCGGGGTCGTCGCAGGGATCGCGCACTACGGCAACGCGTTCGGCGTCCCGACCGTCGGCGGCGAGGTCGCGTTCGACGACGCCTACGCCTTGAACCCGCTCGTCAACGCCTTCGCGCTCGGCCTCGTGCGCCGAGATCAAATCTTCTACGGGCGCGCGACAGGCGTCGGCAATCCCGTCCTCTACGTCGGCGCGAAGACGGGGCGCGACGGCATCCACGGCGCGACGATGGCCTCCGCAGAGTTTGACGACGAGGCTTTAGAGAAACGCCCGACCGTGCAGGTGGGCGATCCGTTCCTCGAAAAACTCCTGCTCGAAGCGTGCCTCGAAGCGATGCGCAGCGGCGCGGTCGCGGGGATTCAGGACATGGGCGCGGCGGGGCTGACCTCTTCGTCTTGCGAGATGGCGGCGCGCGCCGGGACGGGACTCGAAATTGATCTCACGCTCGTGCCGCAACGCGAAGAGGGCATGTCGGCTTACGAGATCATGCTGTCCGAGTCGCAGGAGCGCATGCTGATCGTCGCGCACAAGGGGCGCGAGCGGCAGGTGGTGGACATCTTCAAACACTGGGAACTCGACGCCGTGGTGATCGGCCGCGTGACGGACACGGGGCGCGTCCAACTCATGCACCACGAAGGCACGGTCGCGGACATCCCCGTCGTCTACCTCACGGACGAAGCGCCAGTTTATGAACGCCCGATGCGCGCGCCCGAAGCAAGGGATGTGGGCAGCAGGGTGAGGGATGAAAAGGCCGCCCCTGTAAATGTCGCCGACGGCGTTGCGTCGCCGATTTCACAACCTCCCGCGTTGAACGAGACGGTTGCGAGTTCGGAGGAACTCGACACGATCATCTCGGCGGCGCAGCCGTCCGTCACGGCGTCGGGCGCGGCGTCGGATGCGGATCAGAACGAGTCGTTTTTGAAGTTGCTCGTTGCGCCGAACCTCGCCTCGAAAGAGTGGGTCTATCGTCAGTACGATCACATGGTGCGGACGAACACGGCCGTCTTGCCCGGCGCGGACGCGGCCATCGTGCGTATCAAGGAGACGCGCCGCGCGCTCGCCATGTGTCTCGACGGCAACGGCCGCTACTCCGCGCGCGACCCGCGCGAGGGCGCGCGGCAGATCGTCGCCGAGGCCGCGCGCAACGTCGTCTGCGTCGGCGCGCGACCCATCGCCGTCACCAACTGTCTCAACTTCCCTTCGCCCGAACGCCCCGAAGTGATGTGGGCTTTCTCAGAGACGATTGACGGCATGAGTGAAGCCTGTCTCGCCTTCGACACGCCCGTCATCTCCGGCAACGTCTCGTTCTACAACGAGACGGAAGGGCGCGGCATCCTGCCGACGCCCGTTATCGGCATGGTCGGCCTCATCGAAGACGTGCGCCGCATCATCCAACCCGGTTTCAAACTCGAAGGCGACCTCATCGCGCTCCTCGGCGAGACGCACGACGACCTGTCGGTGAGCGAGTACGCCGCGACTATCGAGGGGCGCGCCACCGAAGAGATGCTGCGGACGGGACGCCTTGCTCGCCTCGATCTCAAACTCGAACAGGCCGTGCAGGCCGCGTGCCTCCAAGCCGCCGACGAAGGCTTGCTCCGCTCCGCGCACGACTGCTCCGACGGCGGCCTCGCCATCGCCCTCGCCGAGAGTTGCTTCTCCACGCTCAACCGCCCGGCCGCCGGCGCGACAGTCGAACTCAACGGCGCGCCCCTCGCCCCGGCCGCCCAACTCTTCGCCGAAACGCCCTCGCGCATCGTCGTCAGCTTCGACGCATCCGCGCGCACACGCGTCGAAGAGATCGCGGCCGCACTCCATTGTCCGCTCGTCGTCATCGGGCGCGTCGGCGGCCGAGACTTACGCATCACGCTCGACGGCCAACCCGCCGTCTCGCAAAACGTCAACGACCTCGAAGCCCACTGGCGCGCCTCGCTCGGCCGGAAACTCCAAACCGAAGCACTAGCCGCGGCGGCTGAATGAAGAAGCGGAAAATCTTAGAGAAGGTTTTAGCCGGGTCGAAGAATATTCGATTCAATGAAATGGTGACTTTGATCGAAGCCTTCGGTTTCCGCCTGTCTCGCGTTAGCGGTAGCCATCACATCTTTATCCATCCGCAGGTTCGGGAGATGGTGAATCTGCAAGAGGTAAACGGCAAGGCCAAGCCGTACCAGATTCAGCAGTTTCTTCACCTCGTCGAGAGGTATAATCTGGACTTGGGAGATAAGTTATGAAGGATTACCACATCAACATTTTTTACAGCGACGAAGACGGCGGCTACATCGCAGACATTCCCGACTTGGAATATTGCTCAGCCTTCGGTGCGACTCCGGCCGAAGCGTTAGCGCAGGTTGAAATCGCGAAATCACTTTGGCTCGAAGCCGCCCGCGCGGAAGGTAAGCCCGTCCCGCCACCGAAATACCGTCCGGCTATTTACCAACTCGCCTCGTAAGCCGTGGAAGAGTTGCCGCCCTCGTTGCCAGTTTGTGCGATGCTTAACGCGAGCGACATAACGATGCGACCGGCGGCAACCTTGCTTGAATTACCGTTCACAGCCGACGAACTTTTGCGCGCGTTGCTACGTCTCGCGCCGGGGCGACGCGCGCAGATTCTCGACAGCGGCGGCGCACGCGGCGACGGCGACGAGGCGCGTTTTCTGATCGCCGGTTTTGAACCGTTCGAGACGATCGAAGCGCGCCGTGATGAGTTGCTGATCGAACGGCGCGGAGAGACGAGCGCACGCGTCGAACACGGCTCGCTCCTGTCGCTGCTCGATGAACGGCTCGCGCGTTATCGCGTGGTGCGGCAAGAGACGCACGACGCGCTTCAACTGCCCGTCGCGGGCGGCGCATGCATCGCAAGTTTCTCATACGATCTCGCGCGCGAATTTCAACGCCTGCGAAGCGTCGCGCCCGCGAATCTCGACGCGCCGCGCGACCCCGACGCCGCCCTCGCCTTCTACGACACGCTCGTCGTCCACGACTACGCGCGCCACGTCACCTATCTCACGAGCATCGCCGGAGATGAAACACTGGCGCGCGCTCGCCACGCGCTCGAAGAAGCGCATCGCGCCAAAGGCTTCGACGAAGCAGAAGCGGACGGCGACGACGAGAGATTAAAGACAACGGCGTCGTCGAACTTCACGCGCGGGGAGTATGCGGCGGCCGTCCGTCGCATCAAGCGTCACATCTACGCGGGCGACATTTATCAGGCGAACCTGACGCAGCAGTTCACCTGCCCGCTGGCCGAAGGCGACACGGCGGAGCGCGTCTTCCTGCGTCTCAGGCACGCGCACCCGGCTTCGTTCGCGGCCTTCCTCCGACGCCGCGAAGACACCGTGATCAGCGCGTCGCCCGAACGCTTCCTGCGCGTCGCGCCTGACGAGAGAGACGGCGCGCGGCGTGTGGAGGCGTGGCCGATCAAGGGGACGCGTGCGCGCGGCGAGACGGCGGCGGAGGACGCGCGGCTCGAACGCGAGTTGCGGCAGAGCGCGAAGGACGCGGCGGAGAACGTGATGATCGTTGACCTGTTGCGTAACGATCTGGGGCGCGTGTGCCGCTACGGGACAATCGAAGTCGGCGCGCTCTGCGAAGTGCAGGAGCACCCGACGCTCTTTCACCTCGTCTCGAAAGTGCGCGGCTTCTTGCGCGCCGAAGTGTCGGCGGGAGAACTTCTGCGCGCGACCTATCCCTGCGGCTCGATCACGGGCGCGCCGAAACTGCGCGCGATGGAGATCATTGACGACTGCGAACGCGCGCCGCGCGGCCTCTCGATGGGCGCGCTCGGCTACTTCTCCTTCGACGGCCGCATTGATCTGAGCGTGGCGATCCGCACGTTGACCTTGCGCGGCCGTCTGGCGCGCTTCAACGTCGGCGGCGGCATCGTGGCGGAGAGCGACCCGGAGGCGGAATACTTGGAGTCGCTCGTCAAGGCGCGCGCGCTGCTCGGCGCGCTCGGCGCGCAAGTCGCAAGCGGTCGAGCGTGAGTTAAAAACTTTCATGGTCGAATCATGCAGCCATAAAATTTAGGGCGGCGCGCGCGTCGGTTTTCATGTATCCTCGCGCGGCACTCCTCGCTCGCAAAAAAGCTCTCACAGACTACGAACACGCGCGTTCCCGTTGAGCGAAACATGCACGCACGAATTATTCACAACGACCGCCTGCTCGAACTACAGAAGGCGCGGCTGCCCGCGCTCTCCTCCGCGACGCTCTACGGGCGCGGCGTCTTCACGACGCTCGCCGTCCATCGCGGTCGCCCGTTCCTCTGGCCTGAACACTGGGCGCGGCTCGTCGCGCACGCCGAGCGTTGCGGCGTGCGTCCCGGCCATTTCGATCAGGAGACGACCCGGCAGTCTCTCTTCAAGTTGATCAAAGAGAACGAAGTTGAAGAGGGACGCGCGCGCGTCACGCTGTTGACACGCGCGGTGCGCGGCGTGTGGAAGGAGAAAAATTCGGGCGGCGTCGAGACGGACTTGCTGATCATGACGGGCGACGCGCGCCCCGCGCCCGAAGAGGGTCTGGCGATCACGCTCTCGCCTTATCGTCTGAACACGCTCTCGCCGCTCGCGGGCGTCAAGAGCGTCAACTATCTCGAACACGTCATCGGGTGGGAAGAGGCGCACGCGCGCGACTTTCACGAGGCCGTCGTCTTGAACGAGCGCGGCGAGATCGCCGGGGCGACGATGGCGAACATCTTCTGGGTCACGCGCGGCACGCTGCACACGCCCGCCCTCATCACCGGCGCGCTCGCGGGCACGACGCGCGCATGCGTCATCGCCCTCGCCGAAGAACTCGCCTTCCCCCTCGTCGAAGGCGTCTACGACACGTCCGACCTGAGCGACGCAGACGAAATCTTTCTCACCTCCGCCGCACACGGTGTCGGGCTGGTGACGACCTACGACTTCCACCGCTACACCGTCTCGGCCGGAAGCGTCGCCCTCCGTCTGCGCGAGGCGTTCCGCCAACTCACGCTCAGCGGCGACGAGGCGACGTAAACGCGCGCTAACTTTTAACGGTAGACGCGCGAGGGG
>JAVEDE010000120.1 GCA_030841105.1 Pyrinomonadaceae bacterium
TGACGTTCACGCCGCGCGCGAACGAGGAGGCGGCGCGGGCGCACGCCGCCGCGGGGGCGTCGTCACCGGCCGCGCTCGACCTGCGCGTGGGCGAGGACTGGATGCCGCTCGCGTGGAGCGCGAACGCTCGCGTGGAGAGCGCGCCCGTCACCTACGTCGGCTACGGCATCACGGCGGCGGAGTTGCAGCATGACGACTACGCGGGCGTGGACGTGCGCGGCCGCATCGCGCTCGCCTTCGCGGGCACGCCCGACGGCGACAACCCGCACGGCAGTTTCGCGCGCTTCGCAGACCTGCGTTTCAAAGCGGCGGCGGCGCGCGATCACGGCGCACGCGCCCTCGTCGTCATCGCGCGCGAAGAGAATTTCAAGGACGACAAACTCGCACGCCTGCGCGTTGACGAGAGCCTCGCTTCGGGCGACGCGGGGCTTCCCGTCGTCGTCATCTCAAGACAGACCGCGCGGCGCGCGTTGGAAGCGGCAGCGACACCCACCATGACGTTCGCGGAACTGGAACAGGCCATCGCTCCCGCCGCGTCTCCGGCGACGGGGCGGAGCGGCGTTGAGGGCGCATCACCGTCCCAGTCGGCGTCGCCGCAAGCGGGCGCGGCGCAGACGGCGGCGCGGCATAGTTTCTCCGCGCCGTTGCGGAACATCGCGTTCGCGTTGATGACGGAGATCGTGCGGCGCGAAGCTCCGGCGGTCAACGTCGTCGGCGTGCTCGAAGGCTCGGACGCGAAGTTGAAGCAGGAAGTGATCGTCATTGGCGCGCACTACGATCACTTGGGGCGTGGCGGGCAGGGCAGTCTCGCGTCGCGTGAGGGCGAGATTCATCACGGCGCGGACGACAACGCTTCGGGCGTGGCGGGCTTGCTCGAACTCGCGCGCACGTTCGCCGCGGAGCGCAAGTCTGTGCGCCGCACGATGGTCTTCATCGCGTTCGGCGGCGAGGAAGAGGGCTTGCTCGGTTCGAGTTATTACGTGCGCAACCCGTCGCTGCCGCTCGCGCAGACGGTGGCGATGATCAACCTCGACATGATCGGGCGGATGAAGGGCGACAAGTTGATGGTGGGCGGCGTCGGCACGTCGGCCGAGTGGAAGCAGTGGATCGAGCGCGCCAACAGCGGCGTGCACCTCAACGTCGCCACGGCCACGGGCGCGCCCGCGCCGCCGCAGGAAGTTGAGCGCGGCAACTACCCGGTCGTCACCGGCGCGAACGGCGCGACGGTCGCCAGCGTCGCGCCGGGCGCACGGTTCGCGTTGACGTTGACGGAGGACGGTTTCGGGCCGAGCGATCACGCGTCGTTCTACGCCAAGCAGACGCCCGTGCTCTTTTTCTGGACGGGGACGCACGAGGACTACCACAAGCCTTCGGACACCGCCGACCGCATCAACTACGAAGGCGAACTCCGCATCGTCTCGTTCGTTAGAGACATTGCGCGCGCCGTGGACGCGAGCGACGCGCGCCCGACTTACACGCTCGCCAAGTCGGACGCGGCGATGGGGCGTTCCACCGGCTTCCGCGTCTACCTCGGCACGATCCCGAATTATGCCGAGACCAGCGACGGGCTGAAACTCGACGCCGTGCGCGAAGACTCTCCGGCGGCGAAGGCCGGTTTGATGGCGGGCGACGTGATCGTGCGTCTGGCCGGGCGCGACGTGCGCAACGTCTACGATTACACCTACGCGCTCGGCGAGATGCGCGCCGGGGTGGAGTATGACGTGGAAGTCATGCGCGGCGGCGCGCGTCTGAAACTGAAGCTGACGCCGGCGGCGAGGAAATAGTAGCAGGCAGGGGAAAGGGGAAAAGGTTAAGAGCAAAGAACGCGCCGCACGCGCCTATTCCTTGCTTTACCTTTCGCCTTTACCCCTTACCCTTTTCCCTCTTGCTTGTTACCAGCGAGGTTCGCGGTCGCCGCCACCGCCGCCGCCTCCGCCGTAGCCACCGCCTCCGCCGCCATAGCCGCCGCGACCACCGCCTCCGCCGCCGTAGCCGCCACCGCCGCGATCAGCTTTCGGGCGGGCTTCGTTGACCGTCAGGTTGCGGCCGCCGAGGTCTTTGCCGTTGAATTGTTCGATGGCCGCCGCCGCGCCTTCCGACGTCGCCATCTCGACGAAGCCGAAGCCGCGCGAACGTCCCGTCTCGCGATCCTCGATAACGGATGCCGACTCCACTTCGCCCGCCTGCGAAAACAGATCGCGCAGTTCATCGCTCGTGGTGCGGAAGGAGAGGTTCCCCACGTAAAGTTTCGTACCCATATCTTTTTTCCTTAAAAGTCGAACGAAGCGCGGGCGTCTTTCAGATCAAGCTACGGGCAGGGTCTTACGGTAAGTTTCCCGGCTCGGCGGCGACACGCCCGCTGCTCTGACACTAACGAGAGCGGCTTCTAACAGATTGACTAACCCGACCTCACTCTCTCCCCAGCCGAACGCCGTCGCCTAACTTCAGTCGCGGGCAGGCGCATCACCGTAGATGCGCGAGAGCAGGAACTTCAAACGGGCGAAAGTATGAACGCAATCGCCGCCGAGCGCAAGAGGTAAGTTTGGCGCGCGCGAGCGGGCACACGCGTCGCGGAAAACTCCCCGGCAGCAGGCCGCAAACAAGCGCACCCGCGCACGCCGCGCGAACCTGCGCGCGGCACGCGTCGTATTCGACAGCGTGCATCAAGCCCCGCATGATTTTGCTCTTGAAATGCTTGGTGCTTTGTCGCAGAATGTGCGCAGACGAAAAAGGCGAGTTCTTCTGAGTCACTCCAAACGCCGCATTGGGCAAGCGGCTCGTTGTTTATCACGCCATCCGCAGCACACTTATCGGGGCTATAAGGAATCCGCATACTATGATCGGGCAGACCATTTCCCATTATCGTATTCTCGATCTGATCGGCGAGGGCGGGATGGGAGTAGTCTACGAAGCGGAGGACACGCGGCTCGGCCGCCGCGTCGCCATCAAAATCCCCTCCGCCGCGCCCGACAGCCACAACCACCACGCGCGCTTCCTGCGCGAAGCCCGCTCCATCTCCGCGCTCAGCCACGCCCGCATCGCCACGCTCTTCGACTACGGCGAGACGCCCGACGGCCGCCCCTTCATCGTCATGGAGTTGGTCAACGGGCGCGAACTGGGCGACCTGATGCGCGCCGGCGAGTTGTCCATCGCGCGCGCCATCGAGATCATCGCCGACGTGGCCGAGGCGCTCTCGGAAGCGCACCGCCACGGCATCATCCACCGCGACATCAAGCCCTCGAACGTCATCATCAACGAGCGCGGCGAGGTGAAGGTGCTCGACTTCGGGCTGGCGAAACTCATCACCGAAGACGCCGAACTCGACCAGAACGCCGTCACGCTCGCCGGGGTGAAGACGCGCAGCGACGTGATGCTCGGCACGCCGCTTTACCTGTCGCCCGAACAGGCGAAGGCCGCGCCCGTTGACGGCCGCAGCGACCTGTTCTCGCTCGGCGCGTTGCTCTACGAGAGCGTCACCGGGCGGCCGGCCTTCTCCGGCGCGACGGTCGTGGAGATCGCGGCGCAGGTGATTCACGTTATGCCGCCGCCGCCCTCCGAACTCAACCGCCTCGTGCCCGGCGAACTCGACCGCATCACCCTCAAAGCCCTCGCCAAGCGACCCGAAGAGCGTTACCAGAAGGCCGAGGACATGATCGCGGACTTGCGCGCGCTCAGCTTCCACTTCTCCGAGTTGGACGATACGCGCACGCCGAGCATGACCTCTTACTCGTCCGGCTCGTACCGCACCAACGCCCATCGCGCCACCTCGCTGACGACGCTCTCGGACAACCTGCGCCGCCCGCGTCTTTCAATCGCCGCCGTCCTGATCGGCGTCGCCGCGCTCGCCGTCGTCGTGTGGGGCGCGAGTTGGCTGTTTCGCACGCGGCCGCACGAGCCTTCGGAAGCGGCGAAGATCGCCTACGACTTGGGAACGAATTCGTTGCGCGAGGGCGCGTACTATCAGGCCAGCACGCGGCTCGAACAAGCCACCAGCCTCGACGACAAGTTCGTGCTGGCGCACGCGCGTCTCGCCGAGGCATATACCGAACTCGATGACGACGACCGCGCGGCTCAATCAATGTTGCGCATTGCCTCGCACGACGAAGAAAGCGAAGCTCTCTCGCAGGTGGATGCCCTGCGCCTCGAAGCCATCCGCGCCACCGTCACGCGCGACTATCCGCGCGCCGTCAACGCCTACCAGCAGATCACTCGCGAGTTACCCGACAGCGCCGACGCCTACGTCGATCTCGGCCGCGCCTACGAGAAGACGGAGCAGGTCAAACAGGCGTTTGACAGCTATGTCGAGGCGACCAACCGCGACCCGGAGAAAGCGGTGGCCTACCTGCGCATCGGCATTCTCTCGACGCGCGGGTCGAACCCGGCCGGGGCGATCTCCGCCTTCGACAAGGCCGAACAGTTTTACAAAAAGTATGCCAGCACCGAAGGCCAGACCGAAGTGCTCTACCGCCGCGGCTACCTCTCGCGCACGCGCGGCAACCTCGACGAGGCGCGAGCGCAGTTGCAGCAAGCGCTCGACATGGCGCGTGCCAGTGGCAACCTGTCGCAGCGTATCAACACGCTGTTGCAGTTGAGCGCGGTCGCCACGAATAAGAACGATCCGGTCGGCGCGCAGAATTACGCCACCGAGGCGGTCGAACACGCTCGCGCCGAAGGCAAGGAGAACCTAGTCGCGCTCAGTCTCATAGACCTCGGCAACACTTTCTTCGGCAAGGGCGAGTACGCCGAGGCCGAGAAGTATTTGCAGCAGGGGCTTATCTACGCGCGGCGCGGAAAAGTTTCGCGCTACGCGGCCAAGGCGCTCGGTAACCTCGGCAGCTTGCGCATCCAGCAGGGCAAGACCGAAGAAGGCATCCGCTACGTTCAGGAGGCGCTCGCCTTTTATCAGGCGGGCGGCTACCGGAAAGAAGAGGCGCAGACCCTCGCCCTCCTCGGTCGCGGCAAGCGTCAGAAGGGCAACTACGAGGAGGCTCTGAGCGCGTTCGAGCAGGTTCTACGACTCGCCGAACAGGCGGCCGACCTCTCGCTCGCGGCCGCCACGCGTTCCGAGATCGGCAACATGCTGCTCCAGCAAGACAAGTACGCTGAGGCGCTCCAACAATTTGAAGAGAGTTACAAGATAGACAAGTCGCTGAATAACGAACTGAACAGCGGCTACGGCTTGTACAGTCGCGGCGAGGCGCTGTGGCCGCTCGGCAGGTACGACGAGGCGCGTTCGATGTTTGAGCAGGCGCTTCTCATCGCCGAAAAACCGGGCGGCAGCAACAAGGAGTTGCTCGCCTTCATTTATCTGGCGCAGGCGAACATGGCTCTTAGCCAGCGCAATCTCGCCGAGGCCAAGACGAAGAGCGAGCAGGCTCTGGCGGCGGCGGGCGAGCAGAACAAGACGACCTCCGTCGAGGCGCGGCGCGTGTTAGGTTGGGCGCGGGCGTTGTCCGGCGAGCGCGCCGCCGGGATCGCGACGTGCAGAGAAGCCTTGACCGGCGCGCAAGAGATCGGCGACCCGTGGCTCATCTCCAACGCCCAACTCGCACTCGCCGAAGCCCTGCTTGAAGGCGGCGACGCGGCGGGCGCACGCTCGGCCGCGCAGGAAGCGCAGGCCAGTTTTGCGCGCTTCGGGCAGAAGGTGTCGGAGTGGCGCGCGTGGCTGATCGCGGCGCGTGCCGTGGGGCGGACGGGAGATGTGGCGACGGCACGCGGCTACGCCACCCGCGCGGCCAGCTTGCTGGAAGAACTCCAGCAGAAATGGGGGACACAAGTGTTCAACGTTTATCAGGCGAGGGCGGACGTGCAAGTCGGCCGCAAGCAACTAGGCGAGCTATCCGCCAACGCCCGGTAGATTTGTTACTTAACTTAATTTCACCGTGAAAGGAAACGGACATGAGCAGCAACGAAGAGTTACCGCAGGAGCAGGAGCCGGAAGAGGAGTCGTCGGCCGGTTCTAACGCCGGGTTGGCCGATCCGTCTGACATCGAGACGAGCGAAGGCGACCGCCCGATCATCATTCAGGGCGGCGGCACTGCAAATCCCAGCTAAGCCGGCATCGGCAGGCCGCCACAACCGACGGGACGCGGGGAGCGCGCGCCATGAACGCACGCCCCCCTCGCCCCGTTCAGACGCGTCAAACGTGGCGGCGTGATGCGCAAGCTTTATCGCACCTCACACCGCAAACCTCAACAGACCTCAACTGTAAAGGAGCATCAACATGAGTGACCCAACTCCCCTTGGCGAGGAAGGCGACCGCCCGATCATCATTCAGGGCGGCGGCTCGGTAGACATTTTCCTCTCGCCCAATTTCAAAGAAGAGCCGGGCGACAGCAGCGGGTACGAACAGGCGGGCGGCGAATCGAAAGATAAAAAGTTCAAGAACCTCGCAGTCAACCTCGTCGAAGTGCAGATTGACGATGGCAAGCCAATCGCCCTGAACAAGAACTCGAAGATCACCATCAAGGTCACACGCTCATGACAGGCGGCGGGGCGGCTGTGATGAAGTGAGTCGCCCCGCACGCGCGGGACAACAGAAGAGGCGGGCGCGTCCTAGTCGGGCGCGTCCGCCTCTCGATCTTTGCGGTAGAGGGCGACGTAGCGGGCGAACTCCGCGGCGGGCGCACGCTCCCCGCCGCCCGTGTCGTCGCCGGACGAGCCGCGCGCGCGCCGCTCGCTGAAGGCGGCCTCGGCGATGTTGGCGACCCACCAGAACGTGCCGCGCGCGCCGAGGTGTTCGCGCACGCGCTGGAAGATGCGCGGGTAGAGTTTGGCCGTGCGGCCGAGCAGGCTGCGGAGCGCGCTGAACGACATGCGATCCTGAAAGAGTTCGCGGCGCACGCGCACGTCCAGATCGTGGAGGGCGGCCATCACGGCGTTCAGCGTCTCGTTGACGTTCGCGGGCTGACCCTGCGGCGCGGGGCGCAAAAACTCGGCGAGGCCGGACATCTGCGGCACGCGCGGCGCGGGCGCGTTGATCTCGGAGAGCGCGCGCGCGTCGAGCAAGTCGGCGGCGAGGGCAAGGTCGGTCAAGTGCGTGAGTCGCCGCAGGCCGCGCACGCACGCGCCGGACAGCGCAAGTGGACTGACGACGCCCGCCGCGTCGCCCGCGAGCATCACGCGGTCTTCCGCCGCGCGCGGTCGCGTCTGCGGCCAGCCGCGCCGCGTCACGCCCGGCGCGTAGCCGAACAGCGGACGCCCGACGCGCCACTGCGCGCCCGCGCGCTTATAGCGCGGCAGCCCCTCGAAGTAGTGCTCGAAGAGCGAGAGCAGAGACTTGTCGGCGGGCGAATCAACCGCGTCGTAAAAGAAGAGGCGCGTCGCATACTCGTCGCGCGCAGGGCTGCCCGCAAAGCCCTCCCAGATCAGTTGCCGGTGGTCGCGCGCGTCCTCCGTGCTCACCAGAATTTCGCCGACGCTGAAATCAACTTTGTCCGCACCCTCGCCGCGCGCGAACCCGCGCGCCACCGTGCCGACCGACGGCGCGACGTGCGTGAAGGCGCGTCCCCCGTCGAACTGCCGCGCCACTGGCGAATGCACTCCCGTCGCGTCAACGAACAGCCGCGCCGCGAACAGGCGACGACGCCCGCCGCCCGTTCGGCCGACGCTCAACATGTCTTCGTCGCCGCGCGCGTCTTCCGTCTCCACGCACACGCGATCAGCTTCCACGTAGGCGCGCACGAAGCGCAGGCGCTCGAAGACGGCCGAGCCTTCCCCTGCGCGCGCGCGGATTTTCGCGGCGGCCAGCGCGAGCAACTTGTCCGCGTCAACCGACACGTCGAGCACGTTCTCCATCCAGAGCGGCGGCGTCTTCACGCGCGAAGCCGCGTCGTGGAATTTGACGAAGCCCGAACGGTAACGGTTGAGCACCGCGCCCTCGATCTCCGCTTTCGTCAACAGCCCTGCGCGCTCCAACTCGCCGAGTTCCTCGTCGCACAAATTCCATGTGCGCCCGCCGCCGCCGCTCTGCTCGCGCCCGACCGTCCCCGCGTCGAAGACCATCACGCGGCGTTTGAAACGCGACGCCAGCACGGCCGCATGAAGCAGACCCAACACGCCGCCCGCGTAGATGACCTCGAACTCGCCCTCGACCGAGAGTCCGGCGGGCGGCGCGCCGCGCACGACCGCCTCGCGCGCCGTTCGCTGCTGGCTCTCCATGGTTTCGCGCCAGCGCGTCTCGGTCAGCCAGATGCGCCGCAGGTATTGTTCGCGTTCGCCGAGCGCGCCGAAGTTCGCCACCGTCAAAGGGTAACGCTCGCGGAAATATTTGAGGTCGGGCGCAGAAGCGGCAGAGGTCGTCTTCGTCGCAACGGGTGTAGTCGGAGCGGAAGTCATACGAAAAAACGGAAATCCTTCGTCATGGAGTTTTGGGAGGGGAGACTGTAGCGCGCTCCGGTTACAAATCCATCACTAAACGGCGATGAACTCGTTCACCCGCGCCGCCCGCGCGTGAGCAGGCTGATGACGGCGACAAACAGCGCCGAGCCGATGATTGACCAGACGACCGGGAAACTCCTGCCCCCGACGGGCAGCATCAATATCTCCGGCAGCCCCAACTGCCGCGCCAGCCACATCCCCAGAATCGCGCCGATAAAGCCGAGCGCGATTGAGACGAGACAGCCGCCGCGCGAGAAACCGCTGATCGCCTGTCCCAGCGCGCCGCACACGCCCGCCACCAAGAGCAAAATGAGCAAATCAAGCAACGTCATCTTCTTTGACCTCGTGTTTTAGTTAAACGTTAAAACCGGCGCGCAGTTTCTTCTTTCCAATTCGCGCGATTGTCCATATAATCGAAGGCGGCCGGGAGAATTGACCGGGGCCACAACACCTGCCGGAAGCTGTTGCTCGCGTTTGACGCCCTCGACCCTCATTAAATTTTCAACCAGAGTTCAGGAGATTTTACCAGAGATGCGCAAACTGTTTCTCGCCACCCTTATCATCGTCGCCACTTTCAGCGTCGCCGCGGCGCAGGACTCGTCCACGTCTTCAAGCCAAAGCGACATCCCCAACATGGGCAAAGCGCCGACGCAGGCGAACGGCATCGGCCGCCTCGACGCGCGCGTCTTCGACGAAGCCGGTAATCCCGTGCGCGGCGCGTACCTTAAACTCGAATCCGAGCGCACGGACGGCTACTTCTGCGAGTCCTGGAACTCGTCGGACGAGCGCGGCGTCTCGGTGTTGCCGCCGCTGCACATGGGCAGCCTCAAGTTGATCGTCAAAGCCAAAGGCTACGAGACGCAGAAGATCAGCGTGCCCGCCGAGAACTTAAACGAACCTCTGCGCATCACGCTCGTCAAGAAGAAGTAGCGCAGCGCAGTTAACCACACGCACCTGAGTTAGTCACACGCACCTGACAGGAGTGCGCGACGAAGTGAGAGACTTCGTC
>JAVEDE010000122.1 GCA_030841105.1 Pyrinomonadaceae bacterium
GCCGTGATGGAGGCCATCTACCAGATCAGCAGCCAGCCGAACGCGCCCACGCCGACGGCCTGAACGAACTTAGACTGTCGCCGCCGACAGCCACACATTGATCGAGCGGGAGAGGCGTTAACCATGCGCCGCCCGCTCTTTTTTTTGGCGCGAAAGCGACCGGAGCGTGCTTCGTCCTTTCGCGTCCGTCCCGAAGCACGCGCCACCACTGTCACCACACACACAAGAAAACTTATGACTAACGGAGCACCAGAAACTTACCTGACCGGGATTGACGTTTCGCACTATCAGGGCGCGATCAACTGGCCGGACGTGAAGGGCGCGGGCTGCGCTTTCGCTTTCGCCAAGGCGACCGAAGCAACCTCCATCGTCGATCCGGAGTTCGCGGCGAATTGGAGCGGCATGAAGAGCGCCGGACTCGTGCGCGGCGCGTATCACTTCTTTCGCCCGGAGCAGGACGCCGTCGCGCAGGCCAACCACTTCCTGCAAATTGTCCAACTCGAACCGGGCGATCTCCCGCCGGTCATTGACGTCGAACTGAACGACGGCGTGACGGGCGGCGCGCTCATTGCCGGAGTCGGCAACTGGATTGACACGGTCGCCGAGGCCACGGGCATGACCCCGTTGATCTACACCGCCGCTTACTTCTGGAACGAGTACATGAACGACGGGTTCGGCAAGTTCCCGCTCTGGCTCGCGCACTACTCAAGCGCGCCCACGCCCCAACCGCTCCCGAACGGCTGGACGAACTGGACGTTCTGGCAATACTCGCAGAGCCTCCTCATCCCCGGCGTGCCCGGCGATGCCGATCACAACCGCTTCAACGGCGCAGAGAGCGACTTACAAGCTCTCACCAAGCAAGCGACATAGAGTAAGTTTCAAGTTTCAAGTTTCAAGTTTCAAGTTCCGAGCGGCGTTTGACTTGAAACTTGAAACTTGAAACTTGAGACTTTTGAGCTTGCGCCCGCGTCGGGGTATCCTACGCCTATGCCTTTTCAGCTTCGTTCAGATTTCACCCCGCAGGGCGATCAACCGCAGGCCATCGAAGCGCTCGTGCGCGGCCTCGATGAAGGCCAGAAACATCAAGTGCTGCTCGGCATCACCGGCAGCGGCAAGACCTTTTCCGTCGCCTCCGTCATCCAGCGCACCCAACGCCCGACGCTCGTCATCGCCCACAACAAGACGCTCGCCGCGCAGTTGTATCAGGAGTTCAAAAACTTCTTCCCCGAAAACTCCGTCGAGTATTTCGTCTCTTACTACGACTACTATCAGCCGGAGGCCTACGTGCCCGCCGCCGACATGTACATCGAGAAAGAGGCGACCATCAACGAGGAGATAGATCGCCTCCGCCTCTCGGCGACGCGCGCCCTCTTCGAGCGGCGCGACGTGATCGTCGTCGCCTCCGTCTCCTGCATCTACGGCCTCGGCGACCCGGACGCCTACTACAACATGCTGCTCTTCGTCGAGCCGGGCATGAAGATGTCGCGCGACGCGCTCGTCCAGAAACTCGTCGAGTTGCAGTACGAACGCTCCGACATCGAGTTCGACCGCGGCAGTTTTCGCGTGCGCGGGGACGTGGTGGAAATCTTTCCGAGTTATCAAGAGCAAGCCTATCGCATCGAGTTGTGGGGCGACGAGATTGATTCCATCTCGACCATTGACCCGCTGCTCGGCGAAGTCCTGCACAAGCACACCTCGCGCCTGCCGATCTACCCGAAGACGCACTACGTCATGTCGAAGCCCACCATCAAGCGCGCCATCAAGACGATCCGCGACGAGTTGAACTGGTGGGAGCCGAAGCTGATCGGTGAGGGCAAACTCGTCGAGGGGCAGCGACTTCATCAACGCACGATGTACGACCTTGAGATGATCAAGGAGATGGGTTTCTGTCGCGGCATCGAAAACTACTCGCGCCACCTGACGGGCAAGAACCCCGGCGACCCGCCGCCGACGCTGCTCGACTATCTGCCGCGCGACACGATGGTCGTGATTGATGAATCGCACCAGACCGTCCCGCAGGTGCGCGGCATGTTCAACGGCGACCAGTCGCGCAAGCGCACGCTCGTCGAGTACGGCTTCCGCTTGCCGAGCGCGCTCGACAACCGCCCGCTCAACTTCGACGAGTTCAACGAACGCATCGGTCAGGTCATCTACGTCTCGGCCACGCCCGGCCCATACGAGTTGACGAAATCCGGCGGCGAAGTCATCGAGCAGATCATCCGCCCGACCGGCCTGACCGACCCGGTTGTGATCGTCCGCCCCGTCAAAGGGCAGATTGACGATCTCCTCGAAGAGTGCCGCGTGCGCGCCGAACGCAACGAGCGCGTGCTCGTCACCACCCTCACGAAAAAGATGTCTGAGGACTTGACCGAGTATTTCACGGAAGTCGGCGTCAAAGTGCGCTATCTCCACTCGGACATCGAGACGCTCGAACGCATCAAAATCTTGCGCGACCTGCGCCGCGGCGAGTTTGACGTGCTCGTCGGCATCAACCTCCTGCGCGAAGGGTTGGACTTGCCCGAGGTCTCTCTCGTCGCGATCCTCGACGCCGACAAGGAAGGTTTCCTGCGCTCCGAGTCGTCGCTCATCCAGACCATCGGCCGCGCCGCGCGCCACTCTTCGGGCACGGCGATTCTCTATGCCGACCGCATCACCGATTCCATGAAGCGCGCGATTGACGAGACCGAGCGACGCCGCACCATCCAGCAGGAGTACAACGCGGAGCACGGCATCACGCCGCAGACGATCATCAAACCCATTGACGCCACGCTCGTCACCGCCTACGAGGCCGACTACTTCAAAGTGCCGCTCGAACTCGACGCCTTCGAGGAGTATTCGCGCGACAAAATTGACGGCACGATCGCCCGTCTCGAAGCAGAGATGCGCCACGCCGCCAAGTCCATGGAGTTTGAACGCGCCGCCGAACTACGCGACCGCATCAAGTACCTGCGCGAGCGCGAACTGACAATGACGTGAGAACAGTGACGAGTGACAAGTGACGGGTGACAAGAGAAGACAAGTAAATCGTGAATCGTCAATCGTGAATAGAAGAAGACAGGTTTCCTTTAGTGACGATTCACGATTCGCCGGTCACGGTTGAGGCTTCCCGTCTTTAACTCATCACTTGTCACTCGTCACTTGAATTTATATGTTGAATAAGTCTAAGCCGGAGGAGATGCAATCGTACCTCGCGGACGCGAGCAACCTCGCGGGCGGGCACGCGGCGCGCGTCGTGTTTCCCGAGACGGCGGGCGAAGTCGCGGAGGTGTTGCGCGAGGCGAGTGCCGGTGGCGTCGCGGTCACAGTGTCAGGCGCGGGGACGGGCGTCGTCGGCGGGCGCGTGCCGTTCGGTGGGATCGTGCTGGCGACCGACAGGTTGAATCGCATTAAAGAGATCGTGGCCGGGGAACAGGGCGGGCGCGGGACGGTCGAGGCGGGCGTGACGCTCGCGGATTTCCGGCGCGAGGTTGAGGGCAGAGGGCTGTGGTATCCGCCCGACCCGACCGAGTGGAGTTGCTACATGGGCGGCACGGTGGTGACGAACGCTTCGGGCGCACGCACGTTCAAGTACGGCGCGACGCGCCCTTACATACGTCGCCTGAAGATCGCGCTCGCGTCGGGCGACCTGCTCGACCTCGCGCGCGGTGAGGTGTTCGCAGACAGCGAGGGGCGTCTCAGTATCCCGCTCGGCGCGGGGCGCGCAATCGAGGCGCAACTGCCCGCGTACCGGATGCCGCGGACGCGCAAGCACGCCGCCGGTTATTACGTCGAGCCGGGGATGGATGCCCTTGATCTCTTCATCGGGAGCGAGGGCACGCTCGGCGTCGTCGTCGAAATCGAGGCCGCACTGTTGCCGAAACCGGCGGGCGTTCTCGGCGGCGTCGTCTTTTTCACGGAGGAAGAAAAACTGCTCGCCTTCGTCCGCGCCGCGCGCGAGGCGTCGCTTGCAACGCGCGCCGGGAATAACGTGCAACAGGGCGGCGGGTTGGACGCGCGCGCGCTCGAATACTTCGACGCCGAAGCCCTCGGCTTCCTGCGCGGAAAATATCCGAGCATCCCCGGCGACGCACAGGGCGCGGTCTTCTTCGAGCAGGAGACGAACGCCGCATCGGAAGAACAACTGATGGACGCATGGCTCGCGTTGCTCGAACGACACGAGGCCGCGCTCGACGCCTCTTGGTTCGCCACGGCCGAGCGCGATCAGACACGTCTGCGCGAGTTCCGCCACGCGCTCCCCGTCCTCGTCAACGAGTGGCTCGCGCGTCACGGTCAACGCAAAGTCTCGACCGACATGTCCGTGCCCGACGAGGCGTTCGCCGCCATGCTCCGCTTCTATCAGGAGACCCTGCGCGCGAGCGGCCTGCAATATGTCATCTTCGGACACATCGGCGACAACCACGTCCACGTCAACATCCTCCCGCGCGATCAAGATCAAGCGACGCAGGCGCGCGAGATTTACGGCCGCTTCATCGCCCGCGCCGTCTCGGTCGGCGGCACGATCTCGGCCGAGCACGGCGTCGGGAAGATCAAACGCGACTACCTGCGCGCGCTCTACGGCGACGAACACCTGCGCCAGATGGCCGCCCTCAAACGCGCCTTCGACCCCGCCTGCATCCTCGGCCGCGGGAACATCTTCGCGGAAGAGTTTTTAAGTCAGTGACGAGTGACGAGTGACAAGTGGCGAGTTAATATCTCTCATTGGTGCTTGCTCGTCACTCGTTACTCGTTAGTGTTCTTGCGCATCACTCGTTACTCGTCACTGTTCTTACTCGTCATTTGATTACTGTTCTTACTCGTTACTGTTCTAACTTGTCACTCGTCACTTGTCACTTGTCACTGTTCTCATATGTTTCGTTTCAACACCGCAGGCGAATCACACGGGCGCGCGCTCGTCGCGATAGTGGAAGGTCTGCCCGCGGGCGTGCCCGTCGAGGTTGAGTTGATCAACCGCGAACTCGCGCGGCGGCAGTGGGGCTACGGGCGTGGCGGGCGGATGAAGATCGAGCAGGATCGCGCGGAGATTTTGAGCGGCGTCAGGCACGGCCGGACGCTCGGTTCGCCCGTCGCACTGCTCATCGAAAACAAGGATTGGAAGAACTGGACGGAGGTGATGTCGGCGTCGGCGCGCGCGGAGGAGATTGCGCCGGAGAAGTCGCGTCGCGTGAAGCGCCCGCGCCCCGGCCACGCAGACCTCGCGGGCGGGTTGAAGTACGGCACGCGGGATTTGCGCGACGTGCTCGAACGCGCGTCGGCGCGCGAGACGGCGGCGCGCGTGGGTGTCGGCGCGCTGGCGAAACAACTACTCGCCGCGTTCGGGGTGGAAATCTTGAGCCACGTCGCGCAACTCGGCGGCGTGCCCGCCGCGCCGCTACATCTGAAGTGGGATGAGATTGCCGCGATTCCGGATGACGCGCCGTTGCGTTGCGGCGACGCGGAGGCGCAGGCGCGCATGGTCGAGTTGATTGATGAGAAGCGGCGCGAGGGCGATACGCTCGGCGGCGTCTTCGAGGTCGTGGCGCGCGGCGTCGTCGCGGGGTTGGGGGCGCACACGTCTTGGGACGAGAAGTTGGACGGGCGGCTGGCGCAAGCGTTGATGTCCATCCCGGCGGTGAAGGCCGTCGCCATCGGCGCGGGCGTGGAGGCGAGCGCGCTCGCCGGGTCTGAGGTTCACGACGAGATCAACTACGACCGGGAGGCGCACGCGTTCACGCGCCCGACGAACCGCGCCGGGGGCTTGGAGGGCGGCATCACGAACGGCGAAGAGTTGCGCGCTAGCGGCCATCTCAAGCCGATCTCGACGCTCAGGCGCGCGCTCCGCTCCGTGGACATTGACACGAAAGAGGAAGAGGCGGCCGCCTTCGAGCGTTCCGACGTGACGGCCGTCCCGGCGGCGGGAGTCATCGGCGAGGCGATGGTCGCGCTCGTCCTCGCCCGCGCGATGCGCGAGAAGTTCGGCGGCGACAGTCTCACCGAGATGCGCCGCAACTTCGACGGCTACCAAGCACAGGTGCGCGATTATTGATGAAGTTTTTATGAACCCGCGATGCGGCGGTAGCGTGCTTCGATGAGCATGTAGAAGCCGTAGGCGACGAGGCCGAGGGCGACGCCGCCGAGCAGCCATTTGCCGTAGGACTGCTGGATGAGGACTTGGAGCGCGCCGTCCAAGCCTTTCGCTTGCGACGAGTCGTAGTGCCACGCGGCGACGATCAGGAATGCGCCGACGATCAGGAAGACGATGCCCCGCGCGATGAAGCCGAAGCGCCCGCTGCGCGTCGCCCAGAGGATGCCGCGCTCGCTCATCTCGCCGGTCTTCAGCCGCTTGCGAAACTTCGCCGTGTAGCCCTTGTAACACTGGTAGAGGCCGTAACCGATCACAGAGAGGCCGCCGAGGACGACCAGCCAGTTGCCGAAAGGGAACTCCATCACGCGCGCCGTCCAAGACTCGGCCGCGCTCGGCTGACCGTCGTCCGACGCACCGAAGAGGATGCGCGCCGCCGAGTAGGCGAGACCGGCGTAGACGAGGCCGCTGCCGGTGTAGCCGAGGCGCAGGGCGATGCCCTTTGCGTCCGTCCCTTTATCGTCTGCGTCCGTGATCGCCTGCACCAGACGCCAGATGACGTAGCCGAGCAAGCCGAAGGCGACGACGCCCAGCATCACCCGGCCGAAAGGCTGCCGCACGATTGAACGCATCGCGCCCTTCGTGCCCGTCGTTTCGCCGCCCATCCCCAACGCCGCCAGCGTCGCCAGCGCGCCCACCACGATGTAGACGACGCCCTTCGCCGCGTAACCGAAACGCGCGAGGCGTTCCACCCAAGGGTTCTTCCCGACCTTCTCCGCCACCTCATCCGCGGCCTCTTTAACGTCCTTGATTGCCGAATTTGTCTCACCCATTTGTTCTCAGCCCGTCTCCCGCGTGTCTGGTTTTGTGAAAACGATGCTAACACCGATCCGAAGTTGCCCGAAAGATTAAACTCAACTTGCCCGTCCGGCCACTGTCTCGACGTCCCTCTACCGACCCCGAATCAACCGGCCAACCGACACTTTTACCCGGTCTGAAACGCCCCTCCCGAAAATTTTTTTCGCGGGCTAAACCTTTGTTATTAGAGAGATTCTGTACAGTTGCAGCTTTTATTGCATGGGGTTGGTGACTTATCTCACGCTCCTGAGTTGACATCTCCGAAAACTCGTGTATGATGAGCGGCGTCTTAGGACACTCCCATCTTCCATCCGCTCTCAATAGCGCTGTTCTCAGAGCGTTTAGTTGTAAGCAGGGCAGATGATTTTGGTTTTTTCTTGAGACCCCCCACAGATAGCTCAGCAGCTCGTTAAATTCAAATCTCGAATCAGCTTCGGCGGGAAGAACTGCGCCGGAGCATGACGGCAGTCTGCGCTGTGCCGGGGAAACTTGGGAAACACCTCAACTTTAGTTATTGGTTTTGCGACGATAACTACTGGTGATTTCTTCTTAAACCTCATTTCGCAGCATACATCCTGATTATTTTTTCCTTCGGCGAAAGCAATGCGCCGGAGCAAGACGGCAGTCTGCCCATTTCGGCAGTAACAAAGAAATGGCAGACGGTTTCGTCGCGCGACAAAGCGAATTAATTTTGTTGAGAGCATGTTTTCATGCCGGACGGATTAATCCTTGTCAGCTTGATGAACCAATGTGCTCACGGGCTAATCAAGCGATTAGACCTGCATAACATCAAGGGGAGTTGGTCGCTAAAGCTGCTCTGGGACGGGCAGGGAAATAATCATGTCGGATCCTCGCAAAAATCATTCTATGCAGTGGTTTGCTGTCCAGGTGCAGCAAAAGTATGAGAGCTTAACCGCAAATCTGCTCCAGTATAAGGGGTACGAGACCTACGTCCCGATGTACGCGCCCTCGGCGACGGGGCGCAAACGTCCGCGCGCGGAAACCCGCCAGCGTCCCGTGTTCCCCGGTTACATCTTCACGCGCTTTTGCTGGGAAGACACTTCCACAGTCCGTTCCGGTGCCGGGATCATCACGACAGCGGGCGTCATCCGCATCGTCGGCGCGGGGCGCACGCCCGTCCCCGTCCAGGACGAAGAGATCGAAATCATCCAGCGCGTCCTCGATTCGGGACTTGAGACCGAGCCGTGGCCTTACCTGCACGTCGGGCAGCAGGTTCAGATCGAGGAGGGGCCTTTGCGCGGCGTCAACGGGATCATTCAGGCGAAGGAGAACCGACACCAGTTGGTCGTCTCGGTCGAGTTGCTGCAACGCTCGCTCGCCGTGGTGATTGATTGTGAGTGGGTCAACCCGGTCTCTTTGTCAATGGAAGCCGCCGCCGTTCAGTACCAGCCGCCCACGCCTCCCGCGTGGCGCGGCCGGGAAGCGACGCACGATGAATTTAGACGAGTCCGCTAGAGAGTCCACAGGAGAAATCGCATGGAACGGCAGTACAGTCTGACAGACGAAGAGGTGAGCAAGTTCGAGGCCGACGGCTTTATTGGTCCGTTCGATTCCGGCATGCCGCCACACGAGATCGAAGCGTTGCGCGGCTTCTTCGAGGACGTGATGAGCCGCCAGCCGGATCATCCGCTCTACGGGCGTTTCTCCGTCCGCGACTATCACCTCGCCAACCCGCAGTTGCTCTCGCTGTTCACGCGCCCTGAGATCGTGGATCGTCTCGTCGCCATCGCGGGCGAGGATTTGACGCTCTGGCGGTCGAAGCTCTTCTACAAACGCGCGGGCGAAGGCGACCTCGGCTGGCATCAGGACTGGGGCTTCTTCAACGGCGAGGAGATCGGCAACGACAAGCCGAGCCTGCTGCCGACGAGCACGACCGACTACTGGGACTTGGCGGTCTGGACTGCGCTCGAAGATATGAACTACGACAACGGGCCGCTTCAGTTCGTGCGCGGTACGCACAAGCGCCGGTATCCGATTGAGATGGTGCCGATGCCGAAGTCGGCCTTCTTCGCAGACCCGTTCGTCAACGTTAACGACCCGGCCGAGATCGTCGAACTGGCGAAGCGTTCGCGGCTCGTGCTCGACGTGGACACCTCGCGCCTGTTCGACGGCATAGACACCAGCACGCTCACCATCGAAGGCACGAAGAAGATCGTGCAAGACGAACTATCGCGTCTGAGAGCGGCCATCACGCTGCCTTTCGAGTGCGACCCGTCGGACATCGTGACGGTGCTGCCGAAGGCGGGACAGTTCGTGATCTTCACCGAACGCACCATGCACGGCTCGCTCGCGAACACCACGACGCGCAACCGCGCGGCGATCAACTGCCGCGTCACGACGACCGACACGCTCATCTATCCCGGCCGCCTGCGCGGCGACTTCATTGACGGCTCGAACGTGAACATCGCCAAACACAAGTGCATCCTCATCTCCGGCCGCGACTTGAACGGGCAAAACGTGTACGGGGAAATCACGCCTCAATCATTAACGGCCGCGCCGCCGTCTTCCGACTTTACCTACGCCGCCCACGGCGCGGATTAAAAGTTAAGCGCGAAGGGCTGCTCACAAAAGTCCTCACAACTCTTCCGAGCGTCCCGCTCCCCTGACAAATTCGACAGCTTAACTCCGGCGTCGCGTGTGAACATGTGACGCCGGAGTTTTCTCGCGCCCTGCTGACTGCGTGGTTGTCGGCAGTAGCGACACCAGCGCGCGAAGTTCCGCTAGAGACCTCCTCCGAACAAGGGTTAGTTCTTCGACTGCCGATTCGATCATCCCCGCTCTGAAACGAGCCTTAGTTTCCCGTCCGTTACATTCCGCCGCTCACACGTAGTCGCCGCCCGGCGTGCGACCTGCTACGCGTGCGCCGAGTGCGAGAGGAAAGAATGACCATGATGCGAAGTCACTTGAAATATAAATGGCGTGATAACGCGCTGGCGGCCGTGATGGCCGCGACGGTGTTGGCGGCAACCGGCTTCGGCCTGCTGGCGCGCCCTTCTGCGCCGCGCGTCGCCCCGGCCACCGCGCCGCAAAAAGATTTTTCGGCCGAGCGCGCGCTCGCGCACGTCCGCGAGATCGCGCGCCAGCCGCACCCGTCGGGGACGCGCGAGAACGTGGAAGTCGGCGATTACCTCGTCCGGCAGATCGAGTCGCTCGGTTTGAAGCCTGAGATTCAACAGACCTCCATCGCCTCGCGCAACCGCTCGAACGACCACGTGCTCGTGCAGGTGCGCAACATCATGACGCGCATCGAAGGCACGGCGGCCGACGGCGATAAGGCTCTCCTGTTGAGCGCGCACTACGACTCCGCGCCGGGGAGTCCGGGCGCAGGCGACGACGGCGCGGGCGTCGCGGTACTGTTGGAGACCATGCGCGCCGTGCGCAACGGCGACCAACTGACGCACGACATCATCTTCCTGTTCACCGACGCCGAGGAACTCGGAACTTACGGCGCGAAGGCGTTCGTGGCCGAGCACCCGTGGAGCAAAGAGGTGGCCGCGGCGTTCAATTTTGAAGCGCGCGGCACGACCGGCCCGGCCATCATGTTCGAGACCGGCGAAGAGGACGGCTGGCTCGTGCGCGAGTTTCTGCGCGCCGCGCCCTATGCCAACGCCAACTCGCTCGCGGCCGTGCTCTACAAGCTGATGCCCTACGGGACGGACTTCGGCGCGCTCAAGCAGTCCGGCCTGTCCGGTCTCAACTTCGCCTTCGCCGAAGGCTTGGAACGCTACCACTCAGGGCGCGACTCGGTTGAGTTTCTCGACACGCGCAGCCTCCAACACGAGGGCGGCTACGCGCTCGCTTTGGCGCGCGGCCTCGGCAACGCGGACTTTACCAAGCGTCCGCGCTTCACCGGCACGTACTTCAACCTTCTCGGCTCGCTCTACGTCTTCTATCCCACGTCCTTCGCGGTCGTCTTCAGCCTCTTGCCGCTCGCGCTCTACTTCGCCGCCCTGTACATGGCGCGGCGGCGCGGTCAACTCAAACTGCGCGGCGCGTTCCTGACGGCCTTGCTGTCGGTGGTCTCGATTTTGTTCACGACGCTGACGGCCGGGTTCGTCGTCGTCTCGGTGACGGGCGGCAACGGCCCCGGCCCGCTCATCTACGCGGGCGGCTACATCTACGCCGCGCTCATCGCTTACTCCGTCACGATCTTCGCACTCGTCATCCGCTTCTGCCTGAAACGCTGGGGCATGATCTCTGTGTTCCTCGGCGCGATGTCGCTGTGGATGCTCGCGCTCACCTGGATCACGATGTTCGCGCCGACGGCGGCCTACGTCTTCCAGTGGCCTGCGCTCTTGGCCTCTGCGTTCGCGCTCGGCATCATCCTGCGCGGGCAAGGGGAGATTCGCACGACGCCGCTCGTCATCGGCGGCATCGTGGCCGCGTTCGGCATCGCGCTCTTGCTCGCGCCGCCTTTCGACTCGCTGCACATCGCGCTGCCGCTGCAATTCTGGGGCGCGCTCTGCATGGTGCTCGTGCTCGCGCTCGCCTTGTTCATCCCGCAGTTCGACGCGATCCTGCGCCGCGTCCGCTGGCGTCTCCCGGCCGGTGCGATGGTGGTCGTCGCCGCGTGCGCCGTCGTCGCCGCGATGACTGACTATAACGACTCGCGCCCGCAACCGAACCACGTCTTCTACGTGGCCGACGCCGATAAGGGAACGGCCGCTTGGATCACGCGCGACGAGAAGCCCGACGCGTGGACGAACCAATTCTTCCCGAACCCGCAACTGTCGCAGTCGCTCCGCGAATACTTGCCCGACTGGTACACGGGCGACACGCGCGGCGAGAACCGCGCGACGACGAACGGCGCAAACTTCGTCATCAACAACCCGCCGCAGGCGACCGTCGCTTCCGATGAGACGACGGACGGCGTGCGCCGCGTCGAGTTGCGTATCACGTCGCCGCGCGCGGCGCAGAGCATCAGCGTCAACGTCGAGACCGAGGGCGGGATTTTGGAGAGCGCGGTCGGCGAGAAGAAGTTGGAGCAGGTGGCCGCGGCCTTCATGCCCGCGAAGGCCGAGCAGTCGGGCACGCCCGCGCAGGCTGAAAAGTCCGACGCGAAATCCGGCGCGCAAACCAACGCGCAAACCAACGCGCAAAACGGCGCACAGGCCGACGCGACGAACAAGGGCGAGCAACCGGCGGGCGCGGCTGGCAATGCTGGCAACGGCGACGCAGCCACAACGGCCGAGAAGAAGCCGAAGAAGGCCGTCACCTTCGTCTACTACGGCATCCCCGCAGAGGGCACGATGCTCTCGTTCGCGACGAAGGCGGGCGAGCGCATCAAGGTCGAGATCATCGAGCGCACCTACGACCTGCCCGCCGCGAACAATCAACAGCCGCGCGTCCGCCCGCTCAACATGTTTCAGGCGCGTTCCTACGTTGACGCGACGATGGTGCGTCGCTCGTTCACGTTCTGATTTTTTCGCCTCTGTCCGGCGGTTAGGTTTGAGATAAAAGCCCCACAAAAAACTTTGGCTTAACAATTCAAATCGAACCGCCGGGCTGAACCGTCGCCGCGCCCTCCGCCCACACGCTCGGCGGGCGCGGCGACGGCAACTCATCGCGTCAACTTCAACCCACTTTCCAAACCCACACATTTCGATAAGGAGAGAGAGACATGCCCGAAATGGCTAAGTATTCAAAGGCGTATGTTGCCGAACAGTTTCGCCAGTATCCCGGCTGGTCTGAGCAGACCCCGCCCGCGACCGTGACGGCCGAGGACGAAGAGACGGCCGCGAACGAGACCGTGGAGTATTACTTCCTGCACGACGATTACGTCGTTACGGCGAGCGTCTTCCGCGACGAGAACGTCGCCTTCGACGCCGTGACCGATGAGTGGAAAAAGTTCTGCCACGAGTCGCTCAACTTCGACCCGAACGGCGCGGAAGGCACGCCCGCCGCGGAGTCGGCCAACGCCGCGCACAACTAAACAACGCGCACGGCAATCGTCCCAACTCGCACTCACGCGCCGAAACAACATGACCACACCCACGACCCTGATCGAGATGCTCCGCGACCGCGCGGCCGCGCGCCCCGACGCCGACGGCTTCGTCTGGATCGCCGACGACGAAGGCCACGAACGCAGGCTCTCCTACGCAGGGCTAGACACGCGTGCCCGCGCCGTCGCTGCTTGGTTGCAAGCGAACGTGAGACGCGGCGACCGCGTCGCGCTCATGTTCGATCCGGGCTTGGAGTTTCTCGCGGGCTTCTTCGGCTGCCTGTACGCGGGGGCGATTGCCGTCCCGGCCTACGGCTCGCGCGGGCGGCGCGACCGCAACCGCATCGAAGCGATCATACAGGACAGCCGACCGGCGGCGGTGTTGACGGGTGGCGCGCGCGCGTCGCAGGTCACGGAGTTCGCGCGCGGGCGCGGCGTCCGCGCCGTCGCGGTCGAGACGATCACGGACGACGCGGCCAGTGGTTGGACAGACCCCGGCGCGCGCGCTTCGGAGTTGGCTTACTTGCAGTACACGTCGGGTTCGACGACGACGCCGCGCGGCGTGATGATCACGCACGGCAACGTCGTCTCGAACCTCGCGTACATCGCGGCGGCGGGCGACTTGTCGCCGGACTCCTTCACCGTTTCGTGGCTGCCGCACTTTCACGACATGGGGTTGGTCTACGGCCTGCTCCTGCCGCTGCACGTCGGCTGCCCGGTGGCGTTGTTCTCCTACGCGTCGTTCGTCCAGAGACCCGCGCGCTGGCTGGAAGCCGTCACGCGTTATCGCGCGACGCACAGCGGCGGCCCGAACGCCGCCTACGAGTTGTGCACCAACCGCATCACGCCGGAGGATCGTGCAGAACTCGACCTCAGTTCGTGGCGCGTCGCCTTCAACGGCGCAGAGCCTCTGCGCGCCGCGACGCTCGACCGCTTCGTCTCGACCTTCACGCCCGCCGGTTTTCGTCGCGCGGCCTTCTACCCTGTGTACGGTCTGGCCGAAGCGACTCTGAAAGTCACCTCGCCGCAGGCGGGCGAAGGCTACCGCGTGGCGCGCGTCGGGCGCGACGAATGGCTGCGCGGCACGGCGTCGGCGAGCCAAAGCGGCGAGGCGGAGATTCCGCTCGTCGGCTGCGGGCGTGCGGGCGAAGGCCACGCGGTGCGCATCGTCAACCCGGAGACAATGGAAGTTTGCGCGCCGGGACAGGTCGGCGAGATTTGGGTGCGCGGCGCAAGCGTCGCCGCCGGTTACTGGAACAAGCCCGAAGACACGGCCGCCGTCTTCGGCGCGCGCATCACAGGTGAAGAGGCGGGCGAAGCGGAAAGTTATCTACGCACGGGCGACCTCGGCTTTGAAGACAGCGGCGACCTCTTCATCGCCGGGCGACTGAAAGACTGCATCATCATCCGCGGGCAGAACCACTACCCGCAAGACTTTGAAGAGACGGCGCGCAACGCGCACCCCGCGCTCGGCGCGGCGACCGTCGCGGCCTTCGCCGTCGAGACGGCTGAGGGCGAGAGTTTCGCGGTCGTGTTGGAAGTCCCGCGCGGCGCGTCGGCGACAGAATTGATCGAGCCGGTCGTGAACGCCATCGGCGCAGAGCACCAGTTGCAACCGGCGCGCGTCGTCTGCGTTGCGCAGAACGCGATCCCGCGCACGTCGAGCGGCAAGCTGCGGCGCGGCGCGTGTCGAGAGGCGTTGGAGGCGGGCGCGCTCGATGTGCTGGCGGAGAGCCGCGGAGACGTAAACAGCTTTGCAAGCATCGCCGAAGAAAATAGTTATCCGGTCAACGACGCTCCGGTTGATGAATCGTCCGAACTCGAAAACGAGATCGCGGCGTGCGCCGCGCGCGTGCTCGAATGTGAGCGCGGGGCGATCACTGCGGGACGTGAGTTGGGCGAACTCGGACTCGACTCGCTGCGCGCAGCCGAACTGGCGAACGCGCTGCACGCTTCTTTTGGCGTGACGCTCGGCATGTTGGACGTGCTCGAATGCGCGTCCGTGCGCCGTCTGGCGACGCTCGTCACAAGCGGGGCGAAGAGTGAGACCGCGCTTGAGGCTCTGCCGCCGCAACGCGAGTTTCCGATTGCGGGCGGGCAGGCGGGGCTGTGGTTCTTGAGCCGCCTGATGCCCGAATCGAGCGCATACCAGATCGCGCGCGCCGTCCGCATCGAGGGCGCGGCCGACGCCGGAGTGCTGGACAAATCTTTCGTCGAGATCATCCGCCGACACCCCGCGCTCCGCACGAGTTTCGGGGAGACGGGCGCGGGCGTCGTGCAACGCGTCGCGGACGCGCCCGCGCGCGTCGTCGAGATCGTTGACGCGGCGGAGTGGAACGAAACGGAGTTGCGCGCGCGTTTGGAGACGGCCGCGCGGACGCCTTTCGATCTGAGTCGCGCGCCGCTCGTGCGCGTGCAGTTGTACACGCAGGGCGCGTCGAGCGTGCTCTTGATCGTCGTGCATCATCTCGTCTGCGATCTGTGGTCGCTCGATCTGTTGCTGGAAGAGTTGAGTCAGGTTTACGCGGACGGCGGGAGCGCGAGGAGCTTGCGCGCGCCGTCGCACGCGTTCGCCGATTTCGTGCGGGCGGAAGAGGCCGCGCTCAAGAACGCGGAAGAGTCTTGGGGCTACTGGGAGGAGACGCTCGCGGGCGAACTGCCCGTGTTGCAGCTTTGCGAGACGGGGCGTCCGGCGTCCGCGCTGCGCCCCGCCGGTCACGTGCGTTTCGCCGTGCCTGCCGCGACGACCGATGCGCTCAAACAACTTGCCGCCGCGCACGACGGCACGCTCCACACGCTGCTGCTCTCGACCTTCCAACTGCTCCTGCATCGCTACACGGCGCAGGCGGAAGTAGTCGTCGGCACTCCGACGCTCGGCCGCCACTGGCCGGAGTTCGCGGGCGTCGTCGGGTGCTTCGTCAACACGCTGCCGGTGCGCGCGCGGTTCGGCGGCAACCCGACGTTTCTCGAAGTTCACGAAGAGGTGCGCGGCGCGGTGAGAGACGCGGTGCGCCATTCAATCGTTCCGTTCCCGTCAATCGTCGAGCGTCTGGCGCTCACGCGCGAACGCGGCACGACGCCCGTCTATCAGGCGATGTTCACCTTCCAGCGGCAACGCGCGGGCGCGGGCGAAGGCGTCTCTTTGCTGGCGCTGGCGACCGAGGGCGGGAGCATCCGCGTCGGCGCGCTCGAAGCGAAGACGCAGCCCGTCATACAGGGCATGGCGCAGTTCGACGTGACGCTCACGATGGCTGAAGCCGCGGGCGAGTTGAAGGGCACGCTCGAATACGACGCCCAACTGTTCGACGCACGCGAGATGTCGAACTTCGTCGCGCATTTCAACTCGCTCGTCGCGCAAGTTGCGACGCGCGCCGACCGCCGCATCGCGGATTACGACATCCTCTCCACAGACGAGCGCACGCTCCAACTCAAGACTTGGAACGACACGCGACGCGACTACGACGGCGCGGAGACGCTCCACACGCTCATCGAGGAGCAGGCCGCGCGGACACCCGCGCGCGTCGCGCTCTGCTTCGAGGACGAGCAGGTCACGTATCAACAACTGAACGAACGCGCGAACGCGCTCGCGTCCGTCTTGATGTCGCAAGGCGTCGGGCGCGGCCATATCGTCGCCGTGTGCGCGGAGCGTTCGCTTGAACTCATCTATGCGCTGCTCGGCATTCTCAAATCCGGCGCGGCCTATTTGCCGCTCGACACGGACGGCCCCGCGCAACGTTGGCGCGACATGCTTGAGCAAGCGGGCGCGTCTATCGCCGTCGGCACGGAGCAGACCGCAGCGTCGCTCGGCGAGACCGGAGTTCAAGTAGTGCTCGCGAATTCGGCTGTCGCGTTGGCGAATTCGGCTGTCAACGTCGCGCCTGCGATCACAAACGCGATCACAAACGGCGTGAGTTGTTCGCCCGAAGACCTCGCCTACGTCATCTTCACGTCCGGCTCGACGGGTCGGCCGAAGGGCGTCGGCGTGCCGCACAAGGGGATCACCAACCGCCTGAAATGGATGCAGGAGCGTTACGAGTTGAGCGGCGCGGACGTGGTGTTGCAGAAGACGCCTTACACCTTCGACGTGTCCGTCTGGGAATTTTTCTGGCCGCTCTTGTGCGGCGCGACGTTAGCGATTGCCAAGCCCGGCGGCCACCGCGACCCGGCTTACCTCGCCGACACGATCCGCCGTCACGAAGTCACGACGCTGCATTTCGTGCCGTCCATGCTGCGCGTGTTTCTCGACGAGCCGGGCGTGTCCGCGTGCCCGACGCTTCGCCGCGTCATCTGTAGCGGCGAGGCTCTGACGCCCGATCTGGAACTCGCGTTCCGCGCGACCTTCGCGTGTGAGTTGCACAACCTCTACGGGCCGACTGAAGCTTCGGTTGACGCGACCGCGTGGGAGTGCGACGGCGAGGCAACTTCATCCGTGCCCATCGGGCGGCCGATTGCGAACATGCGCGCTTACGTGCTCGACGCGGCAGACCGCCCCGTCCCCGCCGGGCGCACCGGCCTCTTGCACCTCGCGGGCGTCGGGCTGGCGCGCGGCTACGTCAACAACCCCGCGCTGACGGCGGAACTCTTCGTGCCCGACCCGCACGCCACAGAGCCGTCCGCGCGCATGTATCGCACGGGCGACCTCGCGCGTTATCGCCCGGACGGCGTGATCGAATTTCTCGGCCGCCGCGATCAACAGGTGAAGCTGCGCGGCTTCCGCATCGAACTCGGCGAGATCGCGCACGCGCTCGCCGCGCACGCGTCCGTCAGAGAGTGCGTCGCCCTACTGCAAGAGACGACGGCGGCGGGCGAGCCGGAACTCGTGGCCTACTTCGTTCCCGCCGATTCGTCGGCCGACGCCGACACGGGCGCGCTTCGCGCGCACCTCAAACAACTCCTGCCCGCTTACATGATCCCCGCCGCGTTCGTCGCGTTGGAAGCCATGCCCGTCAACGCGAACGGGAAACTTGATCGCAAGTCGCTCCCCGGCGTTGACCGCGAGCGTTATTGCGCGGGCGAGTACGTCGCGCCGCGCACGGAGGCCGAAGGAAAGTTGGCCGTCATCTGGTCGGAACTCCTCGAAGTCCCGCGCATCGGCGTCCTCGACAACTTCTTTGAACTCGGCGGCCACTCGCTCCTTGCGAGCCGGATGATGAACCGCGTGCGCGAGGAGTTTCACATTGACATCCCGCTGCTCGCTTTCTTTGAGAGCGAGCCGACGGTGGCCGAAGTGGCTGCGACCATCGAGGCCGAACTCGCGGGCGGCGCAGGCGATCAAGACATGGAACTCGCAAGCGCCTTCGACGCCGCCCGTTGAAAATTAGCATTCACACACGCGCCGCCACGCGGTCGTCAATCCCCCCTTTGAGGACGAAGCACTGATGAAGTTGTTGTTGATACAGAAGACGGTTTACTACCCCACGTTCGGCGGCGCGAACAAGTCGAACTTGATTTTGTTGGAGACGCTCGCGGCGCGCGGTCATCAATGCCGCGTGGTCGCGCCATCGGCCGGGGCGCAGGCCACCTCGCACGGCGTCCGCGCGAAGACGAACGGCAACTGCGCGTCGCACTACGAGCGCAACGGCGTCGAAGTCTACGCGGTGAGCAACCAGTCGCAACTGCGCGAGCAGGTCATCAAGCAGGCGCGCGAGTTCAACCCCGACTGGGTGCTCGTGTCGTCGGAAGACCCCGGACAGTATTTGCTGGCGGCGGCCTTGACCGCGCAGCCCGAACGCGTCGTCTATCTCGCGCACACGACTCTGGCCTTGCCCTTCGGCCCCGGCGCAGCGGTGCGTAGCGCACGCGCGGCCGACCTGCTCGCACACGCCGCGGGCATCGTCGCCGTCAGCGATTACCTGCGCGATTACATACGCCACTGGGGCGGCCTCGACGCCGTCTCGCTCCCGCTCGCGCTCTACGGCGCGGGGCCTTATCCAGACCTCAGCGCGTTCTACGCGGGCAGCGTCGCGATGATCAACCCGTGCGCCGTCAAAGGCATTTCGATCTTCGTCGAACTCGCGCGCCGGATGCCGCACCTCGACTTCGCGGCCGTCGCTTCGTGGGGAACTACAGAGAGCGATCTCTCCCTGCTCCATTCCGTGCCGAACGTGCGCGTGTTGCAGCCGGTGGACGACATCGCGGAGATACTCGCGGGCGTGCGCGTGCTGGTCGTCCCGTCCTTGTGGGCGGAGGCTCTGGGGCGCGTGATTACGGAAGCGATGCTGCACGGCATACCCGTCGTCGCCGCCGACGTGGGCGGCACGCGCGAGGCGAAACTCGGCGTTGATTACCTGTTGCCCGTCAACGAAATTCAGGAGTACGAACGGCGCGTTGACGCGCGCATGATGCCCGTCCCCGTCATCCCGCCGCAGGACGTGGACGTGTGGGTCGAGACGTTGCGGCGCGTCACGGAGAACCGCGCCGAGTACGAGCGCGTGTCGCGCGAATCGCGCGCGGCGGCCGCATCTTACGTCGAGCGGCAGACGGTGGACGGTCTGGAAAATTACCTGCTCAACCTGCAACACACCGCGCGGCCGCGCGAAACGGCCGGGGCGGAGCAGAACTCTTAAGCCAACGGACATTCAAACAGACAAGCGGGCGTGCCGCTACCAAAAAGGAGAATCGTCGAGTGAAGCTATTCAACAGCAGCGCGACAGATGTGTCGGTGATCATACCGTGGGGCAACCGCCCCGAACTGGCAGTGACCCTCGCGGCAAACCGTGCGGAGTTCGAGAGCGTCGGGGCGGAAGTCCTCGTCGTGAACTGCGCGGGTGACGGCGAGATGCTCGCGGCCGCCATCGCGCGTTCGGGCTGCCGTAATGTGAGGCACGCGTTCATCCCCGCGCCGAAGTTCAACAAGTGTCTGACGCAAAACGTCGGCGTCTCTTTGAGTCGCGGCGGCGTGATCTTCCTGCTCGACACAGACATCATCCTCGCGCCGGGTTTCCTCAAGGACGCGCTGGCGCACGTCTCGGCCGACAGTTGCGCGACCGTGGAGCGCGTGGCGGAAAAGGAAGCGACGAAGCGCGCGCCGTCCTACCTGTTGAGCATGAGCCAGACGACCGAGTTCACCTGTCGCGACGGACGCGTCATCCGCTTCGAGCACGAGCGCGTCTACTTTGAAGACGGCAGCGAAGCAGGCCCCGGTCTGGTCGTCATGCGCAAGGAAGACTTCCGCGCCGTCGGCGGCATGAACTCGAAACTGCAAGGCTGGGGCTACGAAGACCTCGACCTGCACCTGCGCCTGAACGCCGTGCAGGGCATCACCATGACGCGCATCGGGCGCGCGACCCACCTGACGCACGGCGACGACAAGCGCAGCCTCGCCGGGACGAACAAGATCGCCAGCCACCAACTCAACGTCGCCATCTGCTACGACAACTACGCGCGCGGCGACTTCATGGGAACTTACGCGGCGGATGTCGCCAAGTGGTCGCCGAGCGTCGTCGAGCACGATGCGGCGGTCACGGCGGCTAACACGGTCAACAACACCACCGCGATGGTCGCTGGAGTTTAAAGATGCTGACACGTCTCAAAGAGATCAACTCGCTCGCCCGCGAGAATCCTTCCGATACGAGTTTCATGCGCTACACGGCGGCGCGCGCGGGCGCGTCGGCGGGACAGATTCGCGAGTGGTGGCCGCTCCAACAGGTCGCGCCCATCCTGCCCTGCGCCGTGGTGAAGGCGGAAGACTTCTGCTTCACGCGTCATCGCGGCGTGGCGTGGCAGCCTACCTTGCTGAACATGATCGCGGCGTTGCGGACAGGGCGCGAAGTGCCCGGCGGCAGCACCATCACGCAGCAACTCGCGCGCAACCTCTTCCTCACACCGGAACGAAAACTGTCGCGCAAGTTTCGGGAGATGTTCCTCGCGCTCGCGCTCGACCGCGCGCTCGACAAAGGGCGGATTCTCGAACTCTACCTGAACACGGTCGAATGGGCGGAAGGCGTCTGGGGCTGCGCCGCCGCCGCTCGTCACTATCTGGATAAGACGCCGGACGCGCTCGACGCGTTCGAGGCCATCGTGCTCGCGACGCTCTTGCCCGCGCCGCGTCGCCCGCTCACGGGCGGCAACCTCGAACGCGCGTCCGCGGCGCAGAAGCGCATCGCCTGGCAACTCTACCTGTCGGGCGTGCTCAGCAAAACGGAGATGGTCAACTGTCTCGCGCGCGCCGCGCGGCTTAAAGATTTGCTCGCGGGCGGCGAGTCTCTGGCTGATGCCTTCGCGGCGGAACGCGCGGCGGGCGAGTGCGACGCTGAACTCGACCTCGTACCTTTCACACGCCGCAACGAAGAACCTCTGACGGCGCGCGAAGCCGTCGCGCAGGAGTACGGCATCGAGCGCGAGCGTTTCGAGTTGATCGAGTTGCGCCGCCGTCTCGGCGCGAAGCAGTGGAACGAAGTGGTGGCGTCGGGAAAATTCTTCCGCGCCGCGACGGAGCAGACCGACGCCCTCTCGCCGCAGCAGTCGGCCTAAGTAAGTTCGACGGGCAGATTCAGAATCGCAACACGACGGGCAGACTCAAAATCACAACAGTCTCACGAAACATGACAGACCGCACCGCCGACACCTCACATCCGACGAGCACGCGCCGCGACGCTTCGGCCGCCACCGCGACCGCGCACGCCGCGCAGTCGTCTGCCAACACGTCGTCGTCTGCCAACGCGTCGTTATCTTCTGTCGCGCAGTCGTCTGCCGACGCGCCCGCGCGCCCGCTCTCGTTCGCGCAGGAGCGTCTGTGGCTGGCGCAGGAGATCGAGCCGGAGAGCTATCGCTACAACGAGGTGACGGTGCATCGCGTGACGGGCGACTTGCGCCCGCGCGTGCTGGCGCAGGCCGTCGTCCGTTTGGCCGCACGGCATGAAGTGTTGCGCACGACCTACACGCTCGGCGAAGAGGGACTGCGGCAAGTGACGCGCCCGGCCGACTCGCTCGCGCTCGCAGTCGTAGACCTCTCCGCGCTCGGCCGTAACGCTGCGCCCGCCGCGCTCCGTGCGGAACTGGCGCGCGTGAGACGCAAGCCCTTCCGTCTCGACCGCGAAGTGCCCGTGCGCGCGACCCTGTTTCAAACTTCGCGCGAAGAGAGTTTCTTCGCCGTCGCCGTCCATCACATCGCATGCGATCGCGTGTCGGCCGCGATCTTCATCGGCGAGTTGTGCGCCGTCTACGACGCGCTCGCTCGCGGCGCAGAGGCACAGCTTCCGCCGCTCCGCGCGCAGTACGCCGACTTCGCCGCGTGGGAGCGCAGCCACTTCACGGACGCGAGACTCGAACGCGAGGCCGACTACTGGGGCGACTTGCTGGCAGGCGCGAGCGCGCCCGAACTGCCTTTCAAAAAACGCTCCAACGAACGCGGCGCGCTCGACGCCGCCGCGCACACGCTCACGCTCGACGCGCCGTTCGTCAAGACGCTCGCAGGGTTCGCGCGCAAGTCCGGCACGACCGTCCCGAACGTCCTGCTCGCTGCGCTCTCATGCCTCGTCGCGCGCTACACGGCGCAGCGCAAGATCGCCGTCGCCTTGCCGCTCGCGGCGCGTCACCGGCCGGAAGTCGAAAAACTGATCGGGCTGTTCGTCAACACCGTCGTCCTCGGCATCGAAGTGCCCGCCGAAGCAACGTTCGCGCAGATCATCAAGCATGTTTCGCGCCGCGCCTTCGAGGTTTACGCGCGCGGGGGCGTGCCCTTCAACAGTGTGGCGGAGCGACGCGGCATCGCCGTCGAGCCGCTGCTCGAAATGGCCTGGACGTACCTCGGCGGCGGGCTGGCCGCGACCGAGACGGCGGGCGCGTTGCGCTTCGAGCCGACCGCGGGGTTACTCGCGGACAAGGCCGTCTTCCCGCTCGAATTTCTGGTGGTCGAGAGCGGCGGCCAAATCGAACTGCGGATGGTTTACGCGCGCGAACTGTTCGAGCCGGAAGCGTCTGCGCGCTTCCTCTCCAACTACGAAAATTTGTTGCGCTCGGCCACGGCCGCGCCGACGCTGAAACTCTCCGAGTTAGAATTGATCGGCGACGCCGAGCGGGCGCAACTGCTCGGACAGGGAACGGGCGCGCTCACCACACACGCCGTCGCAGACTTCCTCGAACTCTTCCGCGCCGCCGTCGCACAGACACCGGATGCGCCCGCCGTCTCTTCGCTACAGGGCGTCGCCACTTACGCCGAACTCGACGCCGCGTCCGAACGCATCGCTCGCGTGATTCGCGAGCAAAAGTTGGCGGCGGAGGATGTGGTCGCCGTCGTCTCGGAGCGTGTGCCGGAGGTGCTGTCGTGCCTCCTCGCCTGCCTCAAGACCAACACGAGTTATCTCCCCATCAGCCGCGCCTACCCGCGCGAGCGCGTGCGCGAAATACTCCGCGACGCGCGCGTCAAACTCACGCTCACGTTCCGCGCCTTCGCCGAAGACGCCTCGACGCACGATGCCCCCATCGTTTGTCTCGACGAACTCGACGCCATCACGCGCGGCGCAGTCGAACTCGAAACGTCGAGCGGCGCAGTCGCAAACGAACCATCTGACGACGCGGTCGCAATCGAATCGTGCGCGGGCAACCTCGCATACATCATCTACACGTCGGGTTCGACGGGCAGGCCGAAGGGCGTGCTGGTCGAGCGCGGCGGCATGTTGAATCACCTGCTCGCAAAGGTGTGCGTCTTGGAACTGACGGGGAGGGACGTGGTGGCCTTCAACGCCCCCGTCTCGTTCGACATCTCGATCTGGCAGATGCTCGCGCCGCTCGCCGCCGCGGCCTCCGTGCGCTTCGTCTCCGAAGCCGCCGCGGCCGACCCCGCGCGCCTCTGCGAAGATCTCATCGCGGGCGGCGTCACGATCTTTGAGACCGTCCCCTCGATGCTCGGCGCGATGCTCGACGCGCCCGAATGCGCGCGCCTCAACGACTCGAAACTGCGCTGGGTGATCTCGAACGCGGAGGCTTTGCCCCCCGGCATGTGCCGCCGCTTCGAGGAAAAGTTTCCCGCAATTCGCCTGCTCAACGCCTACGGCCCGACCGAGTGTTCCGACGACGTGACGCACTTCGAGATCGAGCCGGCGGCCGCCGCCGACTTCGAGATCGTCCCCATCGGCTCGCCCGTCGCCAACACGCAGTTATACGTGCTCGACGGCGCGGGGCGGCTCTGCCCCTCCGGCGTGCTCGGCGAACTCTACATCGGCGGGGCAGGCGTCGCGCGCGGCTACGTCAACCGGCCGGAACTAACCGCCGAAAAGTTTGTCCCCGATCCGTTTAGCACGCGGGCGGGCGCGCGGCTCTACCGCACGGGCGACGTCGTGCGCTGGCGCACAGACGCTCAACTGGAATTCTTAGGCAGACAAGATCAGCAAGTTAAACTCCGCGGCTACCGCATTGAGTTAGGCGAGATCGAGTCGGCGCTCTCCACGCACGCGGGCGTCAAGCAGTGCGCCGTAACGGTTGCGGAGATCGCGGGCGCGCAGACGCTCGTCGCCTACCTCGCGGGCGACGCCGACGCCGCCGGGTTGCGCGAACACGTCGCGCGGCAGTTGCCTTCGTACATGGTGCCGCAACGCGTCGTCAAACTCGACGCCTTGCCGCTGACCACCAACGGCAAGATTGACCGCAAGGCACTACCCGCGCCCGACGCAGCGGAAGAGACGGCGACGAGCTATCTCGCGCCGCGCACGGCCTGCGAAGAGATCGTGTGTAATGTCTGGGCGGAAGTGCTAGGCAGAGAGCGTGTCGGCGTGGACGAAGACTTCTTCGCGCTCGGCGGTCACTCACTGTTGGCGACACAGGTCGTCTCACGCGTGCGCGCGGTGTTCGGCGTGGAAGTGCCGCTGCGCGTTATGTTCGAGACGCCGACACCCGAAGCACTCGCCGCCGAGGTCGAGCGGTTAACGAAAGAGCGGGATGGCGCGGCGACACTAGCCCCGGAACTCGTGCGCGCGGATCGGAGCGAGCCTCTGCCTTTGTCGTTCGCGCAGCAACGCCTCTGGTTCATAGACCAACTCGAACCCGGCAACCCGGCCT
This sequence comes from Pyrinomonadaceae bacterium, assembly GCA_030841105.1. Taxonomy (GTDB): domain Bacteria; phylum Acidobacteriota; class Blastocatellia; order Pyrinomonadales; family Pyrinomonadaceae; genus JAIVJZ01. The sequence goes on from JAVEDE010000122.1 coordinate 24,873, forward strand.
ACAACGTCCCCTTCGCCGTGCGCCTCACGGGCACGCTCAACGTCGCCGCGTTGACCGATTCCCTCAACGAGATCGTGCGGCGTCACGAAGTTCTACGTACCACCTTCCCCACCGTGGACGGCGCACCCGTGCAGTTGATCCACGAAGCGCAACCTGTCCCCGTGCCGGTCGAGCATCTGGAACACTTGTCTCCCGCAGAGCGCGAGCAGGCGGCGCGCGAGTTGGCAGGAACGGAAGCGGGCAAATCCTTCGACCTCGCGGCCGGGTCGCTCTTGCGCGCATTGTTGGTGCGACTGAGCGAACAGGAGCACGTGCTGGTCGTCGTGCTCCATCACATCATCAGCGATGGCTGGTCAACTGGCGTGCTGGTGCGTGAGTTCAGCCAACTCTACGCAGCCTATCAAACGGGTCAGTCGTCGTCGCTCGCAGAGTTGCCCATCCAGTACGCCGACTATGCGGTGTGGCAGCGCGAGTGGCTGCAAGGCGACGTGTTGGAGAGTCAACTCTCCTACTGGCGCGAGCAACTGAAAGATTTAGAGCGGCTGGAACTGCCGACCGACGGGGCGCACGCGACGGCGAGTGCGGCAGGCGCGGTCGTGCGCTTCGAGGTCGGCGCGGAGTTGACCGAAGGGTTGCGCGAGTTGAGTCGCAGAGAAGGCGTGACGCTGTTCATGGTGCTGACGGGCGCGCTGCAACTGTTGTTGAGCAAGTACACGGGGCAGACGGACGTGGCGGTGGGGACGGCGGTGGCGAATCGTGGGCGCGTGGAAGTCGAACCGCTCGTCGGCTTCTTCGTCAACACGCTGGTGTTGCGCACCGATTTGTCGGGCACGCCGAGTTTTGCTGAGTTGCTCGGACGGGTGCGTGAGACGGTGCTGGGCGCATACGCGCATCAGGAGTTGCCGTTCGAGAAGTTGGTGGACGAGGTCGCGCCCCGGCGCGATTTGTCCCGCTCGCCGCTCTTTCAAGTGATGCTCGTCATGCAGAACCTCTCGGCTGCGGAGATGCGTCTCGAAGGGCTGGCAATCGAGCCGCTCGACGTTTCGCACGGCGGCGCGAAGTTCGACCTCATGCTGACGCTCGACGAACGCGCGGAGGGCATCGTCGCAGATTTTGAGTTTCGGACGGAACTCTTCTCGCGCGCCGCCGTCGAGCGTCTGCGCGATCACTTCCTGCGCGTGTTGGAGACGTGCGCCGCCGACGCGCGACGCAACATCGCCGCGTTTGAGTTGACGCCGGAGACGGAGCACGCGCGACTCCTTGAGATGTCGCAGCCCACGCGCCGCGCCTACGATGTGGTGTGCGTGCACGAGTCGTTCCGCCGTCAAGCCGCGCGGACGCCGCACGCCGTCGCGTTGGAAGACGACGAACGCACACGCACCTATGCCGAACTCGATCAAGATTCCGAACGCGTGGCGCGTGCTTTACGTCGCGCCGGTGTCTGCGACGGGACGCTCGTCGGCGTCTGCCTCGAACGCGGCGTGGAGTTGGTCGCCGTGCTGCTCGGCGTGCTCAAGGCGGGCGCGGCTTACATCCCTTTAGACCCCGAATACCCGGCCGAACGTCTGGACTACATGATCGGCGACGCACGCGTCGCCGCCGTCGTCACCGACCCGGCGCTATCCGTCTCCGCGCTCGCCACTTGCCCCGCGCCGAAACTCATCGCCGGGGAGTTGTTGTCGCCATGCGACGCAGCCGTTGAAGAGGCGTTGCCCCGTGTCTCGAACGACGAGTTGGCCTACGTCATCTACACGTCGGGTTCGACGGGCAGGCCGAAGGGCGTCGCCGTCTCGCACGCCGCGTTGAGCAATCACATGTCGTGGTTTTGTGAGACGTTCGATGTCGGCGCAGAAGATCGTGTCCTGCAAAAGACAATCGTCAGTTTCGACGCGTCGGTGTGGGAGTTTTACGCGCCGCTGCTCGTCGGCGGCACGCTCTTGCTCGCGGGCGCGGGCGCGCACCGCGACCCGGCCGCGCTTGTCGAAAACATCTGCCGCATGCGCGCGACGATTCTACAGGTCGTGCCGACGATGCTCGGCTTCCTCGTCAAACAGGACAACTGGCGCGACTGCGACACGCTGCGGCTCGTCTGCTGCGGCGGCGAGGCGCTCGCCGAAACGCTGTGGCAAAAATTTTCCGAGACGACGCACGCCGAACTCGTCAACCTCTACGGCCCGACCGAGGCCACGATTGACGCGACCTACTGGCGGAGTGGCGACGGCGCGCCGCTCGGCATCGGCCGCCCGATTGCGAACGCCACCGCCTACGTTTTGGACGCGTGGGGCAGCCTGTGCCCTGTGGGTATCGCGGGCGAACTCTACATCGGCGGAGCGGGCGTCGCGCGCGGCTACGTCAACCGGCCGGAGTTGACGGCCGAGAAGTTCGTCCCCGATCCGTTCTCCACTGTCGGCGGCGCGCGGCTCTACCGCACGGGCGACGTGGTGCGCTGGCGCACAGACGGTCAACTGGAATTTTTAGGCAGGCAGGATGCGCAGGTGAAGCTGCGCGGCTACCGCATCGAACTCGGCGAGATCGAGTCGGTGATTGCACGACACGCCCGTGTGCGCCAGTGCGCCGCCGTCATCAGAGAACACGGTGGAAGCGACACGCTGGTCGCTTACGTCGCAGGCGACACGGAAGCCAACGAGTTGCGCGAGCATCTCGCGCGACATCTTCCCTCCTACATGGTGCCGCAGCGGATCATCAAATTGGACTCGTTGCCGCTGACCACGAACGGCAAAGTTGACCGTCAAGCCCTCCCCACGCCCGACGCACTATCAGCCGCCGAGAATGGCTCAACCGGCTACGCCGCCCCACGCACGCCCGTGGAAGAACTTCTGTGCCGCGTCTGGGCAGAAGTCTTAGGCCGCGAGCGTGTCGGCATCCACGACAACTTCTTCGAACTCGGCGGCGACTCGATCCTCAGCATCCAGATCGGAGCACGCGCCGCGCAGCACGGGTTGACGCTCACGACGCGCGAGT
>JAVEDE010000038.1 GCA_030841105.1 Pyrinomonadaceae bacterium
CCGCGTGCGCGTTCGGCTTCACGGCCGCGCCGGTCGCGCTCGCGCGGAGTCGGCTGCGCGGAAGGCGGCGGGGCGGGCGCGTTTACGCGTTCGCCGGGCTTGATCCCTTCGCTGATGGCGGTGTTGCTCAGGCGCAAAACTTTGACTTGTTTCGAGGGCGGCGCGGTGGTGGCGGCGGGCGGCGGCGTCACGACGGCGGGCGTTCCCGGCGCGACGGGCGTGAGCGGCGCTTCGCCGATCTGTTCCACGGGCACGGCGGTCGCCTGCGCTTCACCCGCGTCGAGTTGCACGGGGCCGGGCGCGTCGTAGTGCGTCGCCGGTTCGGCGACGGGCGCGCCGGTGATTGATTGCTCGACGGCGGGAGCGGTCTCAAACTGAGTCGCGTCCGGCTGCGTCTGCGCCGGTTGTTCGACGCGCGCGGCGGGCGGGAGCGGTTTCTTGACGAGCCGCGCGACGCCGATCCCTGATCTCGCCGCGCCCTGATCCGAAGTCGCCGCGGACGCGTCCGCGCCGTTCTGGTCGAACGACTGCGGCGGCGGAGCAATGTGCTCGGCGGCGGTTGTCGGCGGAGCGACGGAGGCGTGGATGTCTTCGGCGGCCTCGCCCGACGGCGCTGCTGCTTCGGCCGCGACGGCGGGCTGCGGGGCTTTCTTGACGACGCGGATGGCGCGCGGCGCGACCGTCTCTTTCTTGGGGAAATACTTGTTGCGAATCTTCTCCGCCAACTCTTTCGAGACGGTGTTGGAGGGCACGCTCACGTCAACACCCTCGCGGCGCACCTCCTCGATGAGGCGTTTCGATTCGAGCTTGAGTTCCTTGGCGAGATCGTAAATACGAACTTTGGACTGAACGGTCATGCACTTCCTTCTCGACGCTTTGGTAGAACGGCGTCGCGCGCTGTAAAGGTTGAAGGACTCTCGCCCTTGCTCCACCTCTCAAACGGCGCGCGACGCTTAAGGAAAGCGCCGGGACACGTGCCGCGAGAGGCCGTCTAAGGCGAGTTGCCGCAGGCCGCGCCGCCGTGGGGGGCGACGCGCCGGGGGCGGCTATTCTGCGCTGCCCGAAGCATCTTTCTGCTCTTCTTCGGCAACGTCTTTTTCGTCGTTCGTCTCGACCCGGTATTCGGGCGCGGGCGCGGACGACACTTGCACTTCAGGCGCGGAGGCTTCCGACGCCGACACGCTCGGCGCGAACGGCTCGTCGTCCTCGACGGGCGCGTCGCCTTCCTCGGCCGCTTCCTCGTCGGCGATGAGCGCCGCGTCGGTCGAGGTCATGTCGGCCGCGGGCGTGATGGTGTCGGCGCGCAAATCGCGCCCCGCCTCCTGCAACACCAACTCGTCCACGGACATCTCTTCAACTTCCGTCGAGGCGACCGGGTCGGCCGACTCGCTGGCTAAAATCTCCGGCTCGGCTCTAAACGGCGTGCCGCCGCGCACGGCCTCGTCGTAGCCTTCCGCGATCATCGCCTCGGAAGGTTCGACTTCGCCCGGATCGGCTGACGGGTCGAGTTCGACCGAAGCCGCGTGCTGTTCGACGTTGCCGTCCTCCGGCGTCGCGTCGCCAATCGCGTCGGTCAACTCTTCGGCGGCGGCTTCGACCTCTGCCGCATCCGTGCTCCCGGCGTCCTCGCCCGCCTCCTCACCATCGCCGCCCTGCTTGCTGCGCTCGCGCGCGGCGACGACGCGTTGCGCCGAATCCAGAATGGCCTGCGCTTCGTCGAGCGAGATGTCGAGATACTCTGTCAGGTCGTCGAGCGAAGTTGCGGCCAGCGCGTCAATGTCTTCGATGCCGCGTTCGGCGAGCGCGGCGGTGGTGGCCGCGTTCACGCCTTCGAGCGCGGTCAAGGGGACTGCGCCGCCCGAAGCGATGAGCGCGCCCATCTGCTCGGCGACTTCCTTCTTCAGTTCCTCTTCGCTGCGGATGTCTATGTTCCAGCCGACGAGTTTCGTCGCCAGCCGCACGTTCTGCCCGCGCTTGCCGATGGCTAAACTCAACTGATCCTCGTTGACGATCACTTCCATCTGCCTGCGCTCGATGTCCGTGATCCTTACCTGATTGACCTTGGCGGGCGACAGAGCGTTCGCCGCAAAGACCGAAGGCTCGTCCGACCACTCGATGATGTCAATCTTCTCGCCGCGAAGCTCGCGTATGATCGCCTGCACGCGCGAACCCTTCATGCCGACGCACGCGCCCACCGGGTCAACGTCGCGCTCGTTTGAAGCGACGGCGATCTTCGCGCGTTCGCCCGGCTCGCGCACGGCCGACTTGATGATCACCGTCTCGTCGTAAATCTCCGGCACTTCCATCTCGAACAGGCGGCGCAAGAGTTCAGGGCTTGTGCGCGAGACTTCAACCTGCGGCCCCTTCGCTTCCTTCGCCACATCGTTAATCACGACGCGGATGCGCTCGCCCTGTCCCCACTGCTCGCCGCGCGACTGCTCTTTGCGATAAAGAATCGCCTCGACCGTGCCGAGGTCAACGATGATGTCGCCGCGCTCGAAACGTTTGACGTAACCGTTGACGAGATCGCCGACCTTATCAATGTATTGCTCGTAGACGTTGGCGCGCACGGCGTCGCGCACCTTCTGGAAAAGAATCTGCTTGGCCGTCTGCGCCGCGATGCGTCCCATCTCTTCCATCGGCAGGGGCAGTTGCAACTCGTCGCCCACGTCCACCTCGTCGCCCGCCAACTCGCGCGCTTCCTCGATGGACATCTCGCGCCCCGGATTCGCCACCTCTTCGACGATCACCTTCGAGGCGAACAACTCGATGCCGGTCTCGTTCGACCACTCGACGGCGATCTCCTCGCCCGACTTGAACTGTTTACGCGCCGCGGCGCGCACGGCCTCTTTCATCGCCTCGATGACGAGTTCGCGGTCAATGCCGTGCTCTTTGCACAACGCGTCAATGCTCTGCCCGATGGATGCACTCATAATTTTACTGGCCGGGTATTAGATGCCTGTCTCGGTCTTCGCGTGCGACCGGACGTTCGGTACACATACCCCGCTCTCTTCCTATTCAGTTGTTATTCAGTTGTACTAACTGCCGCCCTGCTTGGCGGCCTTTTCGCGTTCGGCCGCGATCCGAAACTCTTCTTCCACGTCAATTTCAAGGTTGGCTTTGACGATGCCCGCCAGCGGCACTCTGACGCGCCCGCTCGCGTTGTCTTCAAACATCACCGCGTCGCCCTCGACGCCGACGATGCGGCCTTTGAAGTTGCGCTGGCCGTTGACGGCCTCGCGCGATTTCATCTTGGCGAGACGACCGGCGAAGCGTTCGTAGTCTTCGCGCTTGTAAAGTCCGCGCTCCAGACCGGGCGAGGACACTTCCAGCGTATAGGCCGAATTAACCCAGTCTTCCACGTCGAGAATCGTGCCGACGTGGTGGCTGACCGTCGAACAATCCGAGTGGGTCACGCCTCCGGGCTTGTCAATGAAGATGCGCACGGCCGCGTTTCGTCCGAGCACGCCGACTTCTGTGTGAACGTGTTCGAGTCCGTGTTCGGTCGCCACACGCTCGCAGATTTCGCGAATTCGCCCCTCGATTTCCGACGCTTCCATCGCTCTCGCTTTCGCCCCCTGACGCTCAAAACTTCCCCGGCTCAAAATACCTGCGCCCAAAATAAAAAGTGGGCGCGAACCCACTGGATAACGCCACCGCGCTCCGAGCAAGAGACGGATTATAAAGGGAAACGCGCAAAAGGGCAAAAGCGGAGTGAGACAAAAGACAGGGGTCAAGGGGAAGGGGTCAAGGGGAAAGGAAGAAGCGGGTAAATTCCCCCAAACTTTGCCGCCTCGTGCGGCGAGGGGTTTTAACCTTTCCCCTTCCCCTTTACCCTAACTTGGCTTTGACGATCTCGCTCACCAAGCGCCCGTCGGCCGCGCGCCCGGCGAGCCGCGCCTGCGCCGCCTTCATCACCGCCCCCATCTCTTTGACGGACGTTGCGCCTGTCTCCGCGACGGCAGCTGTGACGGCCGCCTCGATCTCCTCGCGCGTCGCCGCCTGCGGCAGGTACGCCTCGATCACACCGATCTCCGCGCGCTCCTTCGCCGCCAACTCCGCGCGCCCGCCCTTTTCGTACTGCTCGACCGAATCCCGGCGTTGTTTGAGAAGCGACTGCAACATCTTCGCCAACTCTTCATCGGTCAACTCGCCGCCCTTATCAATCTGGCGATTCATCATCGCCGCCTTCACCATGCGCAGCGTCGAGAGCCGCGGCGCGTCCTTCGCACGCATCGCGGCGGTCATGTCGTCAATGATTCTTTGTTTTAAACTCATGTGGTTGAATTCGACTCCATTCTTTACTCGGAGGGCTATAAACTCGGTTATTATAATGCACGCTGGTAATGTCGCCTATCACGAGCGGAGCAGGCGCGCCCTTGTTTGCGCCGGCCGTAAGAGCAAGACCCGTCGTAGTTGTGATCCTCACCCACGAGGTAAAGAATGCTTCACCACTTCATCAGCTATTCTACGAGCGACGCGCTCGACTTTGCGCTCCGGCTCGCGGACAAACTCCAATCGGGGCCGCCGGAACTTCCTGTCTGGCTGGACAAGCGCGCCCTCCAACCGGGGCTGGCGTGGGACGAACAACTCGTCGAGGCGATCCGCACCTGCGACACACTGCTCTTCGTCATGACGCGCGACAGCGTGAAAGCCAACTCCGTCTGCAAGCAGGAGTGGACGCGCGCTCTCAAATACAAGAAGACGATCATCCCCATCAAACTGCACGCGGACGCGGAGATGCCCTTTCGCCTTGAGCCACGCCAGCACATAGATTTCACCGGCTCGTTCGAGTCGGGGCTGGCGCGCCTGCGCGAACGCCTGCAATGGCAAAACTCGGCCGCAGGGCAACTGCAAGCCATGCAGGATCGTCTCGCCGACGCCGAACGCGATCTCCCGCGCGAAAACGATCCGGCGCAACGCGCCCGCATCCAAGACGACATCGAACTGCTGCAAAAGCAGATCGCACGGCAGCGCGAGGTGGTGGCCGACCCGCAGGCGGCGGCGCAGCGCGTGACCGAGAGCATCGCGCGCGGCCTCGAACGCGAACGCCAGCCGGAGAGTCGCTCCGGCGCGGCGTCGAGCAGCAAGTTCATCAACCCGCCGCCGGGTCTCGCACCCGGTTACTTTCAGGATCGCTTCTTTGAGACGGCGACCATCGGCGCGTTCCTGAAAGACGAGGCGTTGCGCCTGCTGACGGTCGTCGGGCGCGGCGGGACAGGCAAGACCGCGCTCGTCTGTCGCCTGCTCAAGTCTCTGGAGAGCGGCCAACTGCCCGACGAAGGCGGCGCGATGCGCGTCGAAGGCATCGTCTACCTGAGCGCGACCGGCACGCGCCGCGTCAACATGCCCAACCTCTACAGCGACCTCGGCAAGCTCCTACCCGCCGACGCCGCCAACCAACTCGACGCGCTTTACAAGAACCCACAAGTCAGCACGGCCTACAAGATGCAGACGCTGCTCGCACACTTTCCGCAAGGGCGCACCGTCGTCTTGCTCGACAACTTCGAGGACTTGATCGAGCCGTCCACGCTCGACATCCACGACGGCGAACTCGACGAAGCCCTGCGCGCCCTGCTCGACGCGACACAGCACGGCGTCAAAGTGATCGTCACCACGCGCATCCCGCCGCGCTCGCTCGCGCTCGTGCAACCGGGGCGGCAGCGTCGTCTCGATCTGGACGAGGGACTCGTGTCGCCCTACGCCGAGAACATCCTGCGCGAGATGGACGCCGACGGCAAAGTCGGCCTCAAGTCCGCGCCCGGCGAACTGTTGGCCGAAGCGCGCGAGCGCACGCGCGGCTACCCGCGCGCCCTCGAAGCGCTCTTCGCCATCCTCTCCGCCGACCGCGACACCACGCTCCCCGAACTCCTGAGCGACACCGCCCACATGCTCCCCGACAACGTGGTCAAAGATTTGGTCGGCGAAGCCTTCAGCCGCCTCGACCCCGCCGCCCAACAGGTCATGCAAGCGCTCGCCGTCTACAACCGCCCCGTCACGCCCGCCGCCGCCGACTACCTGCTCCAACCCCACCTGCCCACCGTCAACAGCGCGCCCGTCCTCAACCGCCTCGTCAACATGCAATTCGCCCGCAAAGAAACCGGCCGCTATTACCTCCACCCAGTAGACCGCGCCTACGCCTTCACGCGCATCCCCACAGGCGAGCAGTCCGACCGCCGCAAGGTGAAAGCACCGCCCTTCACCCAATTCGCCCTCCTGCACCGCGCCGCAGAGTATTTCAAGCAAAGCCGCACGCCCCGCAAAGAATGGAAGACGATTGAAGACCTAGCCCCTCAACTCGCCGAGTTTGATCTGCGCTGCGAAGGTCAGGATTACGACACAGGCGCACAGGTGTTGCGAGAAATTAGCTTTAACTACTTACTGCGATGGGGTTTCTATCGCTTGGTGATCGAACTGCACGAACGCTTACAAAGTACACTCAATGACTCGTTTCTAAAGATGATTAATACAAGCATCTTAGGTAGCGCTTATCGCATGACAGGGCAGATTGAAAGAGCGATCGATAGCCACGAACAAGGACTGAAACTTGCTTCTGACATTAGTAATCGCCATATCGAAAGTGTATTCCTTGGAAATTTGGGTAATTGTTATATTAGTCTGGGACAAACTAAACGTGCCATTGACTATCATGAGCAATCACTAGCCATTGCCCGCGAAAGCAATAATCTTGAAGCGAAATCTAGTTCTTTAGGAAACTTAGGTAATTGTTATTCAGCACTAGGAGATAACGATCGCGCTTTCGAATGTTACGAACAATCCCTTGCGATTGATCGCAAGATGGGATATCGGTTAGGCGAAGGGATTACTATGGGCAATTTTGCAGAAGTCTTGATTGATGAGCAGCGATATAGCGAAGCAATACAATATTCATTAGAGAGTCGGAGGATTGCGGATGAGCTTAATAGTCAGGGCAGTTATAGTAACGGTCGGCTCGCGCTCGCATATTTCTATAACGGAGAACTAGCGGCTGCGCGCGATGCTGCAAAACAAGCTCAGAGTTATGATGAGCCGAATAATAATCATGCGGTTCTTACGTTATTAGGCGTAATTACCCTACGTCAAAGCGATCGCACGGCAGCGGAAGAGGCGTTCACAGCGGCAGTGGCTCAGGCTGATACGATACTAACGCACAGCGCACAATATTTCGAGGCTCTTGATGCTAAGGGGCTGGCGTTGTGCGGGCTGACTTTGTGCGAGGCTGGCAACCGCCTGCCGGAAGCGATTGAGGCATACAAGACGGCGAGGGCGATTAATAAGGATGCGGGGTACGTCCGACGTGTGCTGAAGTTGTTTGATGCGGTGGCGGTGGCGGATGAGGCGGGGTTGTTGGCGGAGGTGCGGGCGGCAGCGGCGGGCGAGTTGAGTTGAGTTGCGAGCGATTCACGAAGCGGCGGCGGGCGCAAACCCTACGTCAACGCCCGCCGCCGCCGCTGTTGTTGTTTGCGCGTTAGGCGTGGTGGCCGTTGGCGCGGGCGAGGTGTTCTTTGAGGAAGCGGCCGGTGTGGGATTCTTTAACGCGGATGATGTCGGCGGGTGTGCCGGTGGCGACGAGTCGGCCGCCCGCGTCGCCGCCTTCGGGGCCGAGGTCAATGATGTAGTCGGCGGTTTTGATCACGTCGAGGTTGTGTTCGATGACGAGGAGCGAGCCGCCCGCTTCGACGAGGGTGCGGAAGGCGGCGAGCAGTTTGTTGATGTCGTCGAAGTGGAGGCCGGTGGTCGGCTCATCGAAGATGTAGAGCGTGCGCGCGCCGGTGCGTTTCGAGAGGAAGGAGGCGAGCTTGATGCGTTGCGCCTCGCCGCCCGAAAGCGTCGTCGCCGACTGGCCGAGACGGAGGTAGCCGAGTCCTACCTCGTCGAGCACGCGCAGCTTGTTGGCGATCTTGTTGACGTCGCGGAAGAAGGTGAGCGCTTCGCGCACGGTCATGTTGAGGACGTCGTTGATGTTCTTGGCGCGGTAGCGAACTTCGAGGACGTTCGACTTGAAGCGCGTGCCCTTGCACTCTTCGCACTGGAGTTCGACGTCGGCGAGAAACTGCATCTCGACCGTCACCGTGCCGTCGCCTTCGCACACGTCGCAGCGGCCGCCGGGAACGTTGAAGGAGAAGTAGGAGGCGTCGAAGCCTTTGGCCTGCGCGTCGCGCGTCGCGGCGAAGACCTCGCGGATGCCGTCGTAAACTTTGATGTAGGTGACGGGGTTCGAGCGCGGCGTGCGGCCGATGGGCGACTGGTCAACGAGCACCACGTCGTCCACCGCCGCGCCGCCTTCGAGTTTCTGGAACGCGCCGACGTGCCCCTGCCATTCGCCGCGCTGCTTCTTGAGTCCGGCGAACAGAACGTCGTGGACGAGCGTGGACTTGCCCGAACCCGACACGCCCGTGATGCAGACGAACATCTCCAGCGGAATGTCCACGTCAACGCCCTTCAAATTATGCTCGCTTGCGCCGCGCACCGAGATTTTCTTTTTCTTCGCCGTCGTGCGCCGCTGCTTCGGCTCTTTGATCTCGCACTCGCCGCGCAGGTATTTGCCCGTCAGCGTCGCCGAATCTTTGAGCAGCCCGGCGTAGTCGCCCTCGAAGACGATGCGCCCGCCGAGTTCGCCCGCCGCGGGGCCGACGTCGAGGATGTGATCGGCGGCGCGCATCATGTCCGGGTCGTGCTCGACGACGAGGACTGTGTTGCCGATGTCGCGCAGGTTGTGCAGCAACTTGATGAGCCGCTCGCTGTCGCGCGGGTGGAGTCCGATTGAAGGCTCGTCGAGGACGTAGAGCGCGCCGACGAGCGCCGAGCCGAGATTGGTGGCAAGTTGGATGCGCTGCGCTTCGCCGCCGGAGAGCGTCGAGGCGAGACGGTCGAGGGTCAGGTAGTCGAGGCCGACGTCAACGAGGAAGCGCAGGCGTCGGCGCACTTCGAAGAGCACCTTGTCGGCGATGGCCGATTGCTCGTCGGAGAGTTGGAGTGTGTCGAAGAAGACGGCGGCCTCCTTGACGGGCAGCGCGCAGACTTCCGGCAGCGTGCGCTCGCCGACGCGCACGTCGCGCGCCTCTTGCCGCAGACGCCCGCCGCCACATTCGGGGCAGCGCGTGTAGCCGCGATACTTGGCGAGGAAGACGCGCACGTGCAGTTTATATTTCTTCGTCTCCAGCCACGCGAAGAAGCCGTGGACGCCGCCCCAGTGTCCCTTGCCTTCGACGATGGCGCGTTGTTGCGGGCGCGTCAGTTCGGCGTAAGGGACGTCGGTCGGGATGCCTTCGGCGCGCGCGAAGCGTCTGAGTTCCGTGCGCGCCCATTCGTGCTGCGGCTTCGTCCAAGGCTCAATCGCGCCCTCGTCAATCGAGAGCAAGGGGTTCGGGATGACGAGGTCGAGATCGAGTCCGATGGTGTTGCCGAAGCCCTGACAGGTGGGGCACGCGCCGAACGGGTTGTTGAAACTGAAGAGGCGCGGTTCGGGCTGCGCGTAGATTGTGCCGTCGTAGCGGCACTCGAAACGCTCGGAGAAGTTGAGCGTGCGCGGCGCGTCTTCCGCCGTCTGGACGAGCGCCGTGCCGTGGCCTTCGACGAAACAGGTCTGGAGCGAATCCGTGAGGCGGCTGCGCACGTCCCCGCGCGCGACGAGACGATCCACGAGCACGTACACGTCCGCGAAGTCGGGGCGCGCGTAGTCGTCGGGCGAACGCAGTTCGATAGTCTCGCCGTTCGCGTAGAGGCGCGTGAAGCCGCGCTGCATGAGACTCATGACGTGCGCCGTCACCGTCTGGCGACTGAGCGTGCGCGCCGCCGCGTTGTCGTCACCAGCCTTGCTCTTCTTCGCGCGCGACTTCGCAGTGCTCTTCTTCGCGCCCGCGCCGTTCGCGTCGGCCGACTCGGTTCTAAGACCCGCCTCGGCGGGGAAGAGGACGTAAAAGCGCGTGCCTTCGGCGAGCGCGGCGAGCGTCTCGGCGGCGGCTGAATCGGGCGAGTCTTTGTGCACCTCGCGCCCGCAGACGCGGCAGATGGTCGTGCCGACGCGCGCGTAGAGGAGGCGCAGGTAGTCGTAGACCTCGGTCTGCGTGCCGACGGTCGAGCGCGGGTTGCGCGTGGAGTTCTTCTGCCGGATGGCGATGGCGGGCGGAATGCCGCGCACCTCGTCCACGTCCGGCTTGTCCATGCGTTCGAGAAACTGCCGCGCGTAGGACGACAGCGACTCGACGTAGCGACGCTGCCCCTCGGCGTAAATCGTGTCGAAGGCGAGCGACGATTTACCCGAACCGGAGACGCCCGTGACGACCGTCAGGCGTTCGATGGGGATGTTGAAATCTACGTTCTTTAAGTTGTTGACGCGCGCGCCGCGCACCGTGATTGCTTCTTCAGTCATGTTTCACTTCTGCCGCCGGGACGCACAGCGGGCGATTTCGACTCCCGGCGAAACACACATGATAACGCGAAACGGGGCGGCGGGCGAAGCGGGCAGCGGCCGGTTCTCGTGTGACCGGCGCGTGGGCGCGAAAAAGGGCGGAGCGTGGAGCACTCCGCCCTCGAAAGTAAGTTGTGGAAACGCGCGTCTGACTGTGTAGCAGCGCGCGACCGTCTGCCCGGACGCGCGGGGGCGCGGAGTTAAAGCGTGACGCCGTAGGCTTCCGTGAAAGCGTCCGAGGCGTAAGACCATGAGGCGTAGGCGTAGCCCTTGTCGCCCCACGTCTTGCCCCAACTGTTGCGCACGATGAAGCGGCTGGGGGTGTAGCCGACGATGGCGATGGCGTGTCCGCCCTGCGCCGAATGTGGATCGTAGGTGTCCAGATTGCCGCTCGTGGTGGTCGCTGCGTACCACGTTGAGTCTACGTTCAGGCGCGTCAGGATCGGCCCCTTGGTGGCGAGCCACGTGCGCCAGTTGGCGAGGTTGTTGCCGAGGTTGAAGTAGCTGGCGATCTTGTATTGCGCCGCGATGGCGTAGAAGGTTTTCGCCGGGTCTGGGTAGAGCTTGCCGGTCTTGAACGGCAGCACGGAATCGGGGACGTTGCCGTACTTGCGCGCGATGTCGAGCGCGGCTTTCAGGCTCGTGCCTTCGTCTTCGATGAAGGTTGTCGGCTGCGTGTTGAACTGATCCGTCTCCTTGGCCGACATCCAGATGAAGCGCGGCGCAAGCAACTCGTTCTTCGGCAGCCGCCCGGCGTTGACGAACATCCAGCGGATGACCGAATCGGCCGTCGCCCAACCGACGCACGAGCCGGTCGAGCCTTGATCGTTGATTTCCCACCACGCCGCGCGCAGGTCTTTGCTAGGCGGCGCGGCGGCGGCCGTCGCCGTCGCGGCCGCCGGGGTCGCGCCGAGGAGTCCGGCTTCGCTGGCGTTCTCGAACATGAAGTCGTCTTCGGTCTTGCGCGAGGGGATGACGTTCAGGATGCGTTTGGTGCTGCTCTGCCGGGCGGGCGCGGGGCGCGGCTTGCGGGGCGCAGGTTTGGCCTCAACGTCTCCTTTGGCGGAAGTGTAATCGGGGGCGGAGCTTTTTCGGGCTGGCATATGGCTGTTCCTTTCAGGGTTCGCTCAACTCGGTGTGGTTGGGGTAGGCGAGCGATGGGTTACGGAAAACCGTCGCACCATACGCCTTTCCGTTTGGATTTACAAGAAAGTTTTTCTCGCCGCGTGCGCGCGTTACCAGCGCACGTCGTAGCGCGCGAGCGCGGTGCGCCAGCATGGGTTGCTTCGGCCTGCGCCGGGCAGCAGTGGGATATGGCCGTCGAAGGCGAGCGGCACATCGGGCGGGCGGCGCATGCGGTAGGTGCGACCCGTGGGCGAACTGACGGAGAGCGTGATCTTGTCTAATTCGACGCGGACGACGGTCGCCGTGCGCCAGTCTTTGCGACAGCAGAGGACGAGGTGCGCGCCGAGCGGGAGCGCGCCGAGCGTAATCATCTCCACCGTCGCAGCTTCAACCATCGCAGTTTCAACTGCAACGTCTTCAACCTCGACTCCGCTTGCCGGAGACGACGAGAGGCCGCCGGGCGCGAGCAGCGTGACTGTTGCTGCTACTGCGTCGTCCGGCGGCCTCTCGAATGTGGTGCTCACGTGTCGGCTCGTCTCTACACTTCGAGCGGGTCTTCAAAAGGGAGGTCGGGCTGGCTCGGACTGTTGCGGCTGACGGCGTAGGCGCGCATCGCCGTCGAGAGGATCAAGACGGCGACGCCGATCCAGACGAGCGACCAGACGAGAGCCGGGACGCCCGTCGCGTCCGCCATGTTCATCGCGTCTGTCTGCTGGTTCGTCGCCACAGACATCCACAGCACGTTCTTCAAATCGAACACGGCGTTCAGGACGCACTGCACGGCGAGGAAGCCGACGAGGAAGTTGGCCGCACGCAGCCCGGCGTATCGCGCCGCCGCCAGCAGCCCCGCCGAGATGGCGATGCCCGACAGCACCGTGAACGGTTGCAGCGTCAAATTCGTGAGCGGCGCGATGAAGCCGAAGACGATTGTCAGGCCGAGGATGATGAAGGCCGAGCCGACCAGCACGACGCGCGCCTTGACCTTGCGGCGCACGAGCCAGAGCAGCAACGCGCCGAAGGCGATCGTGCCGAGATAGCCCGCGCTGGAAATGAGAAAGCGCGAGAAGAAGCCGCCCTGCGGCGTCAGCGTCTCGGTCAAGCCGCTCGCGTCAATGGCGACGCTCAAACTTTGCACGGAACTGCCGGTCAGCACTGCGGCCAACGCGTGCCCGCCTTCGTGTATGAAGGTCACGAAGAGGCGGAAGGGGTAAGTTAAAAAGCTGGTGTAGGGAAGGAACCAGAGCGCCAGCGTGATCAGCGTGGCGATGAGCAGCGTCCGCGCCTGCGGGCGCGCGTCGTGTGCGATCTTCATTCTCATCATTTTCATTTCAAACTCTCCGCTCGACCGACTGCCAAACTTTCCCGCCCGACGGTTGCGCTTCATTCTACGACGAAGGGCGGAAAAACGTAAAAGTAAAAAGGTGAAAGAACCGGGGCGGCGCGCGCTTCTCCGAAAGGCACAACTATAAACGCCCGTCAGCCTTCCGATGTTCCTCTCGATTTCATACGCGTTTTCGTCTTCCGTCTCTCACTTCTACCTCTCGCCCTTTACCTCTCGCCCTCCGCTTTTTCCTTTTCCCCCTTTCCCTTTTCCCTTTCCCCTCTCGTAGTCGCCGGACTTGCCGCCCGTCTTTCGTTCCAGCCTGACATTGGTGATCGTCATCGCCTTGTCCAACGCCTTGCACATGTCGTAGACGGTCAAGGCGGCGACTGCGGCGGCGGTCAACGCTTCCATCTCGACGCCCGTACCGGCGCGCGTCGCGGCTTCGGCTTCGATGAGGATGCCCGCATCCACGACTTCGGCGCGCACCTCGATGTGCGTGAGCGGGAGCGGGTGGCACAAGGGGATGAGATCGGCGGTGCGCTTGGCGGCCATGATGCCTGCGAGACGCGCCGTCTCCAAAGGGTCGCCCTTCGGCGTGCGGTGCGCGCGCACGGCCGCCACGGTCTCGGCCGACATCAACACGCGCGCCGACGCGACGGCACGCCGCACGGTCGTCTCCTTCGCGCTCATGTCCACCATCGCCACGCGCCCCTCCGCGTCCATGTGGGAAAGTTTGCTCATGTGTTCGCCTGTTTGACGGCGTGGACGATCAAAGTGTTCCCGCCGAGCAGAATTTCGTCAGACTGCAACTCCTCCGCCCAACGCTCGCGCCGTTTGTCGGCAGAACTGAAACGCGCGAGCAGACGGATGAGGGCGACGAGCGGCCGGTAGAGCCACAGGTGCGCCTTCGGCTTGTCGCGGTAGAGACGTGTGATCTGGAAGCCGTATTTTTCGAGCGTGTAGCGCAGTTCGGCGTAAGAGATCGGGTTGATATGTAGCGCCATCTCCTCCATCGTGCCAAGCTCTGCGCGCACGCGCGCGAGGGCTTCGCGCGAGATGGGTTTGAAGTGCGAGGTGTAGCCGTGGAGCAGCCACTTGATGCGCTCCTCGATGTTGAGGATGTTCGGGACGGTGACGACGAGTTGGCCGCCCGCGCCGAGCAGGCGCGCGAACTCGCGCACCGCCTGTTGCGGGTTCTCGATATGTTCCAACCCTTCGACGCAGGTGATGAAGTCGAACGACGCGTCCGGGTAGGGAAGCGTCGCGGAGAGATCGCCGCCTTTGATCTCGACGCCGGGCAGACGAAAAATCTGCGGGTAGAGATCGCAGCAGCGCACGTCGAAGCCCGCGCGTTGGAGTCGCGCGGCGAGCGCGCCTTCGCCCGCGGGCACGTCGAGCAGCAGGCCGCGCCGCGGCTGCGCGCCGAGCAGTTCGGCCACCGTCTCGTGAATCGCTTCGTGCGCGAGCGGCACGGCCTCGCGCGAAGTCTCCGCGCCCGCCTCTATGACAACAGGGGCGTGCGGCTCGCGTGCGGCCTCCGGCACTGTCGCCGTCTGGGTCTCGCCGAGATTTTTCATGCGGACAAACTAAACATCAAAACGTGACCATTAAGCAAGAGACGCCGCGCCTTTTGCGCGCCGCAGGTAAAACCGCCACGCCGCCCGCCTCCGTAAATCCCAACAGACGCGCAGACAATCAACGACAGTTTTGCGCGACGAAAATTTTTTCGTTCGATGAGACGCGGTCGCGGCAGACGGGCGCGCGGGCGTTTACGTTTGAGCCGGAGACACAGCGGGTCATCGAGAGCAATTCCAAACAGTTTGAAGATCGAAAGGGACAAAAAATGAAGAAGACTTTCCTGAGCTTGATGCTTGGCATGTTTGCCTTAGCGGGCACGACCGCCTCGGCGCAGATGATGAGTGACAGTAAGAAGGACGGCAACCCGACCGTCGGCGGCGCGGCGATGTACAAGACGAAGAATATCGTCGAGAACGCCGTCGAGTCGCCCATCCACACGACGCTCGTGGCCGCCGTCAAGGCCGCCGGTCTCGTCGAAACCCTGTCTGGCAAAGGCCCTTTCACCGTGTTCGCCCCGACCGACGACGCGTTCGCCAAGCTGCCCGCGGGCACGGTCGAAACGCTCGTCAAGCCTGAGAACAAGGCGACGCTGACCGGCATTTTGACCTACCACGTCGTCGCCGGGCGGATGGACTCGAAAGCCCTAGCGAAGGCCATCAAGAAGGGCGGCGGCAAGGCTACCTTGAAGACCGTGAACGGCGGCACGCTGACCGCGACGATGCACGGCAACGGCATCATGCTGACCGATGCCAAAGGCGGCACGGCGATGGTGACGACGGCCGACGTGTACCAGTCGAACGGCGTCATCCACGTCATTGATACCGTCGTGATGCCTAAATAACTCACGCGCCCGCAAGTCTCCTTAGCAAAGCGCGAAAGGCGTCCTCGCTTTTGACAGTGAGGATGCCTTTCGTCGTCTCTTGGACGAGTCACACGCTAACTATTCCGGCAGGCGCACGACGCGCACAATTGCGCCCGCCTCCAACGTCTTCACGCCCGCTTCGACGATGACGAGCGCGCCCGCGCGCGTGAAGGCGACGAAATCCGACGAGCCGCCCCAGCGCAGCGGTTCGGCGACGAGTCGCCCGGCCGCGTCCGTGCCGAGCGCGGCGGGGAGATAACTTGCGCGCTCCGACGCGCCGCGCACGTCGCGGCCGAGCACGGCATGTTCTTCAACCAGAGCCGCCGCCTTCGCGCCCTGCATGGCGCGAATCGCCGTGCGCGCGAACAGGTTGAAGGTAACGGAGACCGAGACGGGATTGCCGGGCAGCCCGAAGACGAGCGTGCGGCCGAGCCGCGCGAAGACCGTCGGCTTGCCCGGCCTGAGACTCACCCGCTCGAAAAATATCTCCGCGCCGAGCGCGCGCAAAGCCGTCTTCGTAAAATCGTAGATGCCCATCGAGACGCCGCCGGAGAGCACGAGCACGTCGGCGCGCTCCGCGCTCTCGGCGATCACGCGTCCGAGGAGTTCGGCGTCGTCCCCTGCAAAGGGCAGACGTTCCACCAGCGCGCCCGCCGCTTCCGCGTAGGCGAGCAGCGAATAAGTGTTCGAGTCGCGGATTTGATCCGCGCCGGGTTGCGCCGAGACTTCGACCAACTCCGTGCCCGTCGCCAGCACCGAGACGCGCGGCCGCGCTCCGACCCGCACACGCGCGTAACCGAAAGAGGCCAGCGCGGCCAGCGACGCCGCGCCTAACGTCTCACCTGCGCGCAAGACCGTTTCGCCGCGCGTGATCTCCGTCGCGCGTTTCGTGATGAACTGCGATGCGACAGTCGGCCGCTCGATCTCGACGCACGCGCCGCCTTCTGTCTCGCGCGTCACTTCGACCTGTTGCACGCTGTCCGCGCCCGCGGGCACGGGCGCGCCCGTCATGATCCGCACGGCCTCGCCCGGCCGCAACTTCCCTCGCCAACCAGCGCCCGCCGCCGCTTCACCGGCTATCGCCAAGCGCACGGGCGCGTCGGCCGTCGCGCCTACGGTGTCGGCCGCGCGCAACGCGTAGCCGTCCATCATGGCGCGGTCGAAAGGGGGCAAGTCGGTGTCCGCGATCACGTCTTCGGCCAGCACGCGCCCGCGCGCCGCGACGAGCGCGACCTCTTCGGCGGGCAGGCGCGGCGTCTGCTCCAAGACAATGCGGATGGCTTCGGGGACTGGAATCATCCGGGCAATAGCTAGACCTTACAGCCGGTCAAGGTTTTTTTGATCTGTTGTTTGATTTCTTAAGACACGGTTCGCACTTGCAGCCGACGGGCTTGATGTGTTCGTCAAAGTACGACTTGCCGTAGTTGATCGTGATCTGCTCCCCGGCCTTGATCTCCCTGAGAGACCAGATCCAAATTCGCTTGCCGGTGGTGTACCCTTTGGCGTTCGGGCGGCACGAATGGTTGATGTAGCGGGCGATGTTATCGCGGGAACTGCCGTCAATCGAACTCTTCTCGTTAAGCTCGAAGAAATACTTTCCCTTCTTCTGATCCACTTCCTCGTTCGTCAGAATCGGCCCTACATATTCGACGATCCGTTTATTAAATGGGATTGTTTTGAGGGCGAATAACCCCAGCCCCGTGGCGGTGCGTTTGACCGCCAGCTTGCCGTTGTCCTTGTTCATGGCCGGGATGATAACAACTTATTTCCTAATGTATAATCTCGGCCATGAATAAACGCGCAAAAAAACGAGCCAAGGAAGCTATCCAGAAAGAGATCGCGGAGCGTTCGGATAAAACCAAGGAGCCGGGGTTTACTCCTCCCGCCAAGAAACTGCCGACGAGCCGCGGCTACACCCCGCGACCGGATAAAAAGCGCGGCTAGTCACGCACGCACCCTGAAAACACGAACAGCCACCCCGAAGGATGGCTGTTCGCACCTGCTGTACCAGGATTTAGTGGCGGAGCCGACGGGACTCGAACCCGCGACCTCCGACGTGACAGGCCGGCGTTCTAACCAACTGAACTACGACTCCGCAAAACTTTTAAAACTCGAACCGCGCCGGGCGTCGAAGACTTACGGCAACTCGCCGCTAATGGTAGGCACGGTGGGACTCGAACCCACAACCCCCGCCTTGTAAGGGCGGTCGTCTACCATTGACAGTACGTGCCTCTAGTGGAGACGCGCAAACGACGGCGGCCATCTCTCACCTTGAAAACGGATCGCGCACGCTCTCGCCCATGACAGGCCAAGCACGCGCGCGCACCTCTTTGATCTCTTCTCACGCCCGCTTCAAAGACCGACGCTCCGTTTGAAATACAGACTCTAAAGTTTGTTGTTCCGAAGCGAGACTCATCCTAAAAGATGCCCTGCACGGTGTCAAGCAGAGCGGCCGCGCGCATGGCGCGGGCGAGTTTACAGCAGCCAGACGGGCAGCGCGGGTTCGGGTTCGCGTTTATTTGGAACCGAGTCGGCGCTGTCGCGTTCTTCCGAGGCGGGCGGGGGCGGCGCGGGCGGCTCGCGCTCCTCGTCGCCGTGCGCGCGTCGCCCCTTGAGCGGGTTGATGAGGACGGCTTCGACCTGATCGTCGAGTCTTCCGATGACGGACATCGTGTCGCTCCTTTCAGTCATCAAGGGTTTGCGGCTATATTTAGCTATCTTTAACCGTGCCGACTGTCCCCTGTGAAGTGTAAGTCTATGCCGAAGCATCCCTCAAAGCAAAAACGCGCGCGGCGGGCGGCGTTGGCCTCGCTCATTCTCCCCCTGTTTGTTCTATTCGTCGCTGTCGTCGGACAACTCGCAGTCTCTCTCGCGCAGACGACGCAGACGCCGCAAGCTGCGCCGCGACAGCGACCGCGTCGCGTCGGCTCGACCCTGCCGCCGCCCACGCCCGCGCAAGTGACGCCGCGCCCGACGCCCGCCACGCCGCCCACAGCCGCCGAAGAGGTCGGCGAGGACGACGTGGTGCGCGTGGAGACGCAACTCGTCACCGTGCCCGTGACGGTGACGGATCGCACCGGGCGCACGCTCACGAACTTGCGCGCCGAAAACTTCGCCCTCTTTGAAGACGGTCGGCCGCAACGCGTCGCCAACTTCATCGCCACCGACGCGCCCTTCGAGGTCGCGCTCCTGCTTGATACTTCCGGTTCGACGCGCGCCGAGGTCGGCCTCATCCGCCGCGCCGCCAACGTCTTCATAGACGCCCTGCGCCCCGGCGACCGCATCAGTATCCTTGCCTTCAACTCGCAGGAGGACGCAGGGACGAAACTCGCCACCGTCGAACTGATGACGCACCTGACAGACAACCGCGACGCGCTGCAACAGGCCATCGAGAACATCGGCGCGAGCAACGGCACGCCCTTCTACGACGCCCTCGAACGCGTCGCCAAGGAAGTCTTCCGCGAGCCGCCGCGCCCGGAGTTGCGCGGCCGGCGCGCGCTCGTCGCCCTCACCGACGGAGTTGATTCGACGAGCGAAGCCGACTTCGCAGACGCGCGCGCGCGCCTGCAACAGACGGGCACGCTCGCCTATTTCATACAGGTCAACACGGAGGAGTTCGTCGAAGAGCGTCTGATGAAAGACTGTCAGGACGACGGCCGCCTGAGTTTGTCGCGCGTCCAACTGCAACGCTACCGCAAAATCTTCGACCCGCGCGCGGAGGCCGCCGACTACTCGAACTTCTGTCGCATGGGGCCGTTCGAGCGCATGCAGATCAGCCGCTCGCTCTACCAACTCGCCCGCCGCGAGATGCAGGAACTCGCGCGCGACTCCGGCGGCAAGACCTTCAACGCCGCCGACCTGCGCGACGCCCGCGCCGCCTTCGCCCAAGTCGCCTCAGACATCGGCAAGCAGTACAGCCTCGGCTACTACTCGACCAACAAGGCGCGCGACGGCGGCTTTCGCCAGATACGCGTCGAAGTGCGCGGCCTGCAACCGGGCGCGCAAGTCACCGCCCGCGAAGGCTACCAAGCCCCGAAGAGTTAGACGCCGCGCGGAACATCATTTATGCTTCGGGTGTCCGGAGTCTTGAACGGCCGCACGAGTTTTCACGCCTCAAGCAACTACGTCTTAATGAATCAACCTACTTCTTATGAATCAACCTACAACTTTTGATCGCATCGTCTTAATCGTCCTCGACAGTCTCGGCATGGGCGAGATGCCGGACGCCGCCGCGTGGGGCGACGCCGGGTCGGACACGCTCGGCCACATCTGCGCGTCGCGCGAGGTGCGCCTGCCTAACCTGCAAGCGCTCGGACTCGGCAACGTCCGCCCGCTCGAACACGTGCCGCCCGCCGCGAGTCCGCGCGGCTCATACGGCCGCTGCGCCTTGCAGTCAAACGGCAAGGACACGACGACGGGGCATTGGGAGATGGCCGGGATCATTCTCGAAGAGGCGTTCCCCACCTATCCCGAAGGCTTCCCCGCGGACGTGCTCGCGCGCTTCGTCGCGGAGACGGGCGTGCCCGGCGTGCTCGGCAACTACCCCGCGTCAGGGACGGAGATCATCAAGGAACTCGGCGCGGAACACGTCCGCACGGGCAAGCCCATCATCTACACTTCCGCCGATTCCGTCTTCCAGATCGCCGCGCACGAAGAGGTGATCCCGGTCGAACGCCTCTACGAGATTTGCGAGGCGGCGCGCCGGATACTGCGCGGCGAGCACGAAGTCGGCCGTGTCATCGCGCGCCCCTTCACGGGCGCGACCGGCGCATTCACGCGCACCGAGAACCGTCACGACTACGCCGTCCCGCCACCCCGCGAAAATCTGCTCGTCGCCTTAAGCGACGCCAAACTCGACGTGGTCTGCATCGGCAAGATCGCCTCCATCTACGATTCGCTCGGCGCGACGCAGGACTTGAAAGCCAAGAACAACGACCAGTCAATTGACCAGACCATCCGCGCCCTCGAAGACCGAAGCACGCGCGGTCTCATCTTCACCAACCTCGTTGACTTCGACATGCTCTACGGCCACCGCCGCGACGTGGAAGGCTACGCCCGCGCCCTCGAACACTTCGACGCGCGTCTGCCCGAAATCGAAGCCGCGATGAGCGAGCGCGACCTCTTCATCCTCACCGCCGACCACGGCAACGACCCGACCTACCGCGGCACGGATCACACGCGCGAATACGTCCCGCTCCTCGCCTACGGGCAGCGCGCACGCGCGGGCGTCAACCTCGGCACGCGCCGCTCCCTCGCCGACATGGGTCAGACCGTCGCCGAAAATTTCCACCTCAAACTCGCGGCGGGCGAAAGTTTTCTGCGAGAAATATCTGCATAGTGACGAGTGACAGGTGACAAGAAAAGCAGTGATAAGTGACAGGTGACAAGTGACAAGTTAAAAAACTAGAACTTGTCTTCAACTTGTCACTTGTCACCTGTCACTTATCACTGCTTCGAAGGGTCTTTGATGACGGCGATGTAGGGGAGGTTGCGGTAGCGTTCGGCGAAGTCGAGGCCGTAGCCGACGACGAAGGCGTCGGGGATGGTGAAGCCGAGATAATCAATCTGCACTTCGCGCAGCCGCCGCTCCTGCTTGTTGAGCAGCGCGGCGAGTTTGACGCTCGATGCGCCGCGCGAATGTAGATTCGCCATCAAGTAGGAGAGCGTCAGCCCAGTGTCAACGATGTCTTCGACGATGAGGATGTCGCGCCCCTCGATGGGCACGTCCAAGTCCTTCACGATCTTGACCTCGCCCGACGAGCGCGTGGACTCGCCGTAACTCGAAATCGCCATGAACTCGACGCCGACGTGCATGTCAATCGCGCGCATCAGATCGCCGAGGAAGATGAACGCGCCTTTGAGGACGCCGAGCAAGAGCGGGTTGCGCCCCGCGTAGTCGCGCGCGATCTCCGCGCCGATTTCGCTGACGCGCGTCTGAATCTGTTCGGCGCTGAACATCGGTTCGAGGTTGTCGTTGGTGAACTCGCTGGGGACGGGAGCGGCTGAAGCTGACAAGGGCGGCCTCCTCGTGTCTACGGCATAGATTGCGGAAAATGTTGGAGCTTAAAAGTGTGAACCGGGGGCGACGCCGTTTGCGCGCGCGCCGCTTAGTGCGACATACTAAAGTAGCCGCTCGCCGCAGGTCAACGAGGTCTCGAATGATGAGCCGTCAGCCGTCGAGAGGCACACGCTTGCGCCGTTTGATGGCACATAGTTGACCGGGGAAAACTGTTCGACTGCTGATCGTCGAGAGTTGCTTGCTGATGGTTGGTCGCTGATTTACTGACCGCTGATCGTTGGACGCTGATAACTGATCGCTAACTTATGCCCGAAGAAGAAGAATCAACACGCGACCGAGTCCGCGCCCTCGTGCGCGAGGTGCTCAACAACGCGCTGCCCGAAGAGGAGAGCGAGGGCGCATCTCAAATCGCGTCGCCTTCAACTTCCGACGCGCCGCCCGCCAAAGCGACGAACGCGCCGCCGCCTCCGTCACCGCCGCGCCCCGCTGCCAAAGCGACGGCGGCGAGTGTGTCGGACGAGCAGCCCATCGCGCGCGACGAATCCTCGAAGACGGTCATCACCGAGGCGGACGTGCGCGGCCTCGAACGTGGCGCGCGACTGCGCGTCGCAGAGGGCGCGCGACTCACCCCGCTCGCCGCCGACATCGTGCGCGAGCAGGGCATCGAACTCGTCCGTCGCGCCCCGCGCCGCGGCTCGCGCGAGAGCAAGTCAGTCGGCGTCGGCGCGGATCACGGCGGCTACCCTTTGAAAGAGGAACTCAAAACTTACCTCGCCGAACTCGGCCACCGCGTCCGCGACTTTGGCACGAACTCGACCGACGCCGTGGACTACCCGGACTTCGCGCACGCGGTCGCACGCGCCGTCGCCGACGGCGAATGCGACCTCGGCATCGTCATTGACGGCGCGGGCGTCGGCTCGGCGATGACGGCCAACAAAGTGCCGGGCGTGCGCGCCGCCGCCTGCTACTCCGTCAAAGTCGCCGTCAACTCGCGCGAGCACAACGACGCCAATGTGCTCACGCTCGGCAGTGGCACGATCAACTCCGCCGAGATGCGCGAGATCGTCTCCGCGTGGCTCGCCACGGAGATGACGGAGGAGCGACACCGCAAGCGCGTGGCGAAGATCACTGCGGTCGAGCGTCAGTACCGCGTGTGAAGTCCGATGGCAGTAATGTCAGGTGCGCCGCCGACATCATCCCCGCAAGTCTTCATCATCGCCGGGCCGAACGGGGCGGGGAAGTCAACGCTCGCGCCGTATCTGTTGCGCGACACGTTCGGCGTGGGCGAGTTCGTCAACGCCGACACCATCGCGCTCGGTCTCTCGGCCTTCAGCCCCGAAAGCGTGACCTTCGAGGCCGGGCGCATCATGCTCTCGCGCCTCGCAGACCTCGCTCGCGCGCGCCAGAGTTTCGCCTTCGAGACGACGCTCGCCACGCGCTCTTACGCCTCGTTCGTCGCACGCCTGCGTCGCGAGGGTTACGAATTTCAACTGCTCTACCTCACCCTGCGCAGCCCCGAACTCGCCGTCGAGCGCGTGCGTTCGCGCGTGCGTCTCGGCGGCCACGGCGTTCCCCCGGCCGTCGTCCACCGGCGCTTCCTCGGCGGCGCACGCAACTTCTTCCGGCTCTACCGCCCACTAGCCGATACGTGGGGAATATACGATAATTCCACCCTCGACGCGCCGCGCCCCGTCGCCGTCGGCCGTCGTGACGAATACACGAAAGTACTCCAACCGGATTTATGGCAGGAGTTCCAGAGACGTTCCCTATGAGAGACAAACACACCAGCCCGGCCAAGATGTCCGACGAGACCAAATCAATCGAACATGCCATGCGCCGCGCCGTGCGCCAAGCCCTGCTCACGCACAAACGCGCGGGCAACACCGTCGCCGCTTGGAAGGATGGACGCGTGGTCTTAGTCGCGGCCGAAAAGATTGCGGTTGATAAATAGCGGGACAGTTGATCTAAACCAGTAGTAATGCACAAGTATGAAATCATCATCTACTGGAGCAACGAAGATGAACTCTTCGTCGCCGAAGTTCCCGAACTTCCCGGCTGCATAGCGCACGGCGACACTCAGGCGACCGCTCTCGCGAACGCCAACGATGCGATCCAGCTATGGATAGACACAGCAGAAGAGTTCGGTGATCCCATCCCTGAAGCGAAGGGTCAACGTTTAATGCTCGCCTAGCACTTTTGATATTGGGCGATTAACTGAGAACAATAATGCGGAGAACGCAAGCGAATGGCATATTCAAATAACGGCGATTTGGAGCACCTCGTCGAGCAGATAACCGACGTGATCGTCGCGCGGCTGAACGGTGACGCGGAGGAGCAGGCGGCGTTGTGCGGGTGCGGGTCGGCCTGTTTCAACCGCTGCCCGGAGCGCATGCAGCGGGTGGTGGACGCGGGCGCGGCGCGCATCGGGTTGGTCTTGGGCGAGACGGCTTCGGCGCGCGACTGGTCGAGTCTGGTGGATCACACTTTGTTGAAGCCGGAGGCGAGCGAGTCGGACATCGAGCGCCTGTGCGGCGAGGCGGCCGAGTTTCATTTCGCGAGCGTGTGCGTGAACCCGACGTGGGTGCGCGCGTCGGCCTGTCACCTGCGCGGGACGGGCGTGGTGGTCTGCACGGTCGTCGGCTTCCCGCTCGGCGCGACGCTCTCCGACGTGAAGGCGTATGAGACGCGGCGCGCGATCTTCGACGGCGCGCGCGAGGTGGACATGGTGATCAACGTCGGCGCGCTCAAGAGCGGCGACGATTGCGCGGTGGAGTATGACATCCGGCAGGTTGTGGAGGCGGCGCACGAGCAGGGCGTGCTGGTGAAGGTGATCATCGAGGCCGCTTTGTTGACGGACGAGGAGAAGGTGCGCGCGTGTCTCGCGGCAAAGCGCGCGGGCGCGGATTTCGTCAAGACTTCGACGGGCTTCGCGAAGGGCGGCGCGACGGTGGCCGACGTGGCGTTGATGCGCCGCACGGTGGGTCAGGAGATGGGTGTGAAGGCGGCGGGCGGCGTCAAGGGTCTGGACGATGCGCGGGCGATGGTCGAGGCGGGTGCGACGCGGCTCGGAGCGAGCGTCGGCGTGAAGATCGCGCAGGAGGCTTCGGGCATGCGGACGGCGACTGCGGCGGCGGCAACAGGAGGCGGCGGCTACTGAGTTGATGCGAGGAACTTTTACGCCCGGTCGCCGGAGGCGGCGCGCGATGCGCGTGCGCTTGGCCTGTACGCTTGGCGTCGGCCTGAGCCTCTGGCTGGCGACGTCGCACGCGGCCGCCCCGAAAGGACAGGAACAGAACCCGCCGAGCGCACCCGCCGCCGCATCAGCAGTCGCTCTCACTAACGTCTTGTTCAACGTCAGCGACGCTAACGATCAACCCGTCACTTCGCTGAGACAGGAAGATGTGCGCGTGTCGGAGGACGGCGTAGCACAGGCCGTCAAGTCGTTCGCGCCGCAAGCGGACATGGCGTTGTCGGCCGTCATCGCCATTGACAACAGTATGTCGCAGGAACGCTTGCTGCCCGCGACGCGCAAAGTGGCGCAGGCGCTCGTCCCTTACCTGCTGCGCACGCCGAAAGATCACGCCGCCGTTGTCGCCTTCGCGAAGGAGACCGTGCTCGAACAGGATTTCACCGGCAACCCTGAGCGTCTGGCGAAAGCGATTGAGGGTGTCAGTGTCTTGCCGCTCGGCACTATCGGGATCATAGAGGGCGGCTCGACCTCACTGCGCGACGCCCTGTGGGTTATCGGCAACGACCTGCTCCCGCAAACCCCGCCCGAAACGCGCCGCGTGCTGATCCTGATCACCGACGGGGCGGACACTTCGAGCGAGAAGAAAATGCGCGAAGCCACCGACAGCATCTTGAAAGCCGCGTGTGTGATATACGTGCTCGGCGTGGGCGACAAGTACTACAGCGACGTCAACAAAAAGGTGTTGCGCGAGTTGGCGGAGCGCACGGGCGGACGCGCCTACTTCCCGCGCAAGGGCGACAAACTGCACCCGATGTTCGCGCAGATGCGAAGCGACCTGAGCACGCAATACCGCGTCGCTTACGCGACCCCCGCAGGCAAAGGCGGCAAGGATGTCTTACGCAAACTGAAGATCGAGATCGTCAATCCTGAGTTGCGCAAGCGCAACTTGCGAGTCACCTACCCGCAAGGTTATTTCCCTTCAACCTGATTCACGTTCACGCGAATCCCGATCCTCTCTACGCCCCTCTCTGTGTCCTCCGAGACTCTGCGGTGAGAGACTTTTATCAGCACTCATCACAGAGCCACAGAGTAGTCGCAGAGTAGTCACAGAGGAGACGCAGAGAGGATCGGTTAATCACGTGTCGTTGTCTGAGCGCGGACGCGTCAAAGTTTGTCTCAGAAGCGGAAGCCGACGCCCGCGCTGAATTGAAAGTTGTGCCGTGTCTCGCTGCCGAACGGGACGGGTTGCGGCGCGCCCGTCGAGTCGAAGAACGTGCGGGTCGTGTCGCGGTAGCGGATGATGGTGTCGCCCGCGTCGAAGCGTGTGACGATGCGGCGCGTCGGGTAAAATTCGAGCACCCCGCCCACGTCCGTTGCGAAGTGCGTCTCGCGGTGCGGCCGGAAGTCGAGCACAAAATTGGGCGCGGCCGAGATCAGAATCGCCTCTTCCCGTCCCGCGCTGAAACTCGTGAAGCCGGGGCGCACCTTGCCGAAGACGCCGAACTTCTCGAAGCGCTTACCGGCCTTGACGCCGAACAGACCTTGCGCGATCCGCCCGCCGCTGCGACTGCCGCGAAAGCGTTCGCCGTCCGGGAAGAAGTCGAACTGCGTTTCGAGCG
Source organism: Pyrinomonadaceae bacterium (assembly GCA_030841105.1). Classification (GTDB taxonomy): domain Bacteria; phylum Acidobacteriota; class Blastocatellia; order Pyrinomonadales; family Pyrinomonadaceae; genus JAIVJZ01. Next base: position 26,129 of record JAVEDE010000038.1, read on the forward strand.
CGACGCTGTTTGTCAGGTTGTAGGTGATGCGCCCGCCGAAGCCCGGTTCACTACTGCTGCCACGGAAGCCGTCGCTCATGGTGAGCGACGTGAACTGCACGCCCACTTCGACCTTCGGCGCATCCTTCTCTTCTTGCGCGCGCGCGTCGCCGGGAGCGAAAAATAGGCACAGAAGGACGAGGGCTGCCGCGCAGCCAATTTTGCTGTTCATGAAATTGTCTCCTTGCGCTGGGTAAGTTTAGGTGTCGTGACCCGGACGCGACGGACGTTTGCACATCGTCGCCGTCGTCGCCGCTTGGTCAGTTAAACTCGAAGGCGTTTCATCCTTTGCCGAAGAGCGAGAGCGCGCGGCTGGCGAGCGACTTCTTCTTCGGTTTGTACTTGGTGTAATCGGCGGGCGGCTCGAAGAGGGAAGCGTTAAGCACGTCGTGGCTGATCTCCAACACCTCGCTCGTCCGCACGCTCGCGCGGCCGTCGTCCGTGTAAGACCTGACGGTGAGCGAGAGCGGGTAGCCGAAGCGCGCCGTGCCCACCTGTTTGTGCTCGATGTCGTAACGGCGTTTGGGGTCGCCGCCGAGATAGTGTTCCGCGCACTTGCTCCGTTCGAGCGCGAGGAGTTCGCTCTCGTCTGCGCCGGAAATGTCGTAGGAGCAGAACGTGCCGTAGAGCAGATCAACGTACCAGCCGTCGGTCTCGCGGCGCAGCGGGGCGATGGGGCACGAGGCGGGCGCGATCTCCCACGTGAGCGTCGTCTTGATGCGGCGCGCGGTGTAGCCGAACATCTCCCGTCGCTCGCCCGTGTCGGTGACGGTGAACGTTTCCAAGATGCGCCCCGCAAGTCGCGCCTGCGACTCGCGCTTCGGCGGACTCGCTTTCGCGCTCGCAGCTTCGGCGCGCGCGAAGAACTCCTCGCGCCCCACGTATGGATACTCATAGACGACGCGCGTCGCGGGGTCGAGGACGATCTGGCGGCCGAGGTCGCACTGGAAGATGACGGCCGTCTCTCTCTGCGTGCCGTCCGGGCGCGTCCCCTTAAACTCGTTGCGCTGGCGGCGGCCTTTGATGTAGATGCGGCTCTCGCCCGCGTGCGCGTCATGCGTGGTCTTGAGTTTCAGGCGGATGTCGGCCAGCCCCGCCGTCGCGGCCGCGAGCGTCAACACCGACGCGACGAAAATTGACTTCAGCGATTTACTCATCATCTCCCTCACGCGTGGCAAACAGTAACGGAAAACTCGACTGCTCATCTGATCATCGGAAAACTCGATTGCTCATCTGATGATCGCGCGACCGCGCGCAACGTTGACGTTACGCACGCGCCGCTGCGGTGGTGGCGTCGTCGTTTCAACGCTTGGGCAAAAGGTTCTCGATGCGATCCGCGCCTCCGGCGAGCACGCGCGGGCGGCGTCGCTCGGCGCGCTTCCGGCTGTCAACGCGCGCCTCAAACTCTGCGCGCCGCTCGCGCCGGATGCGTTCCAGAGAGTCGCGCATCCATTCGGGCGAAGACGCGCCGTTGTCCGCGGCGGGCGGGCTGTTGTTGACTTCCGCCCCGGCCACGATCTGTTCCTGCGAATCGAAGTCGGAGACGTAACCGGCGTCGTGCAGCACCCACAAATTCCAGTTGCCGCCGCTCGCGCCGACGACGGGCGCGCTCGAAGTCCACTCGTAGTCGTCGCCGCCGAGCGTGAACGAAATCTTGTTGTTCTCGATGCGGCCGACCTTCTGAAAGTCGTAGCCTTCGTGCGGGATGAGCGAGAAGATGAAACGGCCGCGTTCGGGGACGTAGAACCAGATGAGCGCGCCCGCGAACCCGCGCGCATTCTTGCCGCGGCTGCCGCCGACGAGTTCGCCGTTAACGGTCAACTTGTAATCGCGCATCGCGAGTTCGACGTTGCCGAGCGTGAAGTCGCGCAAGGGAAGGCTGCGGCGCGGCGGCGCGCTCCACAGACGCGCCCGGTCGAAAGAGACTTTGACAACATCCACGATCTTCACGCCCGTCTGCGGGTTGACGAGCAGGTCGAGCGCGAAGGCGTCGCCGTCGTCAATGAGTTGCGCGTCGGCCGGGCGTGGCAGCGTCGAGATGTTCTGCGGCGCGCTCTGTGCTCCCGCCGCCGTCTGCCGCGCGCGCAGTTGTTCCTCAAACTCCGCGCTCATGGGTTTGACGGAAACTTTGAACTGCTTCGTCGCGGCGACGGGTTCGACCACGAGGTCATAGCCGAAGACGAACGCGCCCTCCGCATCCACGAGCACGCGGTGGACGACGTGGTTGTCGGCCAGCATCACTTGCGGCGTCAGAGAGGCTTGTATCTCGTCGAGCTTGGCCGACACTTTGGGCGCGCCCGCCACCGGCGCGGCCTCGATCTTGAAGGCGATGAATCCCTCGCCGTGCAGCGGCATAACGAACTGTTCGGGTCGCGCCTGTGACGCTGCGCCGCTCTGCGCACGCGTCGTCGTGCGCACATCGCCGCCGTGGAGCAAGAGCAGCAGCGGCAGCAGCGCGAGGCGTGTGAAGATTGAGAGTGTCGCTTTATTGCTCACGCGCGTCGCTCCCCTTGATGATGCGCAGGTTCACCTCGCCCGCAGGCTTGAAGCCCGACAAGTTCGCGCGCGGAGTCGCCGCCGAAGTATTCGCGGCGGGCGGCGCGTTCTGCCGTCTGACCCCGGCGAGGTTTTCGCGCGTCGCAAGTTGGCGCGCGTTGTCGCTGCTGCCGTCAACGCGACGCGGCAGGTAAATTATTTGCGTGACGATCTTCTCCTCGACGACGGGCACTTCGACAAACTTGATCTGCGGCGCGGCCTCCGTCTGCATGGCGTGCGGGGCGGCGACGACGACGGGTTCGGGGGCGGGGCGCGCGACGAGCGCGACCGTGGCGACGGACGTGGCGACCAACAAGAGCGCGGCGGCGGCCGCGAGCGGCGCGGGCACGCGGATCGAAGTCGTCAACAGACGCTTCCATAAAGGCGCGTGCGAGAGCGGCGCGTGTGCGGGCGTCACGCGCACGGCTTGCGAATCGTCCGTCGCACTCCCCGCGTGCGCGTCGCCCGACGCTGCCGCGCCGCGCAGTCTGCGCGTGAGCGCGGCGTGATACTGAGGCCAGTAATTCTCGCGCGGGGCGAGCGCGGCGGAAGCCTCTCCGCAGGCGTCGAGCGTCGCGGCCAACGAACGATACTCGGTCTCGCACGCGGCGCACCGCCCGACTTCCGCCAGCAGGCGCGTGCGCGCCGCGCCGTCCGCTTCGTCGAAGAGTAGATCAATCAAACTGTCTTGCGTCTGACGGCAATCATGCATCGTTATCAACTCCCGCTTAACAACTCTTTCTGACGGGCAAGGGCTTGGCGGCATCGGCCGACGCCCCGACGTTGTCTTCGTCGGCCGACGCGTTGACGCCCAGACGTTCGCGCAATTTCAGGACGGCGCGAAACAGGGCTTTCTTCGTCGTGCCCGCCGAGCAGCCGAGGGCTTCGGAAATCTCTTCGTAGGTCATCCCCTCCTGATGCTTGAGCAGGAAGATCAGGCGTTGCTGCGGCGTCAAATCTCCGAGCGCGTCGAGCACGCGCGCGACGAGGAACTGCTGATCGAAACTTTCCTCCACGCCGCGCGACGGCCGCGCGAGTGAGAGGGCGGCCTCTTGCGTCACGGCCTCCTGCTGCTGCGCCGCGCCGCCGCGCTTCGAGGCTTCCCACGCGTCGAACTCGACGACGCGCGCCTGCCGCCCCGCCGCCACGGACGGCGCGCGGCGTTCGTTGAGGAACGTGTTGATCGTGATCTGCCGCAGCCACGTGTAGAAACTCGACTCGCCGCGAAAACTACTGATCGCGCGGAACGCCTTGAGCCACACTTCCTGCGAGAGGTCTTCGGCGTCGTGGCGGTCGCGCGCGTAGTGGAGCGCGAGCAGCAACACGCGCCGCTCGTAGGAGCGTGCGAGCGTGGCGAACGCCTCCGCGTCGCCGCCTTGCGCGCGCCCGATCAATTCGCTCTCGCTCGTCGCCTCGTTCAAACTTTTCTCTCCGCCGCCCCGCGTTCAAAGTGCGTCGGTACAATAGACACAGCGCGCGCGATTTAGTTGGCCTCGCGCCCGCGCCGTCGCCGAAAATTACGCGGCGCAGTTAGTAGTCTGGCAGCACGCGGCGCGTTTTCACTTCACGCGCCAAGACATCTTACGCCGGATGATGCGCGCCAGCGTCTTGAAACGCGCGTCGCTTTGCGTCTATGCTGAGCGGACGAAAAGCTCTTCCAGTTTCAGCCAACGGTGAAATGTGATGCCTTCTGGACATAAGGTGCTGGCAGTTGTCCTCGGCGGCGGCGCGGGCACGCGCCTGTTCCCTTTGACGCACCAGCGTTCCAAGCCCGCCGTGCCGCTCGGCGGCAAGTACCGCCTTGTGGACATCCCGATCTCGAACTGCATCAACTCCGACGTGACGCAAATCTTCGTGCTCACGCAGTACAACTCCGCGTCGCTCAACCGCCACATCTCGCGCACCTATCGCTTCAGCGGCTTCTCCGACGGCTTCGTCGAGATACTCGCCGCCGAGCAGACGCCCGACAGCCCGCAGTGGTTTCAAGGGACGGCCGACGCCGTGCGTCAAGTGTTGCCGCACATTCACGACTGGGGCATTGACACGCTCTTGATACTTTCCGGCGATCATCTCTACCGGATGGACTATCGCAAGTTTCTCGCGCGCCACTACGAGACGCAGGCCGACGTGACCGTCTCGGTCGTGCCTTTCGTGCGCGAACAGGCCGAGGAGTTCGGACTCCTCAAAGCCGACCCGACGGGTCACATCCTAGAGTTTCGCGAGAAGCCGAAGGGCGAAGCCCTCGAAGAGATGCGCGTGGACACGACGGCCTTCGGCCTCTCGCCGGAAGAGGCCGCACGCCGCCCCTTTCTCGCCTCGATGGGCATCTACGTCTTCAACTACGAACGCCTGCGCGAACTGCTCGCGGCCAACCCGACGTGGCTCGACTTCGGGCGCGAGATCATCCCCGCCGCGATCAAAGACTACAACGTGCAGTCGTACCTCTTCGATGACTACTGGGAAGACATCGGGACGATCTCGGCCTTCCACTCCGCCAACCTCGACATGACCTCGCTCCTGCCGCAGTTCAACTTCTTCGACACGGAAGCGCCCATCTACACGCGCCCGCGCTACTTGCCGCCGTCGAAAGTCCACCACTGCGAGATCGTGGATTCGATCATCGGCGACGGCAGCATCATCAACCGCGCGCGGCTCGTGCGCTCGGTCGTCGGCCTGCGCGCGCGCATCGAACCGGGCGCGCACATCGAAAACACCTACCTGATGGGCGCGGACTACTACCAGTCCATAGAGGAACTGCGCGCGGACGCCGCCGCCGGCCTCCCGCTCATCGGCATCGGCCGCGACACAGTTGTCCGCCACGCCATCGTGGATAAGAACGCGCGCATCGGCGCGAACGTCCGGCTCACGAACGAGGCGGGCGTCAAACACCTCGACAACGAAGAGGCGGGCTACTACATCCGCGAAGGCATCATCATCGTCCCGAAGAACGCGACCGTCAAAGACGGCACGGTCGCTTGAGAACAGGGTGAAAGGGTAAAGGGGAAGGGGCAAAGGAGAAAACACATTTCTCCTTTGCCCCTTCCCCTTTACCCTTTCACCCTGTTTTATCTTTCGGCGAGCGGGGTGCGGCGCAGGACGGGTTGTGAACGTCTCTGGTCGTCGCTTCGCGCGGCGTCGGCGGTGTTGCTGTTGGTCGCGCCGGACGGGTTGTAGATGTAGCTGTCGCGCGCTTGGACGGCGAGGTCGGGGCGCATGACGCGAACTTTGACGCGCCGCCGCTGGCCGGGCTGCCCCTGCTGTTTCGGGTAGTAGCCGAGACTGTACTGGCGGCGCAGTTCTTCTGCGACGAGCGAGAACGCGCCCTCGATGTCGCGCGTGTTTTCGGCGCGGTAGACCCGCGCGCCCGACAGTCGCGCCATGTCGCGCAGGTACGAGTCGCCGCGTTCGTACTCGGCGCGCGTGCAGCCGGTACAACCGGAGTTGCCGCCGCCACCACCGCCTCCGCCGTAGACGCCCCCATGCTTGTTTCCCCCGGCGAGAATGTCCACGAGGATGTCCGTGATGCCGCCCGACTTGCGCCGCGTGCCGCCGCCACCGTAGACACCGCCGCCGTTCTGCGAGCCGGAGCGCGAGTCGTAGGTGTCGTACTGCACGGGGTAGATGAGCGCGTCTAGTTCTTCCACGTCCTGCGCGTTGGTCTCGTAGCTGGCGCGGCGGCTGGACGTGTCAACGCCGTCGGTGAAGAGAAGGATGGCCTTGCGCCCGTCAATGCGGTTGAAGCGTTCGTTGATGACGAAATCCACTGCGTCGTAGAGTTTCGTGCCCGAACCGGCGCGCACGCGGTAGATGGCGTCGCGCAGACGCGCGCGGTCGCTCGTCGCTTCCGAGAGCACGCGCACCTCGTCGTCGAACGAGACGACGAGCACGCGATCGGCGGGGCGCAGTTGGTTGACGAAGGAGATGGCGGCGTCCTGAATTTCGGGGAGCCGGTAGCGCGTCGAACCCGAAGTGTCTATGACGAGCGCGACGGTGAAGGGTTTTTCGACCGTGGCGAAATAGGCGATCTCCTGTTCGACGCCTTCCTCCCAGATGCGAAACTCCTGCTGCCGGATACTCGGCACGTACTTGCCCGCCCGATCCATCACGCTCACCGGGATCGTCACGAGCGAAGTGTTGACGCGCACCACTTCGTTCTCGTCAACCTCGCCGGAATCGGCGGGCGCGTCGCCCGCGCGTTGTCGCCCCGCGTTCGGGTCAATCGCGCCGCCGAGCGTCGGCGGGCGGCGTGGTGTTGTTGACGGCGCGGACGCGTCGCGCGCGGGAGGCGCGTCCGTCGCGGACACACCGCCGCCGGACGCCTGCCCGACTCGTCGCGGGCGCGTCTGTGCGTGGATTAAGGAAACGGAAATTGCTAGCAGGGAGAGGAGTGATAGCAAGGCGGCGAACTTTCTCATGGCCTTTCAACTCCTTTAGACGAAACCAGTATACAACGACCACGAGGCGCGGACTAACCTTTGATGCGCCCGTCGCCCGATAGATGCCCGGCAAGGTAAGGGATGAGGGCAGAGGGGTGAGGGATGAACAAGAAAAGCACTCGCTCGGTTGAGTAATTTCTTATTCATCCCTCATTCCTCCGCCCTCATCCCTTAATTCTATCGCGTTCCAGATGAAGGGGAACGTGCCCCACGTCTGGGCGCGGTGTTGGGGGCGGAAAGCAAAGAGGACGACGCGGCCGCGGCCGAGCGGCACTTCGGCGAGCGCGATCTTGCCCGCGATCAAACGCTCGCCGAGCAGCCAGCCGGAGCGCAGCACGTCGCGCTCGGCGTAGCGCGCGACGATGCGCACGTCGGACTTCGCGCCGTCCGTCAACTCGAAGGCGGAACTGTTGATGAAGTAAGCGTCAACGTCTTTAGAGAAGCCGCGCGCGAGCGGGTGCGCGGGGTCAACTTCGAGCCGCAGGATCGAGCCGGGGCCGTAGAACTCCGAAGTCTTCACCCCTTCGAGGACGTTGCGGAGCGGCAGTTTGAAACGCTTGATGGCGAGTTCGGCGGCGGCGTCGAAGCAGACGAGCGTGCCGCCGTCTTCGACGAAGCGGCGCAGATTTTCGACGCCCGCCTCCGTGATGCCGCCCGTGTATTCCGCCGGGGCGGTCTCCTTCGCGCGCCCTTCGACGATCTCGCGCAGGCGCATCGAGGGCAGCACGATCACGTCGTGCCGCGCGCGCAAGTTTCCGGCGCGCACGTCGCGGTCGAGCAAGGTCTGAAACGGGACGTTGAACGTGTCGAAGACGTAGCGCGTCCACCCCTCGTCCATCGAACCCGTCCAACTCTTGTAGAGCGCGAGGCGCACGGGGCGCGAGAGGGGATTCTTGATGGGCGATTTATTCTGTTGCTTAACCGGCAGGCCGAGATCGCGTCGCACCTCGTCCTCGCCGTGGAGCAGCGTGAGACGCTGCGCGCTCGCCGGTTCGACCAGCCGCTCGATGGCGGAAACTTCGACGCCCATCTGCATCGGCAGCGTCCATCCGGCCACGTCATAGGGTCGCTCCGCCTCGCCCGTCGCGGTGCGCCGATCAGGATAAGTCTGCCGCTCGAAAAGCGAGAGCACGTTCTGGCGAGAGGGTTGCGCGAGAAAGACTAGATAGTTGCCGGCGGGAATCTCGCGCCCGCGTTTGCCGTCGTCCGTCACCATGTTGCCGAAGGGAGAAAGCGCGTGAACCGCCGTGTCGAGCCGGTGAACTTCGACGCCCTGTGCGACGAGCGTCCCGACGAGTTTCGCCACGGCCTCGTCTTTGCCCTGCCGTGCGGGGATCAAGTAGGCGGTGGCGTCGTCGGTGATTGTGTCTGTCGCGCGGCGTCCGAGTTCGTAAAAGTTGCGGAGGTAACGCTCGCGGTACTTCGCCGCCATCGAGAGCACGGCGCGCGAGGCCGTCAACTCCATCCGCATCACGTCGGCCGCGCGCCACGTGCCGCCCGGCCAGGGGTCTGGGAAGTTGGTCGCGGATTGCAGCGCGCTCGGCATCCCGCGCGTCGAACTGCGCGTGAGTTGTTCGCGCGTCACTTCGACGGGCGTCATCAGGCGCGCGCTCGCGGCTTCGGTGAGGATGCCGACGGAGTTGTGATAGTAGGGCGCGGTGCGAAAGCCGCCGTGCCACCACGTGTCGTAGAGGGCGTTGGTGATGACGCCCTGTTGACCTTCCGCTTGCAGGTCTGCGGCGATCTTGTGGCCGATGAGGCCGACTTCGCGGAGCAGCAGCGGCGGGATGTGCGGGTTCGGCGGATCGTAGAAGGGCGGGACGAAGAAGCGCGACCCCGTCGAGCCTTGCTGGTGCACGTCGTAGACGATCTGCGGAAACCACTCGCGCCAGAAGAGACGCGTGAGCAGTTGCGTCTCGCGCAGGTTGAGCATGAACCAGTCGCGGTTGTTGTCGTGCCCGGCGTAGTGGTGATAAATCTCCGGCGGCTCTGTGCCTTCGTAGGGCGTGCCGAGAGTTTTGCGATACCAGTCGGCCACGATGTCCACGCCGTCGGGGTTGGCCGAAGGGACGAGCAGGAGGATCGTGTTCTGCAAAATCTCGCGCGTCTCCGCGTCTTCGGCTGCGGCCAATTCGTAGGCGAGTTGCATGGACATCTGCGAGGCGACGATCTCGGTCGAGTGGATCGAGCAGGAGATGACGACGACGGTCTTGCCTTCGCGGACGAGCGGCGCGGCCGGGTCGGCCGTCGCGTTTAGCCGCATGAGACGCGGGTCTGCGAGGCGGCGTTGAATGTCTTGGTACTTCGCGAGATTGCGTATATTCTCAGGCGCGCTGACGAAGGCCACGACGAGCGGGCGGCCGAGCGTCGTCTGCCCCAGCGTGCGCATCTGGACGCGTTCGCTGGCCGCGTCGAGGCGCGCGAAGTAAGCAGTGATCTGTCGCCAGTCGGCCACCTTGCGGTCGTCTGCGGGTTTGAAGCCGAGGACGGAAGCGGGCGACGGAATCCCTGCGGTGGCGCGCGTCGCGTCGGGCGCGCGGCGGCGGGTTTGCGCGTGAAGGGACGACGCGGAGAGGCCGCCGGAGAAGACGACGACCGAGAGCGCGGCGACGAAGGTAGAGAGTGCGAACCGGAGAACGGAGCGAGACATGCCTGATTCTCTTTCACCAAAATTATTTGAGACGGAACGTGTCAGTGCGGGCGTGGAGTCTAGCACAGACGCGTCTGCGCCGCGCACCGTCGCTACCGTCGCCGCCGCGGAGGCTAAGGAGCGCGGCGTTGTTCGTCGCAGCCTCGAAGAGTCCGCGGCGGCGAATGCGGAGTCGAACGCCGCGACTAAAAACGCGCAGACGGCGAAGACGAACGCCACGTTCCTGAGTCGCTTGCATCACTGGTGGGTGCTGTTCGTCGCGGGCGCGCTCCTGCTCATCTTCGGGCCGCCGGTGTTGCTCGTCGCGTGGGCGGTGGGCAGGCGCGAGTGGGTGTATCCGATTGCCCTGTGGGGCGCGCGCCAGTGGTTGCGCCTGAGCGGCATGCGCGTCAGCGTGCGCGGGCTGGAACAACTCGACCCACGCGAGACTTACATCTTCACCGCCAACCACCGCTCCTATCTCGACACGGCGACGCTCTTCGCCTACCTCGGCCGGCGCGTCGGGCTGTTCGCGAAAAAGGAGTTGTTGAAAGTTCCCATCCTCGGCGTCGGCATGGGCTTCGTCAACATCATGGCGATTGACCGCTCGAACCGCGAGCGCGCGCTCGCCACCGTGCGCGCCGCCACCGAACGCATCCGCTCCGGCGTCTCCTTCGGCGTCTTCGCGGAGGGCACGCGCGCACGCCCCGGCGAACTGCTGCCGTTCAAGAAAGGCGCTTTCTACATGGCGGTCGAGACGGGCGTGAGCGTCGTCCCGGTGGCGATCAAGAACACGGACGCGCTGATGGGCAAAGGCGAGGGCACGGCGCGCCCCGGCCTGATCGAGATGGTCATCCTCCCGCCAATCGAAACGAAGGGACTCTCGACGGACGAAGACGTCCGGCGACTCTCAACCGACGTGCGCGCGCGCGTGGCGGAAGAGTTGGCACGGTAGCGAGCAAGGCGCGAGAAGGATTCAGCGCGCGAAGGAGTGAACGCAAACAAGGAGGCCGCCGTTGAAGCGACATGCTTCAACGGCGGCCTCTGTCTTGTGATCTATGCCTGACGCCGCTTAAGGCTTCTTCGGCGTGGGCGTCGGCGTGGCGTCGGGGATGATGTCCTGACCTTCATCAATAACTTTCACACGGGCGCGCGGCCGCTCGAATTCGTTGAAGGTGATCCGCATGCGGATGTGGACGACCTCGCCGTTGTCGAAGATCAGTTCCTCGTCGGCGAAGGTGTAAGTGGGAAACCAGAACTTGCCGTCAATCTGCTCGCGGTAGGTCTCGAAGGTCGGGTAGCGCGACCCCTTCTTTTCGGGCACGCCCTTGCCGCGCACTTTCACGATCTGGAAATCCTGATCGTCAACCCAGATGCGCCCCTTGAAGAAACGCTCCTTTGTCTTCTTGGGGTCGGGCATGACCTTCGGCTCGACGTCAAAGACGTACAAATTCAACTCGTCAATCTTCTCTTTGCCCGCGTACTTGATGTTGTAGAGATTTATGTTCGCCGGTTCGAGCGCGAACGTTTGCGCGCCGCTGAAATCTTCGAGGTCTTCGGCCGTCAGTTCGATGCCGGTGAGGGTCGAGAGCGGGAAGTGCAGAATCTTTTCGTAGCGCTTGCCGCTGTCGTCGAAGACAAAGCGCGACACGCGTTTGTACTCGCCCGTGATCTGCTTGCCCATCCCGATGACCTGCACGACCACATCGCGCTTGAAACTGAACTGGTTGAGCGCGGTGCGGAAGACCGCCTCTTTGGTCGTGAACTCGCGGATGACGCGTTCGACGTCAACGCCCGCAGGCGAGGTCGCCACGGTCGGCGCGTTCGTCGAGGCCGTCGAAACCTGTTGCGCACGCGCGGGCAGTGCCGTCGTCAAAGCGGCGATTGCCAACGCGAGAGTCGCCGACACGGGGAACAAGAAACGAGAGCTTTTCATAAATTTTCTCTATAAATTTTCCGGGGAAACTGCGCCAGATTGCCGCCGCCCGTGCCCGCCTAACAGAGCCGAGCGACCCTTGTTGGAAACTTTTTGATGCGCCCGGCGCGGCGCGTGTTGCCAGCGGAAAGCGAGCAGTGAGCGGTAAGCAGTGAGCAGTTAAAGTCTTTTCTCTACCGCTTACCGCTTACTGCTCATCGCCTATTGCACGAACTCGACTTTGACGCGGTGGGGGATGACGCCGCGCTCCGCGCCCTCGTCGAGGAGGCGTTGGACGGCCGTGCGCCCGCGGTCGGTGTAGTCGAGCGTCAGTTCGTTGACCCACATGCCGACGAAGCGGTCGGCCAGTTCCGGCTCCATGTCGCGCGCGAACTGCATCGCGTATTCGAGCGCGTCGGCGCGATTGTCGAGCGAGTAGCGGATGCTGTCGTGGAGACACTTCGAGACCTGGGAGATCACTTCCGCGCCGAGGTCGCGGCGGATGACATTGCCGCCCATCGGCAGCGGCAGCCCCGTGCGCTCGTGCCACCACTCGCCGAGGTCTAAAACTTTGTGCAGGCCGAGCGACTGGTAGAAAAGCTGTCCCTCGTGGATGAGCAGCCCCGCGTCGGCGCGCCCCTCCTGCACCGCCTCGATGATCTGATCGAAGGGCACGATCTCGTACTTGAACTCAGGCGTGTGAATGCTCAGGGCGAGGAACGCGCTCGTCAGTTTACCGGGCACGGCGACTTTCAGGCGCGAGAGTTCTTCGGGTTTGAACTTCTCGCGCGAGACGACGATGGGGCCGTAGTTGTCGCCGATGCTCGCGCCGTGCGGCAGGAGCGCGTACTTGTCGGAGATGTAAGCGTAGGCGTGAAAGCTGATGGCCGTCACGTCGTAGACGCCGCGCATGGCCTTCTCGTTCAAGGTCTGGATGTCTTCGAGGACGTGCGTGAAGCGTAAGCTCCCGGTGTCGAGTTTGTTGGTGGCGAGGCCGTAGAACATGAAGGCGTCGTCGGAGTCGGGCGAGTGCGCGACGGTGATCGTTTGTGTCGTCATAAGTGTTTATATTATTGCTGCGATGGCGAACTTTCCGTATCGGGGAATCTTTCCTCCGCCTGACGGAGCAGGCGGAAGCGGTTTTGGTCGAACAGGTAATAGTAGGCGGTGTAGCCACCTTGGCCGTCGTAATGATTGCGCGTGAGCACGAGCAGCTTGCTATCGGGGCGGAAGTTGCGATGCCGCGCGGCGAAGGCGGTTTTGTCCTCGCCCTCCTCAGGCGAATCGGGAATGTCCGTGTATTCGAGCGGCGGCCAGTAGACTCTGCCCGTCCGTGCGTCAACCACAGCGACTTGCGCGCAGCCCGTGCCGCAACCCCAGAAGACGACCGTGTAGTGCCCGGCGAAGTTCACGCCCGCTCGCGAATCTTCACGCAGACGGCTGCGAAACATACGCGCCCGCTTCGAGTCCAAAATGACGGGGGCGATGCGGCCACGATAGATTTCCTTCACCGGGTAGTCGCTGAAACGCGGCGACTCTCGCTTCGTCGCCGACTGCGCCGCGCCCCGCTGTGCGCGTGGACGCGTTTGCGTATGAGCGTCGGCCACGAGCGCGATTAACAGGAACACTATCAGCGCGCCGCCTCTCGAAGCGCGCACGGGTAACTCGAATCTTCTCGTCAGTCTTCTCGCCATCTGAAAAAAGTTGTCCTCACGAAGTCGCACCGGGTTGACCGGCGGCGCACGGCGCGCCTTAAACGAGTCGGCCGTAATAGAGCACGGTCTCGTATTCGATGCACACCTGGCCGTCGCGCTGGTGCGCGTCGAAGGCGCGTCGGAGCGCGTCGAACAACGGCTCGTGATTCGGATGCCCCGCGAGCGGCACGTAGGAGGCCGACAGCCAGCGGCCGCGCAAGGCTTCGTAATCAAGCACCTGCTCGTGCGCGAAACTCCACTCGCCGTAGCCGCGCGGGAAAAACTCTTGCATCAACTCGCGGCCGGGGTTGTCGGCGGCGACGCGCTCGTAGTCCGTGCCGTAGGCGCGAAGTATGCGTTCGAGTTCGCAGAGGAACGGCGTCGTATCAACCCGGCGCATGTTCCACAGCAACAACACCCACCCGCCCGGCTTCAGGATGCGCGCGAACTCTTCCCGCGCGCGTGCCGCGTCGAACCAGTGGAACGCCTGCGCCGCCGTCACGAGATCAACGCACGCGTCGTCGAGCGTCGTCGCCTCGGCCGCGCCGTTCACGCTCTCGAAGCCGGGAAACTCGCTGAGGGAGCGTTCGGCTGCGGCGCGCATCGCGTCGTTCGGCTCGACGGCGTAGACCGTGCGACAGCCGCCCCGTAACAACATCTCCGTCCAGATGCCCGTCCCCGCCCCGACATCGGCGACGACCGACGACGCGCCGAAATTCAACTCCGCGCGCATGAACTCCACCGCCGCCGACGGATACTTCGGCCGGTACGCCGCGTAGTTCGCCACGCGGTCTGTGAACCGCTTCGTCGGCTCGATGTCAGTTGCCACTTTCATCCTCGACACGCTTGCGTCTTACGCCGCCGTCATCTCCGCAATCGGGTTGTAGAGCGTGTCGCGTTCGACGGCGTCGAAACCGGCGTCGGCGATGAGCGCGGCGATCTCACCCTTGTTCATCCGCACCTCGTTGTTCGACTCGACCGAGTAGCTCTCGGTCAGTTCGCCGCCTTCGGTGATCGTGCCGTCGAGATCGTTCGCGCCGTAGTGCAAGGCGACCTGCGCGAGTCGCTTGCCGAGCATCACCCAGTAGGCTTTGATGTGCGCGAAGTTGTCGAGCATGAGACGCGAGACGGCGATGGTCTTCAACGAATCAACGCCCGACGGCCCCGGACACTCGGAGAGTTTCGTGCCTTCGGGATAGAAGGCGAGCGGGATGAAACACTGGAAGCCGCCCGACGCGTCCTGCTGTTCGCGCAGGCGGATGAAGTGATCCACGCGGTCTGCGACGGATTCGATGTGGCCGTAGAGCATCGTCGCGTTGGTCTTGAGTCCGGCGGCGTGGACTTTACCGGCGAGCGCGAGCCAGCGCGCGGCGTCCGTCTTGTGTGCGCAGATGCGCGAGCGCGTCGGCTCGCGGAAAATCTCCGCGCCGCCGCCGGGGCACGAATCCATCCCCGCCTCTTTCAACTGCCCGATCACGTCCTCGTCGCTCATCTTGTAGAAGCCCGCCATGTGATCGAGTTCGACCATCGTGAAGGCTTTCAGGTGCAGGCGCGGGTACGCGCGTTTCAGACTCGCGAGCAAGTCCGTGTAGTACTTGAACGGCAACTTCGTGTTCAGCCCGCCGACGATGTGCAACTCCGTCGCGCCCTCGGCCACCGCCTTGCCCGCGACTCCGACGGCCTCCTCGACGTTGTGCGTGTAGGCGTCGGGCATGCGCGGCGTGCGGTAGAAGCCGCAGAACTTGCAATCGGCGTAGCAGACGTTCGTGTAGTTGAAATGACGGTTAACGTTGAAGTACGTGCGCCGCCCGTGCAGGCGACGGCGCACCGAGTCGGCCAGCTTCGCGAGCGCGGCCAGATCGTCCGTCGCGTACAGGGTCAGGCCGTCTTCAAAAGAGAGGCGTGCGCCCGCTTCAACCTGCGCGGCGATGCGGTTCAGTTTCGTGTCGTGTGAAAAATCCATGTTCATTATTCCGACTTAACTAGTCCCAGATTTCCTGCAACTCTAACTCCAGCCCGCGTAGCAAAGGCTCGCCGGAGACGACGCGCGGGTCGTCCAACTCCTCGACGGCCGCGCCGGGGCGATAGACGTAGACACGCCGCTCCTGCGGGTCAATGAGCCAGCCGAGTTGCGCGCCGTTAGCCATGTACTCGGCCATCTTCTGCCGGAGATTTTTGAGCGTGTCCGTGCGCGAGCGCAACTCCACCACGAAGTCGGGGCAGAGCAGCGGAAACTGCTCCTGCTCCTCTTCCGTCAATGCGTGCCAACGTTCGTTGCTCACCCACGCGAAATCGGGCGAGCGTTTCGCGCCGTTCGGTAGCGTAAAGAGCGTAGATGAATCAAAGGCTGTGCCTCCCGTATTTTCTATAGTCCACGTTGTGAGACGCGCGCCGAGGACGGCATTCCGTGAGCCGCTTTTTCCGTCGGTCGGGGGCATGATGATGAGGTCTCCTTCGCTGGTGAGTTCGAGGCTCAGTTCAGGGTTGAGCCGGCAGAAGGCGTAGAACTCTTGCTCGCTCATTTTCTTCAGGAGAGGGCTGAAGTGAATCACGAGCGGCTCGCGTTCGGCGGTGGATGAAGTTATGGTGCTCATAAATTTTATCTTAAGACTGAACGCGAAACTGTCGCCGCAACCTCACAGCTTGGCGAAGAAGACCGCGCCGCCGAAGGTGATGAACAGGATCACGCTGACGAAGGCGTTCGTCGTGAAGAAGGCAGCGTTCAGGCGGCTGAGATCGTCGGCGCGCACGAGCGAGTGTTGATAGACGAGCAGCGCGCCGGTTAAGACGACGCCCGCGAGCGCAACGAGCGAGCCGGGCGTCGCCGTCAGGTAAAGTGCGACGAGCGCGGCGAAAGCAGCGGCGTGAAGTAAACGCGAAATCCAGAGAGCGCGTTTGATGCCGACGCGTGCAGGGATCGAGCGCAGTCCGGCGCGGCGGTCGAAGTCGTAATCCTGACAGGCGTAGAGCACGTCGAACCCGGCCGTCCAGAGCAGGACGACGAGCGAGAGCAGCAGCGGCACGGGGCTGTCAACCCGGCCGCGCACGGCGATCCACGCGCCCGTCGGCGCGATTGCCAGACACCAGCCGAGCGCGAGGTGCGAGAGCGACGTGAAACGCTTCGTGTACGAGTAGAGCAGCACGCTCAAGAGCGCGACGGGCGCGAGCAGGAGCGTGAGGCGATTCAATATCGCCGCCGCGACGAAAAAAAGCGCGGCCGACGCGAGCGTGAACGCCCACGCGAACCGCAGCGAGAGCAGCCCGGCCGGGATGGCGCGCCCGGCGGTGCGCGGGTTGGCCGCGTCGTACTTGTGATCGGCGATGCGGTTGAAGGCCATCGCGGCGGAGCGCGCGCCCACCATCGCCAGCGTGATCCAGAGCAACTGCCACGCCGAAGGCACGCCCCGCGCCGCGAGCACCGCGCCGAGCAGGGCGAAGGGTAGCGCGAAAAGCGTGTGCTCGATCTTGATCATTTCGAGCGTCGTGCGGATGCTCTGCGCCGTCGTCGTGTTGTTGGTTACGTTGGAAGTCATCAAGCAGTTCGTATCAGTCGTCTAGTCGCCGTCTACAGTGACGGCCGCGTCCGCCGTCGTCGGGTCGCCCTTCCACTCGGTACGCCGCGTGTGGGGCACGCCGAATTGATCGAGCACGCGGAAGACCAGATGATCCACCAACTCTTCGATGCTCTGCGGGCGGTGATAGAAGCCCGGACTCGCGGGCAGGATGCGCGCCCCTGCGCGCGAGAGCCGCAGCATGTTTTCGAGGTGAATCTCGTTGTAGGGCGACTCGCGCGGCACGATGACGAGCTTGCGTCCCTCCTTCAAGGTCACGTCGGCCGCGCGGTGGATCAGGTTCGTCCCCGCGCCCGAAGCGATTGCGCCGAGCGTGCCCATCGAACACGGGACGATGACCATCCCGGCCTGCGGGTGCGACCCGGAGGCGGGCGTCGCCGCCATGTTGTCGAGACGGTGCGCGCGGATCAGTTTCGACTCCGGCGCAAGCCCGACCCACTCGTTGATCGTGCGTGCGTCGCCGTCGCGCAGGTTCGCGCCGAGTTCGACGCGCGCGACCGTGTGCGCCGCCCCCGACATGATCAAATTGATCCGCTCGACCACGCCGCTCGACGCCAGATGAATCAAAGTGCGTTGCGCGTAGAGCGCGCCCGAAGCTCCCGTGATGGCGACAGTCAGTTCCATAAGTCGTGCCGCGACTGTGGGCGCGAATGTCACGCCGCGCGGAAAAATGAATGGTAAAGCAAAAGCGCGCCGATGGCTAACGCCACGCAGCCGACCGCCGCGCACTTGCGTTGGGCGTTTGCGCCTGTCGGAATCATGCGCTCGGCCTGACCCGGAACGAGCGCGTAAGTCGCGCTCTTGAGGGTCATGCTCCAGCCGCAGACGCTAACGATAACGGGCAGGTCGAACACCCAGACGTTGTGGCCGAGCACGATGAGCAGGCCGAGCGGGAAGGTGAACATGGCGATGATGATTCCGGCCACGCCCGTCTGTCGCAACAGCAGGAAGAAGTCGCGCCACTGTCGCGCCAGCACGATGTGCGATAGTCCCAAGATCAGCAGGCTGATCGCGAAATACCGTTCGATGAAAAGCTCCATGACTCGCCCCCGCCGTTGTTGCCCACTGTCGTTGATAGAGCCTCGCCGGTCATGTGACCCGAAGACTTGAAGTCTACACCACACGACGAAGGCTGGCGTGCCGTCGGCCTGAATGCGTGGTGTAACGTCGGGGCGGTGGCCTGATTCGACGGACGGCTCTTGCAATCGCGGCGCGGGAGATGTATAAGGCGCGCGGAAAGCAACGCGCCGGGAACGCCCCGGCACACGACTCGACGGAATCCGTCACGGCAGATCTGCCGGGCGGGTTTTTCATTTGCGACAGAGTTCAACCGAAGGAGTGACGGGCATGAGTCAAGACGCGCAACCGGATTACATCTCGAAGAAAACCGTCGTCTACAGAATCCACGGCATGGAGCAGGTGAAGGTGCGACGCGATGTCGCATACCGCGCGCACGGCGGCGCGCACGCGCCCACGTTCGATCTCTATTACCCAACGTGTGCGGAGAGCGGCGCGCGCGTGCCAGCCGTCTTCGTGGTGGCAGGGTTTCCCGACGCGGGCTACGAGGCGATAGTCGGTTGCAAGTTTAAAGAGACGGGGTCGTCCGTCTCTTGGGGACAACTGCTGGCGGCCTCAGGCGTGGCGGCCATCACCTACACGAATCGAGAACCGGCGGCAGACCTCGACGCACTGCTCCGGCATGTGCGACAGGACGCCGCCGCGCTCGGCGTTGACGAGAACAGGCTCGGCCTGTGGGCAAGCTCCGGCAACGTGCCGCTCGCCTTGTCGGCGTTGATGCGCGAAGGCGGCGACCGCTTGAAGTGTGCCGTCTTGTGTTACGGGTACATGCTGGACGTGGGCGGTTCGACGCGCGTCGCCGGGGCGGCCGGGACGTGGGGGTTCGTCAACCCGTGCGCGGGGAAGTCAGTTGACGATCTGCCAGAGGACGTGCCGCTCTTCATCGCGCGCGCGGGTCGAGACAAAATTCCGCACCTCAACGAGACGCTCGACCGTTTCATCGCCGCCGCGCTCAGACGCAATCTGCCCTTGACGTTCACGAACCACCCGACCGCCCCGCACGCGTTCGACCTGTTTCAAGATGACGAAGACTCGCGCCAGATCATCAGGCAGATATTAACCTTCATCCGATTTCATCTCTCGGCCGCAAGTTAGATCGCGGCGCGGCAAATTGCGAGCGTGCGAGTGTTCAGTGCTAGAATGCCGCGAAGTTTGAACAGGCGGGTTGACTCAGGACGAGAATGAATCTACGCGAAATAGAAGAACTGCTCGGCGCGCACCGGGCGGGCGACTTGGAGACGACGGAGGCGGCGCGCAGGCTCGCCAATCTTCATTACGAAGACATCGAGCACACGCGCATTGATCACGCGCGGGCGGAGCGGCAGGGCTTCCCCGAAGTCGTCTTCGGGGCGGGGAAGTCGCGCACGCAAATCTGCGAGATCGTCGAACGTCTCGTCGCACGCTCGCCGAACGTCCTCGTCACGCGCACGGACGCGGAGACTTACGGCGAGGTGCGTAACGTGGCGACCGACGCCGAGTGGCACGCGGCGGCGCGTCTGATCCGCATCCGGCGCGACCGGACGGAACTGGGCGTGGGCGAGATCGGCGTCGTCACCGCCGGGACGAGCGACATCCCCGTGGCCGAAGAGGCCGCGCTGACGGCCGAGGCGATGGGCAACCGCGTGGCGCGCATCTGGGACGCGGGCGTGGCGGGCATCCACCGTCTCTTCGCCGAGCGCGAACGCCTGCTCACATTCCGCGTCATCGTCGTCGCGGCGGGGATGGAGGGCGCACTGCCTTCGGTCGTCGGCGGGTTGGTCGGCGTGCCCGTCGTCGCCGTCCCGACGAGCATCGGTTACGGCGCGTCGTTCGGCGGCGTCGCCGCGCTGCTCGGCATGCTCAACTCCTGCGCCTCCAACGTCACCGTCGTCAACATAGACAACGGCTTCGGCGCGGGCTTCGTCGCCAGTTTGATCAACCGCAAGTGGAACGATAAAGAAGTGACGGGTGATGAGTGATGAGTGTTGAGCGCAAAGCGACGATCTGTTTTTTTACTCATCACTCATCATTCATCACTCATCGTTTACTACTCATCACTCATCACTCATTACTCATCACTCTCGTCTTCGCCCTGACAACGGCGGGCGCGGGTTGCGGCGCGCGGCGCACGCCCGATCTCGAACGCATCTTCGCCCCGGCGCGCACGCGCAAGGACAAGACGCCCGTCATCGTCATCCCCGGCATCCTCGGTTCACAATTGATGAACCGGCGCACGCGCGAGATCGTCTGGCCTTCCGCGTTTCGCTCCTCGACCGACGGCCTGAGTCTGCCGACCTCGCCCGACCTCGCCGCGAACCAAGACGAACTCGTCGCCGAGCGCATCGTCGAGACGGCCAAACTCGCGCGCCTCGCCCCGGACATTTACGTCTACTACGAACTCCTGAACGCCCTTCGCCGCTTCGGCAACTACCGCGACGGCGACTGGGACAACCCCGCGCCCGACGGCGACCGCGACACGTTCTACGTCTTCCCCTACGACTGGCGGCGCGATAACGTCGAGTCGGCGCAACTGCTCGTCCGCCGCGTCGAAGAGTTGAAGCGGAAACTGGGTCGCCCCGATTTGCGCTTCAACATCGTCGCGCATTCGATGGGCGGCCTCGTCGCGCGCTACGCGGCGATGTACGGCGACGCAGACCTGCCCGCGGGCGACGCGCCGCCGCAGCCGACGTGGGCGGGCGCGCGCCATATCAAAAAAATCTTCATGTTCGGCACGCCCAACGAGGGCACGATGGAGGCGTTCGCCACGCTCCTCGAAGGCTACTCGATCAACGAGGGCTTGCGCCGCCGCATCCGCCTGCTCAACAAGCTCTCGCGCGAAGACGCCGTGACGATCCCCTCGATCTTCCAACTGCTCCCGCACCCGGAAGCCGTGCGCGTGCTCGATCAAAACCTCGCGCCGCTCGCGGTTGATTTCTACGATCCCGACGTGTGGCGCAAGTATGGCTGGTCGCCCATCAACGACGCGGAGTTTCGCGCGCGCTACGAGCGCGGCGAGGTGCGCGACGAGGAGGGCGCGCCCCACCGCGCCACGCTCGCCGAACTCGACGCCTACTTCGCCGCCGCCCTCACGCGCGCACGCCGCTTCCACGCCGCGCTCGACGCGCACGCGCCCGCAGACACGCAGACGACGATGCCGTCGCCATCGCCCGTCGCGCTCTATACCTTCGGCGGCGACTGCGAAGAGACTTTGAACGCGCCCGTCGTCCTGCGCGACGAGAAGCGCGGCCGCTGGTTGACGCTCACCGCGCCGCGCGATCTGCGCGACGATGCGGGGCGCAAGCTCAAACGCAAGGACGTGATCCGCGCGATGTACGAACCCGGCGACGGTCGCGTCACGCGTCGCTCGCTCCTCGGTGAGAGGCTCGACGCGCCGCGCCGCAGCCAGTTCTTCGACACGCCGCTGCCCATCGCCTACGGCGTCTTCGCCTGCGACCTCCACAGCGAACTCCAAAACAACAAGACGCTGCAAGACAACGCCCTCACCCTGTTGATTAACGAAGTGGTGAACTGACGACTTGCTCGAACGAAGGCGTTCACCCATCGAGACGCGAAAGGGCGCGGAGAGAATTCAACTCTCTCCGCGCCCTTCGCTTAACTCCGCGCCTCTGCGCTGAGACTTCGCCGGCCGGAACGGGACTTGACTCACGCCCCCGCGCTCATGTTTTACGAACCCGCGAGCGCGAGTTGCTGGACGCGCGCGACTACTTCGGAGAGGCTCACGTCCGTTGATTGTTTCGCGGCGCGGTCGAAGAGTTCGACCGTGCCTTCGGTGGTCTTCTTGCCGACAGTGACGCGATAAGGGATGCCGATCAGGTCTGCGTCTTTGAACTTGACGCCCGCGCGTTCGTCGCGGTCGTCGAGCAAAACTTCGAGACCGGCGGCGCGCAAGTCTGCGTAGAGCCTCTCGCCCGCGTCCTTCAACTCCGGCTGCTTGACGTTCGTGACGGTGACGACCACGTCGAAGGGCGCGATCTGGCGCGGCCAGATGATGCCGTCGGCGTCGTGGTGGAGTTCGATAGCGGCGGCCATGATGCGCTCGACGCCGATGCCGTAGCTGCCCATCACGACGGGCACTTCCTTGCCGTTCTGGTCAAGCACCGTCGCGTTCATGGACTTGGAATACTTCGTGCCGAGTTTGAAGATGTGCCCGATCTCAAGCGACTTGGAAACTTCGAGCACGCCCGCCTCACAGTTTGGGCACGCTTCGCCGGACTGCACCGTGCGCAGGTCAGTCCAGAGGTCAACCGGAATGTCGCGCTCGATATTGACGCCGCGCAAGTGGTGCTCATCTTTGTTCGCGCCGGTCGTCATGTTGCTGCGATTCTTTAACGCGTGATCCGCGACGATGCGAAGCTCGCGCCCCGCAGCTTTCGCACGCTCCTTCATGCCGACGCCGCCCAAACTGCCCGCGCCCGCGCCCATCAGTTCGCGTATTTCTTCGGGGTGCGCGGGACGCACTTCGGTCGCGCCGAGCGCATCTGCGAGTTTTGTCTCGTGCAGTTGGTGATCGCCGCGCAGGAGCGCGAGGACGGGTTGTTGTCCGTCCGTCTCGAACGTGGCGACGTAGACGAGCGTCTTGATCTGTCTATCCGCCGCCGCGCCGCCGGGAAACGAGATCAAATCTTCGATGGTACGGACGCCGGGCGTGGGGAATTCTTCGGGCGCGTCGGTGGCCGCCGTCTGGTCTGCGATGGAGGCGAGGCGAGATGTAGCCTTCTCAAGATTCGCCGCGTAGCCGCAACGTTCGCAGGTGGCGATCAAGTCTTCGCCCGCGTCCGTTTTGACCATGAACTCGTTCGACGCAGAGCCGCCCATCGCGCCGGACGAGGCTTCGACGATTGAAAACTTGAGGCCACAACGCGTGAAGATTTTGACGTAGGCCGCGCGCTGATCCTCGAACGACTTGTCCAGGCCAGCCTGATCCACGTCGAACGAATAGGCGTCCTTCATGATGAACTGGCGGACGCGCAAGACGCCGGACTTGGGGCGCGCTTCGTCGCGAAACTTCGTCTGTATCTGATACCAGATTTGCGGCAGTTGCTTGTAGGAGCGCAGTTCGTGACGGGCGATGCCGGTGAAGACTTCTTCGTGCGTCATGCCGAGGCAGAGGTCTGCGCCCTTGCGATCCTTGAGGCGAAACATGTTGTCGCCCATCACCGTCCAGCGGCCGGTCTCCTCCCAGATCTCGCGCGGGTTTAGCGCGGGGAGAAAAAACTCCTGCCCGCCGATGGCGTCCATCTCCTCGCGCACGATCTCCATGATGCGGCGCATGACGAGCCACGAGAGCGGCAGGTAAGAGTAGATGCCCGCGGCGAGTTGGCGCACCATACCGGCGCGAAGCAAGAGGCGGTGCGAGACGACTTCGGCGTCGGCCGGGACTTCGCGCAAAGTGGGGATGAAAAAGTTTGACCAGCGCATGCGAGTTGTTTTAAGTCTCCTTGTCGAAAAAGTGCGACGCGAGGTGAACGGGCATTGTCGCGCACGCCGCACGTGCAAGGCAAACGCCCGCGGCGCGCGGCGTACCACAGACACAACGAGCAGCCGCCGCCGCGACGAGCGGAGGACGTTTGAGTTAGGCTTATACACATGGACGAAAAACTGCGAGTCTCTTTCAACAGCCCGCAATGCGGCTGGATGTCTTTCGAGTTGCGTGCGGGCGAACAGAGTTTGGTTGATGCCGCGTGCTCCGCGCCCTACGACTCTCTGCTCGATCTCATCCGCGCCCTGTCGCGCCTGCTCGTCGAAGATACGGAGTTGACGGTTAAGTGGGCGTACGAGCCGGATGAGGCTGACTTCAATTTTAAGGCGCGCGGCGAGCGAGCCGAACTGGAAGTGAAGTGGTACGAAAACCGCCTCCGGCTCGAAGGCACGGGCGAGCGCGTCTTCTTCTTTGAAGGTTCGCGGCTCGACCTGTGCCGCCCCTTCTGGAAGGCTCTGCGCGATGTTCAACGCGACATCGTGGTGGACGAATTCGCGCGCAACTGGGGGCGTGAATTTCCCGCAGCGGAGATGCAGCGTTTGACCGAAGAGATCGAAGCCTGCGAGCACCAACAGGGGCTGGGCAGTGATCCGTCCGCGCCCTGACGGTTCGTTTGCGCCGCCGCGACGGCTTGATATAACATCGCACTCTCAGCAACACGATTTCCGTCAAACCCAGCCGCAAACATTTCGAGGAGAGAATTCATGACCGCACGCAGCCGCCACAACGCGCCGCTCGCCGAAGTTGACCCGGAGATCAGCCGCGCCATCAACCACGAAGTCGCGCGTCAGGCCGAAGGGCTTGAACTCATCGCGTCGGAGAATTTCGTGAGCGAGGCCGTGCTCGAAGCGATGGGATCGGTCTTCACGAACAAGTACGCGGAAGGCTATCCACGGAAGCGTTATTACGGCGGCTGCGAGTTTGCAGACGTGGTGGAGCAACTGGCGATTGACCGCGCGAAAGAAATTTTCGGCGCGGAACACGCGAACGTCCAGCCGCATTCGGGCGCGCAGGCGAACATGTCTGTCTACCTCGCGGCCATCAACTACGGCGATCAGATTCTCGGCATGAACCTCTCGCACGGCGGCCACCTCACGCACGGCCACCCGATGAACTTCTCCGGCATCAGTTACAAAGTCGCAGACTACGGCGTCTCGCCCGACACCGAACAGATTGACTACGACGACCTCGCGCGTCGCGCCGAAGAACACCGGCCGAAGATGATCGTCTGCGGCGCGTCGGCCTACCCGCGCACGATTGATTTCGCGCGCATCGGCGAGATCGCGCGCTCGGTCGGGGCGCGCGTGATGGCCGACATCGCGCATATCGCCGGACTCGTCGCCGCCGGCTTGCACCCCTCGCCCGTGCCGCACGCCGATTACGTCACGACCACGACGCACAAAACTTTACGCGGCCCGCGCGGCGGCCTCATCCTGTGCCGCGAGGAGCACGCGGCCGAGGTGAACAAGAAACTGTTCCCCGGCGTGCAGGGCGGCCCGTTAGTTCACATCATCGCGGCGAAGGCCGTCGCCTTCGGCGAGGCTCTGCGCGACGACTTCAAGGAGTATCAGCGTCAAGTGGTCAAGAACGCCGCCGCGCTCGCCGCCGGACTCACCGGGCACGGCTTCCGCCTCGTCTCCGGCGGCACGGACAATCATCTCGTGCTCGTGGACGTGTTCATGGGTGGCCGTGGCATCACGGGCAAGGTGGCCGAGAAGGCGCTCGAAGCGGCGAACATCACGGTCAACAAAAACACGATCCCGTTCGACACGAACAAGCCCTTCGTCACCTCCGGCGTCCGCCTCGGCACGCCCGCGCTCACGACGCGCGGCATGACTGAAGCGGAGATGCAGACGGTGGCGACGCTCATCGCCGAAATTCTCCACGCGCCCGAATCCGAGGACGTGCGCGCGAAGGTCAGACGCGAAGTGGCCGAACTGACCGCGAAGTTTCCGCTCTACCCGAACCGCTTGAGCCACGACGGCGCGCCGCCCGAAGTCGAAGCGATGGGCGCGGACTGAGACGGCGCGCGACAATTTGTTCGACGGCGTATACGTCCTATCAAAGCCTACCTGAGACAGTTCAGAGAGCACGAACGACTGCGGGCGTCGCTGCGTTTCGTCTGCGGCGCGTTCGTCGCGCTCGCGCCCTTCTACCTGTTCGCGCGCGCGGCGTCGGCGTGGACGCCGCACCCGCGCTTCTTCCCCGACGACGCCTTCTACGCGCGACTCTGCCTGCCCGACGGCCTCCAACTTTACTGGCACGACTTCGGCCTCTATCGCATCCTCACCGTTCTGCCCTACGCGCTGCTGAACCGCACGGTGATGCGCGCCGCGCTCTCGCCCGCGCGTTTGAGTTTGATCGCGCTCGGCCTTGCGACCGCCGTTTTCGTGTGGGCGAGTCTTCGCGCGGGTCTCTCCCGGCCTCGCGCCGCGCTGGTCGCAGGGGTGTTGCTCGGCTCGCCCGTCTTGCTTGAGACGGTCAACTTCTGGTCGGGTACTTTGAACTACGCGCTCGTACTGCTGCTCGTCGCCGCGCAACTTTGCGCGAGCGTGTGGGCGCGGCGACGTTTCGCGGGCGAGCCGTCGAAGAATTTCGTCGTCACGGTCGCCGGCGCGCTGCTGGCTTTGCTGACTTACGAGATCGCGTTGCCGTTCATCCTCGCGACGGGCGCGCTCTACGCCCGCGGGTGGCTGCGACGCGTGCTGACGGTCGGCCTCGCGTCCGTCGCCGTCCTCGCCTTCGTCGCCGCGCTCGCCGCCGCCGGACTGTACTGGCCGCAGCGTTTCAAACTGGCGGCGGAACAGTTGACCGCTGCGACCGACACGGCGACGAACACGACTGCGAATGAGACGGCGATCACGACGGCGACCACGGCGATGAACGAGAACACGGCGATTGATGTCGGAAGCATGACGGCGAACACAAACACGGCTCAGCACGAAAACACGATGACTGACACCGGAAAGTTGCCGCCCTCCGCGTTGCCTGCCACCGTGCCGCCCGCGTCTGTGTCCGAACGCGCGCGGATGTACGTCTCCCTGTTGTTCAGTTTCATCGCCACGGGCTTGCGTTCCGCGTGGTTGTGGGGACTCCTGCTCGCGCTGGCGGGGTTGTGTTTCCTGTCGCGAACGGCGGGCGAGGCGGCGCGAGAGGGGCGTCTGCCGTGGGACGTGTTGGCGTTCGCGTTTGCGCTCGCAGTCGTCGCGTGCGCGGGCTATCTCGCGTTGACGAAATCTATGAATGCGCGTTACGCCGCCTTTTTGTTAATCTACGGGGCGGCGACTTTGGCTTGGACGAAAGGGCGCGTCGCCGCTTGCGCGCTCGCGTCGCTGCTCGTCGTGCAGGCGGCGGTCGCGGCGGGTCTGCCCGTCCACCTGCGCGACGTGGAACTGGCGACGCGTGGCGAGGCGGCCGTGTCGTCCGCTTCAGGTTCGACTGATCTGATCTCCGTTAACGGGCGACTCTCCCGCGCATCATGGGGGCGACGTTTTCAAGACCCCCCGGCCGTTGACATGTTGACTCAGCCGCTCAATTCGCGCGCCTGTCGCTACAGCGTGCCGTGTGAAGCGTGCAAATAACAGGCGCGGGCGCGAGGAGATTATCACGCCGCGCGCGGCATCTAACTTCGACGCGTCGCCGCACGGCAACCGCTGTGGCGGCTGACCGACGGCGGGCGCGTCGTTCGAGGACTCTTGATGAAAACAGTTTCAAACTTCCCCCGGCTCTCCTTCGCGCTGCTGTCGCTGTGCGCCCTGACGTTCGGCGCATCGCCCGCGCGGGCGCAACGTACTGCGCGCAAAGCTACGCCGCCGCCCGTCGCCGCCGCACAGCCCGTCGCACAGCCCGCACGCCCCGTCATGGATAAACTCGCCCCGGCCGGTTGGACGCGTTACGAGGTGGGGCAGCCGACGCGTTTCAGCCTGCTCTTGCCCGCCGAGCCGAGCGGCAGCGCGGAACGCATCAGTCTCACGCCGAAGGTCGCGGTGACGGTGCGCAACTATATGAGCCTCGGCGAGTCGGGGTTGTACGGCGCGACCTACATGGAAGGACTGCCCGCCGACGTGATGAACGAGGCGATGAAGCGGACGATCTTCGATGCGTTCGTCAAAGGCTTCGCCGAAGGGTTTCAGGCGCAGATGAATAAGGGCGGCGCGCCCGGCGAGATGAAGATGCTGGAGCAGCGCGCGGCGACGGCCGGGGGCTTGGCCGGTTATGAACAGGAGTTCGCGTTCGACAAGATGACGGGGCGCGTGCGGCTGGTCTATGACGGGTCGAGAGCCTATGCTGTGTTGTCCTTTTGGAGCGACCCGGCGATGGATGGCGACCGCACACTCTTCTTCGAGTCGCTGCGCGTCAACCGTGGACGCTAGTTTAACGTCCGCCCGTCGCGGCGGTGCGCCGTAGAGGGCGCGTGTGAAGGTAAGTTAAAAAGTATGGAAGAGATTTTCGGGCGCGGCGGTTTGATCGCGCGCTCGCACCCCGATTACGAATTTCGTCCCGGCCAGATCCAGATGGCCGAGGCCGTCTTGCGCGCCTTCGAGGAGCGCCGCCACCTGCTCGTCGAGGCGGGCACGGGCACGGGCAAGACTTTGGCCTACCTCGTCCCCGCGATTGCGGCGGCCACCGCGCGCGGCGAGCGCGTCATCATCTCGACGGGCACGAAGAATTTACAGGAGCAGTTGATGGAGAAAGACATCCCCTTCCTCCAACGCGTGCTGCCGAAAAAATTCACCGCCGCCTACATGAAGGGGCGCAACAACTACGCCTGCCTCCAACGCATCAAGCGCGCCGAGTCCGCGCCCATCCTCGACGGACTCGACGACGTGGATCACTTCGAGGAGGTGCGCCACTGGGCGCGCGACTCGCAGACGGGCGACCGCGCCGAGCTAATCCAACTGCCCGAAAACCTCTCCTTCTGGCGTCACATAGATGCGCGCTCGGAAATCTGCTTGGGGCAGAAGTGCCCAGACTACGATCCTTGCTTTATCACGCGCATGCGCCAGCGCGCGCAGGACGCAGACATCGTGATCGTCAATCATCATCTCTTCTTCGCAGACCTCGCGCTTCGCGGCGGCGAGTACGGGCAGGTCTTGCCCGACTACGGCGCGGTCATCTTCGACGAGGCGCACGCGATTGAAGATGTGGCGGCCGAGTATTTCGGTCATCAGGTGTCGAACTATCAAGTCGAAGACCTGCTGCGCGACTTGCAACTCGTGCCCGTCACCGACTCGGACGCGAACAAGGAGTTGACGCGCGCGGGCGGGCGCGTCGCGCGCTTTAGCGAACGCTTTTGGCAGGGCTTTCAAGAGACGCGCGGCGAAGAGGGACGCGCGCCCGTGCTGCCCGGCACGTTCGCGCGCAAGAACGCGCGCGGCGAGATCGAGGCCACCGCGCTCGGCGACTCTTATCTCAGTCTCGACGGCGCGCTCAACCGCATGGAGACGACGCTCGACGCATTGCGCGAGCAGACGCCCGAAGTGGAGAACCTCGTCCGGCGCATCCGCGAAGTGCGTTTCGGGTTGGAGTTCATCATCGCGGGCGACGACAAGCGTTACGTCTACTGGATGGAGCGGCGCGGGCGCGGCCTCTTCCTGCGCGCCTCGCCGATTGACGTGTCCACCTTGTTGCAGGACAAATTGTTCGAGCGCGTCGAGACGGTCGTCATGACTTCGGCGACGCTGGCGAGCGCGGGCAACTTCACTTTCGCGCGCGAGCGTCTCGGCTTGAATGACGATAAGACCGACGAACTCGTCGCGCCTTCGAGCTACGACTATCAGAACCAGTCGGTGCTCTATCTCCCGCCGCGGATGCCCGTGCCGAGTTCGCCGCAGTGGGCAGAGGCGGCGGCGGCCGAAGTCTTGCGGATACTGGAAGTGACGCGCGGGCGCGCCTTCGTGCTCTCGACGAGTTTGAGCGGCATGCGCTCGCTCTACGAACGCGTCGCGCCGCAGGTTGATTTTCCCTGTCTCATGCAGGGCACGGCGTCGAAGACAGGACTGCTCGACCGTTTTCGCACGACGCCGAACGCCGTGCTCTTCGCCACTTCGAGTTTCTGGCAGGGCGTGGACGTGCGCGGCGACGCGCTCTCGTGCGTCATCATTGACAAGCTGCCGTTCGCCGTGCCGAGTGATCCTATCGTCGCCGCGCGGCAGCGTTTCATCGAAGACGCGGGCGGTTCGAGTTTCTACGAGTACAGCGTGCCGCAAGCGATCATCTCTCTCAAGCAAGGCTTGGGGCGTTTGATCCGCAGCGCGACGGACAGGGGCGTGCTCTCCGTGCTCGACCCGCGACTGCGCACGCAAGCCTACGGGCGGCAGTTCATCAAGAGCCTGCCGCCCTGCCGCGTGACTTCCGATCTCTCTGAGGTGGCGCGCGTGTTTGATGAAACAGCGGCGGTTGTTAGATGATGTTGACTCGAACGTCGAACAAAGAGTCATTAACACAAGGGAACTGAAGCGAGCATGAGCGGAATGTTTGAAGTGATGATCCAGCGCAACTTTTCCAGCGCGCACCAGTTGCGCGGCTACAAGGGGAAGTGCGAGAACCTGCACGGGCACAACTACAAGATCGAAATCTTCGCGCGCGGCCGCGAACTCGATCACATCGGCCTGCTCGTTGACTTCGGCGACTTGAAGACCGCCGCCGACGAGATCGTCACGTACCTCGACCACCGCAACATCAACGAACTGCCGCCCTTCGACGCCGAACTCAACCCCTCGGCGGAAAACCTCGCGCGCTACATCCTCGAACGCGTCGCCGCGCGCGTCGGCGACGAACGCGTGCAGGTCTACAAAGTCCGCTGTTACGAAACGCCGACGAGCGTCGCGACGTACCAGGTCGAATAGGGGCAGGGGAAAGGTAAGGGGTAAAGGGAAAGACAAAAGCGGGGCGCAGCCTTGAATGGCCGCGCCCCGCTTTCAGTTTTAACCTTTGCCCTTTTCCCCTTACCCTTTCCCCTAAGTCTTTACGGGGTGACGAGCGCGCCGATGTCTATGTTGTACTTCCTGATCTTGGAGTAGAGGCGCGGGCGGTAGATGCCGAGAAGATTGGCCGCCGCTTGCTTGTTGCCGCCGGTGCGCTGGAGCGTCTTTTCGATGACGAGTTTTTCGATCTCTTCGAGCGTGAGGTTGGGCGGCACGTCCCACGCCGCACCCTGCGCCGCGCGCTCCGGCACGCTCCCGTTCTCGAACGGCAGATCAACCGGCTCGATCTTGTTGGACTTCGCCAAGAGCACCGCGCGCTCCAAGACGTTCTGCAACTCGCGCACGTTGCCCGGCCAGCCGTGCGAAAAGAGACGCTGGTAGGCGGCCTGCGAGATGCCCGTGATCGGCCGCTGGTACTTGCGCGCGTACATTTTGAAGAAGTGCTCGGCGAGCAGTTGAATGTCCTCGGTGCGTTCGCGCAGAGGCGGCACGTGGATCGTGATGGTCGAGATGCGATAGAAGAGATCGTCGCGCAGGAGACCGTCGCGGATGGCGTCGGCGGGCGGGCGGTTGGTCGAGGAGATGAGCCGGAAGTCAACGGCGTAAGTGCGCTCGGAACCGATCTTGCGATAGCTGCGTTCCTGCAAGACGCGCAGGAGTTTCGGCTGCAACTCGACGGGCATCTCGGCGATCTCATCGAGCAGGAGCGAGCCGCCCGCGGCGTGTTGGATGAGTCCGTCCTTGTCTGCGTGCGCGCCGGTGAATGCGCCCTTCGTGTGGCCGAAGAGTTCGGACTCGATCAGTTCCTTCGGGAGCGCGGCGCAGTTCACCTTGATGAAAGGCTTTTTGGCGCGCAGGGAATTGTAGTGGATGGCGTTGGCGATCAGTTCTTTGCCCGTGCCCGACTCGCCGACGATGAGGACGTTGGCGTCCGACTTGGCGACCGACTCGATGGTCTCGTAAATCTGCTGCATCTGCCGCGACGCGCCGATGATGTTGAAGTACTCGGTGCGGGTGGACAGGTTGCGGCGCATCGTCTCGGTCTCGACGATCAACTCGCGGTGCTGGACGGCGCGTTCGATCAAGGGCAGGAGCACCTCGAACTCGAAAGGCTTTTCGAGAAACCAGAACGCCCCGGCCTTCGTCGCTTCGATGGCGCGCTGCACCGTGCCGAAGCCGGTCATCACGATCACTTCCGTGGCGGGCTGCGCGTCCTTGATGTGGCGCAGCACTTCGAGTCCGTCCATGTCGGGCAGTTGCACGTCGCAGATCGCCACGTGATGCCCGCCGCGGTCGAACAACTCGATGGCGTCCGCGCCCGTCAGAGCCGTGTCCACCGTATAGCCTTCCTCGAC
Source organism: Pyrinomonadaceae bacterium (assembly GCA_030841105.1). Lineage (GTDB taxonomy): Bacteria > Acidobacteriota > Blastocatellia > Pyrinomonadales > Pyrinomonadaceae > JAIVJZ01. Next base: position 57,786 of record JAVEDE010000038.1, read on the forward strand.
CAGATTCTGCTTGAGCGAGTCGGCCATCATCGCCTCGTCGTCAACCACCAAAATGCGTACGTCTTTACGATCCACCTTTTGCTCTCCTCAGTGAAAATAAGTGATGAGTGATGGGTGACAAGTGACGAGTTAAAACAAAAGCCTTGTCTTTAACTCGTCACTTGTCACTCGTTACTCGTCACTTCTCAGCGGCAGCCGGACGCGCAGGGCGTCGGAAGCCTGTTCGACCGCGCCGCCGTGCGCGTGTATGACTCTGGCGGCGAGCGCGAGGCGCAAGCCCGCGCCCCCGTTGAAACTGTTGAAAACGTCTTCGTCGCCGCCCGCGTCCCTGATGCCACGCCATTCGATGAGGGCGGACGGCGGCGTCGCCCCGTTCTCAGCCCCGGCCTCTGTCCCCGTTTCCGCACGGCGCAAGTTGACGTGCGGGGGGGCGTCCTTCGACGCGAGTTGACGCGCGCTGGCGTGGATGTTTTTGAGCGCCTCCGAGAGGACGGGCGCGTCGAAGTCGCCGCGGTACGCGTCGCCGCTATCGTCATCCCCGGCGGGCGTGGGGGCGAAGTCGCCTTCGGTGGCGGCGGCGAGCAGGGCGGCAAGGTCGAGGCGCGGCTTCGGTTGGAGTTCGAGCGGGCGGCCGAAGCGCACGAGCGTCGTCATGTCGGCGGCGGCGCGTTCGAGTCCGGCCATGATCTTGTTGATGGTTTCGAGTTCGTCCGCGGGGCGTTCGCTCTTCTCCATGCGCTTGCGCAAAAACGTGGCATAGAGTTTGAGACCGTTAACCTGATTTTTCAGGTCGTGGACGATCTGCACGGAGGCGCGCCCCAATTCAATCAGGGCGTCCGTGTCGTGTGTGGTAGCTTTTATCGGCTTCATTTTGCTCACAAGGCTCGCGCGTCGGGTACTTCTGCCGGTCGCGTGGAGGACGTTAGGCCGCGCTCTCCATGCGAATTGAACCCGAACGATGCGGCTTTTTGTGTTGCGTTTCGATGCGGCATCTTAGCAAAAAATCTGAGTGTTTGCTAGTGATACGTTTCGCGGCGGGCGTGAGCCATCTAATTATTTGCCCTCGTTGACTGGAAGGCTGTGAATGGAAGAGAACGGAAACGCGAAATTGACTGTCCTCGTGGTGGAAGATTTTGCAGATAACCGCTTTATGATGAGAAAGTTACTCGAAATGAGCGGTTATCAGGTGGTCGAAGCGGTGGACGGGCGTGAGGCCGTCGAGTTGGCCGAGAGCACGCGCCCCGATCTGATCCTGATGGACTTGAGTTTGCCGCGTCTCGACGGCCTCGACGCCACGCGCCGTATCCGCGAACTCGACGGCCTCGCGCGCGTCCCCATCGTCGCCGTCTCGGCGCACGACACCAACGATTTTCACACCGACGCCCTCGCCGCAGGCTGCAACGAGTACGTCACCAAGCCCATTGACTTCGCGGAACTGGAAGCTCTTTTGAAGAAACTGCTAGGGAAATGAGAGGTCGGAGGTCGGAGGCCGGAGGTCAGTTAAAACAAAAACTGTCTTCTCCGTCCTTCGGCCTCCGACCTCCGACCTCTGCTCATGGCCGAACGTTACGCCGCCCTGCTGAGACAGCACGAGCCCGCGCTCGTGCGCGCCTTCGTTGATATCGTCTACACGGATCGCCGCACAGACCTGCCCGCACTGCTCTCTTATCATCAACTCATAGACTACCTGCCGGACATTTTCGACGAACTGGCTCAGGTGTTGGATAGCGCTGCGCTCGACAGCGAAATCGCCGAGGCCGTGCGTTCCCTTCGCATGCACTCGCAGGCGCGTTTCCAGCAGGGCTGTCTGATTGACGAAGTGGCACGAGAGTTGATGATTTTACGTGATGTATTACACGATTTTCTGTGGCGCGAAGGCAGAGACGCCACGGAGGGAGACTTTCGGGAACTGCGCGACGCGCTGCGACGGACGCACCTGTTCGTTGACGAGTTGGTCGCGCAGGCGGTTCTGATTTACGCGACAAGTTTGCGCCCGCAAGTGCGGACGCGCACCTCCCACTGGCCGCCGCCAAGACGCCGCCGCACGGACTTCCCGGAACACTAATTAAGAGCCTTGACGAAACGTGGCAAGAACTCTCGCAACCCGCTCGACGTGCGCACCAAACTTCTGGTGATGCTCGCCGTGCTGTCTCTGCCCCTGCTCATCATCAGCCTCTTCCAACTCGACAGTTACCAGAACAGCCTCATCGAACAGGCCGGAACTATCGCGCGCATCAAGGCCGTCGCCGCCGAGGGCGCGCTCGACGCGTGGTTGGAGGCGCGCCCGGCAGTCATCGCGCAGGGCGCGTCGCTCCCGCCCAATTCGGCGGCCGAACTCTACGCGCGCCTGCGCCAGCACGCCTCGCCCGACCCGAACGCCGACGCCGCGATCATCGTCTACGACGCCGCCGGTCGCGTCGTGCCCGAACCTTCAAACGTGCCGGTCGCACCCGCGCCGCGGACGCGTTCCGGCATGAACATTCATCAGGAGAAGTGGAACGACGGCGTGGAGCGTCTGACGAGCGAGCGGCAGAGCGCCGCTTACGGGTGGAGCGTGGCGGTCGGCGTGCCGCCCGCGCACAACACCCCGGCGGGTCGCGCCTATCTGGTGCTCACGGCGGCGTGGGCGCTGGGGTTGATGGCTTCGAGTTTTCTGGCGATCTGGGCGGTCGGGCGTTTCACCAAGCCGCTGCAACGCCTCGCCGCTTCCGCCTCGACGCTCGGTGAGGGACAACTGCACGAACGCTTCGCCGTCGAGACCGACGACGAGGTGGGCACGCTCGCCGCCGGGTTCAACGTGATGGCGTCGAGTTTGGAGACGAAGTTCAACGAACTGCGGACGCAGGGCGCGTTCATCGAAGAGGTGCTCGACAGCCTGCCGCTCGGCGTGGCCGTGCTCGACGCCGGGCTGATCGTGCGCAAGGCCAACAACGCCTTCGCAGGCATCGTCGGGCGCGACGGCGCGACGCTCGCGGGTCGCGGTTTGTACGAGGCCGCGGCCGGTCTCGCCGTCCTCAGCGAAGTGGTCGAAGACGTGCGCCGCACGCGTCGCGCCTTCGTCAACTACGGCCTGCCGCTCGAACTCGTCGCGCGCACGAGCGAGCAGCGCGGCGAGCGCGACGAGGGCGCGAAATACTGGGACGTGATCCTCTGGCCGATGAGCGAACTGAGCGAGGAGCGCGGCGACCTGCTCCTCATACTTTCGGAAGTCTCGAAGCGCGTGCGCGCGGAGAAGTTGGCGACGGCCGCGTTCGCGGCGGAGAAGTCGCGTGCGGCGGAACTCGAAAGCGTCATCAACCAGATGGACGAGGGCGTCATCATCGTGGACGGGCGCGGGCGTTACCGCGTCAACCCGGCGGCGGCGCGCATCATCGGGCGCAAGCCCGGCGAGTTCCGCGACGGCGTGGACGCGCTCATCGCCGACATGGCCTTGCGCGACCTGCACGGCAACGTCCTGCCCGCCGGTGAGACGCCGCTCGGTCGCGCTCTCTCGCACGGCGAACACGTCTCCGGCGAACACGTCCAGATCATTCGCGGCGAGGATGAAGAGGGCGTGCTCGCCGTCAGCGCGACGCCGCTCACGGGCGATGGCGGCGGGCGCGAAGGCGTCGTCGCCGTCTTCCGCGACATCACGCCGGAGGTCAGGCAGTACAAAGAGTTGATGGGCGCATACGACCGCCTGCGCGAGCACGACCGTCTGAAGTCGGCCTTCGTCGCCAACGTCTCGCACGAACTGCGGACGCCTTTGAACGTCATCATCGGCCTGTGCCAGTTGTTGGAGCGCGACCGCCGCCAGCCGCTCGCGCCCTTGCAGTCCGAGGCCGTCGTGCGCATGGGACGCAACGCGCGCTCGCTGCTCGAACTCGTCAACGACCTGCTCGACTATTCGCGTCTGGAGGCGGGGCGTTCCGCGCTGCACCTGGAGAGCGTGGATGTGGCCGCCGTGACGGATGATGTCATCAAGAATTTCGCCGCCGAGGCCGTGGAGAAACGCGTCCAACTGCACGCCGACGTGTCGCCCGCGCTCGGCTACGTCACGACCGACCGGCACAAACTGACGCAGGTCATCACAAACCTCGTGAGCAACGCCGTGAAGTTCACGGCGACGGGCACGATCCGCATCACCGCCGCGCCGCTCGACGAGGCGCGCTGGTTTCTCGAAGTCACGGACACCGGCATCGGCATCTCGCGCGAGGCGCTCAGTTTCATCTTCGACGAGTTCCGGCAAGTTGACGACCGCCTCACGCGCCCCTACAGCGGCGTCGGGCTGGGGCTTGCTATCACGCGCAAGATCGTCGAACTGCTCGAAGGCGAGATCGCGGTTGAGAGCCGCCCCGAAGAGGGCAGCCGCTTCCGCATCGTCTGGCCGCTCAACTCGCGCCCGCGCACCGGAACCGGCTCGCTCGTCAAAGACGACGCCATGAACGCCTTCGAGCAGGAACAGGCTGCGGCTGCGGCCGACCCGCGCCCCGGCCAGTCGAACTTGCGCGCCCGCATGGGGTGAACACACAGTGACGGGTGACAAGTGACAGGTGACGAGATAAAATCCCGCCATTCCGGGTTCTGACTTGTCACTCGTCACCTGTCACTTGTCACTCTTAAAAACTATGTCTGCCAAACCGAACACCGACGCCGCCGACGCTTCACGGCGAAAAATCTTCATCATCGCAGCCATCGCGAGCGCGCTCCTGATCGCGCTGATCGTCTTCTGGGCAACGACGCGCTCACGCAGCACGAGCGTCGCGGGTCAACAGCCGCGACTCGAAGGCGCGCTCCGCGCCGGTTCGCCGGAGTTCGCGCAGGCGCTCGAACGCATCGTCGTAGAGCCTAACCCGGACGAGGCTACCGAGTCGCCGCGCCCCGCAGGCGACATCGTGATGACCCTGCGCCCGAAGGTGCGCAATTTCACGGGGCGCACCATCAGCGGCCTCGAACTGCTGGCGATGGTCGTTGACCTCGACAACAAGCCTGTCCGGCAGCGCACCAAGATCGCCGTCCCGAATGCGGAGACCGGGATGTCGGAATTTGAACCGAACAAGGTGATTATGGTTCCGATTTTGATCGAGGGCTTTCGGAAAGATGACGTGCGCGCCAACATCCGCGTCGAAGTGACTGGCGTGAGGTTCAAATAAGCGCGTGCGCTTAAGGTCGCCGGAGGAGCGCTATCGCCAGTCGGGCGGCTCAAGGCTCGCGGGCTGGTATTCGTGCTCCGCCGCTTCGAGTTCGCCGACCTCGTGCACCGGCAGAGTTTTCGCAAACTGCGCGCCGATGAGTTCGCGAAAGGCCATGTGCTGTTGCTTGCTGCGGAACGCGCGCTTGGGCAACATGGCCGCCATGCGAATGTCCTTTCCGTAGATGAGCGCGTAGCAAGTCTCACCTTCCAACACGTCCGTGTACAACTTCCAACTCTGCTTCGACTCGACGAGCTTCGACGCGACCGAGATGTGTTCGTCTGTAAAGGTGACGGTCATGCCCTCGCGAAATTTGCGGTCGCCCTTGTAGCAACGCCGCGCGACGATGGTGAAGTGGAAGAAGGAGAGGTAAAGCAACAACGGCGTGACCGCGACGCCAAGGCCGAGGGCGGGGAGGAGTTCAAAGCCTGCGCCGAGCGCCAGCATGAAGAACGCGAACGGGAACAGGACACAGCCCGCGACCGCGCGCAGCCGCCACTCCCCCGGCTTCGGGAAGAAGATCAAACGCGCCGCGTCCAGATATTCCTTCTCGGAAAGTTTGTAGTGAACCGTGATTGCTTCCATATTGAAAGATGGCGAAATCAGATCAGGCGCTTGCCCGCTGCGATGAAGACTTGTGCGTTGCTCACTCCGACAAACGTGAGCGTTGCTCACTGTGACACACTTGAACGTTACTCACTTCGACGGACGTGAGCGGCGCTCAACTCCCGCCCTTCAATTGTTACTCGTGAAAAGTTCTTCGAGCGGGTTGCCGACCGGCTGGACGGAGACGAGCGTCGCGCCCGACGCGCGCACGGCGCGCAAGGCGGCGTCAACGTCGCGCTCGGTTGCGACTTCGAGACGCGCGCCGCCCGGCGTCGGCGTCACGCGCGCGCCCGCAAGTTTCTCCATTCCAGCGTTCAACTCCGAGAGGTTCGCGCCCGCGCAGACGATCTCCATCGCGCGCGCGTCGCCCGCCGCGTGGCGCAGGTCTGCGAGGCGGCCGATGTGCGCGAGGCGGCCGCTCTGGAGGATGGCGGCGCGGTCGCAGAGCACTTCGATGTCGGCGAGGATGTGCGAGCAGAAGAAGACGGTCGTGCCGCGCGTGCGTAACGACGCGATGAGGTCGCGCACCTCGCGGCGGCCGACCGGATCAAGCCCGCTCATCGGCTCGTCGAGGAAGACGATTGCAGGGTCGTTGACGAGAGCTTGCGCGAGGCCGACGCGTTGCAGCATCCCCTTCGAGAACTTGCGCAGTTGCTTGTCCCAACTCTTCTCTTCGAGGCGCACCGTGGCGAGCATCGCGGCGGCGCGCGCGCGGCAGTCGCGGCGCGTGTAGCCGAAAAGTTCGGCGCAGTATTCGAGCAGTTCGCGGGCGGTGAGGTAGTCGTAGAAGTATGGATGTTCGGGGAGGTAGCCGATCGAGGCGTGCATGGAGATGTCTTCGATGTCGCGCCCATTGATGCGCGCCCTGCCCGCGGTCGGGTAGATGAGGCGCATGAGGAGTTTCATCGTCGTGGACTTGCCCGCGCCGTTCGCGCCGAGGAAGCCGAAGATTTCGCCCTCTTCGACGGCGAGCGTCAGGCCGTCGAGCGCGCGCACCTTGCGCTTGCGCCAGAAGCCCACCTCGTAGTCTTTCGTCAGATCGTCAATCTCGATTGCGGCGGCCATCTTTCATTCTCCGTGAAGAACAAACTTCCCACTTGTCCTCTGTCTTACGCGGTTAATTTCCTGAGACTAATACTTGCGTATGATCTCCGACTGCTCGCCGAGTTCCACGTCGCAATTGTCCTGCTTGATGACGTAGGGCACGCCCGACGGGTCTAGCGGCGCGGCGGAGGGATCAAGTTGAAAACGCGCGGCGCGCAACTGCGGCGCGACTTCGCGCCACGCTTGCGGGCAGCGGCCGCTCGTCGTGCGCGCGCGGTGTGTGGCGAGCAGGGCGCGCAGCGCATCCATTTCGTCGAGCGATTGAAGTTGGACGAGGCGCGCGAGCGAGAGTTTCTTCATCTGCTCGTCGTCCGTCTGCCGGTACATGTTCTCGTAAATCGCGCGGGCGGTTTCGCGGCTGCCGCCTTTGGTCGCCATCTGCGCCGACATGGCGGAAAGCCAAGCGGGCGCGCCGGGCACGCGTGTGGCCGCCGCGTAGGCTTCGCTCGCTTCCTGAAAGCGATTCTGCTGCCAGTAGATGTAGCCGAGGTAATAGTGCAGACGCCACGCGCGCGGGTTGGCGTTGATGCCTTTTTTGACGAGCTTGACGGCGGCCTCCACGTCAACTGCCGGTAGCACAATCGCGCCGTATTCGTAGGCGGCGATGAACTGCGGGTCGAGCGTCGTCGCGTTCTCAAGAAGCGGCGCGAGGATTTTCAAGTTGAGCGCGCTCAAGTCGTCAATCTGGATCGCGCCCTTGTGCGAAGTGATCTTGCGCCCGACGTATTGGAGCGTGCGCATCCAGTACCAGTCGGCGGCCATCGCGTTGAAGCCGAGACTGAGGCGGCGCGCCTGCTCCGGCTTCAAGTACAACTCATCCGACGTGCGCGCCAGTTGCGCGGCCGCGGGCGGTTGGCGCAACTCCAACCAGCGCGCCAGCCCCGCCGACACGCCGAGGCCGCAGAGGACGACGGCGACGAGCGTGAACTCGCGCGCCTTGAAACGACGCGCGCGACTGCTCGCGTCGCCGCGTGTCGCGTCGTGTTGCGCGTCGCCGCGTGTCGCGTCGCGTCGTGCGTCGTCGTGCGCGTCGTTGCCTGTGTCGGTGTTGCGTGAGGCAGTCATTTGAAGTTGCGGCGATTGAAGATGAGGATCGAGGCTGCGAGCAACACGGCGATGTAGACGAAGGCGTACAGAAGCGCGACGGCGAACGCGGCGGGCGCGGGCGTGAGACCATGACCGGCTTCGGTGATGACGGTGTAGTGCGAGAGGTTGGGCAGCAGGTAGTAGAGAGCGCCGAAGAGAATTTTTGCGCCGGTCGTGCCCGTCGAGGCGGCGAGCAGTTTCATGTCCGCGCTAAAGTGGCCGATGACGAAGACGGCGAAGGTCAGGAGCGCGGAGAGCGCGTGCGACGAGAAGGAGGAGAACAGCAGCGCGACCGCCACCAAGATCATCAACTCGACGTAGATGAGCGCGACCGCAGGCCACACGGACAGGACGAGCGGGTCGTAGCCGCCGCGCACGTAGAGGAGCGCGAGCGAGACGCCCGCCCCCATCACGAGGACGTTGACGGCGAGCGTCAGGCACAGGCCGAGATACTTGCCGACGAGAAACTCGCCGCGCCCCACGGGCTTGGCGAAGATGGCGTAGACCGTGCGCCGCTCCAACTCTTTGTAGACCAACCCGACGCCGACGAAGATCGCGATGAAGACGCCGAAGAGCAGCATCGCGCTGAGCGACATGTCAACGATGATCTTGGCCTCCTGCGCCGCCGAGAGGTCGCCGATGAAGATCGCGCCGCCCGTAAGCAGGAGGACGAAGAAGACGAGGTTGTAGAGCACGCGGTCGCGCACGGCCTCGCGGAAGGCGTTGCGCGCGATGGTCAGGACGCGGCGCAAAGATGAACCGTGCGGCGGCAGGGTCGCCGTCGTCGTCGCGGCAGCGGCGTCGTCGGGCGACTGCTGCTGCGGGTCTGTAGTCGCGTTGTGCGTCGTGTTTGTGGGTGTCAAGCGTTCGGCTGTGACGTTGATGGTTTCTGAAAACATGACGGGGCGGTCGTCGGACGTTCGGAAACCGCGCCGGTCGGGTAACGGGTCGCGGTGGAGAATATCACACGGGGCGCGCGGCTGGCATGACCCCTCATAAAAGACTCTGCGGAGGCGGAAACTTGATCCGCCTCCGCAGAGAGTTAGTCAGTTGATGCTTGAGCGTCTAACTCAAGTTACTGGATGGGCGTGCCGGTTGCGCCGGTGGCGGTGCGAACAGGCGCAGCCGCGCCGATGAGACCATAGATGACAGCCGACTCGTCCGAGTAGAAGCCGCGCGTGCCCGTGCCGGTGACAGCGTTGGCGGAGACGGGCGTCGCCGTCACTTCGTACTGCGCCGACACACCGGCCGCGGGCGCGACGATGTTGTTGACCGCGAACGTGTAACCGCTCTTCGTGCCGCCAGCCAACACGGAGTCAATCAGGTTAGCCCCTCTAAGGGCTGTCAAGTCGCCGTAGTTGAGGTTCTGACCGGCGGTGGTGAAGTAGGTCGCTTCGGCCGTGTTGATGGAGCGCACGGAGCCGATGGCGGAGCCTTCGTTGGCCGAGCGCTTGGAGGCGAGCAGGTTGGGGATAGCGATGGCGGCGATGATGCCGATGATCGCGACGACGATGAGGAGTTCGATGAGTGAGAAGCCGCGTTGGCCTTTGTTCTGTTGCATTTCTTTCGTGTGCTCCTTGATGGCAGATGGTAATTCGGACGATTGATGTTTCCGCGACGCCGTTAGCGGTATGCCGTTGCTGTCGCACCCGCGGCGCTCTCTAGCGCGAAGCCCCGAACTCAGTGGCCGATAATCATCTGCCGGCATCTGTCGCGGGGGACGCTGTGGGAGAGTGGGAAGCGGTCTCATCAACGGGTCGGCATCAGTTCAGAGTTGATGCCCACCGGCGGCCGGTTTGCGAGCCGTGGGGACTCATGAGACCGCTTCCTCAGAGACTACTGGATGGGCGTACCCGTCGCACCAGTCGCCGTACGGACAGGCGCAGCCGCGCCGACCAAGCCATAGATGACGGCCGACTCGTCCGAGTAGAAGCCGCGCGTACCCGTGCCGGTGACAGCGTTGGCGGAGACGGGCGTCGCCGTCACTTCGTACTGCGCCGACACACCGGCCGCGGGCGCGACGATGTTGTTGACCGCGAACACGTAACCACTCTTCGTGCCGGCGGCCAACACGGAGTCGAGCAGGTTGGCGGCTCTCATTTGCACGAGCGTGCCGTAGTTGAGGTTCTGACCCGAGGTGGTGAAGTAGGTCGCTTCGGCCGTGTTGATGGAGCGCACGGAGCCGATGGCGGAGCCTTCGTTGGCCGAGCGCTTGGAGGCGAGCAGGTTGGGGATGGCGATGGCGGCGATGATGCCGATGATCGCGACGACGATGAGGAGTTCGATGAGTGAGAAGCCGCGTTGGCCTTTGTTCTGTTGCATTTCTTTCGTGTGCTCCTTATAGCAAGGGGAATGGTTAGGTTTAGAGTTCGCGCTAACGGTCGCCGTCTGTCAGGCTCGTGCGCCGTGCGAACTAGGAAGTAACAAGAGTCATGCCACACGCGCCGCGTCGTCGGGCGACTCGCAAACTGCGGTTTTTCGGCGGGGAAACGTGCGACCGGCCGGGAGGCTCGAAGGCAGCAGGGGACGATTAACAAAACTCGTCAGATGTGGACTGACGAATTTTGTCAACAAGGATGGCGGCGGGTAACGAACAACGGCCGCATAAGTTGTGTTGGGGAGATGGTCAAAAGGCTCTGACCGTGCGAGCGAGGGGAGAAGTTGAATGGCGTTCGCGGGGCGCGGCGTTAATAGTTGAGCGGCGGGCTTGTGCCGTCGGCCGCCCTTCCGTTCTCGCTGCGGATGACGCCGGAAACGTCTATGTAGTAATACTGCCACGGCGCGATGGACGGCGTGGCCGTCACTTCGTAAAAGTTCGGAGTGAGCGTCGCCGCGTTGACGACGAAGGTGTAATTGCTGCGCGTGCCGGAGGCGAGCAGCGGATCGTCGAGCACGTTTGCGGCGCGCAAGGCCGCCAGATCGCCGTATTGTGAGTTACGCATGCGGTAGGCGATCTGTGCGGTGTGGATGAGTCTGAGCGAACTGAACGCGCTGGCGTTGTGTGCGGCCTGCCGCGAGTTAAGGAAATGGGGAACTGCGATGGCGGCGACGATGCCGATGACTGCGACGACGATCAAAAGTTCGATCAGTGAGAAGCCGCGTTGACGTGTGTGGGTGGGGGAAGTCTGCATCTTTGTCCTCTTCAATCGCGCGCAATCAATCTGACTGACACCGGAGTCAATCTGCTGCCTCCATCTGCAAGGCTCATGCCAGTAAGCTGTGAATGGTGAAGGGTGAAAGGGAAAAGGGTAAGGGGTAAAAGGAAAAGAAAGATGGGGCGCAGCAGTTGATCGCTGCGCCCCGCTTTATGTCTTCTAACTTTACCCCTTACCCTTTCCCCGTTCTTATTCGTGCGCGCCGCGCGCGGCGTCGTTGCGGATTTGCGCGGTGAGGTTGCGGATGCTGTGCTTGTCGAGGAGATGGCGCAGGGAGCGGACGGAGAGTTGGAGTAGTTCGGCGGCGCGCGTCTGATTGCCGCCGGTGCGGCGCAGGGCTTCGAGCAGGTAAGTCTTCTCTAACTGATCGAGGTGCGCCGTCAGGTTGAGTCCGTCTTCGGGCAGGTCGAGCGCGTCGGCGACGCGCGCGGGGCTGTAGTTGGTGATCTGTTCGGGCAGGCGTTCGGGTTGAATCTGCTCGGTGCGTTCCAGCGCGACGGCGCGTTCGATGGTGTGTTCGAGTTCGCGCACGTTGCCCGGCCACGAGTAGCGTTCGAGCAGAGCCATCGCCGCCTCGGAGACGGTCAAACTGCGACCGGCCTGCGCCGAATATTTCGCGGCGAAGTGGTTGACGAGTTCGCGTATGTCTTCGCGCTTCTCGCGCAGCGGCGGCAACTCGATCGGGATCACCGAGACGCGGTAAAACAGATCTTCGCGGAACGTCCCCGCCTTGACCATCGCGGGCAGGTCGCGGTTCGTCGCGGCGATGACGCGCGCGTCCACCGTCAACTCTTCGTGCCCGCCGACGGGGCGCACCTTGCGCTCTTGCAGCACGCGCAGCAGTTTCACCTGCATCGCGGGCGACATCTCACCGATCTCGTCGAGAAAGATCGTGCCCTTGTCGGCCGCCTCGAACAAGCCCTTGCGGTTCGCCGCCGCGCCCGTGAACGCGCCGCGCACGTAGCCGAAGAGTTCCGATTCAAGGAGCGTCTCGGTGAACGCGCCGCAGTTTATCGAGACGAACGGCTTGTCGCTGCGCTGCGAAAGATTGTGGACGGCGCGCGCGACGAGTTCCTTGCCCGTGCCCGACTCACCCGTGATCAAGATCGTGGACTGCACGACGGCGACCGTCTCGATCATCTGGTAGACGGCCTGCATGCGTGGCGAGCGGCCGATAATCTGATCGAGCCGCCCGCGGTCGCTCTGCGTCTTGCGCCAGTCCTGAATCTCTTGCTTGAGTTGGCGTAGCTCCAGCGCCTTCTCGACGATCAACTTCAACTCGTCCACGTCGAACGGCTTCTGGATGAAATCGTCCGCGCCGAGTTTGAACGCCTCGCGCGCCGTCTCCACGGTGGCGAACGCCGTCATCATCACGACGGCGATGTCCGGCGACAACTCGCGCGCCGCGCGCAGCAACTCGATGCCGCCCATGTCCGGCATCCGCACGTCCGAGACGATCAGATCGGCCGCCGCCTCGCGCAACATCTCCACCGCGCGCCGCCCGTTCTCCGCCGCGCGCACCTGATGCCCCGCGCGCCCGAACACCAGCGACAACAACTGCCGCATGCCCTGTTCGTCGTCAACGATGAGAAGATTAGCCATAACTCAAGTGACAAGTGACGGGTGACGAGTGACAAGTTGAAGACAAGCTAGTTTAACTTGTCACTTGTCACCCGTCACTTGTCACTTTAGATTCTCCGGTAACTCGATGATGATGGTCGTCCCGTGTCCTTCGCGGCTGCTGACGTTTATTGTACCACCATGATCGCGGATGATTTGATAAACAATCGAGAGGCCGAGTCCCGTGCCGCCGGTCGTGGAAGAAGAGAACGGCTCGAACAATCTTTCGACCTGTTCGGGCGACATGCCCGCGCCGGTGTCGTTGAAGGTGATGCGGACGCGGCCGTGATTCGACGGGCGCAGTTCGACGCGCAAACGCCCGCCCGCGGGCATGGCCGAGAGCGCGTTGCGCGCCAGATTCCAGAAGACCTGACGCAAGCCCGCCGCGTCGGCCTGCGCGCGGACGGGCGCGTCCGGGTAGTCTTCTTCGATGGCGTGGCCGTCGCGCGTCTCAGGGCTGTGGCGCAGCAGCGTGAAGGTCTCGCGCAGCGGTTCGCGCAAGTCCGTGTCGGCGAGCGAGACGGGGCGCGGGCGCGCGTAGGTGAGAAAGTCCGTGATGATGTGGTTGAGGCGGTCGGATTCGCGCAGGACGATCTCCATGAGTTCGGCCTGTCCGGGGTCGCCGTTCATCTCGGAGCGCAACACCTGTATCGAGCCGCGCATGGCCGCGAGCGGGTTGCGTATCTCGTGCGCGATCCCGGCGGCGACGCGCCCCACGGCCGCGAGCCTGTCCTGCCGCCGCGAAGTCTCTTCGAGCGCGCGCACCTGCGTCAAATCCTGAAAGGTGATGACGAGGCCGGTGCGCGCGCCCGTCTCGCCGAAGAGCGGGAAGATGCTGTAGCCGAGACGCAGGCGCAGGCCGTCGGCGGTGAGACAGTCGGCCTCGTAGCGCGGGCTGGTTGCGCCCGCCTCGGCCGCGCGCAAAGACTCCTCGACCTTCGGGGCGAGCGCGCCGAAGAGGATGGACACGTCCTGCCCGCGCAGGGCTTCGGCCGTGTGCCCGGTGATCTCTTCGGCGGCGTTGTTGAAAGTGTAGATGAGGCCGTCGAGGTCGGTCGTGACGAGGCCGGAGCGGATTGATTCGACGATGCGTTCGTGCAGCGCGCGCAGGTCTGCGAGCGCGTGCTTGGCCTCGATGAGTTGGACTTCGGAGTGCGCCTGGCGTTCGGCGAGGCGCGAGGCGAGCAGGCCGACGACGAAGAACGCGATGTCGTGCAGCCCGACGTTCCCGATCACTTCCGGCACGGACGCCGCGGCCACGTCGCCCCCGCCCGCGTGAAACCACCCGAACGCGCCCGCGCAGACCACGAACGTGTAGCAGACGGCGCAGCCGACCGAGGTGACGAGCGCGCCGCGCACGCCGAGGAAGATGCCCGCCGCCGAGATGATGACGATGTAGAGCGCGACGTAAGGCGAGTGCAAATCGCCGCGCAACGACGTGAGCCACGTCACGAGCAGCACGTCGCAAAAAATCTGCGCCCCGGCCTGCCACTGCAAAGGCACGCGTGAGAAGCGCAGCGCGGCGGCCGACAGCGCGGAGAGCAGCAGCACGGCCAGCCCGAAAATGAGCGCGCTGCCAAGCGAGTCGAAACTCGCCGCGCTCGCCGTCCCGCTTCTGGCGAACTTGAGGCTCAACGCGAAGAGCGCGACCGCCAGCGCGAAACGACCGGCGATGAGCCACCACATTTTGCGCCGCAGAGGTGCGGCCGCCGTCGCCTGTGCCTGCTCTTCCCGCATCACGTTTCAAGCCTATCACAGAAACAGCGGACGACCGGAAGAAACATAAACGTCGCCCGTCATACTTTAACGGCGTCGGACAAAATCGAAAGTTCCAGTCGGGATGAAAGTGTAGTTTCGGTCGAGTCTCGACGAGGGTGCAGGCGGTGATTTGATGTCTTCGAGTTGACGACGCGGGCGAAAATTTTTACCGGCGGCTAATGTTGCGATTCGGATGGGCTATGTTGCAATTCATCAGACATTTGCGCCTTGCATAATATTTAACAGTGGACTGCAACTCGAATGTTGGTAAAAAATAATACTTGACAGGCAACACAGGTCGAGTTTAAAGTGCCCGCACCCCTTGAGAGAAGTTTGATGCTGTTCTCACCAAACCCCTGAGTCTCATCAGCCGTGTTTGAGACTCTGTGTATCGAAGCATCCTTAATTTTATACGTCAGTAGTTATCATCCGCTGAGCGGCCGCAACTCATTCACTCAGCAGGCGGATTGTATCGTCCAAACCTCGTCGTGAAAGAGAACGTCAACATAGCTTTGGGGTAAATATATTGTCCCCGCCGTCACTTGCCGGTGACGACGGGGACAGTTTGCGTAAACAACTTTCGCCACATCGCTGCGTACAAAAGATGCAACGCCGGACAGCCCGCATCTTAGCGCATCCTGTGGCATCGCTCAACCTGTTTCTTCGTCAGGGGAGATGTTTTCAGATGATGCGCACCAGCCTCAGCACTCGCTTCCGCGCACACGAAACTCTCCTTAAACACGTCTCCATACCGGCCACCCGGTCAGCGTAAGAGGTGAGTCTCATGTCTACAGATCGTGCCTACCGCCAATCGCTCCTGTCTCTCGTGATGTTCTGCGCGGGCTTAGCCGTCGTGCTGTTCGTCCTGCCATCGAGCGCGGCGGCGAACACCGCGCCGACGCCGACGCCCACAGCAACGCCCACAGCGACGCCCACACCGTCCCCGACCCCGGCAAAGGCTACGTCCTCATCCGCCACGGCGACGGGCACGGCGGCGACGGGCTTCGCTCCGGAGCCGACGCCGACGCCGTTGGTCTTAGAGGAGCCGACGCCGACGCCCGACGAGGCGTTGCAAGATCAAGGCAGTGACGAGCCGTCCATTGACGACGAACTGCTCAAGGAGGAGACGCCCGTGCAGGACGACTCCGGCCCGGCGTCGGAAAGCGATCAGGCCTTCGCCTCGCAGGATTACAAGGAGACGCACTCAAGCACCAACGACACCTACTATAAGACGGATGATCCGAACGCGATCTCATACGAGTACACCACGGCGGATAGCGGACGCTCGCCGTGCCTGCGCACGATCAAGGCGAGCGTCGTGGCCTTTGATCAGGTCTTCTTCTGGAATCGCCTCGGCGCGGTGCAGCCGCAGGGCATGATCTTCGCGCTGCGCCACAACGTCGTGCCGATTGACTGGCGCAGGGGACTCACGCCCGGCAACGTCCGGCTGCGCGGCGACAAGCGCCCGCGCCCGCTCGTCCTGCGCATGAACGTCGGCGACTGTTTGCAGATTGATTTCCAGAACTTGCTGCACCCCACGCCGCGCGACGAGGAGCAGCCCGCCACGCGCCACGCCTCGATCCACGTCGTCGGCCTCCAACTCGTCAACAGCATCAAGGACGACGGCTCGAACGTCGGCCAGAACCCGAACCCGCCCGGCGGCCTCGTCGCGCCCGGCGGCCGCACCACCTACACGCTCTACGCCGACGAGAACATGAAGGAAGGCGTCCACCTGATGTACAGCGCGGGCGCGACGACGACCGGCGAAGGCGACGGCGGCCAAATTCCGCCCGGCCTGTTCGGCGCGGTCAACGTCGAGCCGAAGGGCGCGGAGTGGTATCGCTCGCAGTTGACGCGCGACGAAATGTTGATGGCGACCAGCGGGCACACGCCGGGCGGCCAGCCGATCATCAACTACAACGCCGTCTACCCGTGGTGGCATCGCTATCGCGGCCTGCCGATCCTGAAGATCATGAACAAGAACAGGATCATCGTGCATCAGGATTTGAACGCCATCATCACGGGGCCGAACCGCGGCAGATTCCCCGCGGGCACTTTCAAGGACATCCCGGTCGTCGCGCCCAACCGCGACTGGCCGTTCCGCGAGTTCACCATCGTCTACCACGACGAGATCGGCGCGGTGCAGGCCTTCCCGCATTTCGCAGAAGGCCACCCCGACAACTTGGAGTTCACCTTACACGGCAGCCGCGACGCCTTCGCCATCAACTACGGCACGGGCGGGATCGGCTCGGAGATTCTAGCCAACCGTCTCGGCGTCGGGCCGATGAAGGATTGCAAGGAGTGCCTGTTTGAAGAGTTCTTCCTGTCGGCGTGGGCGGTGGGCGACCCGGCGATGATCGTGGATCGTCCGGCCAACTCGCCGTGTAAGGTTGACGCCTTGCGCGAAGGGCGTTGCACGGACAGCCTCGTCAACCCGCCGCCGGGATTCAAGGCGACGAAAGCCTTCTACCCGCAAGACCCGTCGAACGTCCACCACAGCTACCTCGGCGATCACGTCAAGCAGCGCATCGTCCACGCCGGGCCGAAGGAACATCACATCCACCACCTGCACGCGCACCAGTGGTTGAAAGCGGCCGACGGCGAAGGCTCGTCTTACAACGATAGTCAGGCGCTTGGGCCGAGTTCGGGTCATAACCTTGAGATCACGCACAGCGGTTCGGGCAATCGCAACCTGACCGTCGGCGACTCGATCTTCCACTGCCACTTCTACCCGCACTTCGCGCAGGGCATGTGGGAACTCTGGCGCACGCACGACGTGTTTGAGGAAGGCACGCGACTCGACTTCGCCGGTCGTCCGTCACCGGGCGCGCGCGCGCTGCCCGACGCGGAAATCCTGCGCGGCACGCCGATCCCGGCCATCGTGCCCCTACCCGGCGGCTCGGCCACGAACATGGCGAAGTACGTCATGCCGCCGATGCCGGAAGCGACGGCGCAGATCGTCAACGGTCAGGTGCAAGTGACGGGCACGGGCAACCCCGGCTTCCCGTTCTTCGTGCCTGCGCGCGCGGGACATCGCCCGCCGCACCCGCCGCTCGACACCGAGTTCAACGCCGGTCTGCCGCGCCACATCATCTTCGACGCGATAGTCACCGTCGAAGAACACACGCGCACCAGTTTCGAGAAAGAGATCGAGCAGATCAGGGCGCAGGAAATCCTTGAGACGGGCGAACCCGTCGAAGTGGCCGCGATGAACTACCACGCGCAGGCCACGCACAACAGCTACCGCACGGACGGCTCGGCCGCCAAGTTCCTCACCAACGGCCGACCGCCAGTCGCGGGCGCGCCCTACGCCGATCCGTGCGTGACGGATCGCTTCCCGACGAGCGGCGAACCCGTCCTGACCGTCGGGCCGCGCGGTCGCCCGGTGACGTACAAGGGCGTCATGTTCCAGTTCGACATGACGATCAACAAGGCCGGTTGGCATTTCCCGCAGACGCGCATCGAGTCGCTGTGGCGCGACTACGATCCGATCCGGCTCGGCCAGCGTGCGCCCGAACCGCTCTTCTTCCGCGCCAATCAGGAAGACTGCATCACCTTCAAGCACGTCAATCTCATTCCGAAAATTTACCGCGTGGACGACTTCCAGGTGACCACGCCGACCGACATCGTCGGCCAGCACATCCACCTCGTGAAGTTCGACGTCACCTCGTCCGACGGCGCGGGCAACGGCTGGAACTACGAGGACGGCACGTTCGGCCCGCAAGAGGTCAGACACCGCGTTGACGAGATCAACCGCGTCGGCGGCATCTACACGCCCACCGGCGGGCGGCGACTTTTGACGCTGCAAAATCACCCGTTCTTCGGCGTCCCGGCGCAGACCACCATCCAGCGCTGGCTCGTTGACGACGTAGGCCAGAGCGTGGCGGGCAACCGCACGCTTCGCAACGCCTTCACGCACGATCACTTCGGCCCGTCCACGCACCAGCAGGGCGGACTCTACGCCGGTCTCATCATCGAGCCGAAGAACTCCGAGTGGTATCACAACGAGACGGGCGCGCTGCTCGGCGGCCCGACGCAGGTGCGCGACGACGGCGGCCCGACCACCTTCCAGGCCGTCATCATCACGCGCCCCGACGACAAGTATAGCTACCGCGAGTTTCTGCTCGAATTTCAGGACTTCCAACTCGCCTATCTCAAGGGCGGCGGCGTGGACGGCAACGGTCTCGCCGTGCCCGACCCGGAGCGCGCCGTCAACCCGCCGGGCAGGAACGAAATACCCTTGCCGCCTTCCTTCTTGGGGAGCGGGCCTTTCGGCCCCGACACCGCGCTGTTGAAACGCCCCGCGCACGGCAAGTGCCCGGACGGCGAACCCGCGCCGTGCCCTGAGATCATCGCGGCGGATGACCCCGGCACGTTCTCGGTCAACTACCGCAACGAGCCGATCCCGCTGCGCGTGCGCGACCCGAACACCAACAAGCAGGTGCTCGGCACGCAGGGCGATCTCTCGCACGTCTATCGCAGCATCGCGCGCGTTGATCCGGTCTTGAACACGGTCGGCCCGTACCCGCCGATCACGGCCGACGTCGGCGCATACGATCCGTTCACGCCGCTCCTGCGCGCGTATGAGAACGACAGCGTCGAGGTGCGCGTGCTCGTCGGCGCGCACGAAGAGGGACACAACTTCAGCATCAACGGCATCAAGTGGCTCTTCGAGCCGTTCGACCCTGACTCCGGCTACCGCAACTCGCAGATGATGGGCATCTCCGAGAAGTACGACTTCCTCGTCCCGCGCATGCCGAAGAACGCACGCACGTCCGACTATCTCTACAAGCCGGGCACGGCCGTGGACGATCAGTGGAACGGCCTCTGGGGTCTGATGCGAACCTACAGTTCCGCGCGGCAAGACCTCGTGAAGCTGCCCAACAACAAGAACGGCTTCGGGCCGGGCGCGTCGAACCCCGGCGACTTCGTCGGCGTGTGCCCGCGCGACGCCGCCGACAACCACGCACGCAACTACACGGTTGCGGCCTATCTCGCGCGCGACATCCTGCCGCAGCGCACGCTCCAGTTCACCGGGCAGAACGGCTACAACTTCACGGTGCAGGACAACAACCCGCACAGCCCGACCTACGGCAACGTCGAGACCGGGCCGCTGCATGATCCGACCGCGATCATCTTCGTCAACATCACGCCGCAGTCGGCGAAGGGCGATCCGCCGCCCGACATTGACCCGACCACCGGCATGTACTCGCGCCCGCGCGTCGAGCCGCTCGTCCTGCGCGCCAACTCCGGCGACTGCATCAACGTCACGCTCGTCAACCGGCTGCCGGAGAAAGCTCCCGACCTGCCCGGTTACAACACAATGCCGATGATCGTTGACTACTTCAATGCCAATCAGGTTATCCCGTCGTCGCACGTCGGCCTGCACCCGCAACTCGTCTTCTATGATGTGACGAAGGGCGACGGCATGAACGTCGGCAACAACCCCGTCCAGACGGCCGCGCCGGGCGGCGGCACGGTCACTTACCAGTGGTACGCGGGCGACATCAACATTGACCCCGTGTCCAACTACGGCACGGGCGTGCCCATCGAGTTCGGCGCGACGAACCTGTCGTCCTCCGACCCGATCAAGCACAGCAACAAGAGCGCCATCGGCTCGCTCATCATCGAGCCGCAGTACAGCACGTGGACGATTGACCCCGACTCGACGCACTCGGCGACGATCAAACTCGAAGGGGAGTTCGCCTACGACTGCATTCGCGCTCCTTGCTACGACACGCGCCCGACGTTCCGCGAACAGGTCTTGCAGTTCCAGAACGACATCAACCTGAGGTTCGGCGGCTCGAACATCTCAAGGACTGGCACGGGCAACCCCGTGCCGAATCTGGCGGAGGCGGAAGACCCCGAAGATTCGGGACAGAAGGCGATCAACTACCGCACCGAGCCGATGTGGACGCGCCTGTGCTACTACCCGTCGCTGCCTTTGACGGGCGGTGATCCGCGTTCGCCGCAGAGCGGCTGCCCGAACCCGGCGGAGTCCACGCACCAGATTGACATCACCAACGTCCTGCACAACGTGCAGGTCGGCGGCCGCGATCCGGTGACTCCGATCTTCACGGCCGGGACGGGCAGTGAGGTACGCTTCCGCGTCCTGCACTCCGGCGGGCACGCGCGCAACAACGTGTTCATGGTGCACGGCCACATCTGGCAGGAGATGCCTTACCAGAGCGGGTCGAAGTCCACCGTGATCGGCTTCAAGAACGACTCGCCGTGGCACGGCTCGCAGTACGGCCACGGGCCTTCTAACCACTTCGACGTCGTCATCAACTCGGCGGGCGGCCGGTTCAACGTGACGGGCGATTACCTGTTCCGCACGTTCCAGTCCTTCCAGTTCGACGGCGGCATCTGGGGTCTCTTCCGCGTCGAAGTGCCGGTCATCAACGAGCAACCGCCGTGCGGCTATTGCCCGCCGGGGCAGTACTGTACGGACGTGGTCTGTCTTGAGACGAACTAAACCACTAACCCTTCCGCGCCGCGCGCGTCCCATTCGACGGGACGCGCGCGACGTGGAAGTGCTTCGACTCCGGGCAGGTTCTCAACGGCCTCGCCCCGTCGTCAGGGCTGACGCCTGAAGCGACCTTTTCCGCGCCCCGTAAGCTCTCATTGAGGCGCGCCAAAATCCGCGGCCGTTCGTGTATATTAGGCCGCACAGATGAAACTCCGTTGAAGAAAGATGAAGCGAGATGAACCAGCCTGCCCCTACCCGCGTCCCGTTTGAGACCACCGATCTCATGCTCGCGAGTTTCCTGCGCTGCCGCAGTTTCATGATCGAGGCGCTCAAACGCCAGAACGGCAAAACCATTTTCGTCTTCGACGACTCCGCGCAGTTACGCCAATCCCTACTCGACTACGCCAACGACGGCACGGTCGCCGTGCGCTCCTTCTGCTCCACCATGCGAGATCTGAAGGCCATCACGCGCTGAACCGTCGTCGCGCTTGATCTGCGCGCGACGCGGCACACGCGTGCGCGGCAACTACGGAATTCATCGAACGCGAACGGAGCGCGCACACCGGACTCCGACTCCCGCCGGACGCGGCCGAAGCAGCAGCGACGAACATCACCGGCGTTGAACAGGCCACTTATGATGAACAGGGCACTCATGATGAACGGGGCACTTATGATGAACAACAGAAACCGCATCAGCCAAACGATCCTGACGGCCGTCCTCTTCGTCCTCGCCGCGTCGGGCGCGGCGTCCGCGCAACCGCAGCGTTCGGGCATGCCGCCGCCCCCGCCGCCGCCGAAGCCCACGCCCGTCAACACGAGCGCGACCACCGCCGCCGTGCCGCCCGCATCCAACGCGCCGCAGAAGATCACGCGCGAGGGCATCAACGTCGAGTTCAAGGTTGAGCCGGTCGTCAAAACCGACGGGCTGTTGGAAGGCAAGGAGGCGCTCGTCTCGTTCGCGGTGCGGGACGCCGCGACGGGGCAGCCCGTGACCAACCTGCGCCCGGCGGCGTGGATTGACGAGCGCGCGAAGGGCACGACCTCCACCGACTTGAAGGCGTGCCGCGAGAAGGTGCAGTCGTTCCTCACGGCGCAACTCAGCCAGCGTCCAGACATTGACCTCAACTCCTACTACGTCCTCGCGCTCAACGAAGAGGCGAACATCTCCGTGATCGATCCGCTGCTCGGCTTCGGCACGACCAAACTGCTCACCCTCGTCTTCCTCAAAAGCCCCGGCGAAGACTGGGCGATGAGCGCGGATCGCCGTCGCCTCTACGTCTCGATGCCGCTCATCAATCAGGTCGCCGTCGTTGACACGGCGACGTGGAAGGTCATCACGAACCTCGACACCGGCGCGCGTCCCCTGCGCGTGCGCTTGCAGGCCGACGGCCGATACTTGTGGGTCGCGACGGACGGCCTGAACGACATGGCGACGAGCGGCGTGACGGTGATTGACACGGCGACGGAGAAGGTGGCCGCGAACATCCAGACGGGCGCGGGGCATCACGAGATCGCCTTTAGCGGCGACGACCGCTTCGCCTTCGTCACCAACAAGTCGGACGGCACGCTCTCCGTCGTCGAGGTGGCGCGGCTCGCCAAAGTCAAAGACCTCAAGACGGGCGCGAGTCCGTCGTCGCTCGCCTTCTCGCCGCTCGGCCGCGCCGTCTACGTCGCGCACGAGGGCGACGGGCGCATCACCGTGGTTGACGCCGTGAGCCACGCCGTCACGGCGACCATCGCGTCGCCACCGGGCGTTGCGACCATCCGCTTCGCGCCCAACGGCCGCCACGGCTTCGCCGTCAACCCGAAAGAGAACGTCGTCCACATCTTCGACGCCTCGACCAACCGCGTGCTGCACCAAGTCCCCATCGCCAACTCGCCCGATCAGGTGACGTTCACCAAGCAGTACGCCTACGTGCGCGCGCTCGGCAACGAAAACGTCTCGATGATCAATCTGTCGCAGATCGGCACGGGCGCAATCGAGTCGTCGGTCGCGCGTTTCCCCGGCGGGCAGAAAGCCCCCGGCATGGCGACGAGCCGTTCGACGGCGGACGTCGTGATCCCTTCGGCCGAGGACAACTCGGTGCTCGTCGCCAACCCGGCCGACAAGATGATCTATTACTATCAGGAAGGCATGGCCGCGCCGATGGGCAGCTTCACGAACTACAAGCGCGAGCCGCGCTCGTTGCTCGTCTGGGACGCCTCCTTGCGCGAGACCGCGCCCGGCGTCTACGCGACCAAGGCGCAACTCACCGGGCAGGGCAACTACGACGTGGCCTTCCTGCTCGACGCGCCGCGCGTCGTCAACTGCTTCGAGATGTCCGTCAAGGAGAACCCGGAATACGAGAAGAAGCGTGAGGTGGCGATCCGGGTCGAGTCGCTGTTGAAGGAGCGCAATTTGAAGACCGGCGAGAACGTGCAACTCCGCTTCAAGGTGACGGACTCGACGACCAAACAGCCGCGCACCGACTTGAAAGACATGGGCGTGCTCACCTTCCTCTCGCCCGGCGTCTGGCAGCAACGCCACTGGGCGAAGTCAATCGGCGACGGCGTCTACGAGATCAACTTTGTGCCGCCGCGTTCGGGCGTTTACTATATCTTCTTCCAGTGTCCCTCGCTCGGCGTGGCCTACAGGCAGATACCGCACCTGATCCTCAACGCCGAAGTCGCCGCGAAGGCCGCCGGTCAGTAAACGCCCCGACGACGCGTGCCGCTGTTTGTCTGCGCGCGTCGTCAACGGATTTTTTGAGAGGTTAGAAAACGCCATGACCAACACGCCCGCCAACGAAAAGAATTACCGCATCAATCGCGCCGTCGTCGCCGTCGCCAAGTTCTTCCGCCTCGCGTCGCTCGTCGTCGTCGCCGCGCTCGGCTGCGGCAGTCCCGACGACGCCCGCGCGCAGACGAAAGCTCCGTCCAAGCCCAGTCAACCTGCCGGTGTGCCCGCGCCCGCGGCCAACGCTTCGACGGCGCAGAAGTATTTCACGGACGTTGAACTCATCAACCAGAACGGCGAGAAGATGCGTCTCTACAGCGACGTGCTCAAGGGGCGCGTCGTGGTGGTCAACGCCTTCTTCGCCACCTGTCAGGGCAGTTGCCTGCCGATGAATCGCAACCTCGAAAAAGTGCAGGCGGCCTTCAAAGAACGCATGGGCAAAGACCTCTACATCGTCTCGATCAGCGTTGACCCGACCGTGGACACGCCGCAGGCGCTCAAGGAGTATGCGAAGAAGTTGAACGCCATGCCCGGCCGCCTGTTCCTCACCGGGAAGAAGGAGAACGTTGACTGGGCGCTCTACAAACTGGGGCAGTACGTCGAGCAGCGCGAGCAGCATACGAACATTTTCATCATCGGCAACGAGAGCACCGGCCTCTGGAAGAAAGCCTTCGGCCTCGCGCAGTCCGACGAGTTGGTCAAGATCGTCGAGACCGTCCTGAACGATAAACCCGCGGCCGCACCGGCGACCCCCGGCGGCAAATAGATGCGAGGCAACGGCACACTGAAACTACGCGAACGACAACTTCGCGGCCGACCACTTCGCGGGCGGCAACTCCGCGCGCTCGTCGCGCTCTCCTTCATCACGCTCGCGTGGTGTCTTTGCCTGTTACTGCCGCGCGGCGGGGCGTCGCTCGTCTCGGCGCAGACGAACGCGCCCGCCACGTCGGCGAGTCCGAGTCAAGCGGCGTCCGCCGCCGTCGTCTCGTTGACGCCGGAAGAGAAGCGCGGCAAGCAGATTTACCTGCGCGGCACGAGCGCGGCGGGCAGGGAGATCACGGCCTATCTCGGCGAGGCGTCGCTCGAAGTGCCCGCGAGTTCGTTGACCTGTGCCGGTTGCCACGGCGCGGACGGGCAGGGCAAACCCGAAGGCGGCGTCACGCCCTCGAACCTCGTCTGGGACACGCTCACCAAGCCTTATGGCGTCACGCACGCGAGCGGGCGCAAGCACCCGCCCTACACCGAACGCGCCGTCGAACTCGCCCTCACGCGCGGCCTCGACCCGGCGGGCAACCGGCTCTTGAACGTCATGCCGCGCTACCAGATGGCGCGCGAGGACATGGCCGATCTCATCGCCTATCTCAAGCGGCTCGGCACGGATCGCGACCCCGGCGTGAGCGAGGCGGGCATCCGCGTCGGCATGCTCGTCCCCGCACGAGCGGGCGCGCTCGGCGAGATGGGACAGGCGATCAAGTCGGTCGTCTCGGCCTACTTCGAAGAGGTCAACAGTCAGGGCGGAATTTACAATCGCAAGATCGAGTTGAAGTTTGCGGAGACGGGCGACACGCCTGCGGCCACCGTCGCGAACGCCGAACGCCTCATCAACAACGAGCAGATCTTCGCGCTCTCCGGCGCGATGATCGCGGGGGCTGACAAAGAGGTCGCCGCGCTCGCGCAGACTGCGGAAGTGCCGCTCGTCGGCCCGTTCACGCTCTACCCGCCCGTCGCCGCCTCCGTCAACCGGCAAGTCTTCTACCTGCTCTCCGGCATAGACGATCAGGCGCGCGCCCTCGTCGTCTTCGCCGCGCAGAAGTTTGCCGACGACAAGGCGACCGCGACGGCGCGCGGGGCAATCGTCTATCAGGAGAGCGAACTGAACGCGGGCGTGGCCGCTAGTATCGAGGAACAGATCAAGCGCGCCGGTTGGAGCGCGCCCGCGTCCGTCAAGTACGCGCGCGGTAAGTTTGACGCTGGCGGGGTCGTGCGTGAGTTGAGCGCGAAGAACGTCAACACCGTCTTCCTCATCGGCGGCGGCGAAGACCCCCGCGCGTTGCTCGCGGCGGCAGCGGCGGCGAACTGGACGCCCGCCCTCTACCTGCCCGGCGCGCTGACGGCCAAAGACATCCTCGACGCGCCGCCGACTTTCAAAGGCAAAATTTTCCTCTCGTTTCCGAGCGTGCCGTCGGACGTCAGACCCGCCGGACTCGAAGGGTTGCGCGCGCTCGCCGCCAAGTACAAGCTGCTGCAAGGCCACACGGCCGCGCAGATTTCGGCCTACGTCTCGGCGCAACTGTTGGTCGAAGGCTTGAAGCGCGCGGGGCGCGACCTGAGCCGCGAGAAGTTGATCGGCGCGCTCGAAGGACTCTACGAATACGACACGGGGCTGACGCCGCCGCTCACCTACGGCCCCAACCGTCGCGTCGGCGCGGCGGGCGCGTACATCGTCACCGTCGAAACCGACAAGAAGCAGTTCGCGCCTGCAAGCGGCTGGATAGGGATCAAATAAAGCCGTGAATGACGAACCGTAAATCGTGAATCGAGAAACCTGCTTTCCTCGTTTCCTCTACGCCCGGCTCTTTCCAGACCAAGACCACCAACGCCCCGTCCACCATCAACACCAACAGCGAGCAGAGCAAAAGAGTCGCCCGTGAAGTTAAACTTCACGGGCGACTCTTTTATTCAGCGCAGAACTTTATTTAGCTCCTACAACACCGTCGAGTTCTAGTGGCTGCCGTTGGAGAGTTTGCCGACGAGGGTGAAGAGGGGCATGTACATGGCGATGACGATGCCGCCGATGGTGACGCCGAGGAAGCCGATCATGGCGGGTTCGATGAGCGTCAGCATGTTGGCGATGGCCGTGTCCACTTCCTGCTCGTAGAAGTCGGCGATCTTGCCGAGCATCGAGTCGAGCGCGCCGGTCTGTTCGCCGATGCCCACCATCTGCGCGACCATGTTGGGGAAGACGTCGGTCGCCTTCAGCGGTTCGACGAAACTCTCGCCGCGTTCGACGCCCGTGCGAATGCCGCGGATGGCCTCTTCGATGACGACGTTGCCCGCCGTGCGCGCGGTGATGTCGAGCGATTGGAGGATGGGGACGCCGGAAGAGAGCAGCGTCGAGAGCGTGCGCGAGAAGCGCGCGATGGCGATCTTGCGTAGGACAGCCCCGATGATCGGCGCTTTCAAGAGCAGGCGATCAACGTTGCGGCGGCCGTCAATGGTCTTGCGGTAGGTGCGGATGGCGACGACCGAGGCGATGATGCCGACGAGGATGCAGAGGCCACCCCAGCCGGCGACGAAATCGCTGAAGGCGACGACGATGCGCGTCGGGAGCGGGAGCTTTTCGCCGGGGCCGAGAAGTCCGAGGAAGATCGTCTGGAACTGCGGGATGACGAAGATGAGGATCGCGGCCACGACGAGGCACGCGATGACGATCACGGCCGACGGGTAGATCATGGCGGAGATCACGTCGCGGCGCAGCTTGACGATCTTTTCGATGAAGGTTGACAGGCGTTGCAGGATGATGTCGAGAATACCGCCCGTCTCACCCGCCTCGATCATGTTGACGAAGAGTTGATCGAAGACCTTCGGGTGTCGCGACATGGCGACGGCCAAAGTTGATCCCTCTTCCACGTCCTGCCGGGTTTGCGTCAAGACCTGCTGAAAAAATTTGTTCTCCTGCTGGCTCGCGAGGATGTCGAGGCACTGCACGAGCGGCAGCCCCGCGTCGATCATGACGGAGAACTGGCGCGTGAAGATGGACAACTCCTTGGACTTCACTTTGCCGCGCCCGCCGAGCTTCGGCACGGCGACCTCGCGCCCCTTCTCCTTGACCGAGGTGAGCATGATCTGTTCGCGGCGCAGCAGTTGCCGCAACACGTCGCGGCTGTCGGCGATGCGCTCGCCGACCATAACTTCGCCGAGTCGGTTGCGGCCTTTGAAGACGTAAGTGGGCATCTGTAAAAACTCCTTAAGTGACAAGTGACGAGTGACAAGTGACAAGTTAGAACAAGATTTAAATTTTTAATCTCATCACTTATCACTCGTCACTTGTCACTGCTTTATCTGGTGGGGCGTGCGCCGATGGGACGCGCCTGAGCGTAAGGGCTGGGGTGCGCGCCGGGGCGCGGGGGCTGGCCGTTCGCGCCGTTGCCGTTGCCACCGTTGACCCCGGAGCCGTGTTCGATGAGTTCGCGCAGTTCGTCCGTGTTCGACGAACGCTGCATGGCGAGGTCGAGCGAGATCAGGCGTTTGTGGTAGAGCGTGGCGAGCGCCTGATTGAAAGTCTGCATGCCGTACTTTTCCTGACCCGTCTGCATCATCGAGTAAATCTGGTGCACCTTGTCTTCGCGGATCAGGTTGCGGATGGCGGCGTTGGGGACGAGGATTTCGAGCGCGGCGACGCGCCCGCGCCCGTCGGCCTTCGGCAAGAGCGCCTGACACATGATGCCTTCGAGGACGAGCGAGAGCTGCGCGCGAATCTGCGCCTGCTGGTTGGAAGGGAACACGTCAATGATGCGGTTGATGGTCGAGGCGGCGGAGTTCGTGTGCAGCGTGGCAAAGGTCAAGTGGCCGGTCTCGGCGATACGCAGGGCGGACTCGATGGTTTCGAGGTCGCGCATTTCGCCGACGAGCACCACGTCCGGGTCTTGGCGCAGCGCGGTGCGCAACGCTTCGGCGAAGCCCTTCGTGTCCGAGCCGACTTCGCGCTGGTTGACGACGCAAGACTTGTGATTGTGCAGAAACTCGATGGGGTCTTCAATCGTCATGATGTGCTCGTGGCGTTCGCGATTGATCTTGTCAATCATCGCGGCGAGCGTGGTGGACTTGCCGGAGCCGGTCGGGCCGGTGACGAGGATCAGCCCGCGCGGCTTGTCGCAGAGTTTCGTGACGACCGGCGGGAGGCCGAGGTTCTCGAACGATCTGATCTCGTAGGGGATGGCGCGGAAGACGCAGCCGACCGCGCCGCGCTGGTTGAAGAGGTTGGCGCGGAAGCGCGAGAGGCCGCGCACGCCGAAAGAGAAGTCGAGTTCGAGCGATTCCTCGAAGCGGTGCTTCTGCGCGTCGGTCAAGACGCTGTAGGCGAGTTGCTTGGTGTCTGCGGAGGTGAGCGTCTTGAAGCCTTCGAGTGGCTTGAGGCCGCCGTCCACGCGCACCTGCGGGGGCGTGTTGGTGGTCAGGTGCAGGTCAGACCCGCCCATCTCGATCAACTTCTTGAGCAGATCGGAGAGCGACAGTTGATCCGTAAGTGACGATTCGTTGGCTGACATGTTTCTTCGTGGACTCCGTTGGGGAAGATTGCCCATGCTGCGGGCGGGCGCGCGCCGGGCAAGGGCGCGCGGGTAACAAGCGGTTGCGCGCGGCGGCCGAAGGTTCGGCCGCGCGCTTCTTAACGCTGGGCGGTCGCGGGGTTCGCGCGGCGCGAGCCGAGCGCGACGACGGCCTGTTCGGACTCGACAGCGAGCGCGTCGGCGAATTCCGCGGGCGCGTTCGTCGCGAGGCTGTAGACCTGCCCGTCGGACTCCGTGAAGTAGAACGTCCACGCGCGCCGCTCGCCGTTGGCGGCGACCGACTGCGCGGTGACGACGAACACGCGGCGTTCGCCCAACTGTCTCTGCACGTCGTTGGTGACCCACCCGCCTTCGGCCACCATCCGGTTGATGACGGTGCGGCGCAGGAGCGCGACGGGGACGCCGCCGAAAGTTTTGCTGCGCGCGTCGGAGACGGACGAGTCGGCCACCGCCAAGTTGACGCGCGACCAGACGGCAGAGGAACGGACGCGCCCGTCGGCAGCGCGCACGTTGAAACGCATCTCGCCGGCACGGCTCGACGCCGCGCTGCTCCAAGCGTTCGGCAGCGGCGAGGCCGCCGGACGCGGCAACTCCTGCAAGGCGTCTTTCGTCGCCGGGACGACCGCGGGCAGCGATTTCACCGGGGTGATGCTGGAGAGCGCGGCGGTGCTCGGCAGCGCGACGCCGGGCAGCATGAGGCTCTCCGTGTCGCCGGTCTTAGACGACGCATGGTTGGCGGCGGTCGTGAGCAGTGCGACGGGTTTCGCGGCAGCGGCCGTCAACATCATGGCGGCGCGTTGGCGGCGTCGGTCGGCAGCGGCGGCGCGCTGGCGGCGTAGGCGCGTACGGTAACGTCGCCACCAAGCGCGCGAGTGGCGGCGTGCGGCGTGGCCTTTGTGGCGGCGCGAGGCGGACGGGCGCGACGCCCAGTGTGCGAGCGAGTCCGAGAGCGGCAGCGTGGAGGCCACCGTGCACATGATGAGTATGGTTAAAACCAA
>JAVEDE010000053.1 GCA_030841105.1 Pyrinomonadaceae bacterium
GCCAGCACGCGACTCTCGCCCGCTTTGACCGGCACGGTCGGCGATCCTTTGCGCCCCCCGTTCGCCTGCCCTCCGCGCCCCTTCGCCCCCGTCGGGTTCTCCCCGCTCGCCCAACGCGACTCCACGCCCTCCGGCATCTCGTAAATCGTCTGCGCGCGCGACGCCTGAGTTGAAGTTATTAGAACGAGCAATAATCCGAGACGTTGGACGGACACCCGATTGAACCTCATACCTTTCGCTCCTCTTCGTTCAAATTTTCGTCGTCGCCACCGCCGCCAGGCCGCGCCCACGTTCTCGCATTGATTCAAAAGTTGTGGGGAGGGCGTCGGCTTTAACAACTCGTTTTGAAACTCGCCCGCGCGCCGTTCGTTCACTGTCGCGCGCGGCTGAACAGATTTTTGCCCGAAGCAATACAAACCAACTGCATTTCTTCAGGCTTCTCTCTGGTAAAGGGGCAGACCACATAATCTCCCCACACCTCTCTCTGCCATTCGCCGAGAGCCTTCGCCACGTTCGGCGGGAGGTGATGCACGCCCTCTTTCGTATAAGAGTCTGAGACGCCGAGCATCCGGTGTGTGCCCACCTTCCACAGTCTCACACTCGGACTTCCGTTGTAGACGGAGAGTCTGCCACGGACGGCGAAACACTTGCCGACAAGCCGCGGCTGTGAGCGGCAGGGGACGAACCGGGTCGGCGACGCGGCGGCTTGCGGAAAGACCATGGTGCAACAGAGCAACAGGAGAATAATGACACCGTGTGTTTTACTCATACCCCGCCTTTAAACTGTGAGAAAAGAAGGTAGCCTTTCAGTGAGTGAACTGCTTCAGGATCATCAGTGCGGCGAGGGCGGCCACGAGGGCGATGGTGGTTGAGACGATGCCCATCACGCGCGAGCGCACCCAGCCGCACAACCCCAGCCCGACGAGGAAGAGGAGGATGGCGGAGATGAATGTGAGGGACAGGCGATGGTGCAGGGAGCCGATGACGATTGACCAGCGCGCGAGATCGTCCTGCGCCCGCGGGTCAACCGCGACCGCCGCGCTCAGAGTCCATCCGAGCGCGCAAATGATCATGCCTGCGGTCGCCGCCAGCGAGAAGCCTACCGTCCAACTCACGACGCGGCGTTTGGACTCGGCCGTCAGGAGTTGTACCAGAAACGTGAGCGAGAACCCGGCGATGAGCGCGCTGATGAAAGCCAGTTGGCGGTAGAGTTCGGCGGAGGCTGCTAACCGTTCATTCAATGAAGACCCTCTTTTCAGTGTGGCGGCGCGAAGCGTATCAGGCGAGAGCGGCCATTCATCGAAACTGTCGCGGACGCCTTGCCGGGATTATACAGAAGCGATGCGGGCGGATGATAGTCGAGTTCATCGCTCGTGTGAATGATATTCGTTTGACAGTTATTCGCGGTCTTTGCGTGCGGCGTGGGCGTTGGTGGGGCGCGCGTGTTCGGCTTCGTTGAGTTGGCCGCGGTCGCGGTAGAGGCGGAGTTTGTTGTGGAGGGTCTTGAGGCTGATCTGGAGGAGTTCGGCGGCGCGGGTCTTGTTGTTGTCGGTCTTCTGGAGGGTGCGGAGGATCATCTGGCGTTCCATCTCTTCGATGGGCGTGCCGACGGGAAGCGTGATGGTGTCTTCGACGCGGGCACGGGCGCGCTGGTCGAGCGGGTAGGGCGCGATGTGGTGGCGTTCGATTGATTCGCCGGAGCAGATGATGACGGCGCGCTCGATGACGTTGCGGAGTTCGCGCACGTTGCCCGGCCAGTGGTGCGAGCGCAGCACTTCGAGCGCGGCCGTGCTGAGATGGCGCGCGGGTCGCTCGTGGCGTTCGGATAATTGTGTGACGAGGTGTTGCGTCAAAAGCGGCAAGTCTTCCTTGCGCTGGCGCAGCGGCGGGAGTTCGATGCTGATGACGTTCAAGCGATAGAGCAAATCTTCGCGGAACGCGCCCGTGCGGACGGCTTCGTGCGGCTCGCGGTTGGTGGCGGCCAGCACGCGCACGTCAATCGGTATCTCCTGCGAGCCGCCGAGCCGACGCACGGAACGTTCTTCCAGCACGCGCAGCAACTTTGCTTGAAGGAGCGCGGGCATCTCGGCGATCTCGTCGAGAAGGAGCGTGCCGCGGTGTGCGAGTTCAAAGCAGCCTTGACGGCGGGCGGCCGCGCCCGTGAACGCGCCGCGCTCGTGGCCGAACAGTTCCGACTCCATCAGCGTCTCAGGGATCGCGGAACAGTTGATGGCGACAAACTCGCCCTCGCGGCGCGGGCTGAGGTCGTGGATCGTGCGCGCGACGAGTTCCTTGCCCGTGCCCGACTCGCCCGTGATCAAGACCGAGGCCGAAGACGAGGCGACCTGTTCGATAAGCGTGTAGACGCGCTGCATGGGGGCGGAGTTGCCGATGAGTTTGCCGAACGCGCCGCGCCCGCGGAGTTCGTGCCGGAGGGCGAGGCTGTCGCGCTCGGCGCGGCCTTCCTCCATCGCGCGCCCGACGACGGCGCAGAGTTTTTCGTTATCAATCGGCTTCTCGAAATAGTGGTACGCGCCCTCATCCTGAATCGCGCGCAGAGCCATCTCGACCGACCCTTCGCCGGTCAACAGGATGACGGCGATCTCCGGGTGGCGCGTGCGCAACTCGCGCAGCAACTCGAACCCGTTCAGGCCGGGCATCTTCACGTCGGAGACGACGACGGAGGGGCGAAATTGTGCGACGCGTTCGAGCGCGCGCGCGGCGTCCGACTCGCCCGCCGCCTCGAAGCCGTCCGCCGTCAACACCTCGCGCAGGGTGTCCAGCACGAGCCGCTCGTCGTCAATGACCAACACCCGTCCTTTAGTCATAAGGGCAGTTTAGCATACGTCCCCGCGGCGGATGCTTTAACTCTCCGGCGCGAAATGATCGGCGACGGCGCGTGCGAGCGCGGCGGTCGTGGACTCTGCGGGCTGGATGTCTGTGGCGAGGTTGTAGTCGGCGGCGGCGCGCGCGGTGATGTCGCCGATGCAGGCGACGCGCACGTCTCGCAGCAGTTCGCCGAGGTCGCGCGTGTCGAAGAGTTGCGCGAAGTTGGCAACGGTCGAGGCGCTCGTGAAAGTGATGCAGTCAACCGCGCCGCCGACGAGCAGGGCTTCGACGCGCGCGCGTTCGGTCGTCTGCGGCGGCACGGTGCGATAGGCAGCGACCACGTCGGCGCGCGCCCCGGCCGCTTCGAGCGCGTGCGGCAGATAGTCGCGCGCGACGGCGGCGCGCGGGAGGAGGAAGTTCAAACGTTCGAGCCGCTCGCGCCCGCCGAGATAGTTCGCCAGAGCGTCGAAGACGCCTTCGGCCTTCGACTCGCCGGAAACGATATCCACGTGGACGCGCGCGTCGCGCAGGCGGTCGGCGGTGGCCGCGCCGATGGCGCAGACGTGCACGTCGTCCAACTCGGACGCGTCGTGCCCCTGCGTCTCCATGCGTTGCATGAAGAAGTCCACGCCGTTCGTGCTGGTGAATACGAGCCAATCGTAGCCGTAGAGATGTTCGATGGCCTCGTCGAGCGCGGCGAAACTTTCGGGCGCGACGATCTCGATGGTGGGGCAGGCGACGACGCGCGCGCCGTAGCGTTCGAGCGCGGCGGTAAACTCCGCCGACTGCGCCAGCGCGCGCGTGATGACGACGGTGCGCCCGCGCAAGGGTTGCTCTTGAGTTTGACTTGGGTCGGGTGTCATCGCGCGTGGCGGCACACGGAATTTAAACTGGCGACTTTCAAACGGGCGACATGCAAACCGTTAAGCCTTCGAGCAACTAAACAGTGAAGCCGTAGAACAACTAAACAGTGAAGCCTTCGAGCAACTCGCCCGCGCCGCGTTCGCGCAGTCGCGCGGCGAGCGTTTCGCCCGCGCGGGCGGCGTGGCGTGCGTCGTCTTCGATTGAGTCGCGTATGACGCGGCTGCCGTCGAGCGCGGCGACGAGCGCGTCGAGCCGGAGCGTGTCGCCGCTGACGACCGCGTGCGCGGCGATGGGGACTTGGCAACCGCCGCCGAGCGCGTAGAGCAGCGCGCGTTCGGCGGTGCAGGCGGC
This sequence comes from Pyrinomonadaceae bacterium, assembly GCA_030841105.1. Taxonomy (GTDB): domain Bacteria; phylum Acidobacteriota; class Blastocatellia; order Pyrinomonadales; family Pyrinomonadaceae; genus JAIVJZ01. The sequence goes on from JAVEDE010000053.1 coordinate 4,045, forward strand.
GCGCGTCGGCGCGTGTTCGAGCAGCGCGACGAGCGCGGCGGTGCGCGGATCACCCGCGCGCGTCTCGATGCCGAGCGCGCCCTGCCCGACGGCGGGCAGCATCTCCGCGTGTGTGATCGAGACGTTGATGCGTCGCTCGAAATTGAGGCGGCGCAAGCCCGCGGAAGCGAGGATGATCGCGTCGTAGCCGCCTTCGTCGAGTTTGCGCAGGCGCGTGTCCACGTTGCCGCGCAAATCTTTGATCTCAACGTCGGGGCGCAGGTGCTTCAACTGCGCCTGTCGTCGCAAACTCGACGTGCCGACGACGGCATTCGGCGGCAGACTGCGGAGCGAGTCGTCGGTCGCGGCGACGCCTTCGCGCAAGACGAGCGCGTCGCGCGCGTCTTCGCGCTCGGTGATGGCGTTGATGGCGAGGTTGTCGGAGAGCGTCGTCGGCAAGTCCTTCAGTGAGTGGACGGCCAGATCGATCTTTTCGGCGAGCAGAGCCTCTTCGAGTTCCTTCGTGAAGACGCCCTTGCCGCCGATGACGGCGAGCGGCACGTCGAGCATCACGTCGCCGGAAGTCTTGATGACCTCGATGCGAATCTCCACGCCGGGGCGCAACTCCGCGAGCCGCGCACGCACCCATTCCGATTGCCACAACGCGAGCTTCGAGCCGCGCGAGCCGATGACGAAATAATCTCTCATAACAGTAGAGGCCAGAGGTTAGAAGTCGGAGATCAGTAAGAAGCCGACCGCTTTAGACTGATCTCCGATTTCCAACCTCTGGCCTCTCATCTTTCATTCTTCCAATCCGAAAGTGTTGCGCCATGCCTTGAGGTCTTCTTCCTCGCCGGTGTCGTGCGAGCGGCGCAGGCGGCTGATGATGGGGTGCGAAATTTTGTTGACGGTGGACATCAAGAGGGCTTCGACGGCGCGCTCCTGTTCGGGCGTCAACTCGCCGAGACGCGTGCGCTGGCGTTTGAGTTCAGCCCGCGCGATCTCCTCCAACTTCTGCCGGAGCGCGGCCACCGTCGGGCCGAGGTCGAGCGAGCGCAACGCCTGTTGAAACTGCATTACCTCGGATTCGACGATCAACTCCGCGCGCTCGGCCTCGCGTTCGCGCTCGCGGATGTTGGAGGCGACAACCGCTTCCAGATCGTCCACGTCGAAGACGAACAAGTTGTCGAGTTCGCCGACCGCAGGGTCTACGTTGCGCGGCACGCTGATGTCTATGAAGAAGGCCGGACGCCTTTGCCGCGCCGCCAAAGCCTCGCGCGCCATCTCGGGCGTGACGACGTACTCGTCGGCGGCCGTCGAGCAGATCACGATGTCGGCCTCGGCCAGATGCGCGGGCAGGGAAGAGAAGTCGAGCGCAGTGCCCTTGATCTTCTGCGCGAGTTGCTCGGCCGTCTCGGTGGTGCGGTTGGTGACGAGGATGCGCGACGCGCCCGCGCCCGCCAGATGTTGCGCGGCGAGTTCGGCCATCTCGCCCGCGCCGATAACGAGCACGGTTGTACCCTTGAGCGTGCCGAAAATTTTGCGTCCGAGTTCGACCGCCGTGAAACTGATCGAGACGGCGGAGGCGGCGATCCCGGTCTCGGCGCGCACGCGCTTGGCGACGTGCAGCGCGTGATGCACGAGGCGGTGTAGGATGCGCCCGGCCGTGCCTGCCGTGACCGCGTTCGAGTAGGCGCGGCGCACCTGACCCAACACCTGCGGCTCGCCGACGACCATCGAATCGAGCGACGAGGCGACGCGGAAGACGTGGCGCACGGCCTCTTCGTCGGCGTGCGTGTAGAGGTGTTCGCCGAAAAACTGTCGGGGCACGCGGCGCGTCTCGCTGAGGAAGGAACTGATGCGCGCCGTGCCTTCGTCGCCGCTCACGCCGCGCGTCGCCGCCAGCACCTCCACGCGGTTGCAGGTGGAAACGATCAAGCCCTCGCTAATCAACTCGCCGTCAACCAGAGTCTGCAAAGTCTCGGCGCACGACTCGTCCGTAAAGGCCAGACGCTCGCGCACCTCCACCGGCGCAGTCTTATGATTGAGTCCGACGAGAATGATTGACATACAAAGGTTTCAAGTTTCAGGTTTCAAGTTTCAGGACTGAGGTTTGAGGCTCTTTAACTTGAAACCTGAAACCTGAAACTTGAAACCCTGCTAACCGAAGACGTGATAGCCGCCCATCAGGCGCGTGCCGAGAAAGGTGAAGATGACGAGGCCGAAACCGGCCACGCCGACGAGCGCGCTTTTGCGCCCGCGCCATTGGATGCGGTAGTGAATCATCGTCAGGTAAAGCAGCCACGTGATGAGCGCGAAAACTTCCTTCGGGTCGTTGTGCCAGATGCGCCCGGTCTGTTGCGAAGAGAGAATCGCGCCGGTGACGATGCCGAGCGACAAGAGCGTGAAGCCTATCCCTGCGGCGGTCGAACCGATGTCGTCCACGGTCGTCAGAGACGGCAGCCGGTGAAAGAGCGCGGAGAAGGTCTTGAGTTTCAACTCGCGTTCCTGCCAGAGGTACATCGCGCTCGCGGCGAAGACGACGAAGAAGGCGGCGTAGGAAAAGATCAGCAGCGTGGTGTGGATGGGGAAGACCCACCCGGCCGCGCCCTCCGCCACCGTCCCGGCGCGCGCGTCCGAAGACGTGCGGACGAGCAACGTCGCCGTCACCAGAAACGCGACGAGCGGCATCAGGAACGTGCCGAGGGCTTTGATCTGATAGCGGAAGTGAGCCAGCCCGTAGGCGACGACGAGCGTCCACGCGAGAAAAGATAAAGTCTCGCGCAGGCCGAACAAAGGGTAGCGGCCGTCCTGTATCCAGTCGCGCAGGAAAGCCGCCGTGTGCAGCGCGAAGCCGACGCCGAGCGACACCATCGCCACGCGCTCGACCGAGCGACGCTTGTAGGCGAACGCCAGAATCGCGTGGACGGCGGCGTTGACGTAGGCGGCTAAAGCTGCGAGCAGGAGATAATTCATCGGAGGCTTTGAGAACTCGTGCGAAACCTTCTGGCGGCATTGTACGGGATGTGGGAAAACAGCCGCAAGCCGACAATTCCGGGGCGCGCTGTTGTCACGAAACGGCAAGACGTGAGAAACTTCCCGTCGTGCCAATCCGCAAGCCGCCAGTTAATTTCGCGACTCCCGTACCAACTGTATCAGGGGTGAAGGATAATGCCTGATCGCGCCGAGGCGTGGGAACTGCTCTGCGAATACACGAAGGGCGACAGCCTGCGCCGCCACGCCCTCGCCGTCGAGACGGCCATGCGCGCCTGCGCCGCGCGCTACGGCGGGGCTGAAGCCGACGCGGACGAGTGGGGCTTGGTCGGCCTGCTCCACGATTTCGATTACGAGATGTTCCCCGACCCGGAAGCGGGCGGCCACCCGTTCAAGGGCGCAAACATCCTCTGCGGGCGCGGCTATCCCGACCACTTCATCCGCGCCATCATGGGACACGCGACATACACGGGCGTCCCGCGCGACACGCCGCTCGCGCGCGCACTCTTCGCCACGGACGAACTCTGTGGCTTCCTCGTCGCCTGCGCGCTCGTGCGCCCGTCGCGCAGTCTGGACGACATGGAAGTCGCGTCGGTCAAGAAGAAACTCAAGGACAAGGCTTTCGCGCGCACGGTGAACCGCGAAGACATTCAACAGGGAGTCGCCGAGTTGGGCGTCCCGCTCGAAGAGCACATCCGCTTCGTCATCGCCGCGCTGCGCCCCGTGCAGCGAGAGATCGGGCTGAACAGTTTGACGGCGGGCAACGCGGCTTGAGCAAGTTGAATCCGAGCGGCTCGTTGTCGCCGGGCGCGCGGGCGGACTTCATTAACCGAGAAGCAGCCGCGCCGCTAAGAGCGCGGCGAGCGTCGAGACGAGCGTGAACAGGGCGGTGAGGGCGGCTTGCAGTTTGCGACGACGCGCCGTGTGGCGGTAGACGAAGACGCAGGCGAGTGTGGTGAAGAGGACGGGCGCGGCCAAGAGGGCGAAGATCGCGTGGGGGCGGGGCGAAGGCATGCGCTCCGTGGTGTCGATCATCCAGTAGACGAGCGCGCGCATCCCGCCCGCGTTCATGAGGGCGGCGACGAGCGAAGTGATGATGAGCAACTTCCAGCGCACCGGGCAAAAAATGTCCTTCCAAAACCGCGTCGGCGTAAAGATGTGTGGCGAGGTTGGTTGAGAGAACTAGGGGCGGATCGCCGCCAAGCATAGCATAGGAGACAAAAGTGACAAGTGAAGAGTGACGGGTGACAAGTTAAAGCAGCTTGGGTTTTAACTTGTCACCCGTCACTCTTCACCTGTCACTCCGAAAAAATGGTAACTAGAAACGCACTGTTGTATCTGGCGCGGCAGGAAGGCTTGAAAGACTTCGCGACACGCTTCCGCCCGTTCAAGAAGATGACGACGCGCTTCGTGGCGGGCGAGGACATCGCCGAGGCCGTCGCGGCGATCCGAGAGATCAACGAGCGCGGCGCGGGCGCGTCGTTCGATCACCTCAACGAATCGGTCGCCAGCCGCGCCGAGACGGAGGAAGAGGTGCGCGAGTACAACCGCGTGCTCGCGGCCATTGACGAGACGGGCATCCGCTCGAACGTCTCGATCAAGCTGACGCAGTTCGGACTCGAAATAGACCCCGAACTGGCCTACCGCAACGCGCGCGAGGTGGTGGCCGAGGCGGCGCGGCGCGGCAACTTCGTCCGCGTGGACATGGAGCAGTCGAGCGTCACGCAAGTGACGATTGACATCTTCAAACGGCTGCGCGCCGAGTTCGACCTGAACACGGTCGGCATCGTGCTGCAATCGTATTTGCGCCGCACCGAACGCGACGTTGAAGACCTCTTGAAGATTCCGGCGCGCATACGCATCTGCAAGGGCGCGTACAACGAGCCGCCCGAAGTGGCCTTCCCCGACAAGAAGGACGTGGACGAGAATTACATCCGCGTGATGCAGAGGCTTTTGTCGAGCGGCGTTTACCACGGCATCGCGACGCACGACCCGGCCATGATCGAGGCGACCATCAACCACGCCACGCGCGAGGGCATCGCGAAAGAGGCTTTCGAGTTCCAGATGCTCTACGGCGTCAGGCGCGACCTGCAAGTGCAACTCGCACGCGACGGGTATAACATGCGCGTCTACGTGCCCTACGGGAAGCACTGGTATCCTTACTTCATGCGGCGGCTGGCGGAACGCCCGGCCAACGTCTGGTTCGTCTTGAAGAACATGCTGAAAGGTTGAACGGCGGGAGAGCAGATGAGCGACTTCGCGTGGATACTGTGGGTGGTGCTCGGCGTGATTTTGATAATCGCCGAAATCTTTACGCCGGGCTTCGTGCTGCTGTGGTTCGGTGCGGGCGCGATTGCCGCCGCGCTCGCCGCGCTCGTCGGCGTCGGCTACCCGTTCCAGTTCCTCATCTTCTTCATCGTCTCGATAGCACTGACAGCCGCTTCGCGAACGATCTTCACCAAGTACTTCATGCGCCAGTTAGGGGAAGGCGGCAGCTACAAATCGGGCGCGGAGTCTCTGCCGGGGCAGGTGGGCACGGTCGTCTCTTCGAGTCAGGGCGCGCTGCTCGAAGGCGCGGTGAAAGTCTACGGCTCGACGTGGACGGCCTACCCGGCCGAAGGCGAAGAACCACTCGAAGCGGGCGCGCGCGTCGTCGTCGAGAGCGTCCGCGGCGCGTCCATCTACGTCCGCCGCGCCCCCACCCAACCCGACTGGCGGCCAAGCGCGCTGCCGGAAGGCAGGGAAGAAAACTAATCGCCCCTCCCGCAAATTTAATCTTCACCTTCGACCAACTGCTTCAAAGCCTCTCCGTACACTCCCGTCGCCTTGTAAATCTGCTCGCGGTTATCCTCTGACGTGCCGCGCATGAGGTTGATAATCCTGCTGAGGTGTTGGAGTGTTTTAGCTTTGAAATAGTCGGAAAGTTCGGGATGTTGTAGATATCCCTGAACTAATCGAATCGCCGTTGCTGCGTCCTGCCCGCTGTCATTCCATCTTTCGAGCTTAAATAACGTATCGAATCTATAGCTGACGCCTTGCATCATATCCGGCAAAATTTCTATTCTTCCAAATTCCTCAACACATTTTGCCCACATCCGCACGCTTTCTGCATAATTGGTGAGAGCATTTTCCCACTCCTGCATGCCCTCCAACGATAAGGCTTTATTCATGTAAGCGTTTGCTAGGTCGTTCGCCAACTCAGCGCGACCTTCCTCGTTGACTAGTCGCTCGCGAATTGCGATCGCTTTGTCATACTCAACAATCGCTTCCGGCAGCCTGCCCAAATTGTGGAGTGTAACCCCTTTGTTCAAGTAAGCCGTTGCCAATTCGTCCGCCAATTCAGCACGGCCTTCCTCATTAACTAGTCGCTCGCGAATTGCGATCGCTTTGTCATACTCAACGATCGCTTCCGGTTCCTTGGCCGCATTGCCAAGGGTGGTGCCTTTGTTCATGTAAGCGGTTGCCAAATCGTTAGCTAACTCAGCGCGGCCTTCTTCATTAACTAGCCGCTCGTATATTGGGATCGCTTTGTCATATTCAATGATCGCCTCCGGCAGCATGCCCAAATTGTCGAGAGTACTCCCTTTGTTCATGTAAGCAGTTGCCAAATCGTTAGCTAACTCAGCGCGGCCTTCCTCGTTAACTAGCCGCTCTCGTATGCCGACCGCTTTGTCATATTCGACGATCGCCTCCGGCAGCATACCCAAAATGTCGAGCGCGCTGCCTTTGTTCATGTAAGCCGCTGCCAAGTTGTTTGACAGTGCTCCTTGGCGTTCTCCGCTGGCTAATCGCTTGTACTCCGCAATCGCCCTGTCGAATTCAAGAATTGATTCCCGTAATCTCCCCTCCCTGATAAGTGCGATGCCTTTGTTTACGTATATCCCGGCTATATAGGATTCAATATCGGCGACTGCTTTGTGTTCCTGCAAGAAGCGGTAAATTTTCTCAGCACATTCGCTGAGTTCCATCGAGCAGCGGAAGTAGGTTTTAATGAAAGCCTCGTTCGCCCGGCCAAACGCCAGTTCTTTGGCGTACTTTACCAACGCATCTTCATCAAAATTTTCAAAGGGAGGGAGAACTTTGCGCGTCTGCTCGCGAAAATAAGAGTGAAGCTCGTAGTATTTGGTGTGGCGAGAGTCTTCCGTCAGTGTCACGAGGCGATGGGCGGTGAGGCGGCTGATGGCTTGCGCGGCTTTGGCCTTGTTGTCGAAGAAAATTTCCAGCGCCTCGCGCGGGGTGGGGCGGGCGAAGAAGGCCAGCGCGCTTAGAAGCAGTTTGACCTCTTCGGACTGGGCGGAAATCTGCCGGGCGACGAGGGCTTTCGTGCGTCGTTTGCCTTCGTCCTGTTCGTCGCGCTCGTGCTCGTAATCGTCGAAGCCCGCCCACAGCGCGGTGTCGGCCATGAACTCGGCGAAGCCGTAGTCTTCGATGGTTTCGAGGTAGCCGATGAGCGAGTTGAGGGCTTGCGGGATGTAGGCGACGCGCCGCAGAAATTCTTTGAGCAGCGGCTCGTCGGCGCGGTCGAGTCCGACACTCGCGCCTTCGGTTCTGAGGTAAGCGAGCGCGTCGGGTTCGGGCAAACCCTTATAAAGCTCTACGCCGACGTTCGGCGGCTCTTTGAATCTCTTCTTGATGTCGGGCGCGGGTTCGGCCTGCGAGAGACACAGCACGCGCAAGGAGTGGTTACCTTCGAACAAGGCGTTGAGAAAGACGCGCATCTCAGGCTCTTTGAGTGTGTAGTCCTTCTCCGCGTCGAGCCACGCTTCAAAGTTGTCGAGCACGAGCCAGACGGTTCCCGCCTGCCGGAGCGCGGCGAAGAGATGTTTGTTGAGCCATTCTTTCGGCGCTTCGCCGTCCGGCGGCGCGTATTCGAGCCTGACGCCGAGCAAATCCGCGAAATCGCCGACAACTTTCGCCAGCGTCCGCGTCCCCCGGCAATCAAAAAGCACGATGCGCTGCACCTTGTCTTGATAGGCGGGGAAGATTGCCGTGCTGTCGGTGACGTTCTGCAAAACTTTGGTCAGCAGGTAAGACTTGCCGAAACCGCTCGGCGCGACGACGAGATGAAACTGATCTTTGCCCTCGCACATCGCCCGCAACACTTCCGTCGTTTCCATCACGCGGTCGTACACCACGACGTTCAAGTTCGGCAAATTTAAGACGAACGACTGGCTGGTTTGTTCTTTTCGTCCCGCGATCTCGCGCAGCAATTCCAGCACCTCGGCCAGCGTGAACTTGATGTCAACGGTGTCCGACTTGATCTCGACGAGCGTGCGGTTTTGAAACTTATTGGCGAGCAGTTGGTTCTTCGCGATGGCGTCTTGAAACTCGCTGCAAACCAAATCAAACCAGCCGATCACCATTTCCTTGACGAACGCGGCGGGCGGCTCTCCGACTTTTTTCGTCAACTCGGCGACGGCGTCTCTGATCAACATCTGGCGAAATTCGTCAGCGCGTTCCGCGTTCGACACGTTGCCCTTCGGGACGACGAGCGTTTCATACGTCTCGTTCGGTTGTTCGGGCAGCCAATCCGCATTCCTATTGAGTGCATCAATTCTTTCTTGGAGGTACGCTTCGGCTTCGTCCAGCCATCTTTTTTCGTCTTGCCCGAAGAGGCTGGTCGGGGCTGTGCCCAACAGGAAGTTTTTCGGTTTGCTAATCAGCGCGGACGAAGTGTCGCTGCCGAGCGCCATTTTCCTCCGGGAACAAGCGTGCTGCATGCCCACGACGCACGCGCGGCGAAAGGCTTTTTCCAGTTCGTGATTCTCCGGCGGCGTGTTGGTTTTGAATTTGTCGGCGATGTTGCCGACGAGTTGACAGAAAAACTGATCGCCCTTGCTCCCGACAAATCCTTCGCCGGCCGTCTGCACCAGACCCGCCGCGAAAGTCCCGGCGATCGCTAATGCTGTAGTAACAACCATGACGCCTCCAGTTCGAGTGAATGTGAGTTTACGCGCCGATTGCCGGTGATGTGCCGACCACGAGGCGACGGCTAAAGGAAAGTCTGAAGGGCGACTTAAGCTAGGACGAGGTTTGCCACATCATTCGGAACATGTTTGCCGAATCCGCATGTAGACGGTTGATTGATTTTAGTCCCGCGCCGGGCGTCGTTTACGGAATGGGCGAAGTGTCGTCTTCCGCGCCGTGGAGGGTCGGGTCGTCTTCGAGGGCGGCGAGTTCGACGTTGATGGGTTCGGGGGCGGGCGCATCGAGGTCTGCGCCGTCGAAGCGTGCGAGGACGACGGTGATGTTGTCTTCGCCGCCGCGCTTGTTGGCCTCTTTGACGAGGGCGTCGCAGGCTGCGGTGAGGTCGCCGCGACTGTCAGCGACGATTTGGAGCATCTCTTCGGCGCGCATCTTGCCGGAGAGGCCGTCGCTACAGAGGAGCATGATGTCGCCGCGTTGGAGTCGGACGCGCGAGACGACCGGCGCGAGATCGCTCTGCGCACCGAGCGCTTGCAGGATGACGTTGCGGAACATGTGCGTCTCGGCGTCTTCCTCTGTGATCTGGCCGACGTCCACGAGTTGCTGGACGAGCGACTGATCTTTGGTGGCGAGTTTGATCTCGTCGCCGCGGATGACGTAGGCGCGGCTGTCGCCGACCTGCACGAAGTCCATCGTGTGACCGGCGACGGCGGCGGCGGTGAGCGTCGCGCCCATGCCGCTGCAACGCGGGTCTTCGAGGCTCTTGCGATGGATGGCGTAGTTGGCGTAGCCGGTGGCGTTGCGCAGGCAGTCAACGAGCGGGACGGGCGCGCCCTGATCGTCCGTCTTGTGCTCGGAGTCTTCTTCGGTGAGCATCTCGCGCACGCTCTCGACGGCCATGCGGCTCGCCACATCGCCCGCGAGCGCGCCGCCCATGCCGTCCGAGACGATGAGCACCAGCCCCTCGCTGCCCACCTCGAAGCGGCGGATGGCGGCGGGCGGCTCTTTCCTCTCGTCCGACCCGCTCCAATTTTCTCCCGAAGCGAGATCGAGCACGAGGAAATTATCCTCGTTGCCCTGCCGGACGCGGCCGACGTCGGTTTGTGCGTGTAGCTCGACGAACATAAGTTAAGTGACGAGTGACGAGTGATAAGTGACGAGAAAGAGCGACGGATTTTAACTTGTCACTCGTCACTTGTCACTCGTCACTAAATTTTCCCAAGTGCCTGATCGAGATCGGCGATGATGTCGTCCACGTCTTCGAGGCCGACGGAGATGCGCACGAGGCCGTCGGTGATGCCGAGGCGCGCGCGCGTTTCGGGAAGCACGGAGGCGTGCGTCATCGTCGCCGGGTGCGAGATCAGCGTCTCCACCGCGCCCAGACTCTCGGCGAGCGTGCAGAGCCGGACGCCTTCGAGCACGGCGCGCGCGTTGTCCAAAGAGCCGACGTCGAAAGAGACCATGCCGCCGAAGCCGCGCTGCTGCCGCTTCGCCAGATCGTGCTGGCGGTGCGAGAGCGACCCCGGATAGTAGAGCTTCTCGACCTTCGGGTGCTCTTCGAGGAAGGCGGCGACGGCGCGGCCGTTGCGGTCGTGCTGCTCCATGCGCAGGGCGAGCGTCTTCGTGCCGCGCATGATGAGCCACGAGTCGAAGGGCGACAGGATCGCGCCCGCGCTGTTCTGGATGAACTTGATCCACTCGGCGTCCGTCTCGTCGTTCAAGACGACCACGCCGCCCACGCTGTCCGAGTGGCCGTTCAAGTATTTCGTCGTCGAGTGCAAGACGATGTCCACGCCGAACTCAAGCGGGCGTTGCAGGTAGGGCGAAAGGAACGTGTTGTCGCAGACGACCCGCGCGCCGCGCGCGTGCGCGACATCGGCGACGGCCTGCAAGTCCGTCACCATCATCACGGGGTTCGTGGGCGTCTCGACGAAGACCATCCGCGTGTTATCGCGGATCGCCGCCTCGACGTTCGACGCGTCGGACGTATCAACGTAGGTGAACTCGATACCGTAGTTTGAGAGCACGCGCGAGAAGAGGCGATAAGTGCCGCCGTAAGTGTTGTCGGAGACGATGACATGATCGCCCGCTTTGACGAGGCGGAGCGTGGCGTCAATAGCGGCCATGCCGGAGGCGAAGGCGTAGCCGAAGCGCGCGCCTTCGAGGGCGGCGATGTTCTGTTCGAGGGCGAGGCGCGTCGGGTTCTGCGTGCGCGCGTACTCGAAGCCCTTGTGCTTGCCGAGTCCTTCCTGCGCGTAAGTCGAAGTCTGGTAGATCGGCACGGAGACCGCGCCCGTCGTCGCGTCAGGCTCTTGCCCCGCGTGAATGGCCGTAGTTTGAAATCCCATAGTTTAGTAAATGGCGAATGTTAAATGGCGAACGGCAAACGCGTAAAGATTCAAGAGGACTTCTCACGCGCCGCACTTTTCACCCCGAAATCATAGCTGAAAAACTTTGCGCATCGTAGCCCGCAGAAGGTGCGGTGTCAAACCGCTCACAGGCACGGAATCGGGGAAAGGTAAAAGGGGAAGGGGGAAAGGGATTAGAGCTAAGACGTGGCGACGGCGAAGGGTTGACACCTTTTCCCTTTACCCCTTTCACCCTTCCCCGCGCTTTTCATTGACACTCGCGGGCGCGACAGTCTATCTTGCAATCCCGTGAACCACACGGACTCGCCAGCCCAGTTTTCCGCCATCGCCGTCATCCCCGCGCGCTTCCATTCGACCCGACTGCCCGGCAAACCGCTGCTCGACATCTGCGGCCGACCGATGATCGTGCGCGTCTGCGAACGCGCGCTTGCGGCCGTGAACGTCTCGCGCGTCTTGGTCGCGACCGACGACGAACGCATCCGCGACGCCGTGCGCGCCGCCGGTTACGAGGCGATAATGACACGCGCCGACCACTTGAGCGGCAGCGACCGCCTCGCCGAAGCCGCCGCCGCGCTCGACGAGAGTTTCGACATCATCGTCAACGTGCAGGGCGACGAGCCGCAAATCTCCCCGCGCGTCATCGAACGCGCCGTCTCGGCCTTGCGCGACGATCACGAGGCCGCGTGCGCAACGACGTGCGAGGCCGTCGGCAGCGCAAGCGACGTGTTGAGTTCCGACGTGGTGAAAGTCGTCTCGGACGAGCGCGGGCACGCGCTCTATTTTTCGCGCTCGCCGATCCCTTACCCGCGCGAGGCCGCGCGCAAATACGGCTCGCTCGCCGCCGCGCTCGAAGTCGAGCCTGAGTTGCTCGCCACCTTTCGCAAGCACACGGGGCTTTATGTGTACCGTCGCGCCTTTTTGTTAGAATACGCGCGCTGGCCTCAGTCCGCGCTCGAACGCGCCGAGTCGCTCGAACAACTGCGCATGCTCGAACATGGCGCGAAAATTCGCGTGGTCGAAACGGAGGAAAAGTCAATCGGCGTGGACACGGCCGAAGACCTCGAACGCGTGCGCGCCATGTTCGCCGCCGACAGTTTGAGAGAAAGGTAGCCTCACATGACCAACGAAGAGATGGAACGCGCCCTCGAATTTCTGGTGAAGAGCCAAGCCGCCTTCGACGCGCGACAGGCCGCTTTCGAGGAGCGGCAAGTCGCTTTTGAAGAGCGGCTGGCCGCCTTTGACGTGCGGCTTGAGCAAACACACCAGCAGGTAGCTGAACTAGGCAGGCAACTACAGGTGTATGCGGAAACGCAGTCGCAGTTCATTCAGATCGTCACGCAGAGCATGACGCGATTGGCCGAGGCTCAGGTGCACTCCGAGCAACTGATCGCGGAGTCGAACGCGCGTATGGACGAGAAGATCGCGGAGTCGAACGCGCGCTTAGACGAAAAAGTTGCGGATACGAACGCGCGGCTGGATCGTTTGGCGGCGATGGTCGAACGCAACATCAAGGGCGGCAACGGCGCGTTGTGAAACCTTGCTGCCCGGCGCGAATGTGGCGGACGCCCGCGCCCGCCTCTGTATCTTATGAGCGACTGGATCGGGTTGGCGATCATCTTGTTGATGATAGTGGGCGGGCTGTTTGCCGCCGCGCGACTCGGCACGCCGCCCGAAAAGATTTCGGAGGAAGAGTTCGAGCGGCGTGTGAGGGAAGGTGCACGCACGCGCGCCGCGATGTTCGCCTTGCAGCAGTGGTTGAATCCGAAGGCGGCTACGGCCGTCGAGGTGCAACAGGATTTGAAGCACGGTTACTACAACAAGAAGAAGATTCCGGGCGAGGGCGACGACGACCAACCCGGCGGGGATTATTCAAGTTCACCCGACATCAAGGAGAGAGATGCCTAAATACATTTTTGTCACGGGCGGGGTGGTTTCGAGTCTGGGGAAAGGTCTCGCGGCGTCTTCCATCGGGTGCTTGCTCGAAGCGCGCGGCCTGACCGTCACGCTGATGAAACTCGACCCCTACATCAACGTTGACCCCGGCACGATGTCGCCCTTCCAGCACGGCGAGGTCTTCGTTACAGACGACGGCGCGGAAACCGATCTCGACCTCGGCCACTACGAACGCTTTACGCATTCACGCCTGACGCGCGCCAACAACTGGACGACCGGGCGCATCTACCTCTCCGTCATCGAAAAGGAGCGGCGCGGCGACTACCTCGGTAAGACCATACAGGTCATCCCGCACATCACGGACGAGATCAAAAAGGCCGTCCGCGCCGTCGCCGAACAGGACGGCGTGGACGTGGTGATCGTCGAGATCGGCGGGACGGTCGGCGACATTGAGAGTCTGCCGTTCCTCGAAGCGATTCGCCAGATGGGCAACGAGGAGGCGAAGGCGGGCGAGCGCGGCGCGATCTTCGTCCACCTCACGCTCGTCCCCTACATCGCCGCCGCGGGCGAACTCAAGACCAAGCCGACGCAGCACTCCGTGCGCGAGTTGCGCGAGATCGGCATCGCCGCAGACGTCTTGCTCTGCCGCTCCGACCGCAAGCTCTCTCGCGACCTGCGCTCGAAGATCGCGCTCTTCTGCAACGTCACGGAGCGCGCCGTGATCACGGCCGAAGACGTGGACACGATCTACGACGTGCCGCTCGCTTTCCACGAACAGGGACTCGACGAGTTGATCGTGGATTCGCTCGGCCTCGGCCAGCGCGCCGCCAACACAGACCTCTCGCACTGGCGCGAACTCGTCGCCACCATCCGCGAACCGGCGGCGGGCGAAGTCACCATCGGCATCGTCGGGAAGTACGTCGAGTTGGAGGACTCTTACAAGTCTCTGCGCGAGGCTCTGACGCACGGCGGCGTCGCCAACAACGTGCGTGTGAACGTGCGCTGGGTCGAGTCGGAGAAGTTGATGGAGGAGAACTTCGAGGAGCGTCTGCGCGACTACGATGCCATCCTCGTGCCCGGCGGCTTCGGCGCGCGCGGCGTGGCCGGGATGATCCGCGCCATCTCTTACGCGCGCAAGAGCCGCACGCCTTTCTTCGGCATCTGTCTCGGCATGCAGACCGCCGTCATCGAGTACGCGCGTTCGATGTGCGGGCTGACGAACGCCGACTCGACCGAGTTCGACCCGGCGACGCCCTACCCGGTCATCTTCAAACTGCGCGACCTCGTGGGCGTCGAAGAGTTGGGCGGGACGATGCGGCTCGGTTCGTGGCAATGCCGTCTCGCGCCCGCGAGTCTGGCGCGCGAAGTTTACGGCGGCGCGGCGGAGATCGGCGAGCGTCACCGCCACCGTTACGAGTTCAACCCGGAGTTTCGCGAGACGTTGGAGCGCGCCGGACTCGTCTTCAGCGGCGAATCGCCCGACGGCCGTTTCGTCGAGATGGTCGAACTCCCGCGCGACGCGCACCCGTGGTTTCTCGGCTGCCAGTTCCACCCCGAATACAAGTCGAAGCCGCTCGACGCACACCCGCTCTTCACCTCCTTCGTCCGCGCCGCGCTGGAAAACCGGCTGCGCAACGAAACGAGCGTGGACGAATCACACGACCCCGAACTGAGCGCGGCCGCCACGCACCGCGTCGGCGTCGCGGGCGACGATTGAGAGAAGGGATGAGGGCGGAGGGATGAAAGAAAACATTCAAGCAAGTCGAGTGCTTCTCTTAATTCATCCCTCATCCCTCATCCTTCATCCCTTTCTTCCTGCTGTACATTTTGGTTGAGAAACCGGACAATAAAGGCACAGCGACAAGTGACGAGTGAGAGGTGACAAGTAGGGAAGAACTCGTTCTGACTTGTCGCCTGTCACCCGTCACTTGTCACTTGAGATTATGCTTCATTGTCCCACATGCGGTCGGCTGTTTGAGGCCAACGTGCAGACGTGCCCGCACGACGGCGCGACTTTGCGCGCCGACTCGACCATCGCCGCGCCCGCCCTCGCCGACCCGCTCGTCGGGCGCGTGCTGGATGAAAAATATCGTCTGGACAGGCGGCTCGGCGAAGGCGGCATGGGGACGGTTTATCGCGCCACGCACCTGTTGATTGACCGCCCGGTGGCGATCAAAGTCTTGCACCAGCGTTTCGTCGAGGACGAAGCGGCGCAGGAACGCTTCCGGCGCGAGGCGCGCGCCGCCGGTCGCCTCAACCACACGAACGCCGTGACGGTGACGGACTTCGGGCGCACCTCGGACGGCTGCGTCTACATCGTCATGGAGTTGCTCGAAGGGCGCAACCTGCGCGAGGTGCTCGCCTTCGACTCGCCTTTGGAGAGCGGGCGCGCGGCCGCGTTGATGTTGCAGGTGGCGGCGGCGGTCGAGGCGGCGCACGAGAGCGGCGTCATCCACCGCGATCTCAAACCGGCCAACATCTTCATCGTCCAGCCGAAGAACGCGCCGCCCCTCGTCAAAGTGTTGGACTTCGGCATCGCCAAACTCGCCGCCGACTCGGTTGACGAGTCTGAGCAGAACGCGCTCACGCTGACGGGCGTGATGATCGGCACGCCGCGTTACATGTCGCCCGAACAATGCGACGGCGCGCACCTGACGCCCGCCGCAGATGTCTACAGCCTCGGCATCATCCTCTACGAGATGCTCACCGGCGCGACGCCTTTCACCGGCGCGTCGCCGCTCGCCGTCGCCCTCCAACATTCGTCGAAGCCGCCGCGCCGCCCGACCGAGTTGGTCTCGAACATCCCGGCCGAACTCGAACGCGTCGTGCTCCACTCGCTCGAAAAAAATCCCTTGAACCGTCCGGCCGACGCCGGGGCGTTTCGTCGCGAACTGCTTGCGGCGGTCAAGCAAGCCGGACTCGCACGCGCGCAAGATTATCTCTCGGCCGAAGAGTTCGAGAACGGGAACGGCGCGGCCGAGCCGACGGGACGGTTCGTGCTCATGGAGACTTCTTCGGGCGGGCGGCGCGGCGACGGGCAGACGTTCGACACGACGAGACTCGCGGACGCGACGGGCAGACACCGGCCACAGACCGGCAGCGTCGCCGCCGCTGCGGCTACGGACGCCTTCGACATTCCCAACGCGCCCGCAGCGCAAGCGGCGCAACCGTTCACGCGCGTCAACGTCTTGTTGCCCGATCGGCGCACGTTGCTCAATCGTCTCAAGCAGCCGCCCGTTCTGCTGGCGTCGGCGCTGGCCTTGCTCGTGTTGGTCGTCGGCCTGACGGCTTTCATCAGGACGCGCAACAACGGCGCGACGATTCCGGTCGAGAACGCGACGCTCGCGGCCACCCCGACGCCCACGCCGGAAGCGACGCCGACGCCCGACGAGGCCGCACCCAAAAAGGCGCAGCCGGTTAGAACCCGGCGCGCGACCCGGACAGCCCCGACCCAGAGCAAAGAGAAGAAGGGGTCGAAAGTCGGCTCAGCCTTCAAGAAATTAAAGAAAGTTTTGAACCCGTTTTAGCGAGTGATCGTGAGTTAAGATTTTTCTTCGTCCCTGACGAGACTCTTTGAAGATTTTAATCGTCTCTAACACGACTTCGATTTTCATAAAGTCACTTAATCAACGTTATCAACTATGTCAACCGAATCACCCGTCCAGTCTTTTCAGGTGGGCAACGCTACGTTCGGCGACGGCCGTTTGACAATCATCGCGGGGCCGTGCGTGATCGAGTCGCCGGAGCACGCGCTGTGGATGGCGCGAGAGTGCGCCGCGCGCACGCGTGCGGCCGGTCTCGATTACGTCTTCAAGGCGTCTTACGACAAGGCCAACCGCTCGTCGCACGAGAGCTTTCGCGGGCGCGGGATGCAAGAGGGTTTGGAAGTTTTGCGGCGCGTGAAGGAAGAGGTCGGCGTGCCGGTGTTGACGGACGTGCACGACGTGTCGCAGGTCGAGCCGGTGGCTGAGGTCGCAGACGTGTTGCAGATTCCGGCGTTCCTCTCAAGGCAGACGGATTTGATCGTGGCGGCGGCGCGCACGGGGCGCGTCGTGAACGTGAAGAAGGGACAGTTTCTCGCGCCCGCCGACGCGCGCAACATCGTGCGCAAGGCGCGCGCCGAAGGGTGCGACAAACTGCTGCTCACGGAGCGCGGCGTCTCTTTCGGCTACGGCAATCTCGTCGTGGACATGCGCTCGTTTCCGATCATGCGCTCGTTTGGCGCGCCCGTCGTCTTCGACGTGACGCACTCGCTGCAACTGCCGGGCGGCCTCGGTCATGCAACGGGCGGGCAGTCGGAGTACATCGAACCGCTCGCGCGCGCGGGCGTCGCCTGCGGCGTGGATGCGGTCTTCTTGGAAGTTCACGAAGACCCTTCGCGCGCGCTCTCCGACGGGCCGAACGCGCTGCCGCTCGCGCGGCTCGAACCGCTCCTGCGCGTGCTCGGCGACCTGCACCAACTCGTCCGCCGCAACGTCGGCGTGGATAACTAAAACACTCGCTCAGGTATGAACAATCTTCGTCTGCTCAAACTCGCACTCGTCTTCACACTGCTGCTGTTGACCACGCCACGCGCACGCGCGCAGGAAGAGGCGCGCCCGGTGTGGCAGGTCACGCGCTTCGACGTGACCGCCACGCTCCCCGCTCCCGCTTCGACCGACCGCGCGCTCGTGGGTCGCGCGCTCATCTCTGCGCGAAACGTCGGGACGGGCGCGGGGCGCAGTCTGACCGTGCGCCTCAACTCTGCGGCCGAGATCAAAGCGGCGACAGTCGGCGACGCGACGGCGCAATACTTTGCGCGGGCGGAAGCGCGCACGGGGTTGCAGCAGGTGTCGCTGACTTTGCCCGCAGCCATCGCGCCCGGCTCGTCCGTCAACGTCGCGCTCGATTATCGTCTGCCCGTCAACGCGAACACGGGGCTGGCCGCCGTCTCGCCCGAAGGCGCGCAGTTTCTCCCGCTCTCCGGTTGGTATCCTACGGCGAACTCGCAGTTTGCCGCGCGCGGAGCAGACACCGCCCCCGTGCGTCTGACGGTCAACGCGGCGAGCGGCGAGACGGTCATCTCGTCCGGCGTCGCCACGGGCGCGAGCTTTGAACAGAAACTTTCGGCGCAGCCGTTTTTCCTGACGGGCAAGTGGGACGCGGTTGAAGGCGCGGACGCGGCGCGCGGCGTGAGCGCGCACCTGCTGCGCGGCGCGACGCCTGATGAACGCAAGCGCGCCGAAACGCTCATCGCGCTCGCCGCGTCCGCGCGCAGTTATTACACGGGACTGTTCGGCGCGTTGCCTGAGACTCCGATCCGTCTCGTCGCCGTCAACCGCGGCGCGGGCTTCGACCTCGGCGGCGTGATCCTTCTGGACACGGCCGCCTTCCGTCGCGCGAAGGTGGACGCGTTGACGGCGCAACTCATCGGCGAGGCGGTCGCGCGCATGTGGCTCGGCGGCGCGACGCCCGTGCGCGGCGAAGGCTCGGGCGTCGTGCGCGAAGGTCTCGCGCGCCATCTCGCCACGCTCTTTCTGGAAAAGGAGTTCGGGCGCGAGGCCGCCGACGCCGAACGTCTGCGCCAGCGCATCGCCTATTCGGCCGTCGCGCGCCGCGACGCCCCGCTCTCCGTTACCACGCCGCTTGAGCCGACCTACTACCTTTCCGTCGCCAACAAGGGCGCGATGATCTGGCGACTCGCCGAACGCGCGCTCGGCCGCGACGCCTTCATCACTTTGCTGCGCGAGCAGATGCAAAAGAACCGCGAGAGCGAACTCTCATTCGCCGTCCTGCGCGCCGCTCTCAACGCGGCGGGCGGCGCGTCTTTGAAGACCGCGCTCGACGCTGGTTTCGATCAGCCGACCGAACTTGATCTCCTGATCGGCCTGCCGCAACTGCGCGGCGGCGAGTGGGTGTCCGCGCTCAGAAACACCGGGGCGATTGAGACGAACGTGACGGCCGTCGCCACGACCGACGGCGGCGAGCGCATCGTGTCGCAGGCCGTCATCCCCGCGCGCGACTTCGCCGACGTGCGCTTCAAGACCACTTCGCGCATCGTCCGCGTCGAAGTTGACCCCGACAAAATCTATCCCCAACTCGACTACGCGAACGATGTCGCGCCGCGCGCCGCCGCGCTCGAAGAATCGCTTGAAGACGCCACGCGCCTGCTCGCCGCAGGGCAACACGCGCAGGCCGAATCAATCGCCCGCGAGATGCTCGCACGCGCGCCGCTTATGCAGGACGCGCGCATCCTGCTCGCGCGCGCGCTGCTCGAACAGAACAAACTCCCCGACGCCGAAGGCGAGTTTCGCGCCGCGCTCGACGAACGACTCCCGCTGCCCTCGACGCTCGCGTGGGCGAACATCGGACTCGGCGAAGTCGCCCTGCGTCGCAGTCAGGCGGCGGAGGCCGCAAAGTTTTTCAACGAGGCCGTGCGTGCCGAAGGCGGTTACGCGCCGACGCTCGCCGCGCGCGCGGCGCGTCTGAAGGCCGAGGCCGCGCCCCCGATTGACGAGAGCGTGCGCGTCGCCGTCGCGCAGTTTGATCAAGCGATCCGCGGCGGCCGCAAAGCCGAACTCGACGCGCTGCTCGTGCCCGGCGAACTCGCCTCGTTTGCCAAAGGCATCGTCGCGAGCCAGCCCGAACTGTGGCAGACAAAACTGCTGCGCACCGAGTCGCTCGGTGCGGATCGCTTCGCGGCCGACGTGCAGATCACGGCCAAGACGCTCGGCGGTCGCGAGCAGACGGGCACGGCCTTGCTCATCTTCGCGCGCAGCGGCAACGCCCTGCGGCTCGTTGACGTGCCCATCTTCGAGGTGCGTTAAAACGTTGGACACGAACGACACGATGAACGTCGAACAACGCGCCGCGCGCGTCAAACTCCTGTTGCTCGATTGCGACGGCGTGCTCACCGACGGGCGCATCACGCTGCTTGAGAACGGCGACGAGGAGAAGAGTTTCCACACGCGCGACGGGCACGGCCTCGTGCTCCTGCATCGCGCTGGGCTGCAATCGGGCATCATCTCCGGCCGCACCTCCTCGGCCGTCGAACGCCGCGCGCGCGACCTCGGCATCACCCACGTGCGGCAGGGAACTTGGGACAAGATCAAAGATTTCGCGGAGGTCTTGGCCGCTGCCGGAATCGAAGCGGCGGACGCGGCATACGTGGGCGACGACGTGACGGACATCCCCTTGATGCAACGCTGCGGCTTCGGCGTCGCCGTCGCCGACGCGACCGCCGACACGCGCGCCGCCGCGCATTACACCACAAGTCTCCCCGGCGGCTTCGGCGCAGTCCGCGAAGTCTGCGAACTAATTCTTAAAGCTCAAGGCCGCTGGCCTGAACTCATGCAGAGGTATTTGAAAAGTGACGAGTGACAGGTGACAAGTGACAAGTTAAGGCAAGGCATTTGTTTTAACTTGTCACTTGTCACCTGTCACTCGTCACTTTTTTCACGGAGTGAAAAACAAATGACAGTTGAGCGACCGGCAATTTTATATGTTGAGGACACGCAGGACACGCGTTTTCTGGTGGAGTGGAGTTTGAAGCAGGAGGGGTTTGACGTGACGGCCGTGCAGACGGCCGACGAGGGGTTGCGGCGTGCGCGCGAACACGCCTACGCGCTGATCCTCCTCGACATCGGCCTGACCGATATGGACGGACTCGCCCTCTGCCGCGAGATACGCGAGTTCAACACGCACACGCCGATCCTGTTCTTCACCGCCTATGCCCCGCTCCTCGATCACGAGGAGGCCAAGCGGGCGGGCGCGCAGGGCTGCCTCCGCAAACCCGAAGACACCACCCGCCTCGTCCCCGCCATCCGCACTTTGCTCGGGCAGGCCGACGCTTAGAGAGCAGGAAACGATAAAGCAGAAAACATGAGACAAGAGTCAGAAGAAAGAGTCAGGGCGTAATTTATTCCGACTTCTGTTTTCTGACTCCTGTCTCCTCTCTCATCGTTTCTTCGCCTTCGCTGTGACTTTGCGCGAAGCGCGGGAGCGCGGTTTGCGTGATTTAGTCGCCTCCGTCTCGGCGGCAAAATTCGCGCGGCAGAGGCCGATGAACGTCTGCGTGATCGGCGACTGGTAGCCGCCGGAGAGGTATGCGAAGCCGAGTTCCGAGTTGATCTGCGCGCCCTCGATCCACCAGCGCACGAGCCGCCCCTCCGCGATCTCTTCCAGCGCCGAACGCACCGGCACGATCCCGACGCCCATCCCCGACTCCACCATCCGCTTGATCGAAGTCAGACGGCTCAACTCCATCGCCACCACCGGGCGCAAGCCCGCCTCGGCGAAGAACTCGTCAATCAGTCGGCGCGTGTTGCCGCCGCGCTCGCCGAGTATGAGTTTCTGCCCTGCCAACTCGAACGCGCTGATGACGCGCTTGTGCGCGAGCGGGTGATCCGGGTTCGCAATCGCGATCAACTCGTCCTTCAACAATAACTCCGTCTGCACGCCCCGCGCCTCCGCCGGCAGCGAGATGAAGGCGATGTCCAACTCGCCCGCCGTGATCTGCCGGACGAGCGCGTCGCTCGTCCCAGACGTGACCGTCACCTCGACGTGTTCGGCGCGCGCACGCAGTTCTTTCAAAATCAGCGGCAGTTGGTCGGAACTGAACATCGCCGACGCGCTGCCCAGACGCAGCCGCCCGTGCGCCGTGCCGGAGAGATCGGACAACTCGGCGAGCGCGGCGTCGTGCTCGCGCAGGATGCGCCGGGCGCGTTCGAGCAGCCGCTCCCCGGCGTGCGTCAGGACGCAGCGACGGGGCGTGCGCACGAAAAGCAGCGTGCCCGTTTCGAGTTCGAGTTGGCGAATCTGCATGCTGATGGCCGCCTGCGTGACGTGGCAGCGCGCGGCGGCGGCGGTGAACGTGCTTGTCTCGGCGATGGCCGCCAGTGCTCTTAGTTGTCGTATCTCCATCGGAAACTCCCGGTATCAGAATTGATTATCAAGCAGATAAAATCTTTTAGTTTCCATTATATGTCAACTCTTTTTACAATCCGGCCATCATACCCGGCATGGAAGGACACCCGCTCAGCAGTAGTCCCGGCCACGGACACACGATGAAGGCCAGACGCGAACCGACAAATCTTTCCCACGCGCCCAGAGACCTGCACGCGCCGCTCATCCTGCTCGGCGTGGACGGCGGCGGCACGAAGACGCAGGCCGTCATCACGGACGAAGACGGCCTGACGCTCGGCGAAGGACTCGCCGGGCCTTCCAACCCGCTGCGCGTCGGCGTGAGCAACGCGGCGGCGGCGGTGCGCGAGGCGGTTGACCGCGCCTGCGCCGCGGCCGACGTGCGTCGCACCGACATCGCTTCGGCCGAGATCGGGCTGGCGGGAGTGCGCCGCGCTGACTTGAAAGAACGCATGGCCGACGCACTGGGGCGCGCGCTCGGCATCAGTTCGCTCACGGTCGTGACGGACGCGGACATCGCGCTCTACGGCGCGACCGGCGGGAAGCCCGGTCTGGTTCTGATCGCGGGCACGGGTTCGATCTGCTGCGGGAAGAACGCGCGTCGCAAGCACGTCTGCGCCGGGGGCTGGGGGCCTTTGGCGGGCGACGAGGGAAGCGGTTCGTGGATCGCGCGGCGCGGCTTGCAGGCCGTGGCGCAGGCGACGGACGGGCGCGGCGCGGCGACCGTCTTGGACGAAGCCGCCTGCCAGTATTTCAACGTGGCGACGCCCGACGATCTCTCGCTCGCCATCTACGCGCCGAGCATGACCAACGAGCGCATCGCGGGCTTTGCGCGCCACGTCATCGAGGCCGCGGCCGGGCGCGACGCGGTGGCGGGCGTGATCGTCGCGGACGCGGGGCGCGAGTTGGCCGCCGCCGCGGCGACGGTGATTCGGAAGTTGCGCATCGAGCGCGAGAGGTTTCAAGTGGCCTACGTCGGCGGGGTGTTCAGCGCGGGCGAACTCGTCCTCGCCCCACTGCGCGCGGGCGTCAAACGCGTCGCACCGCAAGCCTTTCTCGCGCCGCCCCAACTCTCGCCCGCCGTCGCCGCCGCCGCGATGGCGCGCGAACAGATACGACGCCTCGCCCTCGCGGGCTGAAGGTTTCAAGTTTCAGGTTTCAAGTTTCAGGACTGAAAGAGTTTCAGGTTTCAAGTTTCAGGACTGAGCTTGTTCCGTCTCGAACTTTAAAGTTCAGCACTGAGATCGTTCGGACTGGATTGAACCAAAAGCGCAAGTCAGAAGTTGTTCTGTCTTTAACTTGAAACCTGAAACCTGAAACTTGAAACCTATGAATGAGCTTCCCGTCACCGAACAGGAGAACCCGCGCACGGAGGGGATCGCCGCGCTGGACGCGGCGGGGATCGTGCGTTTGATGAACGAGGAGGACGCGCTGGTGGCGGCGGCCGTGGGGCGCGTCGGCGCAGAGGTGGCGCGGGCGGTGGACGGCATCGTGGAGCGTCTCGGCAGCGGCGGGCGTTTGTTCTATGTGGGCACGGGCACGTCTGGGCGTCTGGGCGTGCTCGACGCGGCGGAGTGCCCGCCGACGTTCGGCGTCTCGCCGGAGTTGGTGCAGGGAATCATCGCGGGCGGCTACGAGGCTTGCTATCGCGCGGTGGAAGCCTCGGAGGATGATCGCGAGGCGGGCGGGCGCGATCTAGAGGCGCGCGGCGTGACGGGCGCGGATGCGGTCGTCGGCATCGCCGCATCGGGGCGCACGCCTTACACGGTCGGCGCGGTCGCGCATGCGCGCTCGCTCGGCGCGTTCACGGCGGGCTTGACGTGTGTGCCGGAGTCGCCGCTCGTGCGCGCGGCCGAGGTGGCGATTGTGCCCGTGGTCGGGGCGGAAGTGATTGCGGGTTCGACCCGGCTCAAGGCGGGCACGGCGCAGAAGCTCGTGCTCAACATGCTCTCGACGGCGACGATGATCCGTCTCGGATACGTCAGCGGCAACCGCATGACGAACGTCTCGGCGCGCAACGAGAAATTGCGTGCACGCGCGCTGCGAATTTTTCAAGCGGAGACGGGACTCGACGAAGCGGCGGCTCACGCGGCCTTCGCGGCGGCGGGCGAGCGACTGCCCGTCGCGCTCGTGATGCAACGCACCGGGCGCGGGCGTGCGGAGGCCGAAGCCGCGCTCGCGGCAGGGCGGGGCGTCGTCGGCGGGGCGGTTGAACGGTTGTTACAAAGCGGGGAGCATTTGTCGTAGAATCAATCCAACTTGAGTGCAGAACACAGACTCGCTAATGCCCCCGGACGCAAAAATCGAAACAGACAAAGTGACGACGACCGCAAGCCGCGCGCAGACCGCGTTGCATCCTTCGCTCGACGGCGTGCGCGCCGTGCTGTTCGATGTCGGCGGCACGCTCTTGCATCCCGACTGGGAACGTCTGGCGCGTTTGGCGTCGCGGGGCGCGGGACGCGAGTTCAGGCCGTCGGAGTTGGGACGCAAGTTCAAAGAGATGATGTGCGAGGTGGACGCGGGGATGCAGCGGGGCGAACCCGCGCCGGAGGATTCACGCAAGCGCAACTGGGTCTTCCGGCGCGTCTATCGCGCGCTCGAAATTGACGAGACGACCTGCGAGTCTTTGAGCGAACAGATTGACGCGACGCACGCGGAGCGTCACCTGTGGTGCGCGCCCGACGACGAAGCGGCGCGCGTGCTCGGCGCGTTGAAGGCGGCGGGCTTGCGTCTCGCCGTCATCTCGAACACGGAAGACGGGCGGCTCGACGAGTTGCTCGAACTGGTCGGGCTCAAAGCGCACTTCGATCTGTTGATTGACTCGCAGGTCGTCGGGCAGCGCAAGCCCGACGCGGGGATTTTTCAAATGACGCTCGCGCGGCTCGGCCTCGAACCGCGCGAGGCCGTCTTCATCGGCGACTCTTACGCGCACGACGCGCTCGCCGCGCTCTCGGTCGGCATGCGCGCCGTCCTGCTCGACCCGCTCGATTTCTACCCCGACAGCCTGTGCCCGCGCATACGCACGCTCGGCGAGTTGATCGGGTAGAACACTCTCCGGCGCGGAAGGTCGCGCGCCGCGTTTGACTCGCAAGGCAATTGGGCGTAGAAGCAGAGCTAAGCATTCCTCTTCAACCGGAAAGTCGAGAAATAGCCATGTCAGTTCGTCGTGCCGCTTACAAGTTGTTGCTGTCGCTGTGCGCCTGCGCGTGTCTTCTGGCGACGGCCGCCCCGGCTTTTGCTCAATCATCGCAGCAGGGCGGCGCGCTCGGCAAAATTGATTTCCCGACCTCCGCGTCGCCTTCGGCGCAGGAGCATTTCCTGCGCGGCGTCGCGGCGTTGCACTCGTTCTGGTACGAGGAGGCGTTGGAGGAGTTTCAGGCGGCGACGAAAGTCGAACCCGCGTTCGCGCTCGGCTACTGGGGCGAGGCGATGGCGCACAACCACCCGCTCTGGAACGAGCAGGACGCAGACGCCGCCCGCCGCGCGCTCGCGAAAATTCCGGCCGACGCGAAACTCACCGCGCGCGAGACCGCTTACCTGAACGCCGTGAAAGCTCTCTACGGCGAAGGCGACAAGCACGCGCGCAACCTCGCCTACGTCGCCGCGATGGAGAAAATCTACAGGGACTACCCGTCAGACCTTGAAGCGGCTTCGTTCTACGCGCTCTCTTTGCTCGGCGCGGCGCGGCCGACAGACAAAGGCTATCGTTTGCAAGCGCAGGCAGGCGCGGTCGCGCTCGACGTCTACGCGAAGAACCCGAACCACCCCGGCGCGGCGCACTACATCATTCACGCCTTCGACGATCCCGAACACGCCATCCTCGCGTTGCCCGCCGCGCGTCGCTACGCAGAGATCGCGCCGGACGCGCACCACGCGCGCCACATGCCTTCGCACATCTTCATTCAACTCGGCATGTGGCCGGAGGCCGCCGCCTCGAACGAATCTTCGTGGGCGACTTCGGACGCGTGGGTCAAGCGCAAAAACTACTCCATCGAGCGGCGCGATTATCACAGTCTCAGTTGGCTTGAGTACGTCTACTTGCAGCAGGGGCGCGTCAAAGAGGCCGAGGCGCAACTCGCCGTCATGCAAAAATCAATCGCCGATCTCGGCGCGCCGATTCGCGGCTCGGCCTACATCTACGCCGTCTTCATCGCGGAGACGGGGCGTTGGGAGTTGATTGACAAACTCTTCCCCGAAACGCCCGCGAAGTCGTCCGCGCTCGTCGCGCCGAAAGAGGTCGGCGCTGAACCGTGTCACGTCGTCGCGTCCAAACCGGCGACGGCGAACGTCGTCGCGGCTTCGCTCACGGCGCAGTCGTCGCGCGCCCCCACGTTGGGGCAGTTGTATGGCAAGTACCTGCGCGGGCTGGCGGCGGCCGCGTCGAAGAATCCGGCCGAGGCCGAGCGGTACGTCGCAGACATGCGCGCGCTGCGCGGTGAGTTTGCGAAGTCCAGGGGATATGTGAGTTCCGAGATGGTCGAGATCATGGAGTTGGAAGTGGCCGCGCAGTGGCGCGCGAACGCGGGCAAGTTTGAAGAGGCCATCGCACTGCTCGGCCGCGCGACCGCGTTGGAAGAGTCGCTCCGGCCGCCCTCAGGGCCGCCCGACATGATTAAGCCTTCGCATGAGTTGTTCGGCGACGTGCTGCTCGCGGCCGGTCGCCCGCAGGAAGCGGCGGCGCAGTTCAAGACCGCGCTCCTGCGCCAGCCCAACCGCCCGCGCTCGCTGCTCGGACTCGCCCGCGCCGCCCGGAGCACCGACGCCAAACTCGCCGCGCGCGCCTACGACGATTACCTGCGCACGCAGGAACGCGCCGACTCGCGCGCCGCCGAACTCTCCGAAGCACGCGACTACTTGAAAGGGGCAAGCGCGCGATAGTATGCGCCGACCTCACGGTGCTACTTTCTAACAGGAGACTATGAGAGCGCTCGACCTTGTTATCATCTTCGGCTACCTCGCGGGCATCACGGTGTTCGGCGTGTGGTTCTCCGGCAAGCAGGAGACGACGCGCGACTACTTTCTCGGCGACCGCACCGTGCCGTGGTGGGCGATTGCCGCTTCCATCGTCGCCACCGAGACTTCGACCATCACGTTCATCTCCGTGCCGGGCGTGGCGTTTGCGCGCGGCGGGAATTTCCAGTTTCTCCAACTCGTCTTCGGCTACATGCTGGGGCGCATCGTCATCTCGCTTTTGTTCATCCCCTCCTACTTCCGCGGCGAACTCCTGACCGTCTACCAACTGCTCGAACGACGCTTCGGCCTCAAGATCAAGATGCTCGCCGCCGCCCTCTTCGTCGTCATGCGCAACATCGCCGACGGCGTGCGCCTCCTCTTGACGGCCTTCGTGCTGGCCGCCGTCTACACGGCGTTCGTGCCGGACGCGAACGCCGAGGCGATCATCGTCTATTCGATCATCCTGCTCGGCGTCGTGATGATCGTCTTCACCTACTTCGGCGGGATGGAGGCCGTGATCTGGGTCGAGGTGGTGCAACTCGGCATCTACATCACGGGCGCGTTGGCGGCGGCCGTCGTGCTCGCGTCGAAAATCGAGGGCGGCTTCGGCGGCGCGCTCGCGCTCGGCAGCCAGTTCGACAAGTTCGACGTGTTCGACTTCTCGTTCACGCTGACCAAAACTTACACCTTCTGGGCGGGACTCATCGGCGGCTGCTTCCTGACGATGAGCACGCACGGCACGGATCAATATCTCGTGCAGCGTTACCTGTGCACCGACCGGCCGCGCCGCGCTTCGGCCGCGCTGCTGTCGAGCGGCGGCGTGGTGCTCGCGCAGTTCATCGGCTTCCTCTTCATCGGCGTGCTGCTGTTCGCCTTCTACCAGCCGCAGAGCGACCCGGCCTACGGCACGCTGACGGCGGGCGCGGCGACCCTGCCCATCGAGGGCGCGTTCCGCGTCGTCGGCAGCGACCGCGTCTTTCCCGACTTCATCACGAAACACCTGCCGTCGGGGTTGTCGGGGTTGGTGGTCGCGGCGATCTTCGCGGCCGCGCTCTCTTCGTCGCTCAACGCGATTGCGGCGACGGCCGTCAACGATCTCTACAAGCCGTTTGCGCGCGGGCGCGACGACAAGCACTACCTGCGCGTTTCGCACTGGCTGACGCTCGCTTGGGGGCTAGTCCAGATCGGCGTCGCGCTGTTCTTCATGCGGAGGAATCGCTCCGCGCTCGATCAGGCATTGTCCATCGCGGGACTCATCAACGGCCCCGTGCTCGGCATCTTTCTCGTCGGCACGTTCCTGCGGCGCGTGAGCGAACCGCCCGCGCTCGTCGGGATGCTGGTGAGCATCTGCGTCATGCTCTACGTGCGTTTTATGACGCCGCTCGCGTGGACGTGGTACGTGCTCTTGGGCAGCATCATCACTTTCGTCGTGGCCTACGTCGTCAGTTTCGCCTTCGCGCCCGCGACGCCCGCGCAGCGCGACGAACTCGCGCCCGGCGGCGCGGCCGAGAACGTTTAGTTGATGCCGGAAGCAGAATAATGAGTCGTCGAACTAATGAGTCGTCGAACCGGGGCGTCTAACTGAGTCATCAAGATGAGTAATTTTAGTTTTAGAAAATTCATGCATGCGGTTTCGCGCGCGGCCGCCATCGTCACGGTTGTTTCGCTGGCGTGCGACCCGGCGAGGGTCGGGCGGGCGCACGCCTCCGCGTTCTTGAAATCGCCGCTAACGGAAATGGCGTCGGTGGCGACGACGGCGGCGGGCGACGATAAACGTGATGGGAAACTGCCGGTCTTTAAACCTTACACGCGGCGTGCGTCGCGCGAGGCTTTGAAGTGGGCGGACGGGGAACTGCGGCGGATGACGCTCGAAGAGAAGATCGGGCAGTTGATCTCCGTGGGCGTCAACGCGACTTTTATGAATCAGGAGAGCGACGCCTTCAAGCAGTTGCGTCGTCAGGTGGAGCAGAATCACGTCGGCGGCATCATCCTGTTTCGCGGCTCGGTCTACGAGTCGGTTCATCTCGTCAACCGGATGCAGCAACTCGCGCGGCGGCCGCTGCTCATCTCGGCCGACCTCGAAGCCGGGTCGGGGATGCGTTTCATTGATACGATCAACTTTCCCTGGAACATGGCCGTCGGCGCGACGGGCAACGCGGAGTACGCGCGGCGGATGGGCGAGATGACGGCGCGAGAGGCGCGCGCGCTCGGCATCCAACAGATTTTCGCGCCCGTCGTTGACGTGAACAGCAACGCGGCGAACCCTGTCATCAACGTGCGCTCTTACGGCGAAGACCCGGCGGAGGTGGCGCGCATGGCCGCGGCCTTCACCGAGGGCGCGCAGCGCGGCGGCGTCATCGCCACGGCGAAACACTTCCCCGGCCACGGCGACACGGCCGTTGATTCGCACCGCGGCCTGCCCGTCGTCAACGTCACGCGCGCGCGTCTCGACGCAGTTGAACTCGTGCCGTTCCGCGCCGCGATTGCGGCGGGCGTCGGCTCGGTCATGATCGCGCACATCGGGTTGCCGCAACTCGACCCGACCCGGATCACGCCGCTCGAAGGCGTAGGTAAGCGACGACCGAGCTACGCAGACACCGAGGTGATCGTGGAGAATGCGACGATGCCCGCCACGCTCTCGCCACCGGTCGTCGGCACGCTGCGCCGCGACCTCGGATTCGACGGCATCATCGTCACCGACGCGTTGGACATGAGCGGGCTGACGATCTACTTTACGCCGGGCGAGGCGGCCGTGCGGGCGACGCTCGCGGGCGCGGACATGCTCTTGAAACCGCCCGACGCCGACGCGGCCATACGCGGCCTGCGCGAAGCCGTGGCCGCGGGGCGGCTGACGGAGCGGCGCATTGAGGAGTCGGCGCGTCGCCTGCTGGCGGCGAAGTACGACCTCGGACTCGTGCGCCAGCGCATCGCGCCGATTGAACAAATTGACCGGCTCGTCTCGACCGAAGCGGCCGTGAAGTTGTCCGACGAGATCGCGGAGCGCGCCGTTACGCTCGTGCGCGACGACGCTGGGCTGCTGCCCGCAGGCAGTTTGTCCGCGAGTAGTTTGGCTGCGGGCGAGCGCGTCTACATTCTGGGCATTACCAACGGCGAGGATCGCCAGTGGATCATGAATTCGTTCACGGGCGCGCTCGGCGGCCGGAAGTTCGACGGGGGGACGGTGATTGACGACCGCTCTTCGGAGAAGGAAGTTGATTCTCTGCTTGACCGCGCGAAGGCTGCCAAGTTAATTGTCGTGGCGATGTACGGGCGCGTGCGAACCGGACAAGCGAACAGCGGCGCGCTCCCCGAACCGGGCATGCGCGCGCTCAAGAAGTTGCTCGAACGCAAAGTCCCGGTCGTCGGCATCAGCTTCGGCAACCCGTACCTGTTACAAAGTTTTCCCGAACTCAAAACTTACATGGTGGCCTACGGCGACATGCCGAGTTTGCAACGCGCCGCCGCCCGCGCCCTCGTCGGCGAGATTGACGTCGGCGGCAAACTCCCGATCAGCCTGCCGTCGCTCTATGCGCGCGGCACGGGGATTCAGTTGAAGGCGCAGGCGCGCGCGGCGAACGAGTGAGAACGTGCGCGCGATCAATTAAGCAGAGGACGCTATCAAAGCTGTTAATGAACAACGCACACATCGTCGGGACGGCGCGCGCCGCGCCCGCCGCCAAATATTCGTCTAACTCGATGCCGCCTCAATCTTCAAACAAGCAGAACACATTCATGTCTCGATTGCCGCTTCGCCGCCTCGTCGCCTGCCTGCTCGTCGTCGTTTTCGTGTCGCACGCATCCGGCGAAAACTTGCCCGCCGCCGCTCCGTCGAGCGTCGGGATGTCGGCGGAACGTTTGGCGCGGATTGACGCGGCCGTCGCGGAATCAATCGCGCGCAAGGAGACGCCGGGCGCGGTGGTGCTGGCGGCGCGGCGCGGTCGCGTCGTGTGGCGCAAGGCTTACGGCGAGCGCGCCGTCGAGCCGCAACACGAGGCGATGACGCTCGACACGATCTTCGACGCGGCGAGTTTGACGAAGGTCGTCGCGACGGCGACGAGCATCATGATCCTCGTCGAGCGCGGGCAACTGCGCCTCAGCGATCCGCTCTCGCGCCACCTGCCGGGGCTGAAAGAAGGCGGGCGCGAGTTGGTCACGATTGAAGAACTGTTGACGCATCGCGCCGGCTACGCGCCCGACTTCGATCTGCGCGAGCAGTGGACGGGTTACGACGAAGCGATGAAGCGTCTCGCCATCGAGCGACTGCGCAACGTCGCCTCCGGCAAGCGTTTCCTCTACAGCGACATCGGCTACATCGCGCTCGGCGAAGTGGTCAAGCGCGTGAGCGGCGAGCCGCTCGACGTGTTCGCGCGCAAGAACATCTTCGAGCCGCTGCGGATGCGCGATACGTCGTTCAATCCGCCCGCCGCGTTGCGCCCGCGCATCGCGCCGACCGAACAGCGACGCGCACAGGCCGCCTACCTCGGCGGCAAGCCGGAGGACTTGGGCGCGGACGGCGAACGCTGGCTGCGCGGAGAGGTGCACGACCCGACCGCGTTTCGCATGAGCGGCGTCGCCGGTCACGCCGGACTCTTCACCACCGCTGACGACCTTGCCGTCTACTGCCAGATGATCCTGAACGGCGGCACTTACGGCGGCGCGCGCATCTTAAGCCCGCTCGGCGTAGCGACCATGACGCGCCCGCGCGCCGTGTCGGACGACGGCTCGGCGCGCGGCCTCGGCTGGGACGTGGCGAGCAGTTTCTCCTCGAACCGCGGCGACCTCTTCCCGCTCGGCTCGTTCGGCCACACCGGGTTCACCGGCACGTCCCTGTGGCTCGACCCGTCGAGCGAGACCTTCGTCGTCTTCCTGAGCAACCGCGTCCACCCGGACGGCAAAGGCGACGTGGGCGAGTTGCGCGGGCGCGTCGCCTCGATAGTGGCGTCGTCGCTCACGGACGTCACGACGGAGCAGGCGCACGGCGAAGCGGCGCGCTTCGCTTCCGAGACGCTCATGAGTCTGGCGCATTTGAACGCCACCCAGAACGCGACGCCGACGGCGGCCGTTCCGGTCTTGCCGCTCGACGCCGACGTGTTGAACGGCATTGACGTGCTCGAACGCGACGGCTTTCGCCAACTTGCCGGAATGCGCGTCGGCCTCGTCACGAACCACACGGGGCGCGACCGCCGCGGGCGGCAGACGATAGACGTGCTGCGCGAGGCCGCGAACGTCAAACTCGTCGCGCTGTTTGCGCCGGAGCACGGCATCCGCGGCCTCTTGGATGAAAAACTTTCCGACGCGAAAGACGAGAAGACCGGGCTGCCGATCTATTCGCTCTACGGCGAGTCGCGCCGCCCGAAGCCCGAACAGTTGCGCGAACTCGACGCACTCGTCTTCGACGTTCAAGATGTCGGCACGCGCTTCTACACCTACATCTCCACGCTCGGCAACGTCATGGAAGAGGCGGCGCGCGCGCGCGTGCCCGTCTACGTGCTCGACCGCCCGAACCCCATTCGCGGCAACGAGACGGAAGGCCCTGTCGCCGACGAAGACAAACTCTCCTTCACCGCCTATTACACGATCCCCGTCCGCCACGGCATGACCATCGGGGAACTCGCGCGCTACTTCAACGCCGAGCGCAAGATCGGTTGCGACCTGCGCGTCGTCGAGATGGAGCGTTGGCGGCGCGGCATGTGGTTCGACGGGACGGGGCAGACCTGGATCAACCCCTCGCCCAACATGCGCAGCCTGACGCAGGCGACGCTCTATCCCGGCGTCGGGCTGCTTGAGACGACGAACGTGTCGGTCGGGCGCGGGACGGACACGCCGTTCGAGTTAATCGGCGCGCCATGGATTGACGGCGTGCGGCTGGCGAGTTATTTGAACGAGCGCCGGATCGCGGGCGTGCGCTTCGTGCCCGTGCGCTTCACGCCGCGCGCCTCCATGTTTCAGGGCGAAGAGTGCGGCGGCGTCAATGTCGTCATCACGGATCGCGCGCAGTTGCGGCCGGTCTACGTGGGATTGGAGATCGCGGCCGCGCTGCGCCGCCTGCACCCGGACGACTGGCAGATCGAAAAATACGGACGCCTGCTCGCCAACGCCGACACGCTCGAACGACTCAAGCGCGGCGAGTCGCCCGAACTGATCGCGCTCTCGTGGCTGCCGCGCCTCGAAGAGTTTCGCCGCGCCCGCACGCGCATCTTGATCTACCGTTAAAGTTTTATCGTTCAGAGAGTCAAGGTTGAGGAAGGGAAGTGAGGAGAACTTCGATGCGTAAAGTTAGGATGGCCGCGACGCTCGTCGCGCTGCTGCTCGTCGCGCAGTCGCACGCCTTCGCGTGGCATGACACGGGTCACA
Organism: Pyrinomonadaceae bacterium; assembly: GCA_030841105.1. GTDB lineage: Bacteria > Acidobacteriota > Blastocatellia > Pyrinomonadales > Pyrinomonadaceae > JAIVJZ01. The sequence goes on from JAVEDE010000053.1 coordinate 37,413, forward strand.
TGCTCGTCGCGCAGATCGCGTATTTGAATTTGTCGCCCGCGGCCAAGGCGCGCGTGGATAAACTGCTCGTCGCGCCGCCCTCGCCGCGTCGGCCGTTCATCCACCTGTGCGCCACCTACTACACATCCGGGTGCGAGAAGATTTACGATCCAGTGACTATCGCCGTCTGGATGGACGACTTCAAGGGCGACTCTCTGAACGACGAGTATGAGAACTGGCATTACATCAACTATCGTCCGTTCTTCGACGGCATCCCCGTCCGCTCCGACGTCGGACCGGAGCCGACAAACGTCCTCGACCGTCTCAACTGGTGCATCAACACCCTGCGCAAGCCGACGGGACGCGACAAGACCGACGCGGAAGTGCTCGGCTTCCTCTATCACCTGATCGGCGACGTGCACCAGCCGATGCACACCACCACGCGTTACACGGCCAAGAACCCCAACGGCGACGCGGGCGGCAATGGCTTCGCCGTCCAGATGCCGCCCGAAGCGAACATCAGAAATCTCCACGCCTTCTGGGACGCCGCCGCCGGACGTTTCGGCTTCGAGTCTCCGCGCCGCCCGCTCGACGCGGCCGCGCGCGCGCGTCTTCTCGCGCAGGCCGAAGAACTCATGAAGGCCAACCCGCTGGCGACGCTCGCGGCCGCGCGCGAACTCGAACCGCTGCGCTGGATCGAAGAGAGCAACACCATCGCGCGCGAGTTCGCCTACGCCAAGGCGCGCGAGGGCGAAGCGCCGTCGGCGGCCTACACGGCGGAGGCGCAGAAGATTTCCGGCGAACGCATCGCGCTGGCCGGATACCGTCTCGCCGCGGTGCTCAACAACCTCTTCGTGGAAAAGGCGACACCGCCGCCGAGCGCCGCGCCCACGCCGGGCACACCCGTGCCCACGCCCGCGCCGTCTCCGAAAAATTAAAGACCCTTCTCCAATTTTTCGTAGCCGCGCGGCCGGGGCGGCAGAAAGTTGTAAGAAAAGCTATCGGGAAACGGGCGGCGGCAGTTGGAACAGGATTTGCAATTTTAACTTTTCCTTGAATCCCAAGTTTCGACTCACCGCCCAAGGCCGCCGGCGCAGCAATTTGAAAATCGAGAGAAGCAGACGGTCGGAGCCGTTCGCGCGGCTTGCGGCCGCGGCGTGCGAGCGGGCGGTTGCGACGCTCCCGGCGCGCTCGTTGCGGCACGCTCACATATAACAACTCATTATCATTTGCGCTTATTTGCATAATAAGTTTTTTTAGCTTTCAGTTCGTTTAGAGTTCAATTACAATGGCGCGCAGTCGTCACAAGGGTTCAGCAGTTTCCGTCCTTCAATCGTGTTTTCAGTTGAATCGTTCGGCGGGGTGTTTGCGGAAGTTAAGTCCGCGAGCGCGCCTGCCGTAACTTCCGCCGCGCGACGGGCACACCGTCAGCTTGCGCGGCCGAGCGTGCGAGCAAGAGCGCGCGACTGTCCCCGCGAACTTCTAAACACAGCAAGTCAACCCGAACTGTTCGGATGCTTAAGGAGCCGAGTACATGAAAATTAAGAGTCTCCCGCGATTTTTGTTGTGCCTCATCCTGTTGACGAGCGGAGTCGTCGGCGCGCTGGCGCAGGGCACGGCTTCGCGTGTCACCGGCACGGTCGTTGACCCTTCCGGCGCGGTCATCCCCGACGCGACCGTGACTTTGACCAACGAAGGGACAAAGGTGGCCTTCACCACGCAAACCACTTCGGCCGGCAACTACGTCTTCGACTCGGTGCAGATCGGGACATACTCTCTGAGCGTGGAGAAGTCGGGGTTCAAAAAATTCATCTCCACCAGCAACCCCGTCAACATCAACCAACCGGCGACCATTGACGTGGCGTTGGAAATCGGCGGCGTGGCTGACGTGGTGCAGGTGGTCGGCTCGGCCGAACTCGTGCAGACCAGTAGCTCCGGCAACTTCGGCAACACGGTCGAGCAGCGGACGCTTGAGGCTCTGCCCATCGTCGGCGTGCGCGGGCGCAACCCGCTCGCCTTGATCAACCTCCAACCGGGCGTCGTGTCGGGCGCGAACACGGGCGGCGGCGTGCACGTCCACGGCTCGCGCGACCGCGCCTTTAACTTCACGCTCGACGGCATTGACATCAACGAGTCGAGCGCGGGCGGCTCGAACTTCACGCCGCTCCGGCCGAACCCCGATTCGGTCAGCGAGTTTCAGGTCGTGACCAGCAACTTCACCGCCGAACTCGGTCGCAGCAGCGGCGCGCAGGTGACGCTCGTCACGCGCTCCGGGACGAACAACTTCCACGGCAACCTCTTCGAGTTCTACCAGACGCCGCGCTTCATCGCCAACGAGTACAACAACAACATCAACGGCACGCCGCGCGGCCAGTTTGTGCAACACATTTTCGGCGGCTCGCTCGGCGGCCCCATCGTCCGCAACAAAACTTTCTTCTTTACGAACCTGCAACTCCTGCGCACCTCGCAGAGCATCGCCCGCACCCGCACGGTGCTGACGCCGCAGGCGCGGCAGGGCATCTTCCGCTACGTGGCGAACGGGCGGAACAACCCTGCGGGCGTCGCCGGTGCGACCGTGGACGCGGCCGGTAACCCGCTGCTGCCCGCGTGCCCCGGAACTATTCTAACGAGCACGCCCGCCTGCATCGCCACTTATAGCGTCGTCGCCAACGACCCGACCGGCCTCGGCCTCGACCCGACCGTGCAGCAACTCCTCGGCCTGACGGCGTTGCCGAACACCTTTGCGGCGGGCGGCGACGGGCTAAACTTCGCCGGGTTCACCTTCCTCGCGCCGCAGACCGAGCGGCAGTACGATCTGGCCTTCAAGATCGATCACACTTTCAACGAGCGCAACACAATGTACGTGCGCTACGCGCAGGGCGAGCAGAACACGCTCGGCGACTCCGGTAACGGCAACACCAACGGCGGCATCATCGGCGGCTCGGGCGGCCCGCAAGCCTTCCCCGATTCGCCGCGCAACATTGACACGCTGCGCAACCCGAAGAACCTCGCCGTCAACTATCGCTGGACGGCCTCGCCGCGTTTGACGAACGAAGTCGTAGTCGGCTTCAACCGCTTCACGTTCAGTTTCAACAACGCCGACGAGAACGCGGACATGAATTCGCCGCTGCGCTTCGACTGCCCGTTCGCCGGAACGTCCGGTTGTCTCGACCTGACCAACCCGCTCGACAACACGCCGATCATCAACAACGCACGCAGCCTGCGCACCTATCAATTCGTGGACAACTTGAGTTGGCTGCGCGACGCGCACACGTTCAAGTTCGGCACGAACTTGCGTTACCAGCAACACCTCGACAACCGCGGTCAGGCGGCCGGTTTCTACATCAACCCGCAAGTTGATTTCAGCCGCGTCACCAACCCGCCGCCGACGAATCTGACCTCTCCCGCAGGGATCAACACCGCCAACGACCGCCCGCGTCTACAGAGTCTCTATAACACTCTGCTCGGCCGCATCGGCAACGTCGGGCAGGGCTTCGTCGCCGCCAGCGACACCGCCTACGGCCCGGCCGGTTCGCGTTTCCCCTTCGACGCGCGCTATCCCGAATACGACTTTTACGCGCAGGACACCTGGAAGATGCGCTCGAACCTGACGCTCGATTTCGGGTTGCGCTACGAGATCAAGATCTCGCCCAAGAGCGCGGGCGAACTCCCGATCCTGCGCCCCGACCGACCCTTGCGCGTCGGTGAAGCTCCGGCCAACGACATCCGCTTCGTCGAGGGCAAACTCTTCGACAGCGATTGGAACAACTTCGCGCCGACCATCGGCCTCGCCTGGGATCCCTTCGGCAACGGCAAGACCTCCGTGCGCGGCAACTTCCGACTCGCCTACGACCGCATGAACACGTTCGTCTTCTCCTCGTTCATCTACAACGCCGCGCCGGGCGCAACCTTCGGCGCGCTCAACTCGACCGCCGGTTCGCTGGCTAACGAACAGGGACGTTTGCGCTTCGGCCTGCCCACGCCTGCGCCGCCCGCGGGCGTGACGCCGCAGGCTTTGCGCCAGAGCGCGCCCTTCGGTGGCGGCAGCACCACGGTCATTGATCCGAGTTTGCGCTCGCCGAAGACCTACCAGTGGGGCGCGAGTCTCCAGCGCGAAGTCGGCTGGGGTTCGGTCGTCGAAGTCAACTATATCGGGCGCAAGGGCATCGGCCTCTACGGCGGCTACGACGTGAATCAGGTGGACATCTTCCGCAACGGCTTCCTCGAAGGCTTCAACGCCATCAGGTCGGCCTTCCTCGCGAATCCCAACTGCTTCCCGACCTTCAGCGCGACGCTGTGCCCGGCCGCGATCCCGGCCAACGCCAGCCCGCTCATTAACAACCTGCTCGCATCCGACACGCGTCGCGGCGCGCTCACCGGCTCGCAGTTCTTCACCTCGCTGTTCGCTTCCGACATCGGCATCGGCTCGGTGGCGGCCGTGGCCGACACGCTCGCGCGCCGCACGAACACCGGCGACGGCGGCACGCCGACCATCGTGCGCAGCGGCTTCAGCCCGTTCTTCTTCCGCCCCTACCCGCAGTTCTCCGGCGCGGTCAACGTCATTGACAGCAACGACTACTCGGTCTACAACGCGCTCGAATTGCAACTCGCGCGCCGCTACAGCCGCGGCCTCAGCTATCAGGTGGCCTACACGCTCGCCAAGTCCATGGACACGCGCTCGTTCGACCCGGCCTTGACCGTCCTCGGCCGCGGCACGACGCAACTCGCCTCGAACACGCCCTACAACGTGCAGAACCGGCGACTCAACTACGCGCGCTCCGACTTCGACCGCCGCCACGCGCTGCAAGGCTACTTCGTCTACGACATCCCGCTCGGCAACGGGCGTCGTTTCCTGCGCGATGTCAATCCGATCGTTGACCGCATCATCGGCGGCTTCCAACTCTCCAGCGCGTTCATCATTCAGTCCGGCCGCCCGTTCACCGTCTATTCGGGCGTGAACACGATCAGCAACGTGCTGCAAACGCCCGCCAACTGCAACGGGTGCAGCCCAGATCTCGGCTCGGTCGTGCAGGAGTCGGGCACAAACTTCTTCTTCACGCAGGATCAGCGCGCGCTCTTTTCCTCGCCCGCGCCGGGCGAGTTCGGCAACACGGGGCGAAACTATTTCACCGGCCCCAAGTTGTTCAACCTCGACCTGATGCTCGGCAAGAAGTTTTATTTCACCGAGGCGACGAACCTCGAACTGCGCGCCGAGATGCAGAACGCGACCAACACGCCCGCCTTCGATTTCCCGACGGCGATTGTGACGAACAGTCTCTTCGGGCGCATCCGCGGCAGCGTCGTCAACACCGCGCGCCGCGTGCAGTTGGCCGTGAAGTTCAACTTCTAGTAAATTGAATTGCTCAATTTACCGCCGCCAGTTCGGCCGTCGGGTGACTCTCCGGGGCGGAAGCCGTCGCAGGCTTCGCACCGGAGAGTCGCACGCACGTTGACAGGCTTTTTCAGCGAGCCGGGGATTTTAAAATCCCCGCCCCGGCTCTCCGCTTCGTCTGAACCGGGCGGGGCATTCGACCCCGGCCGCAGCCGCCATAGAGTAGTAACAGTCGCACTTGAAAAGCGGCCTGACAGTTGACCACAAAAATTCCAAGTGGCGCACACGCGCTCGTCCGGCAGGCAATCGCCTCGCCCGCCGCACACGCGCCCGCCGCTTATCGCCGATTTAGTTTTTCCACCTTAGAGGAGCTTGCTATGAAACATTATTTTCCGCACACACTGAGAACATTTTGTGTGGCATTGGTCGTCTGTCTGAGCCTCTGCGGCGCGGCGTGGGCGCAGGAAGAATCCGCCGCCACCATCACCGGGCAGGTTACGGATGCGACCGGCGCGGTCGTGCCGAACGCCTCCGTGCTTATCGTCAACAACCAGACGAGCACCGAGCGGCGCGTGACGACGAGCGACGAAGGTCTCTTTACGATCACGCCCCTCCAGCCCGGCACTTACAGCGTCACGGTCGAACTGGCCGGGTTCAAAAAATATGTCCAGACTGATCTCGTCCTGAACGCGCGCGATCGCCGCCCCGTCAACGTCACGCTCGAAGCAGGAGACGTGGGCGAGGTCGTCACCGTCACGAGCGAGCAGACGGGCGTGCTCGACAGCCCTACGGGTCAGTCGCTCGTCTCCGGCACGCAGATCGTCGAACTGCCGCTCAGCAACCGCAACTTCATCCGCCTGCTCGAAGCGGGCATCCCCGGCGTCAGTTCCGACCTCGAAGACGACACGGGCTTCGGCCTCACCAGCCGCGCCAACATCTCCATCAACGGCATGCGCCGCAACTCCGTCAGCTACTTCGTGGACGGCGTCTCGAACACAGACGTCGGCTCGAACATCACGCTGCTCTCGACGCCGACGGTTGATTCGATTCAAGAGTTCAAAGTCTTGAGTTCCAACTACACGGCCGAGATCGGCCGCTCCGGCGGCGGCGCGGTCTCCATCGTGACGCGCGGCGGCGGCAACGACTTCCACGGCACGCTCTACGAGTTCGTCCGCAACGACCGCTTCAACGCCAACAACTTCTTCAACAACCGCCTCGGCCGCCGCGCCGACGGCTCGCTCAACGCCCCTGTGCCCAAGTTGCGTTACAACAACTTCGGCGGCACGATCAGCGGCCCCGTCCACCTGCCGCGCTTCGGCGAGGGCGGGCGCGCCACCTACTCCGGCAAGGACAAAACTTTCTTCTTCTTCTCGGAAGAGGCGCGGCGCGTCATCCGCGGCCAACCGGACGCGGGCGGTACTGTGCCGAGCCTCCCGCAGCGGGGCTTCAACGGCGGCAACTTCGACTATTCGAGCACGCTCGGCCTGCCCATCTTCCGCACCCCCACCGGCACGTTCACCACCACCGTCGCCGCGGCCAACACGCCCGTTATCGTCACGGACACGAGCGGCAACCCGGTGCAGGCGCGCAACGGCATGATCTTCCGCCCCTCGGACAATCGCGCCTACACCAACAACATCATCCCGCGCGCCGACGTTGACCCGCGCGCCATCGCGCTGCTCGGAGCTTTCCCGCTGCCGAACACGCCGGGCAGTCTCAACGGTTTCACCGGCAGCCGCATTGACGTGCTCAACACGCGGCAGGAGACCCTCCGCATTGATCACAACTTCAACGACAACAACCGCATCTTCGGCCGCTACACGCACGACCTGAGCGAGACCATCGAGCCGCTCGGCCTGTTCTTCGGCGCGGGCTTCCCCGGCCTCCCGTCTAGCGAGACGCGCGTGCCCGGCCAGGTGCTTGCCATCGGCTTCACGAGCGTCGTCACGCCGAAGTTCGTCAACGAGGCGTCTTACAACTTCTCGTCCAACCTGATCGCGTCAAGCATCATCGGCCGCGCGCGCCGCTCGGACTATCCCGGCTCGGACGCCATCCGCGAAGTCTTCCCCGAAAACAACCAGAACATCATCCCGCGCATCAACACGCGCTTCACGCTGCTCGGCGCGTCGCAAGGGTATAACATCCAGTACAAGAACCACGTCTTCCGCGACGTCGCCACGTGGTCGCGCGGCAACCACACGATCAAGTTCGGCGGCGAGATGTCGTTCGAGAAGAAAGGCGAGAACGGCAGCAACAACACGCAGGGCACGTTCGATTTCAGCGCCGTCCAGACGCAGGGGTTGCTCGGCGCGGCGGCCATCACGGGCACGGGCGACTCGTTTGCCTCGTTCCTCTTGGGTCGCGCCAACGCTTACACCGAGGCCGAGCGCGACGTGGTGATTGACTTCAGCTTCGGCCGCCGCGAGTTCTTCGCGCAGGACACGTGGAAGGTGCGCCCGAACATCACGCTCGACTACGGCGTGCGCTACCAGTATTTCGTGCCTCCGACCGAGGCCGACAATATCCTCGCCACGTTCGACCCGTTCCTCTTCAACCGCTCGCAGGTGCAATGCACCTCGGCGGCCTGTACCGCCTTTGTGACGGCGACCACGAATCGCCTCAACGGCATCGCAATCGCCGGCCAGAACTCGCCCTTCGGCCGCAAGATTTTCCCGTCCGACAAGAACAACTTCAGCCCGCGCGTCGGCATCGCCTACTCGCCGCGCTTCGAGTCGGGCTTGGGTAAGTTCCTCTTCGGCGGCGAGAACAAGACGGTGATTCGCGCCGGTTACGGCCTCTACTACGACCAGCCGCTCGTCGGCATCTTCGAGAGCGCGGCGCTCGGCACGCGCCCCTTCACCGATTCTTCCAGCTTCACCAGCACCCCGACGAGCGTCATCACCTTCACGACGCCCAACGCCGGTGCGCCTCCGGGCACGCTCGCGCCGAGCGGCGCGATCACGGCCATCGCGCGCGACTTCCAGACGCCGGAGTACCAGCAATACTCCATCGGCATCCAGCGCGAAATCGTCCGCAACGGCGTGCTCGATTTGTCTTACGTCGGCACGAAAGGCGACCACCTGATCCGCCGCCGCAACATCAACTTCCAACTGCCGTCGGAGATCGTCCGCGTCGGCACGGCCAACGCCGGGGCGGTGCGCCCGTTCCTCGGCTACGGCACGATCAACTATCAGGAGACGAGCGCGAAGTCGCGTTACAACGGCCTGCTCGCCTCGTTCAACTACCGCTTCGGCAATGGCTTCACCATCACCACCGCCTACACGTTCAGCAAGTCTCTGACCGATTCGACCAACGACCGCGACGCGATTGACGACCCGCAAAATCCGTTCGACGTGCGCAGTGAGTACGCCGAATCGCGCACCTCGCGCCCGCACATCTTCAGCGCGAGTTACGTCTACGAGTTGCCCTACTTCCGCAACAGCAGCAGCGCCTTCAAGCGTCTCCTGCTCGGCGGCTACCAACTCTCCGGCATCACGAACATCGAATCGGGCGCGCCCATCCCGCGCGTCACGCTCGACACGTTGAGCGGCCAGCGCGGCAATTACCCGAACCTGACGGGCGACCCGCAGGGCGGCCTCGCGGGCACGATTGATCCCGTCACCGGCCTGCCCTTCATGTTCGACCCGACCGTCTTCGTCGCCCCGGCCAACGGCACGTTCGGCAACGCCGGTCGCTCCTTCGCGCGCTTCCCCGGACGCAACCAGACGAACCTCTCGCTGGTGAAGAACCTGTACTTCAACAGCGAGCGCAACCGTTACCTGCAACTGCGCGCCGAAGGCTTCAACGTCTTCAACCACACGCAGTTCACCGACGTGTCGGCGACCGGGCGGAGCTTCGCCACCGTCGGCAACATTCTCACGCAGACGACTTTCGGACGGCCGTCCACGGCGCGCCCGGCGCGTGAGTTCCAGTTCGCCGCCAAGCTCTACTTCTAAAGCGGCGCACGCTCCTTCAACGTCTGCCCGCGCACACTCGGACGGGTGTTCGCGGGCAGACGCGCGTTAACATCTCGCACGGATGAAAGAGAACGAACAGAAACAGACTCTCCTGCGCGGCGCAAACATCGTGCTCCCGCACGGCGTCTCGACGGAGACGGATCTACTCGTCGCTCGTGGTCGCATCGCGCGCCTCATCCCGCGCGGGATGGATGCAGACGTGCGCGCCGACGAGGTTGTTGAACTCGCGGGTCTCACCCTCTTCCCCGGCTTCATAGACGTACACATTCACGGCGCGGTCGGCGTGGATACGATGGAGGCGACGGCCGACGATCTCTCTCGCGTCGCCCGATTTCTCGCGCGCGAGGGCGTGACCGCGTGGCTGCCGACGCTCGTGCCCGCGCCCGTCGAAGATTACGCGCGCGCCGCGGCGTCAATCGAAAATTTGATGGCCGCACAGGACGACGAACGCGCGACGCACGCCGCAGCACGCGCCCTCGGCCTCCACTACGAAGGGCCGTTCATCAACAGCGCACAGTGCGGCGCGCTCCGCCCGCCCTACTTCCGCACCTTCAACCAGCCCGCCGACGTGAGCAGCCTGCCCGTCGCTTCACGTGTGCCCGGAGCAGTTCGTATGATCACCGTCGCGCCGGAGATCGAAGGCGGGATCGCGTTGGTGTGCGAACTCAAGGCGCGCGGCTGGATCGTCTCAATCGGTCACACCCGCGCCGACGTCGCCACGCTCGGCGAGGCGTGCGCGGCGGGCGCGCGCCACATGACACACTTCTTCAACGCCATGTCGCCGCTCCACCAGCGCACGCCCGGCCCCGTCGGCTGGGGACTCCTCAGCGACGAGGTGACCTGCGACATCATCGCCGACGGCCATCACGTCGCGCCGCTCATGCTGCGACTCGCGCTGCGCTGCAAGACGCCTGACAGGCTCCTGCTCATCAGCGACGCCGTTGCGCCCGCCGGGCAGGGCGACGGCGAGTTTCGCATCTGGGGCGAGACGATCAATGTCGCGGGCGGGCGCACCGCGAACGAGCGTGGCAGCATCGCCGGTTCGGTCAGCACCATGAGCGACGGCGTGCGGCAGATGCTCGCCCTCGGCGTCACACCCTCCGACGTGTCGCGCATGGCATCCGCCAACCCCGCGCGCCTGCTCGGCGTCGCAACTGAGTACGGCACAATCGAAACAGGCAAGCGCGCAGACCTCACCGCGCTCGACACGGACGGGCACGTGCGTCTCACCTTGATCGGCGGGCGCGTGGCGTTCGACTCGTTAGGTAATGCGTGAGGGTAGGGTTGTAGCTTCGCGTTGAAAGGCGCTCAGACGCGTTTCGCGCGAAAGCCCCACGCCCAGAAGGCGGAAGCGACGAGCGTCGGCAAGACGACGAGCGTCTGGAGGAGAAAGGCGATCACGTCGTTACCACGCGCGCCCGTGTAGTCGAGGCCGTTGACGCCGATGAAGGAGGCGACGAGCGTGACGATCCAGTTCGCGTAGGCGGGGAGGCCGACGCCGAGCGCGAGCCGCCGCAAGCCGCGTGCGCCGTAATGCAGAAACTCGAAACTCCACGCCACGGCCAGCAGCCACAGCCCGCCGAGCAGCCCGTTGAGGTGCGCCGCCAGAGCCATGCGCGGCATCCCCACCACGACCTTGCCCGTCAGCGCCGCCGCCGACCACAGCCCCGTCACCATCCCGATGAAGAACAACAACGCGCCCGCAAACGCAAGCTGTTTACGAAGTGGATTCATATGTTTAAGTGACAAGTGACAAGTGACGAGTGACAAGTTAAAACAAAGTGATAAGTGACAGGCGACAAGTTAGAAACGCGAGGATAATTGAAAGCCGTGAATCGTGAATCGTAAATCGTGAATAGAAGAAGACAGGTTTTCTCTATTCACGATTCACCTGCTTCTCTTGTCACTCGTCACTTGTCACTCATCACTTGTCACTCATCACTGTTTTTCATCTACCGGCAAGACCGCGCGCAATGATACACTACGCGCCCGCATGCCGCGCAAATATCTCTCGACTCTTATGAAAATCAAATTCTCTGGCTCGCTCGTCGTCGCCTCGTGCCTGCTGCTGCTACTGGTCGCGACCCCCGGCGCACGCACGCAAGACATGACCGCCGATCTCGTCGTCGTCAACGCCAACGTCCGCACGTTGGACAAGGCGCGCCCGCAGGCCGAGGCCGTCGCCGTCTACGGCACACGCATCGCCGCCGTCGGCACGAACGCGGAGATACGCCAACTCGCGGGCGCGCGCACGCGCGTCATTGACGCACAGGGCGCGCTCGTCCTCCCCGGCTTCAACGACGCGCACGTTCACTTCATAGAGGGCGGCGGCCACCTCTCCAGCGTGCAACTGCGCGACGCCGCCAGCCCCTTAGAGTTTGCCGAACGCATCCGCCAGTTTGCCGCGAAGACTCCGAAGGGGCGTTGGATTACGGGCGGCGACTGGGATCACGAACGCTGGCCGGGCGCGCCGCTGCCGACCAGAGAGTTGATTGACAAGTTCACGCCCGATCACCCGGTCTTCGTCAATCGCCTCGACGGCCACATGTCGCTCGCCAACAGCGTCGCGCTGAAACTCGCCGGAGTGACGCGTGAGACGAAAGACCCCGACGGCGGTCTGATCGTGCGCGACGCGCGGACGGGCGAGCCGACCGGCGTGTTGAAAGACGCCGCGATGAGTTTCGTCTATGCGAAGATTCCCGACCCGACGTTTGACGAGAAACTCGAAGCCGCGCGCGCGGCGACCGAGCACGCGGCGAGTCTTGGAGTGACGAGCGTGCAGGACATGTCCGCCGGGAACGACGTGGGCGTTTATCAAACGATGGCGGCGCGCGGCGAGTTGAAGACGCGCGTCTACGCCGTCTCGCCGCTGCCGCAGTGGGAGCGTCTGGCGCGCACGGGCGTCCGCGCCGTCTTCGGCTCAGACCTCTTGCGCGTCGGCGGGTTGAAGGGTTTCGCCGACGGCAGTCTCGGCTCGACCACCGCGCTCTTCTTCGACCCTTACCTCGACGCGCCCTCGACGCGCGGCCTCCCCTCCGACGAGATGTTTCCCGCGGGCGCGATGCTCAAGCGCGTGCAAGCGGCCGACGCGGCCGGGCTGCAAGTGATGATTCACGCCATCGGCGACAGCGCAAACTCTCAAATCCTCTCTATCTACGAAGAGGTCATACAGACAAACGGCGAGCGCGACCGCCGCTTCCGCATCGAACACGCGCAACATATCCGCCTCGCCGACGTCGCACGTTTCGCGCGCGCACGTGTCATCGCCTCGATGCAGCCTTACCACGCGATTGACGACGGCCGCTGGGCGGAGAAGCGCATCGGCCACGAACGCGCGCGCACGACCTACGCCTTCCGCTCGCTTCTCGACGCCGGGGTAACGCTCGCCTTCGGCACGGACTGGTACGTCGCCCCGCTCAACCCCATGCTCGGCATCTACGCGGCGACGACGCGCCGCACGCTCGACGGCAAAAACCCGGAGGGCTGGATACCCGGACAGAAGATCACCGTCGAAGAGGCCGTGCGCGCCTACACCGTCGGGTCGGCCTACGCCGAGTTTGCGGAGCACGCGAAGGGCACGCTCGCGCCCGGCCAACTCGCCGACCTCGTACTACTCTCGCAAGACATCTTCCATATCAACCCCGTCGAGATCGAGCGGACGAAAGTGCGCCTGACGATCATGGACGGCCGCGTCGTCTACGAAGCGAAGCAATAGTCCGAAGGGTTAGAAGAGAAGGAACAGCCGGGGAGATTGCGTGTGGAATTTACCGTCGTCGAAAATCTGCGGACGCTGAAATTCGATCTCGTCCTGACGCTCGCGCTGGCGGCCGTGTTCCTGTTCGTCGGCGGTTTCGTGCAGGGGCGCGTCCGTATACTCAAACGCGCGAGTATCCCGGCGGCGGCCATCGGCGGGTTGTTGTTCGCGGCGCTGGTGATGCTCCTGCGCGCGCGCGGCACGCTCGGCATCGCGCTCGACACTTCCTTGCGCGCGCCATTGCAGATCGCTTTCTTCACCACCATCGGGTTCGGGGCGACGCTCAAGTTGCTCGGCGCGGGCGGTTGGCGTCTCATCATCTTCTACGTGATCGCCACGGGCACGGCCGTCGTGCAGAACGTCGCAGGCGTTGCGCTCGCCGTCGCGCTCGGCGCGCCCGCCGCGCTCGGCGTCATCTGCGGCTCATTGACGCTAACGGGCGGCCCCGCGACGGGGCTGGCCTTCACCGAGGAGTTCGAGCAGTTGGGCGTGGCGGGCGCGGGCGCGCTCATCATCGCGTCGGCGACTTTCGGTATTTTCGTTTCGAGCCTCGTCGGGAATCCGGTCGCCACCGCGCTCATCCGACGCTTCCGTCTCGCCGCGCCGCGCGAGGAGGCGAAGCGCGTTGAGGCGGAAGAGTTCTGGGCTATCGGCGCGACGGGCAAGTTTGACGACGCGGGCGCAGAAGAGGCGTCGGACGCGGAAGCGCAGGGGGGGCGACGGGGCGGGGGAGACGCTGCGTTGACGGGCGCGGAGTTGTTGCGAAACTTGCTCATCCTGCTCGCGGTGATGGGCGTGGGCGCGTTGCTCGGCATGGCCTTGTCGAAACTCTACATCGCGGGTCGCCCTCTGACGCTCCCGGCTTACGTCGGCGCGATGATCGTGGCGGCGTTCGTGCGAAATCTCGATGATCGCTACGGTTGGTTTCGGCTCGACATGCGCGCGCTCGAAGCGTTGGGCGGCATCGCGCTCGCTCTGTTTCTCGTCATCGCGTTGATGGATTTGAAACTGTGGCAACTGGCGGGGCTGGCCGTGCCGATGCTCTTAATACTCGCCGTGCAAGTTGTACTTATGATAATTTACGCCGTCCTCGTGACGTTCGTCGTGATGGGGCGCGATTACGAAGCGGCGGTGACGACGGGCGGGCACATCGGCTTCGGCCTCGGCACGACGCCGAACGCCGTCGCCAACATGGAAGCACTGACGGCGCGCTACGGCGCAGCCCCGCGCAGCTTTCTAATCGTGCCCATCGTCGGCGCGTTCTTCATAGACTTCTCGAACGCGATCATCATCACACTGTTCGCCAACTTCCTGCGTTGAAAATCAAAGTTGATTATGTCGAAGAGAAAAACATTCAGCCTCGCCGTCGTCGCCGTGGTCGCCGTCAGCCTGTCGGCCGGACTATCTAACAGCGCGGCGCAAGGGACAGTTCAACGCAACGCGCACGCGGCGCGGTCGCAGAAGTTCGACGCCGCGCCGTCGCCCGCGCTGCAAGCGTTGGTGAATGAAGCGGCGCGCGAAACTTTGCGGCGTTTCAGCGAGAAGAAACTCGCTGAGAATCAACTGGCGATCACCTTGATTGATCTGCACGATGCGGGGCGACCCGCGACGGCGAGTTTTCGCGGCGATGAGCGCATCTACACGGCGAGCGTCGTCAAGTTGTTTTATCTGGCGGCGGCGCATCGCTGGTTGGAGGACGGGCGTCTGAAGGAGACGGCCGAGTTGAACCGCGCGCTGCGCGACATGATCGTTGATTCGTCGAACGACGCGACCGGATACGTGCTCGACGTGTTGACGGGCACATCGAGCGGGATGGAGTTGCCGCCCGCCGAGATGCGTAAGTGGCAGGAGAAGCGCAATGCCGTCAACCGCTACTTCGCGTCGCTCGGTTACACGAACATCAACGTCAACCAGAAGACTTTTTGCGAAGACGCCTACGGGCGCGAGAGCTTCGGGCGCGGCGCGAATGGCGAGAACCGCAACAAGCTGACCACCAACGCCACCGCGCGCCTCCTCGCGGAGATCGCCACGCGTCGCAGCGTCAGCCCCGCGCGCTCGGACAAGATGCTCGAACTGCTCAAGCGCGATTTCTCCGGCGCGAGCGGCGACCCGGACGATCAGGGGCGTGGCTTCACCGGCATCGCTTTGAAAGATTACGAGGGCGCGCGCCTCTGGTCGAAAGCCGGTTGGACGAGCAAGGTGCGCCACGACGCGGCCTACATCGAACTCCCCAACGGCGCGCGCTTCGTCCTCGTCACCTTCACCGAAGGACACAGCAACGACCGCGACATCATTCCGACAGTCGCGGAGATCGTGCTCAAGAAGATGGGAAGACAGTGACAAGTGACAGGTGACAAGTAACAAGTCAAACGCTGATCGAGAATCACTAGTTGTTTGCCGAGATGAAGACGTTCCCGCCGTCACGAACGGACTTAGGTTTTATGTAACTTGTCACTCGTCACTTGTCACCTGTCACTGTTTTTGAGCCATGATGGCGAGTTTCGTCCAGCCGATGATGTCGGTGGGCGGGAAGCGATGGCGCGAGACGATGCGTAGATAGCGTTCGGTGTTCTCGTTGACCTCTTCGGGCGGGTGGGTCTTGAAGCGGAAGAGGAGTTCGAGGAAGGCGCTGGCCGGGGCGGGGCGCACGGGCAGGTGAAAGAGGTGGCCGCCGGGCTTGAGCACGCGCGCGAGTTCGCCGAGGCCGTCGCGCAGCGAGACGTATTCGAGCGCGCCGCTCGTGGCGATGAAGTCGAAAGTCTCGTCGGCGAAGGGGAGCGAGAGCAGGTTGGCCTGCAAGAAACGAACGCGGTGCGGGCGACCGCGCAACTCCTGCCCGACCGCCTGCCGCGCCTTTTTGAGCGATGAGGCAGAGAGATCAATGGCGGTGACGTGCGCGGGGCGTGGGAGCGTGCGGAGCAGTGCGAGCGTCAGGAGTCCCGTGCCGCACCCGGCGTCGAGAATCTGCGCGTCGTCTTCGAGCGGGACGGGGTGTTCGCGGAAATAGCGTTCGAGCGAACGCCCGTAGCCGTTGAACTTGAAAGTCAGATCGTAGAGGCGCGCGATGCGGTCATAGAGCGACCCGGCGCGGTTGTCGTCAACGGTCGTGATGCTGCTATTTTGTGCCATGCGCGCTCATGGTAGCATTCTTCGGCGGCGGCCGTCGGTCTCTAGCATCCGCCGGGGCGATAACTTCGACCGCCCGTGCGTCGTAATACCGGGCGACAGTCAGGCAACAAGGGGAATCCACGTGGAAGAAGCGGTACGTAAATTACAGGACGGGACACTTATACAAAGACTCTCGCAATACTTCAAGGAGACCCTTTCGTGTTTGAGACAGAACAGGACGTGCTCAGCTGGTACGAGGCGCAGCCCCGCGCGCTCACCAAAGAATTTTTGGACTCGGTGAATTGGAAAGAGGTGCGCGAGCACCCGCTCAACCCCGCCTTCAAAGACGTCATCGTGTATATGCGCGACGTGGAGAGCTTCACGGAGATTTACTACGAGGAACTGATGCGCACGCCGACGGGCAAGAACCCCGTCATCCGCAAGTTCATGGAGCGTTGGAGCGTGGAAGAGAACGAGCACGCCGAACTGCTCAACCGCTTTCTGAACGAGGCCGGATACCCGACGAGCGAGCGTTGGCAAGCCGAGGCGCGCGCCGCGATCCCGTTCCGCTACACCTTCGAGAATCGCCTCTACCCCGTTATCACCAACTGCTTCGGCAAGTATTTTAGCGGCGCGCACATGGTCTGGGGCGCGATCAACGAGATGACGACGCTGCAAGGCTATCGTCGCCTCTGGCGTCTGGCCGACCACCCCGTGCTCGAACAGTTGCTCCGCGCCGTGGCGCGCGAAGAGTCTGTGCATTCGCATTTCTATTGGAGCATCGCGCGCCTCAAACTGGAACGCTCCGGCTACACGCGCGCTCTCGCGCGGTTCATCATCGGGAAATTCTGGTCGCCCGTCGGGCAGGGCACGAAGCCACAGGCCGAGACCGATTACGTGATCGCGACGCTCTTCAAGGGTCGTGACGGCGTGGACTTTTTCGACCAGAACGTCAACCAGCGATTGCAACTGTTGCCCGGTTTCGTGGGGCTGGAAAATGTCTCGCAGCGAATTGCGCGGATCGCGCTCTAGCAGTTATCCTCTGCGTCTATGAGACGCAAACTTCCCATTATCATTATCGTGTTGGTGCTCGTCGCCGCGCTCGCGGGCGGCGCGCTCATGATGCGCACGCCTGAGACTTCGACGACGCAAACGAACATCGCCCAGTTGCCGCCGACCGTGACGACGAGCAACGCGCCCGCCGCCAACGCCGCGACGTCGCGCCCCGCCGCCCCGCCGCCCGCCAACCTCCAGAATGTACACGTGCGCGGTCGCACCGACGCGCCTTTGCTGATCGAAGAGTACGGCGATTTCCAGTGCCCGCCGTGCGGTTTCTTTCACCCGATCTTGAAGCGGATCGAGGGCGAGTATGCGACGCAGTTGCGCGTCGCGTATCGCCACTTCCCGATCCGTTCGCAACACCAGCATGCCGCCGAGGCCGCGCGCGCCGCCGAAGCCGCCGCGTTGCAAGGCAAGTTCTGGCAGATGCACGACATGCTTTTCGAGAACCAGAAGGACTGGAAAGACGCTCCGATTGCGCGCCCCGTCTTCCTGAATTTCGCGCGCACGCTCGGCCTCGACGTTGCCAAATTCACGCAGGACATAGACAGCGCGGCCGTCGCCAACCGCGTGTTGAACGACGAGACGCAAGGAGCGGCGCGCGGCGTCAAAGGGACTCCGAGCGTGTACCTCAACGGGCGCGAGATACCGTTTGAAGTGATCACGAACTACGACTCTTTGCGCGCCACCATCGAGCGCGAACTGGCGGCAAAATAAGTGAGCGCGGGCGACAGAGAGCGCGGCCGGGGCGCGGAAGTGCGGGCGGGCGAAACGTCGCCGCAGACATCAACGACGCCGCCATCAACGACGCCATCAACGACGCCATCAACGACGCAGACATCAACGACGCCCCGGCGCGTCTCGCTTCTTTACTCGGTGGCCGCGCTGTTGTCGCTGGCGGGTCTGGCCGACGCGGTTTATCTCACGGTCGAACACCTGTCGGGCAGGAGCGTGCGTTGCACGGTGACGAACGGCTGCTCGGAAGTCCTCGGCAGTCCCTACGCCAACGTCGGCGGCTATCCGCTCGCGCTCTTCGGCGCGCTGGCATACTTCACGGCCTTCAGTCTCGCCACGCTCGCGGCTTTCGGCTCACGCCGCGCCGGAAATTTCTTCGCCGCGCTGGTCGCGTTGATGTTCGTCACGTCCCTCTGGCTGGTCTACCTGCAAGCCTTCGTCCTCCACGCCTTCTGTCAATACTGCCTGCTCTCGGCCGCCATCACAACGCTGCTCGCCTGTCTCGCCGTCGCACGACGCGTCATGAAGTGACGAGACACGCCGTCACCTCGTTTCATCCGCACTGAAACGCCGTCACCTGTAATCCGGCACGTTGAGACCGAGCGTGATGTCACGCCGTGCGAGCCAGACGCCGCCCGCGTTCTTGGTCAGATGGACGACGCCTGATCCGCCCAGCTTGCGCCGCCGCGCGCGTTCCTGCTGCGTGAGAAACGGATCGTCTTCGAACTCGAAACTGTCTATGTAGTATTCGTTCTTGTCAGCCTCTTTCACGATGAGGTGGATGTGAGAAGGAATTTTCGTGTCAGGGTACGACGCGGGCTTGATGGTGACGAATTTGTATTCGCCGCGCTCGTTCGTTTTGATCCAGCCGCGCAGGTGACCATTCCTGCGCGCGCCGCCGGTCGCGCCCGGCGCGGGCGAGTAGATGCCCTTCGCGTCGGTGTGGTAGGCGTAAAGAATCACGCCGGGGGCGGGCGTCTTCCCGTCCGGTTGATAGATACGGCCGCTCGCCTCAAACGGCTCGCCCGGCTCGTTCGCGGCGGCGATGCGCGTCTCCCAATTTAGCTGCGCGGGCATGCCGTCGTAGATGGCCTCGCAACCTTCGCAATAGCCTCCGACACGCGGCTTCGTATCCGCCCGCGCCTCTACCATCGCGGGCTGCGTCCGGGCGGGGCGGGCGCAGTTGATTAAAACTCCCGCGGGCAGCGCGACGGCAAAGAGGGAAGCGCGTTTGAGGAAACTCCGGCGGGTCTCGTCGTGAAATGCTTTGTCCATATCAACCTCGCTTCTGGATAGTGATCGCTCAACTATCAGACGACGCAAGCGACCGTTTGCTTCCAAAAAGATTTAAGCCACGAGTGTTGATACGACTTTTCATCCGGCGCGGTTTTGGCTCGCGCCGTCGTCAAGCCCTGATCAGGTGGACGACTCCGTAGATTGCACCGGCGATGAGCAGCAGGAGCAAGACGAGGCAACCGCCGACGGCGAGTTTGATTTTCCGCGCGCGGTTTTCGTCGGGCGGGAGCAGCGAGTTTTGCGGGAAGTAGGGCGGCGGTGTGGAAGTCGGCATTTAATCGTTCCTATTGATCCGGGAAAATGGAATGTCTGCGGAAAGTCTGCGGCCTGAGTTTACCATTCTCACCGAACTCATGCGGGCTGCCTCAACTCTTCCAACTCACAGCGCAACAGTTCGGCGACGCTCCACGCTTGCGCGATGCAGCCGCGCGGCGTGTGCGGCGCGTCGCCGTCGAAGATTTCGGAGACTTGGCCGACGCCCGCCTCAGTCAGATGTTCGCGGAAGGCACGCAGAAACTCCCGCGCCTGTTCCAGACTTGCGGGCGTGCGTTCGTTCGCGCGCAGGTGTGCGGTGACGAAGGGGCCGATGAGCCACGCCCAGACCGTGCCTTGATGGTAGGCGGTGTCGCGCGAGTAAGAGTCGCCTTCGTAGCGCGGGCGGTAGTCGGGGTCGCGCGGCGAGAGCGAACGCAGTCCGTAGGGCGTGAGCAATTCGCGCGCAACCGTCGAGACGACGGAGCGGGCGCGCGTGCCGGTCATGATCGGGTGGGGCAGGCTGAGTGCGAAAATCTGGTTGGGACGAATCGCCGCGTCCGCTTCGCCCGCCGGGCTGATGTAATCGTAGAGGCAACTCTCGGCCTCGTTCCAGAACAGCCCGTGGAAACTGGCGCGCGCCAGTTCGGCTGAGGCGCGGCAGTGGTTACGCATCCAGTCGTCGCCGACGCGCCCCGCGATCTCTTCGATGGTGCGCAGCGCGTTGTACCAGAGCGCCTGTATCTCGACGGCCTTCCCGGCGCGCGGCGTCACCACGTAGTCGCCGAGCTTGGCGTCCATCCAAGTCAGTTGCACGTCTTCCTGACCCGCGCTGAGCAGCCCGTCCTGATCGACGCGGATCGAGTAGATCGTGCCGCGCTCGTGCCACTCGATAAACTCCTTGAGGCGCGCGTACAAATGCTCGCGCACGAATTCGATGTCGCCCGTGCGGCGCGCGAGTTCGCCGACGGCGTTGACGAACCAGAGCGTGCCGTCCACGTTGTTGTATTCCGGCTCTTCGTCGCCGTCGGGGAAACGATTCGGGATGACGCCCTCGCGCATATGCGCGGCGAAGGCCAGCAGGATTTCGCGCGCGGTGTCGAACTTGCGGCGGGCGAAGGCGAGGCCGGTGAGCGAGATCATCGTGTCGCGCCCCCAGTCGGTGAACCAGTGATAACCGGCGATCACGGAACTAAGATCATCGCCGCGCCGGACGAGAAACTGATCCGCCGCCGCGACGAGCGTGCGTATGTACTCGTCATCCGCCGCATCGCCCGCAGTCTTGCCGCTCACAGTCTTGTTATCTACAGTTTCGACGATCACTGTTTTGACGCTCACAATGTTGTCACTCACAGTCTCGCCGACGGCAGGTGTGTTGATGTCCGCGACGACGTAGCGGCGGCGTTCGCGTTCGCTCTCTTCAAAAGTTGCGGCGTCGTTGATGGCGTGTTCTTTGGTCGAAGCGATGAAGTTGCAGGTCGCGTCACGTTCGAGTTGCCAGACGAGCAGGCACGGGTTGAAGAGGTCTTCGTGGAAATCGAAGCCGCGCGCGCGTTCCTCCGGATACTCGAAACGCCTGTACCAATGGCCTTCGACAGAGGCGTGCGCCGCGTCGTGTGCGAGGAACAGGTGCGTGCTGTCGTCCTGCTTGAACAGGCTGACGAGGTTCGCGCGCAGTTCGGCTTGCAGAAAAATGTCGAGGGCTTCGCGCTGCAACGAATGATAATCGCGGAACGCGACGAGCGGGCGAATCTCCAACGCCGCGCTCGCGCCCGGCGCGTGGACGCGGTAGCGCACGACCGTCGAGTTCTCGCCGTGCGGCATGAAGACTGTTTTTTCGACGCGCGCGCCGCCGACTTCATAAGTAAAGACGGGGAACGGGTCGAGCCGGAAATCAGACTGTAGACGGAAGCCCTGCGGGTGGACGACAGCCGGTTCGTACAAGTTGGTCGAGAGATCGAAACGCTCGCCGTCGAGCACGAGCGTCTCCTCAAGTTTCGAGAGCAGCACGACGCGGCCGGTCGGCGGCCGGAGCGCGGCGGTGAGTAAACCGTGATAGCGTCGCGTGTTCGCGCCGGTGACGGTGGCGGAAGCGAAGCCGCCGAGGTTGTTCGTCTCCAACCATTCGCGGCTGAGGGCGGTGTCGAGATCGTGGCAGGCGTCGGCGTCGAAATTGATCATCGTGTCGGGTCGCTCCTCCGGGCGGAAATCTTGTATCACAAAGTGCGGCGGGGCTTGCAAGAAATAATTGCGCGCGCGTTCAAAAAGCGTGGGGAGAAACTTTTCGCAGGGGAGAACATTTATGCGTAGAGCGTTGACGGCGTTGGCGGGCATCGCGTTGATCGCGACTTTGGCCGTGCTGGTCGCGGCACAGGGCGGCGGGACAGACCACGGCGGGCGGCAACCGGCGGGTCGCGTCGTCGCGCAGAGACCGTTTCAGGAACAGTTCGGCGTCGAAGTTTTGGCGGGGGGCGAGGCGCGCGACAAGTATCCGGCGCGGGGGAGAGTTTACGTCGAGGCGCTCGAAGGCGAGGAGTACGCGCTCAGGCTGACGAACCCGCTGCCGGTGCGCGTGGCCGTCGCGCTCTCGGTGGACGGACTCAACACGATTGACGCGCGTCGCACGACCGCGCGCGACGCGAGCAAGTGGGTCATCCCGCCTTACGGCTCGATCACGGTCAGCGGTTGGCAGATGAGTTCCACGCGCGCGCGTCGCTTCTACTTCACCAACGAGCGCGACTCTTACGCGAACAGGATCGGGCGGGCTTCGGACATGGGCGTCATCACGGCCGTCTTCTACCGCGAGCGGCGCAACCGTTCGGACATCTACTCGCCACCGCGCCCGCACGAACCGCAGCCGCGCGGCGAAGACCGCAGCGAGTCGAAGCGCAGGACACAGAGCGGCGACGCGCCCGCCGCGACGTCGAACGCGCAGAGGGGGGGCGCGAGCGGGCGTGCGACTCCCGCGCCCGAAGCGGACGACGAATACGCGGCGACCGGCATCGGGCGTTCGGTGTCAAACGACGTGTGGAGCGTGCAGATGGATTTGGAGTCGAGTCCGGCGGCTGAGGTGACGTTGCGTTACGAGTTTCGCGACGCGTTGGTGCGGCTCGGCGTGCTGCCCAGAAACTACCCGCCGCAGCCCGATCCTTTGCGGCGGCGCGAGCGTGCGCGCGGATTTGAAGACCGGCAGTTTTCCCCTGAGCCGTAAGTTGCGGTTGCGACCGCAGTCGTTCGGGGTCGGGAACACAAAGCGCGGGCGCGGCGTCTAAACGCTCAGTCCTGGTTGAACCGAACTTGGCGGAGGTCTTTTAAAGATGGCTCAATTCACCGACCCGCTCGCGCACGTCCGCGTGGCTGCGCCGTGTCGCGCCGACTGGCAACGCATGCGCGGCAACGAGCGCGTGCGCTTCTGCGACGAGTGCAGCATGAACGTCTATAACCTGTCCAACATGACGCGCAAGGACGCCGAGGCGTTGATCATGAATACGGAGGGGCGTCTGTGCGTGCGTTACTATCACCGCCCCGACGGTTCGATCCTGACCGCCAACTGTCCCGTTGGCGTGCGCGCACTCAAACGACGCGTGTCGGGATTTTCGCGTGCGGTCGTCTCGTCGGTCTTGAGTTTCTTCGCGGGCATGGCCGTCCTCGCGGGGTTGGAGACGGCGCAAACTTCGCTCGACGCCGCGACGGAGGCCGGGCTTGATTTGATCTCGCCCGTGCCAATTGACGCGGAGGACGCACCGCCAGAGCCACCCGTGGCTTTTCAGGGAGTGCTCGCCGAGACCAACGAGCGCGTCTCCGACCAGCGCCCCGTTATCCTCGGCAGGATTGTACCCATCACCGAACTGCGGCGGTGGAAGCGGTAGCGCGCCCGACGTTTATCGCCGCCGCTTGAGATCGGCGGTGTAGAGTTGCTGGTAGGCGCGATAGTTCGCCATCACTTTGAAGACGTAGTCTTTCGATTCCGTGAAGCCGACTTCGGAAGAGAAGACGCCCGCGTCGTCGTGACCCGCGCGGCGCACCCAGCGTTCGACGTTATCCTCGCCGCCGTTGTAAGAAGCGGCGACGGCCTCGGGTAACTTCGGAAACATGCGGAAGAGGTCTGCGAGATACGCCACGCCGATCCCGATGTTGACCTCCGGCCTGTAGAGATCGTCCTCGCTCACGTTCTTGAATCCAGCCCCCGCGCCGTACTTCGCGGCAATCTCCGGCGTCAGTTGCAACAGCCCGCGCGCGGCGGCGGGCGAGCGTGCGCGCGTTTTGAACGCGCTCTCGCGTCGCATGATGGCGAGCACGAAACGCGGGTCGAGGTTGTGCCGGTTCGTCGCGCGCAAGAGGATGTCGCGGTAGGGCGCGGGGTAGAGTGCGGCGGCCGCGTCCACCTCGCGGCGCACGGAGAGTTCGCGCGCTTCGGCGATGCGTTTCGAGGCGTCGCCCAAGTCGCGCAGGCGTTCGGTGGCAAGCCCGCCATAGTATGAAGAGACGCGGTCGGGGATGGATTGATAAACGGCGGCGGCCTGCGCCGACTGCTTCGCGCGTTCGAGACTGAAGCCGCGCAGGTAGGCGACTTCGTTCGCAGTGGTCTGGACGGCGGGCGTGAACACGACGCCGCGCTGTAGTTCGTCGGCCGTGCGCAGAGCCGACGGCCAATCACGCGCTGCCACTTCGAGACGCAGCCGCGCGAAGAGTGCGTTCGTCGCCGCGGGCGTGCCGCGGAAACGTTCGCGCGCCCGCGCGATCCACTGGAGGGCTTCTTCATTTCGCCCCGCCTCGCGCCAACTGTCAATCGCATTCAGATAAGAGTTCTCGATGCGCTCGCCCTGCGGGAAGCGCGTGACGTAATCGCCGTAACGGGTCGCGGCTTCGGCCGTGCGGTCGAGACGCAAAAGCGTCGCGGCGACGTAGTAGAAACCCTCACGCCCGTCCTTGTAACGTGTGAACTCGCGTCCCAGCCGTTCAAAAAAGGGAAGCGCATCGGCGTAGCGGCGTTCCTGATAAAAGGTGCGACCCATGCCGAAGAGCGCGGCGGGGACGTTGGCATCCGTAGGGTAGCGCGCGACGAGCGCCTGCCAGTGTTCGCGCGCTTCGGCGAAGGCGCGGTTGGCGTGGTAGGCGGCGGCGCGGCGCATGTGTTCGGCGGGGGCGAGTTGCGCGAGTTGGCCGTCAATGGTGCGGCCTTCGCGGTCGAGCCTGCGCGCGTTCGTGAGCGCGACATCGCCCTGCCCTGCGGCGGCCTCGGTCTCGGCCTCAGCGGCGTAATCAACAAAGGCCGCGCCCGCGTCGGCGTTAGAGACGGCCGCGGGCGGAACTGCCGCGGGCGCACACGCCGGGGCGAAGGCGAGCGTGAGCAGACCGGCAAAAAAATATTGGGACAAGGAAGCAAACATAAACTTGGTCGGAACGAAATTATTGAACTCGTTTGGTCGCCTGCTTCGCCGGAAGCAGTGGCGCGTGGTGCGTTCGATGCGTAGACAGCGAAACGCGTGCGCCGCCGGGCGGGGAGAGAGCGTGTGGGACGACCGGCCGAAGCGTTACACTTCGAGATGAAAGCGGAACAAGGCTTCGGCCGGTCGTTGAAAGTGTTAGATGTTGCTGCCGCAGGACGGGCAGCCGCAGTCGCAGTCAATTGTCGTCGTCTGGCCTTTGCCTTCGCAGTAGGCGCTGCAATATTTGCTGCCCTCGTCGGCGGGACAGTCGCAGGCGGCGTGGGCGCATTTCTTTCTCTCGTCAGCCATTTCTCGATTCTCCTTCTCGTGGTTGGTGTGTGCCGGTCAGTGCACGGCTATTCTAGCAGCCAACCCGCCGGCAGCGCACGCGTTGGCCGCGGCCACCGTTGACGACTCACGCATCGGTCGCGCCCGCATCTTCCACGATCTCGAAACTCGAAACGATCTCCGCGCCGGGGCTGAGCGTGGCGGCGACGCTGCAATACTTCGTCTCGGAAAGTTCGATGGCCTGCGCCACGGCCTTCTCCGAAACGCCGCGCCCGCTGACGATGTGCCGCACGTCGAAGCGCGTGTACTTGCGCGGGTGCTCCGCGCGTCGCTCGCCCCGCACTTCAACGCGGTAGTCGGTCACGCGTTCGCGCTTCTTGCGTAAGATCGAGATCACGTCAACGGCGGTGCAACTGCCGAGCGCGAGGAGCAAGAGTTCCATCGGCGTGGCGGCGGCGGAGCGTTCGTGGCGGGTGTCGAGCGTCTGCGCGTGGCCGCTCGGCGTGATGGCGACGAAGAGTTCGTCGCCCGCGTAATGAATCGTCGCTTTGGGGTCTTCTGAAGTCATCCGCAAACTCCTCGAATAAGCTGCCCGCGAGCATAGCACGGGGGCGAAAAAGACGCCGCACGCGCCCCGGCGCGCACGCTATTTGCAAAAAGACGCCGCACGCGCCCCGGCGCGCACGCTATTTGCAAGTAGTTTAGCGGGCGGGAGAATGTTCTCTCGAATGTGGTTAAAAAGGGCATTCCGCGTGCAATTCAGTGAATTTGCATGATACGGAAAAGCATGCACTGTGCACGATCTTTGTACATAAACGGGCATCATCGGACGCGCGGAAACTCTTTAAAAGCGCGAGTTGAAAATAAGCGGCAACCTTCTTGAGGTGGTGTCGAATCACACTTGAGGATGGCTGCGGCGGTTCTTTGGAAACTGGAAACTTATACGCCGCTACGTGCGGTCTTCGGTCGTCGAGGCCAACTCGCGACGGGCGAAAATTTTCGTCGCAGGCGCGAGTTCGTATCTCTCCTCTTTCTCAAAACATCACTCCCCCCACAATGCAGAAATCACGAGGTGCGCCCGACGCGCTTTCACTTAAGCCTCGTGAGAAGTTTGAAAAGGTGACTGACGAGTGAAACAGCAAAACGGAGGGAAGAATTAAAATGAATACGGCAAGAAAAATTATCTCGGTGTGCATGGTGCTGGCGATGTTAAGCCTCAGCATCGGCGTGCAGGCGCAGACCACGCGCCGCCGCCCCGCCTATCGCAACAACACATACCAAACGCGCACCATCCTCACGCGTCTCGAAACCAACTCCGAGCGTTTCCGCTTGAGCCTGAGCCAGTCGCTCGATCAGGGGCGGCTCGACGGCACGCGCCGCGAAGAGAACATCGCCACCGTGCTCGACGACTTCAATCAGGTGGTGGATCAGTTGCGCGAGCGCAACGACCGTCAGCAGTTGGTGGCCGCCGACGTGGAGGCGCTCTTGGCGCGCGCGTCGCGCCTCGACCGTTTCATGACGAACCAGAGCAACCGGCAAGGCAACCGGACGGTGTCCGCGCGCGCGCAGAGCGACTGGGCGGCCGTGAGAGCCGACCTCGACCAACTGGCGGGCATCTACAACGTGGCGTGGAATCGCACCAACACCGCGCCCTACTCCACCTACCCGCCCGCGAACAACGGCTACAACTACGACGCCGGGTTGACGGGCACGTATCGCCTCAACGTCTCGCAGAGCGAAGACCCGCGCCGCGCGGCGCAAATCGCCACTAACAATCTGCCGTACCGCGACCGCCGACGCATCGGCGACACGCTCGTCGCGCGTCTCGAATCGCCCGCGGAACTCGCCATCGAACGGCGCGGCGATAGCGTGACCATCGCCTCGACGCGCGCCCCGCAGATCAACTTCGTCGCCGACGGCACGGAGCGCGTCGAACGCGGCGCGAACGGCAACACGATCCGCGCGCGCGCGGCCTTCTCCGGCGACCAGTTGACCGTCAGCAGCACGGGCGACCGCGACAACGATTTCGCCGTGACCTTCGCCCCGCTCGACAACGGCCGTCGCTTGCAGGTGACGCGCAGCATCACGCTGGCGAACAGCGGCACGCCCATCGTCGTGCGCAGCGTCTACGACCGGACGGCCGACGTGGCGCGTTACGACATCTACCGCGGCGGCAGCGTCTACCCGTCGAGCACGTCGGGTGTGGGCACGAATGATTACATCATCACGAACGGCACGACCCTGATCGCCACTCTGAACACAGACCTCAACACGCGCACCTCGCGCGAGGGCGACCGCTTCACGATGACCGTGCGCGAGCCGTCGCAGTATTCGGGCGCGACCGTCGAGGGTCATGTCTCGCAGGTCAAAACTTCGGGACGCGTCACGGGTCGTTCGGAGTTGACCTTCAACTTCGACCGCATCCGTATGCGCGACGGGCGCACGTATAACTTCTCCGGCTTCGTGGAGAACGTGCGCACGGCCAACGGCGAGACCGTCCGCGTGGACAACGAGGGCACGGTGCAGGACAGCAGCCGCACGGACACGACCGTGCAGCGCGCGGCCATCGGCACGGCGGTCGGCGCGATCATCGGCGCGATTGCGGGCGGCGGTAAGGGCGCGGCCATCGGCGCGGTGCTCGGCGCGGGCGGCGGCGCAGGCTCCGTCTACGTGCAGGGTCGCGACGATCTCGATCTCCGCAGCGGCACGGAAGTGACGATTCGCACGAGCAGCCCGCAGCAGTAAACGCGGTCGCTCGTCACACAATAGAAGCGGGAGAGGTTTCCGCGCGTCGCCGGTTAACGACGCGCGGGAATCTACTCCCGCTTTTTGCGTGAAGTGATAACTCCGTGGAAACGTGTTATCCTGAAAAACGTTATGGCTGCTATCCTCGTCGTTGACGACGACGCCGCAATTCGAGACACCCTCTACGATTTACTATCAGAAGACCACCTGTGCCACGTCGCCGAGACGGCCGAACGTGCTCTGGGTTGGTTAGCCACTGACGTGTACGACGTGGTGCTGACGGATATCTCCATGCCGGGCTTGAGCGGCATCGAACTTCTCAGTCACGTCCGGCAGAACCAGCCGCAAACTCCCGTCATCATCATCTCCGGCATTCAAGATCAGGAGCACGCGAAGGGCATGATGACGCTCGGCGCGTTCGATTATTTGTTGAAGCCGTTCAAGCTGGAAGATGTCGAGCGGAGCGTCGCGCGCGCCGTCGAGTATCACGTGAACCTGCTCAAGCAGGAGCGTGGAAATGAGTCTTGACAGTCCGGCGAGACGTACGTTGACTTCAGAGTCTATTTAAAACTCGACGCCGGATGCGGCGTGCTTCACGCGGCGACCGTCGTCAGTTGATTCCGGCGTGCTTCGTCCTTGTGGCGCGAGATGTCTTGAATGATCTCGGTGACGCGCTCCATCGAAAACGGTTTCGTCACAATCCAATTAATTCGCGCCGCCTTCTGCTCATCCGAACCGACCGCGTCTCCCCAGCCCGTGATCACTGCGAGCGGGAGTTGCGCGTCGCGCTCGCGGATCGCGCGCGCCAGTTCCCAGCCGCTCATGCCCGGCATCCCGATGTCTGTGAAGACCGCATCGAAGTGTCCCGCCTCGAAGAGCGCGAGCGCGTCAGCCCCGTTGGCTGCCGCCACCGCCTCGCAACTCTCGCCTTGAACCATCTCGCAGAGCAATTCGCGGACGTGAGCCTCATCGTCAACGACGAGAATTCGCGCGCGCGTTGATTCGGCCACGAGCGACAAGGTGTGTGCGGCGCACGGCGTCGCTCCGCTGGCGGCCTCCGTTTCCCTCGACGCGCCTTTCGCGATGGGCAGTTTGATCTTGAAGGTCGCGCCGCGCCCGGCCTCGGTCTCGACTTCGATCTCGCCTTCGTGCCGGTGGATGATGCCGTAACTGACGGCCAGCCCCAACCCGTTCCCGGCCTTGCCCTTCGTCGTGAAGAACGGATCGAAGATGCGCGAACGCACTTCGGGAGACATGCCGCAGCCGGTGTCGGACACGCTGACGACGACGTGCTCCCCGCTCTCGTGTGTGGCGAGCGTGAGCGTGCCGCCCGCGGGCATCGCGTCCACGGCGTTGAAGACCATATTGACCAAGACCTCTCGCAACTCCGACTCGTCGCCGCGCACGAGCGACTTCGAGTTGATTTGCAGATTCAGACGGATGTAGACGTTGTTGGCCTCGGCGTGATCCTTCCAGCGCGGGCGCGTCATCTCGCCCACGTCGAACAAGAGTTGATCCACGGCGACGGGCGCGAAATCGTGATCGCGCCGCTGGCGTGCGAAGTCCTGTATGCGCTTGACGGTTTTAGCGCCGTCCTCCGCCGTCTTGATGATGATCTGGAGACCGCGCAGAAGTTTTTCCGGGTCGTCCGTGCGGAGCATCAACTGCGCGCGGCCGAGTATGCCCGCGAGCGTGTTGTTGAAGTCGTGCGCGACGCCGGAGGCGAGTTCGCCGAGCGCGGAGAGTTTTTCGAGTTGCGAAAACTGCTGGCGCAGTCGTTCCTGTTCGGCGATGTGGTGAGACAGTTCGACGACGTGCTGCTCGGCCAGTTCGGCCGCGGCCGTCGAGGCTTCGATGTTTTTCAGGTAGGTGAGGTAAGTGAAATAGACGACGCCGATGAAGGGGAGCGCGCCGAGGAAGGCGTAGAAGCCCGCCACGCCGATGAGCTTGGCGAGGACGGCGGCGGCCGAAGCGCCCGTGATGAAGGTGAGGGAAGTCCAGAGGTATTTCTTGCGCCAAGACTCCCACAAAGGCTCGTTGAACTTGAACGCGCCGCCGATGGCGACGAGGCCGGAGTTGACGACGTACTGCATGAGCGCCATGACGCACGTGGCGAGAAAGAAGAGGGGAGAGTAGGGCGCGCCGGTCAGCTTCACGATGTCGCCGAAGAGGTAGCTCACGCATTCGACGGTGGCGAAGGTCGAGAAGGCCATCGTCGCGGCGTTAAAGAGTCGGGTCGAGGTCTTCTTGCTGATGCGGAGCGAGGTCAGCAGGGCGTCGAGCGCGGCCAGCACGATACCGGC
Source organism: Pyrinomonadaceae bacterium (assembly GCA_030841105.1). GTDB lineage: Bacteria > Acidobacteriota > Blastocatellia > Pyrinomonadales > Pyrinomonadaceae > JAIVJZ01. Next base: position 67,670 of record JAVEDE010000053.1, read on the forward strand.
GTCGCCCCCGAAGAGGAGGATGGTGAGGAAGATGAACGTGTCGGAGACGGAGATGTGGCCGCACACGCGCGGGATTTGGATGCTGACGCGCGAGCCGATGGTGAGCGTCATCGCGGCCAGCAGCAGGAATCTCAGGTCAATGCTCGCGTAGGGCAGATCGCGCAACGCCAGCAGGAAGGCGCACAGGCCGCACACGATCATCAAGACCATGAACGGCCGAGCGAAACGTTGTTTGCCTGAGAGTTGCATCGTGACGGCGGAGTTAAAGCGGGATGCGCTTCGGGCGGGAGAGTCAGTATTGATGGCGGCCGAAATCCGTGCGCGCGCACCTTAGCCCGCGCGCCGCAGGAACGGCGCGCGGCTGCGGGTTTACTTGGGAGTTCTCGCGCTGGCCGTGTTGGAGTAAGTGGTGTTGAGCGTGCTCCTGTAAGCCCGCACACGATAGTAGTAGAGCATGTTCGCGGTCAGCTTGGTGTTCGAGTAGGTCTTGACGTTCGCGCCGACGGTGGCGATCTCCGTGAAGGTCGTGCCGTTGGTCGAGCGTTCGATCTTGTAGCCCGTCTCGTTGCTCATATTATCAATCCACGCGAGGTTGATTTGAGTGCGCGAGGCGGCCGAGGCCGTCAGGTTCGTCGGGGAAGTGTCTTTCACCACGGCCATGCAGGGCGTGTTATCGCCGTTGAGCATCGCGTTGGTGGCCTGTGCGGCGAGGTCGCCCACCAGCACGCCGTCGCCTACGAGTACGCCGTCGCCGACCAAAACACCGTCACCCACCAGGACGCCATCTCCGACGAGCACGCCGTCGCCTACGAGCACACCTGAACTGAACAGGAACGTGCCCTCGCCGATCGTAGTGCCCGAACTCGTCAGAATGCTGTCGCCGACCAAAACCCCGTCGCCGACGAGCACGCCGTCACCGACAAGCACGCCGTTCGTTTCCACAGTGCCGTCGCCGACGAGCACGCCGAGATTGTAAATGCGCTGGTAGCGGGTGACGAGATCAGTGCCGGTGGCGTAGGCGTGATCGAGGATGATCCCTTGCGACCACTGGAAGGTGTGATTAGCAATCGTCGTCTGCGGCAAGGGGAGGACGCAGGTGTTGCACAGCAGCGGCGCGCCGAGGGGGAGAGAGGCCGTTGACACGTCCGTGCGCATCGCCTTGGCGAGTCGCATCGCGCCTTCGAGGTTGATCTCCCCCGCGCCCTGCTCAAAATGGTTGAACCCGGCGAGCGGCTGCGCGGTGTACATCAAGATCGCTTTGGTAAGGTTGGGCGTGAGCGAGGGGTTGGCTTGCAGCAGCAATGCCGCCGCGCCGGCGACGACGGGTGCGGCCATCGAAGTGCCGGAGAGATACATCTCTTCTTTCGCCGCGTTACTGCTGACGTTCGCGTCGAGCAAGGGGTTCGTGGCGACCAGCCAGTTGCCCGCAGACTGCGCCGCGATGAGTTTGTTGCCGGGAGCAACCACGTCGGGTTTGAGCAGGTTGTCGTAGTGCTTGATGCCGGCGGCGTCTGTCCAGAAACTGCGCGTCGGGCCGCGCGAACTGTATGAAGCCATCACGTCGTCGGCGCGCGAGTCAGTGCCGAAGCTGTTCGACGCGCCGACGGTGATGACCGAAGGCTCGTTGCCGGGCGAGTGAATCTGGCCGTAAATCTTGCGCCCCGCGCTGTCTTTGCCTTCGTTGCCAGCCGCCGCGACCACGACGACGCCCGCGTCCACCAGACGGCGCGCCGCCATGCAGAGCGGGTCGTTGCGGTAAGAATCTATGGCGGCCGTGCCGAGACTCATGTTGACGACTTTGATCTTGTAAGTGGGATTGGCGCGGTTAGCCAACACCCAGTCGAGCGCGTTCAGCAAATTCGAGGTCGTGCCGCGTCCCTGTGAGTTGAGCACGCGCAGGTTGATGATGTTCGCGTTGGACGCGACGCCGCGATAGGCTTCGTGAGCGACTTCGCCGTTACCGGCGGCGAGATTGGCGACGTGCGAGCCGTGGCCGTATGGATCGTCGGTGCGGTTTTCGCCGGTGAAGTCTTGCTGGTAGACGACGCGCGAATTTTTGGTGTTGTCGGTGAAGGCGACGTGTTCGGGGTCAATGCCTGAATCAATCACGACGATGCCGACGTTCGAGCCGTCGAACGTGGTCGCGCCGCCCATGCCGCGCGCGGCGTCCGCGCCGGAGGTGAGCGTCAGGTGTCCGAGTTGTTTCACTTCGCGGTCGAGGGAGATGTATTCGACGTCGGTGCGGTTGGCGAGGGCTTGGACGGCGGGTGCGGGGAGAGTGACGGCGCGCGCCGCGAAGTTAACAAACTTGCGCGACGTGTTGCCGTTATAATAGGTGATGTCGGAATCGAGCGATTGGCTCCAAGCGCCGCGCGGTTGGAGGATGACTTTCACGTACTCGCCGTTTTTGGCCTTGCCGATCTTATCGCGCAAGTCCGAGGCGACTTTATCCTTCTCGCCTTGCGCTGAACTCGCGCTCGTCGTCGTGCCTCCGGGAAGGAACCAAACGCAGAGCGTCGCGAGCAACGCGAAGGCCGCGAGCCTTGAAACAAAAGTGTGGCGTTTGATCAGTTTCATTCTATCAACCATGACGAGGAAATTACTTCGGGTAAGAATTCGAGAAGGCTTCGCGGCTTCAAACGGAGCGCCGCCCGCGGAACAGTTTGGCAATGACCGTGCCACGGCGGGCGACTGATCGGAATTGACAAAAAGCCTGTGAAAAGTGTTGTTTTTGAGCAAGGGCTGAGGGGCGCGGAAAAGTTTCCGGTCAGCTTGATAAAGTTCGGTCAGTCACTTTGAAAGCGGGGCGAGGTCGCAGCGGGGGCGACTTTGGCAGCGACGGGCGTCGGTTTGGTAGTTCCAATTTTCGGAGAGGTGGAGAGCTTGTGGGCGTCATCAAGCAGTTGCCGGAAGAGATCGAAACGTACCGCGACCGGATGTGGCAACGCGAACCGGAGCGGCGCGTGGAGACGGCGTTGGAGGCGGAGAAGTTGATCGAGCGGGCGGGCTTTTGCGCGGCGATGACGGACGCGCGGCGGCCGGGCGCGTCGCTCTACGTGAGCGTCTGCGGGCGACGCGATGCGCACATGCCGCGCAACGTGCAGAAAGACCCGGAGAGCAGCCAGACGTGGTTGTTGAAAGACGAGATCATGCGGCGCGGTCGCGTCTACTACGCGAAGCTGGCGAAGGCGCGCGCGCTGTTCGTCGCGCCGCGGCTCGTGCCGCACCTGAACGCGCTGTGGGGCGTGACGCGCAGGGAAGAAGGCGCGCGCCTGTCAGAGGAGGCGCGGGCGGTGCTGAAAGTTTTGCGCCGCGAGTGGGAGATGGCGTCGTGCGATTTGAGATGGGCGGCGGAGATGGCGGAGCGCGTGCGGCTGACACGCGCGCTCGACGAGTTGCAGCGCACGCTCAAAGTGATACCGTGCGACGTGATGTACGAGCCTTGGTTCACCTACATCTGGACGCTGTCGGAGGCGCGTTTCGGCGCGGAGTTGAAAGTGCGTGTGAAGCGTGAGGTGGCCTTGCGCGAAGTGGCGCGCGCCTTTCTCGATGGGGCGGGCATGACGCTCTGCGGCGAACTGGCGAAAGTCACCGGCCTCTCAAGGCCGGACGCGGGACTCGGTAACCGCGCCCTCGTCGCCGAAGGCTACGCCGTGCGTCTCGACGTCGGCGTCTATCAACTCGCGGATTTAGAGCAGCGTCTCGAAGGCATGGAGATTTGAAATGCCCGTTAGCTTTCACCGCCCGCCTGTTGTCCACGCTGAGGCTCGTTGGCGTCGGCGAGGGTGAGCGGCTTTTGCGCGCGCAACTCTTGCTCCACCTGTTCGCGCGCCTCGCGTTCGAGCCGCGCGGTTTCGAGCGGGTAGGGAACTTGCGCTTCGGCCAGTTCGAGGCGTCGGAGCGCGGTGCGCGTCTCTTCGTCGCTGGCATCGCGCCCGGCCGCCGCTTCGATCATCAGGAGGCGCGCTTCGGCCTGCGCGCGCCGCGCGTCGGCCTCCGTTTCGATCCGCGTGAGTCGCTCGCGGTCGCTCCTCAAATCCTGTTCAAGCGTGGCGCGTCCCGTCGCTTCCAGCCGCGCGGTGTTTTGCATCCGGCGTTCGACGGCGAGGGCTTCGCGTTTGGCGTTTGCGGCGACCCTCGTCGCCGTGACGCGCGCGGCGAGTGTCTCGCGGTAGGCGTCGGCCAGTAGCAAGTTGCGCCCTTCGATCTCGCGCAACGTGCGCCGCTCGGCCTTCGTCAACTCGCCCACGAACCACTGCAACTCGTCGCTCGTCACGCCGTCGGCGGCCAGACGGTCGCGCAACTTCTTCTCCCACTGGCGGCGATAGAGGTACATCAGCACGACCACGATGAGGCCGAGGATCGCGCCGCCCGCGAGCGTGGACATGGCGACCAGCATGAACTCGCCCGCCTCTGCGCCCGTCGGGGCGTTGAAATAACGCAGCAGGAAATAGAGCGGCGCGGGCAGCGCGATCACGAGGAAGGCGAGCCACGGCGCGTATTGGAGGAAGAAGAGCGTCGTGCGCTCTTTGACGGTCAGACGGCGGTTGCGTTTATCGCTCATGTAAAGTGTTCTTCGCTTCGAGACGGTCAAGCGATATAATGCCTCGTCAAAGCGGAAAGCGACAAGGCACACAGGAGAGAAGATGAAAAAAGGACTGCCGCCAGGGTTGACGCTACTCTTGCTGCTCGCGCTGGCCTGCGCCCCCAACTCGCACGCCGTCGCGCGCGCAAGCGCGGGCGCGCAGAAGGGCGACGGGAACGGTGCGCGCCGACCCGAAGCTCCGCGCGGCGTGCGCCCGGTGACGATTCCGGTGACGCTCAGGCTGCGCGAGGAGCGACCGTCCAGCGAGGAAGTGCGGACGCTCAATCTCGTCGTCACCGAAGACGGCGAACGGCAGGAGATCCTTTCGACGCGCAGCGCGGCCGACCGCGCGCCCCTCGCGCTGACCCTGCTCATTCAAGACGACGTCGTCTCTTCCATCGGTTTAGAAATCAGCGGCCTCGCGAATTTCATCCGCCGCCTGCCGCAAGGCTCGCTCGTACAGGTCGGCTACCTGCGCGCCGGGTCATTGCAGATGCGGCAGAAGTTCACAATTGATCTCGAACGCGCCGCAAAATCATTGCGCGTCCCCGTCGGCTCGGCCAGCGCCGCGCCCTACAACCCTTACGTGCAGATTTACGACGCGTTGAAGCGTTACGGCGGCGTGCCGCTCGGCACACGCCGCGCCGTCCTCGTCATCTCCGACGGACTCGATCTCTCGCGCGGCTTCGACAGTTCCTCGCCCGGCCAGAGCACAGACCTCGAACGCACCGTCAGCGAAGCGCAGCGGCGCAGCGTGGCGATCTACGGCATCTACGCGCCGACGGTCGGGTCGGGCGGCAACACGACTCTCGTCAGCAACGCGCAAGGCTCGCTTGCGCGTCTCGCGCAGGAGACCGGCGGCAAAGCATTTTTTCAGGGCACAGGCGCGCCCGTCAGCTTCGACCCCTTCCTGCGCCAACTCTCCGACCGGCTCTCGCGCCAGTTCGCTCTGACCTATCTCTCGACGCACGAGAACAGAGGCTTCCACCGCATCAAGATTGACGCCACCGAAACCGACGCGGAGGTCAATCATCCTTCCGGCTACACGCGTAAGTAATGCGGGCGGTAGGCGCGCAGGTCAGTAACACTCTTGTCGTCTCGTCCACAAGTTAACGAGCGGTAAAAATTTTCGCGCCCGTGCGGCGCGTGGCTCGAACTAAACATCACAAGTGTCTCGGAGGCGTCGGCTGGTGTACTTCAAACAATTTTACCTGGGCTGTCTCGCACACGCTTCATACATGATCGGCTCGGAAGGCGAAGCGGCCGTAGTTGACCCGCAGCGCGACGTGGAGCAGTACATCGCCGAGGGCGCGGCGCAGGGGTTGAAGATTAAGTACGTCGTCGAGACGCACCTGCACGCGGATTTCGTCAGCGGTCATTGCGAACTCGCCGCGCGCACGGGGGCGGAAATCATCTTCAGCCAGCATGCGAACGCCGCCTTCCCGCACCGCGCCGTCCGCGACGGCGACGAGATCAACGTCGGTCGCGTCGCGCTGCGCTTCATGGAGACGCCCGGCCACACGCCCGAAAGCATGTGCGTGCTCTTGATTGACCGCGACGTCTCCGACGAGCCGCAAAAGGTGTTGACCGGCGACACGCTTTTCATCGGCGACGTCGGCCGTCCCGATCTGTCCGGCGCGCGCGGCCACACCGCCGAAACGATGGCGGCCGCCCTCTACGAAAGTCTCCACGACAAACTTCTCAAGCTCGACGACGCCGTGGAAGTCTTCCCCGCGCACGGCGCGGGCTCGATGTGCGGGCGCAACATCTCGAACGAAACTTCATCCACCATCGGCCGCCAACGGACGTTCAACTACGCTCTGGCCGACATGCCGAAGGACGAGTTCGTCCGCATGATGACGACGGGGCTGCCAGCCGCGCCGCGCTATTTTTCGCGCGACGCCGAAATCAACCGCACCGGCGCGCCCGCGCTCGAAGCCCTGCCGCGCCCCGAACCTTTGACGCCCGACGCGGTTGAGACTCTCATGAGGCAGGGCGCGCTTGTGCTTGATGTGCGCGCGGCGGCCGACTACGGCGAGGCGCACATCAGCGGCTCTCTCAACATCGGCCTCGGCGGACAGTTCGCCACCTGGGCGGGCAGTTTGATCGCGCCGGAGACGCCATTGATTCTGGTCGCGGAGGACGAGGCGAAGGCGGCGGAGGCTATGCTCAGGCTGGCGCGCGTCGGGCTGGAAAACGTCAGGGGATTTTTGCGCGGCGGAATGAACGCGTGGCTTGAAGCCGGACGCGCAACGTCCACCGTCTCGCAGATTGCCGTCGCCGAACTGCGCCGGATGATTCAGGCAGAACCGGAGTTGCAGATCGTTGACGTGCGACGTCCCGGCGAGTACGAAAGCGGGCACGTCCCACGCGTGCGCCTCGCGCCGCTCTCGGAGTTGCAGGCTAACCCGCTCGACTGGCTCGACCCCGCGCGCGCCGTCGCTGTCATTTGCGCGGGCGGCTATCGTTCCAGCGCGGCTACGAGCCTGCTCGAAAGCCGCGGCTTCCGCCGACTCTTCAACGTGACGGGCGGCACTTCAGCCTACGTCGAAGCGGGCTACCCCGTGGAGAAGCAGCCCGACTAACGACTCACTGGTTTTTGATTTGTGTCTAAGGTGTCTAAGGGAAGTGTGAGGGCGGCTAGAGGGTCTCGAACCCTCGACCTCAAGAACCACAATCTCGCGCTCTAACCAACTGAGCTATAGCCGCCACATAACGAAGCGTTAATGAATGAAGCAATATTACCGAAGCGGTCGCCGTCTGACAAGTCCTCAAGTTATCTCCGAGTTTAAACGGAAAACTAAACAGAAAGTCGCGGCAAAAAATAATACTCCCGGCTGGACTCGAACCAGCGACCACTCACTTAGAAGGCGAGTGCTCTATCCACTGAGCTACGGGAGCACGCTTTTAAACGACGCGGATGTTAGCACGCGCCCGGCCGTCGCCGTCAACCGCGAAACTCAAAAGGAAGATGAACGTGAAGAATTAAACGCGCGCAGCGTGTTAGGGTCTGCTACACGATGGGAGAACAAGCTTGAGCATAAATGAACCGAGGATACAACCGCGCTGGATCGCGCTGCTCGCGGCGACCGCTGCGGGACTCTATTTGTGTTGGTTGATGCTGCTGCCTTTCATCAACGTGCTGGCGTGGGCGGCTGTCCTCGTCGTAGTTTTCTACCCCGTCCACCGCCGCCTCGTCGCGCGCACCAACCGTCCGGCCACGAGCGCGGCGATCTCGTGCCTGCTCGTCATCTTCGTCATCCTCATTCCGCTGTCGCTCATCACGCTCGCCCTCGTGCGCGAATTTGCCGGTGCGGCGCAGGGACTCCAAAATCAATTTAACGCCATGCTCGATCCGAATTCAGGCGCGGGGCGAGTTTTGGCGCGGGTCGTGGGGTGGCTGGGAAACTTCGTTGACGTCGAGCAACTGCGTGATCCTCAATCCATTCAAGAGCGTCTGCAACAAGTGGCCGGGACAATCGCGCAGCGCACGCTCGGACTCGTCGGCGGCGCGCTCGGCGTCGTCGTGCAAATCTTCTTCATCATCTTCACCATGTACTATCTCTTCCGGGACGGGGCGCAGATCGTGCATGCGCTCCCCGACGTGTTGCCGCTGGAGCGGTCGCAGAGCGAGGCGATCATCAAGCGCACCAGAGACGTAATCAGCGCGAGCGTCAACGGGGTGTTGGTCATTGCGGCGATTCAGGGCGCGCTCGGCGCGATAGCCTTCTTCGCCCTCAAAGTTCCGTCCGCGCTTGTCTGGGGCGTGGTGATGACGTTCCTCTCGCTTATCCCGATGGCCGGCGCATTCGTCGTCTGGATTCCGGCGGCGATCTTTCTGGCCCTCACGGGACACTGGGTGAAGGCCGCACTACTGGTCGCGTGGGGCGCGCTCGTGATCGGCACGGTGGATAATTTTCTGCGCCCGAAACTCGTCGGCGAGAGAACCAAGCTGCACGAGTTGTTCATCTTCTTTTCGGTGCTCGGTGGCCTCCACGTCTTCGGCGTGCTCGGTCTGGTGCTAGGCCCCGTCGTGCTCGCGGTCACGCTCGCGTTGCTTGACGTGATGCGACATGCCGACCGCCCACCGACCGCACCTGCCGCCCCGGCGACGTCGTTCATTGATCACGGCGCGTTGAAGGATGAAGCCGTAAGTGACCCACCTCCCGCCGCGGCAGACACGAGGAGCGTCACGTCGCAGTAATCTTATTCGAGTAAAAAATCCGACCGCGATCCGGCAAAGTGAAGACGCATGGCTGACGAGACGAAGAACCCTTGGACGGTAGTTTCGACGAGGCATATTTACGACAACAGTTGGATCAGCGTCAGGGAAGATGCAGTGATCCAGCCGGACGGCGGGCGGGGCATTTACGGCGTCGTCCATTTTAAGAATATTGCCATCGGCGTGCTCGCCGTCGAGGACGACTTCATCTATCTGGTGGGGCAATATCGTTACCCGCTCGAATGCTATTCGTGGGAGATACCGGAGGGCGGTTGCGGGGAAGGCGAAGATCCACTCGACGCGGCGCGGCGTGAACTGGAAGAGGAGACCGGCCTGCGCGCGAAGCACTGGCGTAAACTCGGAGAAGCCTACCTGTCAAACTCCGTCTCAGACGAACTCGCCATTTGGTACGTCGCGACCGGACTGACGCAGGGCGAGCGCCGACCGGAAGGAACCGAACAACTCGAAGTGCGCCGCGTCCCCTTCGGCGACGCCTTACGCATGACGTTGAGCGGCGAAATCACCGACGCCATCAGCCAACTCGCAATCATGCGGTATGGCCTCGCAGCAAAACATTCTCCCTGACATTCCTCACTCGTAGTTCGCCTGCCAAAGTTGTTTAATTTCTCCTGTTAAAAACAGACAGACCGCCAACTCGTACAGTTGGCGGTCTGTCTCAATTGAAGCGTCTGACTCTTTAAATTGCTAGGGGTATCAATTTAGGCAGCGTAACGCCCGTCAACGGTGACGGGTTCGGCGAAGACGCGGCGACCGTTCAACGCGTCGTCAATGATTTCGCGGACGGCGGCCACATCAGGATTAACGTCCATGCGGTCGCACGCCTTCAAGTGGCGCAGAATGCCTTCGGTGGCGATGTCGAGCGCCGCGCCCGTCAGTTTGGAATAACGGCGGGCTTGGATGTGGTCAATAACCTTGAGCCGCTCTTCCAGCGGCAACGTTACATTGAAAGTCACTTTACTTTCTACTCCTTCTCGTTTGGACTCGTATCCCGACGGGCTTCTCCAAGCTTATGAATGCAGTATTTTAGATGCCTGCCGCTTCGTTTAAGATGCGTTTCTGTTACATTTCTTGCAAAATTCACGCAAACCAGCCCTCAAAGTAATCCAACTTCACCCAGCGAATAATAGCTGTGTCTGCGGAACGGGGGATTCTAATCGAAAACGCAAAAAATTGCCAGAAAATAATTTATACGGGATTGGTAGTGTTTCTGAATTAACAGGCGGGCAGGGCGCGACTGGAAAACGCCGGGAAAATGAAATCAGCCGGGGTGACGAGAAGTAGGGCGAATATGTAAGAAAACTTTGTAAAAAGGGGAGAGTGTGGTAGTTGAATCGAAGATGTCTGTCATCCACGAACATGCGACACCGCTTGCGAGTCGCGCGCAGGTGTCCCGACGCATTCAACTCGCAGGCGGCGCTCTTAGTGCATGTCGAGCGTGAAGACTAACGTCGTCCGCGACCTTACTTTTTGGGCACGACCGTGTCTTTAATCGCTTTGCCGAGGCGAAACTTAAGAGTCGTTTTGGCGGGAATCTGAATCGTTTCGCCCGTCTGGGGATTACGCCCCTCGCGCGCTTTGCGTTCGGACAGAACCAACTTGCCAAAACCCGGAAGAGCAAACTCGCCATTATTCTTGACTTCGTCGCTCGCCAGTTCGGCCAGTTGATCGAAAAATTCTTTCACTTGAACACGCTTGAGTCCGGTTTTCTCAGCAAAATGGTTGAGAATCTCAGACTGCGTCATGCGTTTTTTGCCTTCTTTAGTCGCCATGTCGAAGTGTGGCTACCTCCTGCGGATTGGGAAGAATAAATAAAACTTGCACTAGCAGATATATCACACAGTCGCCCTTCGCGTCTGCAAAAAAACCGACTTTTCGGCTTTTTTTGCGAGAAAAAGTAAGAATTTCATCGCCCCCGGCCTGTCGGGACGACTTACGCGCCCAGGCCGTGTGTCCGAAGTGCAACTTTACGGGTGTCGAACTCTGCAAATATCGAATCGGGGCGGAGTGATTCGAACACTCGACCTCTCGGTCCCAAACCGAGCGCACTACCAGGCTGTGCTACGCCCCGTGTGAATCTAACGGCATCTCGAACGGTGCTGAATAAATTCGGATGCAGCGCATTCTGCCAGTGCTTTTGCGGCGGGTCAAGCTACATTCGGGAAAATCGCTCGTTCAGGTAGGCGCGCACGGCGGCCAGAGAGCGCGCGCGGTGACTGATCTGTTGCTTCACATCTTCGGAGAGTTCGCCGAAAGTTTGTGTGTGGCCGGAGGGAACGAAGAGGGGATCGTAACCGAATCCGTGTTGCCCGCGGGGGTGCTTTGCGATGTGGCCTTCGCATGTCCCGTTGAAGATTTCGGTTGAGCCTGTGGACGGGTCGTAGAGGGCAATCGCGCAGACGAACCGTGCGGTGCGCTGCCCGTCCTCCGTCCGTCCGAGTTCAGCGAGCAAGCGCGTGTTGCGTTCCGCGTCCGTCGCGTTAAGTCCGGCGTAGCGGGCTGACAAGACGCCCGGCGCGCCGCCAAGCGCGTCAACTTCCAGTCCCGAATCATCTGCCAGCGTCCAGAGATTTGTCTGCCGACTGTAGAGGCGTGCTTTGAGGATGGCGTTTTCCGCGAACGTCTTTCCCGTCTCGTCAACTTCTTCGACATGTGGAAACTCGGAGAGTTGGCGGAGGCGGAGCGGGAGGTTTGCCAGCAGGCCGTTCAGTTCGCGAATCTTCCCCGCGTTGTTGGTGGCGATGAGTAGTTCGGAATGCGTCGGGGTGGTCATAGGGTCAGTCTGAAATAAAAACGCTCAAGTGGAACGATCTGTCGTGCCCGATGATAGACGGCGAAAAGTTTTTTTGCCAAGCCGCGAAGATTCATGCTAACAATTGAAGACGGGGCGCGTGCGCACGCGGCGGCGTCCCGAACGAACTTCCGAGGGGTTGAGATTTGAACGTACTTACAAATTCGGCCGTGCGGACGACGCACCACGGCACACCCGAACACTTTCTGTCGCCCGCGCACACGCGCGAACGTAGCCCTGCGAGCGTTGATTCAAGCATGCTCGAACTCAACATCTGGCAACTCGCCCTACGCAGTTTCTTCAACCTGCGCAACCACTCATTGGGCGACGCGGAGCGGGCGGAAATCCTCTCGCGGGATTTTGCGCCGGAGGTGAGAATCGTCGGGCAGACGCTCAGGCGCAGCTTGCTGTTGAGTCTGAATTGCACTCCGGAAAAGTCGCCCGCGTCGTTCGAGTTAGACGAAGCGAACGCCTTCGATGCGATCTCGCTAAGCGCCCCCGGCGACTCCGCGACACAGGCGGCGGCCTCTCCGCTCACCCCTCTGATCGAGACTTTGGGTGAACTCTGCGACGTGTGCGAGTCTGCGCTGTCGTCAAAAGTTGATTTTCGGGTGTGGACTTGTGTCGAACGGATCGTGAGGCGCGAGTTGGCGCAGTCGCAGTTTATCAAGCAACTCGAAAGGCGTGCCCGCGCCGGAATTTTAGAGCGGCAGCATCCGGAGTTGCACGAACTGACGCTGCGCATCACACCCGACACACTCGCGGCGGACATGTCCGCGATCTTTTCTCAACTCGCACAGTTGCTCGAACAGTTGCGCGTGATCGAGACGCTGCTCCGGCATGACGCCCCGTTGAAGCTGTCCCTTCCCATCTTCACGCTGGTGCATGAGGAGACGCGTTCGCTGGTGGAGTTTATTGAGAGGCGTGCTCTCCGCACGGAGGAACTTGACGGGAAAGTGTTCGACGCGTTGGACTGCACGGGCTACGCGCTGGGAGTGGAATTGTCACGCGTCTTCGGGCGAGAACTCGTCGGACTCGTCTCGCTCCGGCAGTCGCCCGCCATCTATACGAAAGTCGAAAACGCGCACGGGCTGTTGCGCGACAGTTTCCAGCAGACGCTGGTGGCACTGCTACAGGTCTTTGACCCGACACTCGACGGCTCGCTCTTCTTTCAATTCTTTCATTCTCGACTCGAACAATCTCTCACTTTGCGCCGCGACCTGTGGACGCTATTGCAACTCGTGCTCCGGGCGGAGAAAGACCGCGACCGCCGCCCGCTCGCGCCGCTGCTCGCGCGCCTCGATGCCTTCCGCGAGGGAAGTTTGCGCATCCTGATGTACAAGGATTGGGAACCGTTCGAGAGGTTCGTGGCGGAAGTGATCGCGGCGCGCGGCGCGGTCGAACTCACGCCCGTCCTTCATCGCTTCGGCACGTACCTCGAAGCGTTGTTCGGCCAGATCAACATGCGAACCGTGCTCGCCGACCATCCCTTCGATTACCCGGCCTTGATTGATTAAGAAAGTTTCAAGTTTCAGGCTTCAAGTTTTAAGTTAAAGGCCGAAGACCTTTCAGACTTGAAACTTGAAACCTGAAACTTGAAACTTTCTTTTTATTTGTCTGCCTCGACATCAGCCGCCAGTTGCGCGACCAGTGCGCCGAATTGTCCGAACGAGGAGCGTGTGATTTTCTCGAAACCGCCTTCGACGAGTCGCGTCTCGCTGAGCGCGTAAGGCAGCGCGGAGAGGGAACGCTGCAACGCCGACGCGTTCGGTAAGGTGTTGCGCGCGCCGTTTTGCCTGCCGATGAACGAGATGAAGCGACGAGCCGGATCGTAGTCGTTGGTATAGGTGACGACATTCGACGCGTCGTTTGCCGACGCGGAGCGAGCGGCCTGCTGAAACGCGCCCGCCGTGCCGAGCGTCCGCGATGCGGCGCGCTCTTGCAGGCAGCGACGCACCTCCCGCGCGCCGCCGATGATGAGATGGTCGCCGACGAAACTGGCCGCGCCCCGTTCCGCATCCGCTCCGACCAACATCTCCGCCTCGCCGACCCTCTGGCTTTTCGCACCCGCGCCGAGTTGTTTGCGCACCAGCGACTGCAAGGCTTCCCGGTCGCGTATCGAGGCAATGAGGACGAGTGATTCGCCGTCGCCGTCGAGGCGCACCGTGGCGACCTCCGGCCCGGCAGCGCGCAGGAAATCGTGCGGGGCTTCGATCCCGAAAGGCTTGAGAGACTCTACGAGCAACACGTCCAGCAAGCGCCCGATGAACGGCGCGATGGTGATCTCAAGTTGGGAAGAGATAGCGGCGTTCAGGCCGCGCCAAGCCGCCTCCGGCTCGCGATAGTTGTAGACGGTGAGTTGATTGGTGTCGGCGGGCAGGAGGTCTGCGGCGCGGAGTTTGCGCTCGCCTGACGTCGCCAGCGACGTATGCAAACGCGCGGCGAGTTCGTTTTGCAGGTTGAAGAAATAGTTGTCAACCACTGCCCCTTCCGCGATACGTGAACTCCACGCCGCGCCGCCGAGAATGCGTGAGGTGAGTTGCGGGATGAGAATGGCCGCCGCGCTCTGTGAGTTCGGGTCGGACGCGAGTTGGGAGAAGTAGGTCATGGCCGCCGTCTCCAACAGCCTGCGCGCGCCGGCGGGCGAGACGTAGCCGAAGGCGAGAGAACCGGCCGCGTTCATCCGCCCGCGCATCTCCGCCAGTTGCGCGTCGTCCGCGAGAGACGCGCGCTCGCCCTTGCGCACGGCGAGGCAGGCGCGGACGGTCTCCTCGTCATTCCCGACAATCGCCACGCTCTCCAAGATCGCCGCGATGATCTTTCGTTTGCCGTCCGGCGTCGTCCAAGTGATGAAAGTCGCGCCGTCGACGTCCGGCGGCTGAACGACCGGCTCGCCGTACTTGCGTCGCGCGTAGTTGCCGATCAGTTTGATGACGGCAGCCTCGACGCGCCGCGCGCCCGTGTGAGTTTCCGCGACGAGCGCGATGCGCGGTTTGATGTCGCGCACCGTGCTCGATTCCTCCGTCACGTCGAAACCGAGCACGGCGACGGCCGCCTGCGTGCGCGAGAAGACGACCGTCTCGGCCGACCCGATGCCGCTCCACGCCGACAGGCGACTCAGCCAGCCGAGCCTGCCGATGTTCGCATTCAAGCCCGCGGGCGGGGCGAGCGCTTGCCATGCGTCCGTCGAGGTCAGGCCGCTCACGATGTCGGGCAGGCTATTCGCTTCGAGGTAAACGAGCGATTCGGCGGGCACGTAGGCAGACATGTCCACGGCCTCGGGGCGATTCCACCAGACCCACGCGCCGAGCAGAACGACGAGCGCGATTATTGTGAAGGCGATCCTCCGCGGCCAACTTTTCATTCCAGCATCCTACCTTTCGGCAACCGGACGAAGCAAGAACCGCCGTTTTCGGGCGACCGTCTTGAATGAAAGTTCACCCTTTTTCATAACTGGAAGTGCCGCCCTTTTTTTCCAGAAAGTTACATAAACAGGTCAGTCTGACACAACAAGGTGCGTAAAATCTATAAGTTAAACAATCAAAATTATTGTTGACACTGCCAAACGCGATAGTTTATATTCCTTGTTGACGGTGGGAACCACATTCCCGCCCTGATTGATAAGGCGTTGCCCGGTCTACAGCAAAAGCTACTAACGCGCTCATGCCCGACGGATGATGCGTGCGACTGGCGAGTCCTTTTCTTTGAAACTCAACCGATAAAGGCACACTCCGCGCGAGCGGAGGTCGCAAAGCCCACGGGAGTCAGAGACGGTCGCAAGCTGTCGCTGACTTGGCCGGGTTGCCGAAGGTGAGGCGGCTTGCGCCGAAGACGCCGCGGGGCGTCTGCAAGAGGCGCGGCAGTTTTACCCGCCAACTTCACTCCTGGTGAAAACAGTTAGTTCCGACTCCGTGCGTCGTCCGCCTCGCTTTATCGCACCGCTTCTCTCCTGATTCCAATAGCGGCGTTCAACTTGTTCGTGCCATGTCAACGAGACGCCTACACCACAGCCGCGACCACATGAATCCCACTCCTTATTCGCCTTCGACACCCGCCACGCGCGACGTTCGTTCCAGAGCGCGCCGCATACGCGCCCGCCTCCGGCGAGACCAACGCAGAAGAGCACGGAAAGTTTCCGGGGAAAAATAGAAAATGTTTGGAAGAAAAAATTCTAACAAAAAAAATCTGGTCGGCCTCGACATCGGATCGAGTTCGGTGAAAGCCGTCGAGTTGCAAGGCAAGCCGGGCAACCTCGTCCTCGTCAACCTCGGCCAGGAGAGCTTGCAGCCGGACACGGTGGTTGACGGGCAGATCATGGAGCTTAACTCCGTCTCCCAGACCATCGCCAACGTTTTCGGCTCGCACCAGATCAAGACCCAGCGCGTGGCGGCGGGCGTCAGCGGAAGCTCCGTCATCGTCAAGAACATCATCGTCCCGCCGATGAGCAAAGACGAACTGGAAGAATCCATTGACTGGCACGCCGAGGAGCACATCCCCTTCGACATCGCCGACGTGAGTCTGGACTATCAGGTCGTCGGTTCAAGCGACGACTCGCTGCACGTCCTGATGGCCGCCTGCAAACGCGACTTCGTGGCGAACATCAAACAGGTGATCCAACTCGCGGGCAAATTCCCGGCCATCATTGACGTGGACGCCTTCGCGTTGCAGAACTGCTATGAGGTCAACTACCAGCCGACGCCGGAGCAGTCGGTCGCGCTCCTGAACATCGGCGCGTCCACGATGAACATCAACATCCTGCACGGCGCGCGCAGCGTCTTCACGCGCGACGTTTCGGTCGGCGGCAACCAGTACACCGCGCTCCTGCAAAAAGAGTTGGGCTTGACGTTCGAGCAGGCCGAGGCGGTCAAGCGCGGCGGGATGGCTCCCGGCGAAACCGAGCGGCGCGACATGGCGCAGGTGTTGGAGACCGTCTCGGACATCCTCGCGCTCGAAATTCAAAAGACGTTCGACTTCTACCGCGCCACGTCCGACGACGGCGAGGGCACGGTGCAGAAAATATTGATCTCCGGCGGTGGCTCGAAGCTGCCGGGGTTGACGGAATTCTTGGCGAACCGTTTCGGCGTGCCCGTCGAAGCGTTCAACCCGTTCCGCCAGATAAAGGTTGACGCGCGCCGTTTCGATCCGGAGTACATGCGCGAAGTGATGCCGGAACTGGCCGTGGCCGTCGGGCTGGCTTTGAGAGGAGTGGAGGCTTAAATGATCAAGGTCAACTTACTGGACTCGGTCACGGACAAGACCAGCGTCGCCACCATCGAGACGCGCGTCGCCAACCCGCGCACGCAGGGACGTCTCGTGCTGCTCGTCGTCGTTGCCCTGCTCGGCATGGCTATCGTCTTCGACTGGACGAGCGCGAACTCGGCGCACGCCGAAGTGACGGCGGAACTGAAACGGCAGGAAGAACAGGCCGCGCGCATGGAAGCCATCAAGAAAGAGCAGGCCGAGTTGGAGAAAAAGACGCAAGAGATTCAGACGCGCATTGACGCGATCAAGAAGTTGCGTTCTTCGCAGCAAGGGCCGGTCGCCGTCTTGTCGGCCATCAACGAGCGGCTGCCTAAGATTCCCGACTTCCGTCTCGAAAGCATCGAGCAGAAGGGCGGCGAGTTGATCCTGAAAGGCGACTCACCGAACGAAACGGCCGTGACGCAGTTCGGGCGCAGTATGGAATTCTCCTCCGGCCTCTTCTCGAACGTCAGCATCGAGACGAAACGCGAGTTGCTCGATAAGGTCAACGGCAGCACGCCTGCTCCGGCCGCCACCTCCCCCACAGACGATCCGAGCAAGCCGGTCGTTAAACTCGACACCGTGACCTTCACCTTGAAGTGCAAGTACACGCCGCCGGGCAGTCAGACATCCGCGCCTGCCGGTAACGCGAAGCCGTCCGGCGCGGCCGCCCCCGCCACCGCCGCCGCTCCCGCCCAAGTCGCCAAGAATTAGCACGTCGTCTCTCGACCTCGCGCCCGAAGGGAACTGACACTCATGTTGAAATTAGACGCACTCCAACAAAAACCCTGGTACTTACAGCTCGCGGCGTTCGGTTTCGTCGCCCTGCTCGTCTACGGCGGCTTCTGGTATTTCGTCACCAGCGGCACGCGCGAAGAGACGAAGACGCTCCAAGCGAAGGTTGACACGCTGCAACAGGAGAACGCCCGCGCGCAGATCGCTTCGCAACGACTCAACGACTTCAAGGCCACCTACGCCCGCGCGCAGGCCGACTACGAAGACTTGAAGGCGCTCCTGCCCGAACAGCGCGAACTGACGACCGTCTTGCAGGGCTTGCAGGATCGTGCCCGCGGCCGTCTCTCCGTCACGCGCTTCACGCCGAAGGACGACGTGCAGCAGGACTTCTACGCGGGCAAGCCCGTCGAGATTGAAGTCTCCAGCACCTACAACAACCTCGGCGCGTTCTTCGCGCAGATCGCCGCCTACCAGCGCATCGTCTCGATCAGCGACTTCAAACTCTCGCGCATGAAAGAGCAGAACGCGGGCAAAACGGTTGACGCGCAGTTCTTGCTGACGGCCTACTACGCGTCGAGCGAGAAACTCCAGAGCACGCCGAAGCCCGCCGCGCCGCAAGTGCCCGCCGCCGCGCCCGCCGCTGCGCCGGTTGTGCCTGCCGCGAAGTAGCCACCCGACACGAGTGCCGCGTGAGGGAACGCGGCCTGAAGACTCACTCAGGAACAAAAGAGATGAACTACAATAAGATGATCAAGCAGACCTTGCAGGCGGCGCTGGCCGCGGGCGTGCTCTTGACCTGCTCCGCCGCCGTCGGCGCGCAGGAGGCGAGCACCACTTACCGCGGTGCGGGGCGCGACCCGTTCACGAAGTACAAGCCGCCCGTCAAGCGCGTGAAGCCCGTGGCGCAACCCATCGGCGCGCCCTCCATCGAACAGCGCATCGCCGCTTACAAGACGCAGAAGGCCATCGCGATGAACGCGCAACAGCCTGCTCCGAAGCCGACCACCGCGCTCCTTCTCAGCGAAGCGCAAGTGACCGGCATCTTCCGCACCCCGCGCGGCTACGCGGCGATGGTCGAAGCCAAGCCCATCAAACTTTCTTACGTCATCTACCCCGGCGAAATTTTCTACGACGGGATGCTGGTCGCCATCGAAGAAGACCGCCTCGTATTCCGCAAGGAGACGAAGTGGAGCGACGGGCGTCGCGAGATGAACGTCGAAATGAAAGCCCTCGGCGCGACGAACGCGGTCAAAGACACTTTGACGACCGCCAACGCCCCCGCCGCCAACGCACCGGCCACCCCGGCGGCCGCGCCCAAAGCGAAAGAAGAAGGCGCGCCCGCTCAAGATAAAAAATAAGTTTTCCCACCCGTTCGTTGGCGCGCGCCCGCGGAAGCCTGAGCCGATTGGCGCGCGCGAACGAACTCGTCTCCCGTCGCACACCCTTGAGGATTCCCGCCTGCTTCGATCCCCACGGCCTGTGCTCCCGCTATTTGGCAAGACAAACCCGCCGGCAGCTTTCGCATTGTGCGGCGCGCGCTTTTGAAGAGTCTCCCCGGCGAGACTCACACGAGCGTTAGCGCGTGGCGTAGAGCGGCCGGTCACTCCTGACAAAGGAAAAGAAAATGCTCAATCAGCAACACCCGCTCTCGGCGGTCATAAATAGGGGCGCGCTCGTCCTCTTCCTTTTATGCTCGTTATCAACATTCTCGCTGGCTTCAGGCTCGCGCCTGCTGACCGGCGTGCGCACGTCCGTTAACGGCGACGCGACGCGGATCACGTTCGCCGGGACATCACCTCTGGCTTACGGCGTGCGCCGCGTTGACGAACGCACGCTCTTGGTCGAACTCCCCGGCGTTGATGCGTCGCGCCTCGCCGCTTCATACGCCCCGGCCTCGCCGCTCGTCGCCGGTCTCACCGTTCAATGCGCGACCGACAAAGACGGCGCGCCTTTCGCACGCCTGCGCGTCAGCCTGCGCGCCTCCGCGCGCGACCGTTCCTTTCTCGACGCCAACGAATTAGTCCTCGAACTGCGCCCGACGGAAACTCCGGCGCAGCAACCTCAACAGTCGGGCGCGCGTGAGGCTCACGCTCCCGCCGCCGACCAGCAGACGCCCAAGCCCTCGCCCACGCCCGCCATCAGCGCGGCGAGCGGCACGGGTCAGCAGTCTTCGCAGGGACAGCAGTACGGCCAGTACGGTTTCGTCGGCGAGCCGATCAACCTGAACGTCGTCAACGCAGACATCCGCGACATCCTCAACTACATCACCGAACAGTACGGCGTGAACTTCATCATTGACTCGTCGGTCGGCGCAGTCCCGGTCACGGTCAACGTCACGGAAGTGCCGTGGAACGTCGCGCTCAATTCTATCTTGCGCGCCAACCGCCTGGGGATCGAAGTGACGGGCAACATCCTGCGCGTCGCGACGCTCAAGGTGCTGGCCGAAGAGGCCGAGGCGCAAGCCTCCATTGACGAGGGTCGGCTGAACGCCGCGCCGCTCGTCACAGAGTTCATCCGCCTCAACTACGCGCGCGCGGTCGGCACGCTGGCGCAGGCTGCGGGTTCGACCGGCGGCTTCTCCGGCGGCGCGAGCAACGACAGCTTCTCCGGCGGTTCGGGCGGAGACGCCACGGGCAAGAGCGGCGACAAGGGCATCCTCCCGATCATCTCGCGCCGACTCTCCAAGCGCGGCAGCGTCGAAGTTGACGGCCGCAGCAACACGCTCATCGTCACGGACGTGCGCGAGAACATCGCCTCCATACGCCAGCTCGTCGAACTGCTCGACCAGCCCGAACCGCAAGTCGAAATCGAGACGCGCATCGTCGTCGCCAGCCGCAGCTTCAGCCGCGACCTCGGCGTGCAGTTGCAGGCGGCCGTCTTCGGTTCGCGCGGGCAGGGCGGCACGTTTGAGACCGCCCCGGCCAACGGCGGCCTGCGTCCCGGCGGCCTCCCCGGCGGACTCAGCAACACCCCGCCCGCGACCGGCGACCTCGGCGTCACCGCTCCTTCAACCGTCATCGGTCTCACGACGGGCATCTTCGGCACGGCGCAAATCGGCGCGCTCATCACGGCGGCCGAGAGCAAAGGTCAGGCGAAGATCGTCGCCAACCCGCGCGTGACTGCGCTCAACAATCGCCCCGCGCAGATCGAAAGCGGCGCGCAGATTCCGGTCGTCACCCCGCAAGCGGGCGGCGCGGGCAACAACGACAACCTCGGCGGCTCGACCGTCTTTACGACCACCTTTGTCTCCGTCCCGCTGCGCCTGTCCATCACGCCGCAGATCACGGACGCGGGTACGGTCGTCCTGCGCGTCACGGCGGAGAACAACAGTATCAACCGCTCGCTGGTCAACTCGCTCGGCACGCCGGGCATTGACACGCAGCGCATGCAGACGGAAGTGCTCGTGCCCGACGGCGGCACGACCGTCGTCGGCGGCGTGCTTCTGGACACCGAAGGCGAGACGCAGACGCGCACGCCCGGCATCTCCGGCATCCCCGTCCTCGGCAACCTCTTCAAGCGCAAGGCCACCACGCGCAACACCAACGAACTGCTGTTCTTCATCACGCCGCGCATCTACCGCCCCGACTACAACGGGCGGCCGATCTCCGGCACGGTGACCGACCGCGTGCGCTCGACCACCATCCCGCAGCCCGTCCCGCTCGGCAACCCGCAGAGCAACACGCCCGCGCCCACGCAGGACGGCACGCAGCAGACGCAGCCGGGTTCAAACGACAACGCCCCGACGGCGCGCCCCGCCGCCACCCGCGGCGAGCGTCCGTAACTTGTAAGGAGCACGTTCATGTTCAAAGACACACTCACACGCATGGTTGAGAGAACGGAGGGCGCGGTCGGCGCGCTCATCATGGGCACGGACGGCATCGCCGTCGAGAAGGTCTTGATGCCGGAGGGGCGCGACGCCAACCTCGACGTGGCCGCCGCCGAATTCACTTCGCTCCTGCGCAACGCACAGCGCGCGGGCGGTGACATCGGTCTCGGTCAGGTGCGCGAAGTCGTCGTCGGCTTCGACGACATGAACGTCCTCATGCGCCTCTTCAACCGTGAATACTTCGTCCTGCTCGCACTCGCCAAGGACGGCAACATCGGCCGCGGTCGTTTCGAGCTACGCAAAGTCGAACTCGACCTCGCGCGCGAATTCGCGGTCTAGGCCAAGTAGAACGCCGAAAGGTGAAGGGCGAAAGTCAGGCGGGAAACCGCTTCACTTTCGCCCTTCGCCTTTCGGCGTTCTACCGTTTGCTTTTACGTCAGGGTAACTTAACGTAGGGCATGCCGCGCGCGATGATGCGTTGACGGCGTGCGACGCGTTTGGGTTTGAGTTGCGGATTAAATTCAGTGCGCGGGTTGGGGATGATGGCCGAGAGGAAGGCGGCTTCCTGCGGGGTCAGGTCGGCGGCCGACTTGCGGAAGTAGGTGCGCGCGGCGGCCTCCGCGCCGTAGATGCCGTCGCCCCACTCAATGACGTTGAGATAGATTTCGAGGATGCGACGCTTCGACAGATTCCGCTCCATGAAATAAGTGATCGCGGCCTCGCGCGCCTTGCGCACGAACGAACGCTCCGTGGAGAGGTAGAGGTTTTTCGCCAACTGCTGCGAGATAGTTGATGCGCCGCGTTTGAAACTCGGCATCGCGGGAATCCAACTCTGTTCGTCCTCGCCCTGTTGCTTGGCCTCTTTGGCCGCGTCGCGCTGCGCCTGATCCCAAGCCTTCTGGATGGCCTCGTAGTCGAAGCCGTCGTGCGTGGCAAAGTTGCTGTCTTCGCCCGCGAGGACGGCGCGCAGCAGGTGGACGGAAATCCGTTCGAGCGGAACCCACTGCTGCACGCGCTTCGGCTGCTCGCCACGCTCGCGCGCCTCCTGCATACGCGTCTCGATCAACGCCGTCGTGTCCGGGTTGCTGTCGCGCAACTTCGACACGCGCGGGAACGTCACGAGTTCGTAGATCAGCGCGAACACGATGAACGCGACCACGCCGAGCGTGATCATCTGGATCAGTTTCCAAAGTTTCCTCAACATCGCCGGACGATTATAGCCGAACTGAATTCCGCCCGGCACTCCGAGTCGCACTCGAAGCCTTGGCCGCGCGGATCGTGTTGCAGTGTATCTCCACCGTATCGTTGATGTCGGCGGCGTAACCGCCTGACATGACCGTCGCCACCGGCACGCCCCGCGCGCGGCATTCGCCGAGAACGAACTCGTCGCGCGCGCGCAAGCCCGCCAACGAGAGCGAGAGGCGTCCGAGTTTGTCGCCCGCGTAGGGGTCTGCGCCGCCGAGATAAAAAACTATGTCGGGGCGTCGGGTGAAGACGCGCGGCAGGTGTTCGGCCAGAGCGCGGAGATATTCATCGTCGCCCGTCGCGTCGGGCAGTTCCACGTCGAGCGTCGAGCGCGCCTTGAAGACGGGATAATTTTTCGCGCCGTGGATGGAGAAGGTGAACACGCCCGCATCACCCTCGAAGATCGTCGCCGTGCCGTTGCCCTGATGCACGTCCAAATCTACGACGGCGACGCGCTCGACCAATTCATCGCGGCGTAGCACGCGGATGGCGACGGCCACGTCGTTCAGCACGCAAAAGCCTTCGCCGTGGTCTGGGAACGCGTGGTGCGTGCCGCCCGCGAGGTTTGAGGCGATGCCGTCAGTGAGCGCGGCGCGGGCGGCGCGAATCGTGCCGCCCGTCGCCAGAAACGAACGGCGCACCAGAGCCTTCGACCAAGGCAGACCGAGCCGTCGCAACTCGCGTGGTGTGAGCGACCCGGCGCGCAGGCGCGTCACGTAGTCTTCGGTGTGGACGAGCAACACGTCTGCGACGGGCGCGGGCTGCGGCTCGATCAACTCCGACGGCGCGAGCGTCCCCTCGGCGAGCAGGCGGTCGCGCACGAGTTCAAACTTGCGAATCGGGAAGACGTGCCCCTCGCCGATGTCCGCGTAGTAACGCGGCGTGTAGAAAACTTGCATATCGAATCGCGGAATTTGATTTCGGATTACCCGGCAGGGATTGTAACCGCCGTCCGATTTATTTCAACCCACCCCGCCCCATCGTAGAAACCCGTGGAGAACTTTGACCCGCCCCGCACAAACTTCGGGACGCGCTGCTCAAACTTTCAACCGTGCTCCTTAAATTATCAGAAAGGTAGTTGAAAATTTAAGGAGCACGGTTTGAACTTCAAGGAGGGCGGTTGAAACTTTAAGGAAGACGGTTGAAACTTTAAGGAAAGTAGTTTGAATTTTAAGGAGCACGGTTGAAAGTTTAAGGAGGACGGTTGAAGTTTTAAGGAAGCCGGTTGAAAGTTTCAACGCGCGGTTTGAACTTTAAGGAAGACGGTTGAAAGTTTCAACGCTCGGTTGAAAGTTTAAGGAAGGCGGTTGAAAGTTCAAACCGTCGTGCCTGAACATCGGGGCGTTTCAAAATAAGACATAAAGCGGAATCCGGGCGTCAGTATTGAATGAGGCTGCCTTCGCGTTTGGCTCGGCGGACGGCGCGTGAGAAGACCCAGAAGGAGAAGGGCATGAGGACGACGAGAAAGAGCAGGAGCGTGAAAAGCGGTTCGCGCACTTCGTTAAAACCCTGCCCTTGAATGAGGACGCGGCGGATGCCGTCGAGGCCGTAGGTGGGCGGGAGGAAACGCGAGATGCCGCCGAGGATGCGTCCGCCGTGTTCACTCAAAAGTTGCGTGGGAAAGAAGACGCCGGAGAAGAGTGTGGAGGTGGTGGCGAGCAGGATGCCGAACGGGTCGCCGCGCTTGAAGACCACTGCGAAGCTCGCCGAGAGGATGCCGACCGAGGCGAGCACGAGCGTCGTGATGATCAGGAAGAGGAACGCGAGCAGAAAGTTTCCCTGAAAGCGCACGTCGAAGAAGAGCCAGCCGAACAGGAGATAGAGCGACGAATAGACGGTCGCCTGCGCGAAGTCGTAGGCGGAACTTGAGACGATGAAGGTAGGAATATTGACGGGCGTCATCAACACGCCTTCGAGCGTGCCCTGCGCCTGCTCCTGCCGGATGGCGTTGGCGAAGCTTGAGAAGCCCGTCATGAAATAGTTGAGCACGGCCAGCCCGGTGATCCACGCGGCGAGCGGGTTCGTCCATTGCGTGTAGGACGTGACCGCGCCGCCCGTGAAAATCTTCGAGATGAAGAACATCGTCGTGACGAAAAAAAGTATCTCCAACGTGCGAAAGAGAAACTGGATACGGTAGCTCAACGCCAACTGGAAATCGCGCACGACGAAGGCGCGCAGCCGCCCGAAAAATCTGCTCACACGTTTCACTTTCCCACACCCTCCTGCGGTTCGCTCTCATATTTTTCCAACACGTCGAGCAGCGTCGCGCGTTCCGAGTCGCACGCGTGGATGCGCCCGCCCGCAGCGTGCAGCGCGCGCACCGCGCGGTCGAGCGCGTCGTCTTCAACCGCACGCGTGAACTGGACGACGATCTCGTTGCCGCCTTCCGCCACTTCAAACTCCGTCAACGCCCCGGACAACACGCCGCGCGCCGCTTCCATTGAGAGGCCGCGCGCCGTGAGCCGCACGCGCTCGGCATTCTTATGTACGGCGCGCAGGCGTTCGGGCGTGTCCACGGCGCGAATCTGCCCGCGCGAGATGACTGCGACGCGGGCGCAGAGTTCCTCGATCTCCGCGAGGTTGTGCGAGGTGAGCAGCACGGTGACGGGTTTGTCTGCGTCGCGCGCGAGCGAGTTGATGAGCGCGCGCGTCGTGGCCGCAGCCAGCGGGTCGAGCGAGCGCGTCGGCTCGTCGAGCAGGAGGACGGGCGGCGAACTGAGCATCGCGCGGGCGACGGCGACTCGCTGCTTGTTGCCCGTCGAGAGTTCGCCGAAGCGGCGACGCGCGAGCGGTTCGAGTTCGAGCCGCGCGAGTAGTTCACCGATGCGCGCGCGTGCCGCCGCGTCGGTGAGTCCGTAGAGGCGCGCGAAGAAAGTGAGGTTTTGTTCGATGGTCAGACGCCAGTAGAAGCTGCGCTCTTCGGCGGTGGCGAGGCCGATCTGTGCGCGCACGCGCACCTCGTCTTGCACGCTGTCGAAGCCGTGTACGGCGACCGCGCCGGAAGTGGGTTGCACGAGCGTCGCGATGATCTTGGTGAGCGTGGTCTTGCCCGCGCCGTTGCGGCCGATGAGGCCGAAGATTTCGCCTTCGCGCACGTCGAAACTCACGTCGCGCAACGCTTCGACCGGGTGCGTCGCTTTGCGCCGGAAAAACTTCTTGAGGCGCGCAAGCGCGACCGGGTAAGTCTTCGAGAGTTGCCGGATCGAGATGGCGACGCCCTGCTGCTGTGGCTGAATCTCTCTCTCGTCTCTCGCGACCTCTTCGGCGATAAATGTGGAACTGGTAGCAGTCAATTTTAAAAGCCCGTTCAATATTCGACGCCCGCTGATTCAAGGCCACGAACAAGAGATTAAATTTTTTTGCCTTCCTTCACGCCTTTGCGCCTCTGCGAGAAATTTATCTCACGCTGGAGGCGCAAAGGCGCAAAGGAGAAGAAAGTCAAATTATATAAAATGCGTCTAGCGGCTGCGCTGTCGCGGGTCGAGATATTCGCGCAGGCCGTCGCCGATGAAGTTGAAGGCGAGGACGGAGAGCGCAATGGCGATGCCGGGGACGAGCAGCGCGTGCGGCGCGGCTTGCAGCGTCGAGAGATCGCGCGCCTCTTCGAGCATCACGCCCCAAGAGGGCGCGGGCGGCGGCACGCCCAAGCCTAAAAACGAGAGCGTCGCTTCCGCCAGCACCGCGCCCGCCATGCCGAGGCTCGCCTGCACGATGAGCGGCTGGATGGCGTTCGGCAGAATGTGGACGAAGAGAATTCGCATGTCACTTGCGCCGAGCGCGCGCGCCGCCTGCACGAAGTCGTACTCGCGCACCTTCAACACCTGCCCTCGGATCACGCGCGCGTAGCCGACCCAGCCGATGATGCAGAGCGCGAGTATGAGTTTGTTCAGCCCCGCGCCGAGAAACGCGACCATCGCGATGGCGAGCAGCAGGCCGGGGAAGGCGAGAAAGACGTTGAAGAGATAGCCGTTGACGATGCGGTCAATCCAGCCGCCGTAGTAGCCCGCGAGCGCGCCGATGATCGTCCCGATGAAAGTCGAGACGAAGACCACCACGAGGCCGACGCGAAGCGAGATGCGCGCGCCGTAGATGACGCGCGAGAACACGTCGCGCCCGGTCGCATCAGTGCCGAGCCAGTGCGCCGCCGAAGGCGCGGCGTAACGATTGAGCAGGTCGGTTTCCCCCACGTCATGCGTCGCAATGAGCGGCGCAAAGACCGCCATCAAGACGAACAACCCGACGACGACGAGACCGAATTTTGAAAGACGATTCATAAAGCAGTGACAAGTGATAAGTGACGAGTGACAAGATTAAGACAAGTTTATTGATTTAACTTGTCACCTGTCACTCGTCACTCGTCACTGTATTCTTATTCTGGGATCGAGCCAGCGATAAATAATGTCCGTGAGCGTGTTGGCGAAGATGTAGGTAACGCTGATGACGAGGACGCAACCTTGCACGAGGCGATAGTCGCGTTTGCCGATGCCGTCGTCAATGAGCAGCAGACCCAAGCCCGGCCAGTTGAAAATCTTCTCCGTGATGATCGCCCCGGCCAGCAGGACGCCGAGTTGCAGTCCGAGGATCGTGACGACCGGAATGAGGCCGTTTTTGAGTACGTGCTTGTAGACGACCGTCCGCTCGCTCAAACCTTTCGCGCGCGCCGTGCGCACGTAATCCTCGCCCATCTCTTCGATGACGGACGAGCGCACCATGCGCGTCAGGAGCGCGGAGAGCGCCGCGCCGAGCGTCACGGCGGGCAGGATGATGTCCTCCCAATTGTTACGCCCGGAAGGCGCGAGCCAGCCGAGTTGGAGCGCGAAGAGATAGATGAACAATGGCCCTAAGACGAAACCCGGCGTGCTGATGCCTACAAGCGCAATTACCGATAGAGCATTATCTAGCCACGTCCCGCGATTCTTACCGGCGATGACGCCGAGCGGGATGGAGATCGATACCGCGACAATTAAGGCGACGATGGCAAGTTGAGCTGTCGAAACGAAGCGTGATTGCAGAAAATCACTGAACACGTCATTCCATGTTGCCGCCTGCCCTCCACAACGCCCGAAAATTGCTTTTGTAATCGGGCAGTCGGAGCGAAACGAGCGACCCATGTCGCCGCGCAGGATCATGCCCCAGTAGTCAATGTAGCGGTTGTTCATTCCGTGCCAGCGGAAATCACGTTCGCCGCTCGCGGCATCGCGCGCGTAGGAGAAGAAGAAGGCGGGGCGGTCGAGGTTGTGCTTCTCGCGAAACTGTTCGATCTGCGCGGCCGTGGCGTCTTCGCCGAGCGTGGCCGTCGCCGGGTCGCCCGGCACGAGTTCGATCAAAAGCGTGACGAGCGACACCACCGTCCACACCACGAGGAGCAGGATCAAGATGCGCCGCGAGAGATCGAGTAGCTTGTGCTTCATCTTCGGCGAGCGGGCTGCGAATATTCGGAAGAGTTTTTAGTTTGGAACAACGCGGAGGATGATAGCACCGGAAAGTGATAATAAGACAGTGACGAGTGACGAGTGACGAGTTGAAGCAAAGTGACAAGTGACGGATGACAAGTGAGAAGTTGGAAAACCAAGCTGCTTTAACTTGTCACTCGTCACTTGTCACTTGTCACTATGTAAAAAAAACGTAGCCCGACGGAAGTTGCATCTTTCGTCACGCGAACAGCCCCGACAACCGTCGCGCGGGAACGAGCAAAAACCATCGGACTACGTTTTCGGTTTGCGCTCGCAAAAGGTAGCGCAAGCCAAGTTCGCCTGACCTCAGCGGCCGGGGCGTGTGCCCAGATGCAGCGCCGCGATGCCGCCGGTCAAATTCTGATACGTCACCTCGCCGAAGCCGACTTCGCGCATCAACTCGGCCAGCCGCCGCTGATCCGGAAAGCGCGAGACGGAATCCGGCAGATATTCATACGCACCGCGCGAGCCGCTGACGAGGCCGCCGATTCGCGGCAACACGCGCGTGAAGTAAAACTGAAAAAGAGCGCGAAAGCCCGGCACGACCGGGTGCGAAAATTCCAGTATCGCGACGCTCCCGCCCGGCCGGAGCACGCGAAACAACTCCGCAAGTCCACCCTCGACGCTCGCCAGATTCCGCAGGCCGAAGGCGATGGTCACGACATCGAAAGTCTCGGCCGCGAACGGCAGTCGCAACGCGTCGGCCTCGATGAACGGGATCGCTCGCGCACTCTGCGTCGCCTTGCGCGCCGCCACTTCGAGCATCGGGCGACAGAAATCAAGCCCGGTGACGTGCGTCTCTCCGGCGTCAGCCAGTGTCAGCGCGAGATCGCCCGTGCCGCACGCTACGTCGAGCGTGCGCGTGCCAGCAGTGAGCGCGGGGCGTAGACGTTCGGCCACGAGCCTGCGCCAGCGGCGATCTATGTTCGCCGAGAGCAGGTGATTTAAAAGATCGTAGCGGCGCGCGATGCCCGCGAACATCGAGTTGACTCGACGCGCGTGCTCCTGCCGTTGTTCATTCTCGTTCGGACTTATTGGCGTGGACACCTTAAATGATTGTGTGGGGATGATAGGTTGCAGGCAGCTTGCGATTATTTTGTAAATTGACTACGGACGCTTCGGCGTCTTCGGCTCGGAGGCAGACGCGGGCGGGGCATTAGTCGCCCCCGCCACTTCGATGCCGCCGCTCAGACGCGCTAGTTCGCTGCGAAGTTGCGCCGCGTCGCCCACGACGACGCTCGCCAGTTTCGCCTCGCCGCCGAAGAGTCGCGCGGCCACGCGTTGCACGTCGGCGGGCGTGAGTGTGTTCAAGACGCGCTCGTCGTCCGCGAGCGTAGAGTTGTAAGTGGTCGTGTCGAGCCACTGGTCGGCGAGCGCTTCGGGGCGTTGTCTGCGCTCGTTGATGGCGGCGAGGACGGCGCGTCTCGCGTTCTCAAGTTCGGCGACGGAGACGGGCGACGCGGCGAGATTCGCGACGACGGTGCGCGCCGCTTCGAGCGTCTGCGCGGCGAAGCCCGCCGGGACGGTCGCGCCGACGAGCACGATGCCCGAAAGGTTGTGCGCGTCGTGCCGCGCGAAGGCGGACTTCGGCTGAAACTCTTTGAGCGCGGACTTCAAGCGTTCGTGCGCGAGCGCGGCGACGACGGGTGCGACGGCGCGGTCGCGGTCGGCGCGCGACAGGCCGCGCGCGGCCAGACGCACCTCGACTTCGTTTGCGCCCGCGACGTTGACGATGAGCGTGCGCGCGTCGGGCGCGTTGGGCTGGCGGAAAGTCGAGGGCGGAATGGAATCGCTCTTGCGCCACGCGCCGAGAAACTGCCGGAAGGCGCGCAGGGCGCGCGTGGCTTCGACGCCGCCGACGAGAACGAGCGTCGAGTTGTTGGGATTGATGAAGCGGTCGCGCGCCAGCATCATGTCGGCGCGTTCGATGCGCGCGAGGCTGTCGGGCGTGCCCGCGAGCGCGCGCCCGTAAGGGTACGAGCCGTAGAGTCTGGCGGCGGCGGAGCGGTCGGCGAGTAGTGCGGGCTGCCCCAAGGCGTCGCGCGCGCCCTTGAGACGCGCTTCGCGCAGGCGGTTCACGTCTTCGGCGGCGAGTCGCATTTGCAGCACGGCGGTGCGCAGGATTTCGACGAGCCGCTCAAAGTCGTTCGCCCGGCCGCTGAGTAGAATCTCGATGTTGTCGTATGAAGTGTTGACTTCGAGTCGCCCGTTCAACTCTTCGGCGACGTACTGGCGCGTCTCCGCGTCGGGGAACAGGGCGTCGCTGAGAAGTGTCATCAAACCTTCTTTACCGGCGAGGTCGAAGGCCGCCCCGTTGTTGATTCTGACTTTGAGCAAGACCTGCGAATCGCCGGGGCGACTGATGAGCAGGAGGCGCAAGCCGTTGAGCAGTTGTTCGCGGCGCGGCGCGGGCATGACTGAGTTTTGCGCCGCGGCGCGCGCCGGAAGCAGGCAGAGCGAGACGAGGAGCAGGGCGGCGATTGCGACAGTCCAATTCGTGCGCGGGGCATGGAGCGAAAGGGGTTGGCGTTTCATAAAATGACTCGCGAGTCTGACGGGGCGGCAGCAACGCGCGGCCGCGTGCAGCGGCGGCGGAATAATTTCGACACGGACTGTTTTAGATGCATCAAAACGGTTGCGGGAGATGCCCGTGCATTTTATGGGTCGTCAGTTACGAGGTCAACCGCCCGGAAACTAGGATATTTTTATTTCCGGTAGTAAACTCTTCAAGCCGACCGGGCATCTCACGATGCTCGAAGGCGCGTGCCCTAAAGTCGAGTCACCCAACAGTTTGAAGATTTATGTTCCCCAATTGAGGCGCGAAGTATGACGACAAAGAGCTGCCCGAAGTGCAATGAGGTAGTCCCTCTACAGTT
The DNA here is from genome assembly GCA_030841105.1 of Pyrinomonadaceae bacterium. Lineage (GTDB taxonomy): Bacteria > Acidobacteriota > Blastocatellia > Pyrinomonadales > Pyrinomonadaceae > JAIVJZ01. Next base: position 98,662 of record JAVEDE010000053.1, read on the forward strand.
TGAATTCTGCCCCGTGGACGGCACGCCCCTGCCGAACGGCCACCAGCCCGCAGACACGGACACCGCTACGATTAGCCATTCCGCACCCGGCAATAACGCACACGCGCGCGCCGTTTCGACCGACGCCGGAAACGATTCAGTCGCCGCGGACGCGACGACCGCCACCATCGCCGCAGCACAGATTCCGGCCGCGAGCATGTCTTCGGAGGGCGCGTCGGCGGCGATTGTTCCGTCCTACCAGCGCGGCGAGTATCACCTGACGTTTTTGGAAGACGAAGGGTTGGTTCGCCGTCTGACGAAAGAAGTGCGCGAGGTCGGGCACGACGCGGAGTTGACGTGGCCGGAGTTCAAACGCGATCCGGGCGGTTTTGTGAAGCGCGGGACGACCGCTTACGGTAAGGCTTCGTGGCGCGTGCTGTCGCAGCGTAACGTGGCTCTCGGCATCATGTCCGCGCTCGTGTTGATGATGACGGCGGGCGTGCTCATCACTCTGCTGCTCCGCATGCAGGACAGGCACGTGGCCTCGCTCGACGCGGTGCGCGAAGACCTTGAGCTAAAGGGACTCGTCACCGACATTCCCGAAGAACAGAAGAAGCCTGACGAAGGCACGGCGGGCAACGCGAAAGGCAAGGGCGGCGGCTCGAAACCGAAACAGGAGAAACCGGGCGGCGGCGGCGGCGGCGGACGACAGGAAGAGAAGCCTGCGTCGTTCGGCAAACTCCCCCCGGCCTCTCTAGACATTCCGCAGGTGCGCGCTCCCGATCCGCACCCGCCGACCATCAAGAATCCGAGTCTGCCCGTCCCGGCCAGCATCGTCGCAGACCCGACCCTCTTCCCGCCAGACAACCGCCAGATCGCTTACGGCGATCCGAAGTCGCGTTCGACCGAGACGAGTTCCGGCCCCGGTTCGGGTAACGGCATCGGCGATGGCAAGGGCGGCGGCGTCGGTTCGGGCGAAGGCGGCGGCGTCGGCCCCGGCCGCGGCGGCAACACCGGCGGCGGCGACCGCAACGACGGCGGCGGCGGCCCCGGCGGTGGCGGCGGCGGCACAGACTACAGCCGCACGTTCGCGGCGAAGGAAGTGACGCGCAAGGCAATCATCACGGGCAAGCCCGAACCGCTCTACACCGAAGAGGCGCGCAAGAATCAAGTGACCGGCACGGTGCGCCTGCGCCTCGTGCTCGGAGCGTCCGGCTCGATCTCAAGCATCTCGCCCGTGTCGCGCCTCCCCGACGGGCTGACGGAAAAGGCGATTGAGGCGGCACGCAAAATCTCCTTCCAACCCGCCGAGAAGGACGGTCGCAAAGTCTCGCAGTGGATCGTCATCGAGTACAACTTCAACATCTACTAAGGCCACAGCATCCTTAGCCAAAGTCAAAGCGGCGACTCACCATCAAGTGAGTCGCCGCTTTGTTTTATGCAGGAGATGAAGCCCGTCCGGTTGTTACGTCAACCCGCCACGCACTCTTCGGCCACGCGGCGGATGCGCCGCACGCCTTCTTCGAGGCGTTCGAGCGAGGTTGCGTAAGAGATGCGCAGGTAGCCGTCGGCTCCGAAGCCCGCGCCGTCCGTCACCACCGTCTGCTCGTCGTTGAGCAGTTTGTCGGCCAACGCTCCGGAAGTTTTCACCTTACCGCCCAGACAACCGCGCACGTTCGGGAAGGCATAGAACGCGCCTTCGGGGGCGACGCATTCAAAGCCCGGCACGTCGGCCAGAGCCTTGATGAGCCACTCGCGCCGCGCGCCGTATTCCGCGAGCATCGCGCCCACGCAGTCCTGCGAACCATTGAAGGCTTCCGTGGCCGCGCGTTGCGCGATGGAGTTCGGGTTGCTCGTCGAATGACCCTGCACGAGCAGCATCGCCTTCGTCCACTCGCGCGGCGCGAGCGCGTAGCCCATGCGCCAGCCCGTCATCGCGTAGGTCTTCGAGAACGACCCGGCGATGCACAGACGCGCGCGCAACTCAGGCGCGAGGCTCGACGCGCTGAACACCTCCGCGGGCGCGTAGACGAAACGCAAATAGCACTCGTCCGAGATGACGTAGACGCCGTGCTCGGCGAGCGTTTCCATGATCCGGCGAAACTCCGCGGGCGCGACGACACGCCCCGAAGGGTTCGAGGGCGAGTTGATGATGAGTAGTTTCGTGCGGGGCGTGACGGCGCGGCGCACCTGCTCGGCGGTTAGTTGGAAGCCAGTCTCTTCGGTCTCGATGAAGACGGGCGTGCCGCCCGCGAACTTCACGATCTCAGGGAACGTCACCCAGTAAGGTTGCGCGATCAAAACCTCGTCGCCCGCGTTGACGAGCGACACGATGGCGTTGAAGAGCGCCTGCTTGCCGCCCGCCGTCGCCATCACCTCCGAGATGTCGTAGCGCGCGCCGAACTCACGCGCGTAATAGTTGACGACGGCCTCTTGCAGAGCGCGCGTGCCGCCCGTCGCCGTGTACTTGGTTTCGCCCGCGCGCATGGCTTCGGCGGCGGCACGTTTGATGTGATCGGGCGTGTCGAAGTCGGGTTCGCCCGCGCCTAGATCAACCACGTCCACGCCGGAGGCGCGCAGAGCCTGTGCCTTCTGCATCGCCGCGAGCGTAGAGGAGGCTTGCATCTGCGCCACCCGCTCGGAGCGCGGGAAACTTTCGAGTGCCGGTTTCGTCATCCCTTCTTCGCGCCGCCCTTCTTCGCAGCACCTTTCTTCGTGCCGCCTTTCTTCGCGCCGCCCTTCTGCGCACCGCCTTTGCTGGCGCGCGTCTTCGCGGCCTTCTTCGCAGAGGCCGACCGCGCGGCGGCCGGACGTTTGGCCGAGGCCGCGCCGCCCTTCTTGCCGCCCTTCTTCAGGGGGGCTTTGTTCTCCGCCTTGCCGCGACCCGACCCGCTCTGCTTGCCGCCGCCGGAAACCTTGTTGACGGTCGCCCACGCGCGCCGCTCCGCCTCTTCCTCCGTCACGCCGCGCTCCTCATAACCCTCTTCGATGTGCTCGGCCTGTCGCTTCTGCTTGTCCGTGTACGCGCTCTTATCACCCCTCGGCATATCTTCGCCCTCCCGTGTCTGTGCTCGACGCGAAATGCGTTCGTTGCTGTCGTCGCTCGCGCCGGATGTGTGTGTTGGAACGGTCGTCAGTATAACACCGGACGACGCGCGCGCCCGCTGTTAAATCAACTCTTGCCGAACTTCTGCCGCATGCGCGCTTCGACCGACGCGGGCACGAGTCCCTTGATCGCGCCGCCTAGGTGATAGACCTCTTTGACGAGCCGCGAACTGACGTAAGAATAGGCTTCGGCGGGCATCATGAAGACCGTCTCGATGCGCGGTTCAAGCCGCCGGTTCATCAGAGCCATCTGCAACTCGTACTCGTAATCGGAGAAGGCGCGGATGCCGCGCACCACCGCGTCAGCCTTGCGCTCGACGGCGTACTGCATCAGCAGCCCTTGAAAATTATCCACCACCAGATGACACGAGCCACTGTCGAGTTCGCCTAACACCTCCGACAGCATCTCGCGCCGTTCGTCGAGCGTGAACAGCGGATTCTTCTCCGGGTTGACCACGACGGCGATGATGATCTCGTCGAAGAGTTTGCAGCCGCGCGCGATGATGTCGAGGTGGCCGTTCGTCACGGGATCGAAAGAACCGGGATAAATGGCTCGGCGCATAGTTAGGCGGTGTGTGTCTGAAGCTGGAAGCAAAAGCGACTGTGAAAGTATCATAAAGGAGAGGTCAGAGGCTAGAGGTGAGATGCGGGCGAAGTCAGTTTTAACCGACCTTTGATGGCTAACCTCCGACCTCTCCATTCTTGACATGCTCTGCGGGCGGTGATTCAATAAACGGCGTCGGACAAACGTGGTGAGTTAAGGCGACTTGCGGCCACGTAAAATAAACAGCTAAACAGCACGGCCAAGACTTTCACGGGAAACCACCCGCATCCGAAGGCATCTCGACGAAAGCCCCGCGTTGTTTGGCGCGGGGCTTCCCGTTTTATGCGCGCGAGCGTTGGCCGGAACGGAGACGAATTAAAACTACATGAAAGATTTCCTCCAAACTCTGCAAGACCGCATCGTCGTTTTCGACGGCGCGATGGGCACGAACCTCCAGACGCAAAACCTGACCGTGGACGACTACGGCGGCGCGCAGTTTGAGGGCTGCCCCGAATACCTGCTCATCAGTAAGCCTTCGGCAATCGAGAGCGTCCACGCGGCTTTCCTTGAAGTTGGCTGCGACGTGGTGGAGACCAACTCCTTCGGCGCGATCCCCTACGTGCTCGACGAGTACGGCATCGGCCACATGGCCTACGATTTGAACGTGCGCGCCGCGCAACTGGCGAAGCGCGTCGCCGCCGACTTCGCCACCAAAGATCGACCGCGCTGGGTCGCAGGCTCCATGGGGCCGGGCACGAAGTCGCCCACGCTCGGCCACATCCAGTTTCGCGACATCAAGGCGGCCTATTACGAACAGGCGCGCGGCCTGATAGACGGCGGCGTCGATCTGCTCATCGTCGAAACCTGTCAGGACTTGTTGCAGACGAAGGCCACGCTCTCCGCCATCTTCGAGTATTTCGCGCAGTCGAAACGGCGCGTGCCCGTCATCACGCAGGTGACCATCGAACTGTTCGGCACGATGCTTCCCGGCACGGAGATCAGCGCGGCCTTGACCGCGCTCGAACCGTTCCCGATCAACGTCATCGGCATGAACTGCGGCACGGGGCCGCGCAACATGACGGAGAGCATCCGCTATCTTTGCGAGAACGCAACCTTGCCTGTCTCCGTCCTGCCGAACGCCGGGCTGCCCTCGGTCAAAGACGGCGCGATGCACTACGACGAGACGCCGGAGACGTTCACGGCGCAGGTCGCACACTTCGTCAAAGACTTCGGCGTCAATGTCGTCGGCGGCTGCTGCGGCACGACGCCGGAGCATTTGCGTATGCTCGTAGAGGCGATGCAGGGCGTCGAGCCGAAACGGCGCGAGGCGAAAGTGCTCCCGGCCGCGTCTTCGATCTACAGCCAGCAGCCCTACGTGCAAGATAATTCTTTCCTCATCGTCGGCGAGCGCGTGAACGCTTCCGGCTCGAAGAAGATGCGCGATTTGTTGAACGCCGAAGACTGGGACGGTCTCGTCTCGCTCGCGCGCGAACAGGAGCGCGAGGGCGCGCACGTTCTCGACGTGAACGTTGATTTCGTCGGCCGCGACGGCGTGAAAGACATGCACCAACTCGCCTCGCGCCTTGTTACGAACATCCGCCTCCCGCTCATGTTCGACTCGACCGAGTGGGAGAAGATGGAGGCCGGACTCGAACACGCAGGCGGCAAGTGCATCCTCAACTCGACGAACTACGAGGACGGCGAGCCGCGCTTCACGAAGGTGATCGAACTCGCCAAGGGGTTCGGCGCGGCCGTCGTCGTCGGCACGATTGACGAGGAGGGCATGGCGCGCACGGCCGACGGCAAACTGAAGATCGCGAGCCGCGCCTACGAGCACGCGACGCGACAACTCGGCTTTCCCGCGCACGACATCTTCTTCGACCCGCTCGCCCTGCCCATCTCCACCGGCATCGAAGAGGACAGGCGCAACGCCGCCGAGACCATCGAAGGCATCCGCCGCATCAAGCGCGAACTGCCCGGCTGCTTCACCATCCTCGGCGTCTCGAACATCTCGTTCGGCCTGAATCCCGCGTCGCGCATCGTGCTCAACTCGGTCTTCCTGCACGAAGCGGTCGAGGCGGGGCTTGATGCGGCCATCGTCAACGCGAGCAAGATCGTCCCGCTCAACCGCATCGGCGAGCGCGAACTGGAAGTCGCGCGCCAACTCATCTACGACGAGCGCAAGTTCGACGGCGAGATTTGCACCTACGATCCGCTCGGCGAGTTCACCACGCTCTTCGAGGGCGTGACGACGAAGAAGGTGCATGTTGACGACTCGGCCTTGCCCGTCGAAGAGAGCCTCAAACGTCACATCATTGACGGCGAGAAGCAGGGCTTGGAGACGCAACTCACGCGTGCGCTCGAAAGTCATCCCGCGCTCGACATCATCAACAACATCCTGCTCGACGGCATGAAAGTGGTCGGCGATCTGTTCGGCAGCGGCCAGATGCAGTTGCCGTTCGTGTTGCAGTCAGCCGAGGTGATGAAGGCGGCGGTGCGTTTTCTCGAACCATTCATGGAGAAGAAGGGCGGCGCGACGGCGAAGGGCAAGATGATTCTCGCCACCGTCAAAGGCGACGTTCACGACATCGGCAAAAACCTCGTGGACATCATCCTGACGAACAACGGCTACAGCGTCGTCAACCTCGGCATCAAGCAGACGATTGAAAGTATCCTCGACGCGTTCGAGCGCGAGGGCGCGGACGCCATCGGCATGAGCGGGCTGCTCGTCAAGTCAACGCTCATCATGCGCGATAACCTCGAACTGATGAACGAGCGCGACATCAAAGTGCCGGTCGTGCTCGGCGGTGCGGCCTTAACGCGTCGCTACGTCGAAGATGATCTCAAAGCGATTTACAAGGGCACGCTCTTTTACGCCAAAGACGCCTTCGACGGGCTGCACACGATGGACTCGCTGATGGCGGAGAAGTCCGGCGCGAAGGATAACGGCGCGGCGCAGTCGAAAGCGGCGATGGCCGTCGCCGCCGCTGCGGGCGCAGGCGCAGGCGACGACGCGGCGGCCGAGGACGTGGAAGACTTGATCGGGGAAGAGGCGAAGCTCGGCATACGCAAACCCGCGCGCCCGCGCGGAGCGGCGCGGGTGGCGGGCGACACGACGCACACGCGCCGCTCCGACGTGCGCACGGATGTGCCCGTCCCGCGCCCGCCGTTCTACGGCTCGCGCGTGGTTGACGACATCCCGCTCGACGACGTGTTCGCCTTCGTCAACGAGACGGCTCTCTTCAAAGGCCAGTGGCAATTCAAACAGGGGCGCAGGTCGGCGGATGATTACCGCGCGCTCGTCGCGGAGAAAGTGCGTCCGGTTTACGACGAGTTGAAGGAACGCTCGAAGCGCGAACAGTTGCTCGTGCCGCGCGTGGTCTACGGTTATTTCCCCTGCCAGTCGGCGGGGAACGACTTGATCATCTACGAGGACGACGAACGCACCGAACGTCAGCGTTTCACCTTCCCGCGCCAGCCCGAAGGGAAGCGGCTTTGCCTCGCGGACTATTTCGCCCCAGTGGATTCCGGGCGCGTGGACACGGTCGCCTTCCATCTCGTCACCGTGGGGCGGCGCGCGAGCGAGTACGCGCACGAGTTGTTCAAGTCGGACAACTACACAGACTATCTCTACTTCCACGGCCTGAGCGTCGAGAGCGCGGAGGCTCTGGCCGAACTCTGGCACAAGCGCATCCGCGTGGAACTCGGCATCGCCGCGCGCGACGCCACAGAGATCACCAAACTCTTCCACCAGGGCTATCAAGGTTCGCGTTTCAGCTTCGGCTACCCGGCCTGCCCGAATCTGGAAGATCAAACGAAACTCTTCGAGTTGCTCGACCCCGCGCGCATTGACGTGACGCTCACGGAAGAGTTCCAACTCGAACCCGAACAATCAACCTCCGCCATCATCGTGCATCACGAAGAGGCGCGGTATTTTTCGATAGACTAAGAATGGGTTTCAGGTTTCAAGTTTCAAGTTTCAGGACTGACAAGTTCTTCAATCTTGAACTTGAAACTTGAAACCTGAAACTTGAAACTTGCCCCATGTCTTCGACGGAACTCGAACCACCACCCGGAGAGATTGAGCCGCAGCCGCCAGTAACCGTCGCGCCCGCCACGCTTGCCGAGCCGACGCGGGAGGAACTGGGCGTGCTCGCGCCGATGGAGCGCGCGGCCTTCCGCGTCACGCGGCGGATGAATCAGGGCGCGTGGAAACGTTTCTGGACGTTCTGCCAGCGCACGCTCGGCATGAGTTGGATCAGGCTTTGCACTTACAACCTGATGCGCGTCCACGGTCTCGAACACGTCGAAGCCGTCTCGCACGAACGACCCATCCTGCTCGTCGCCAACCACCGCTCGTTCTTCGACATGTACACGGTCTCGGCCGAACTGTTCCGCCGCACGAGTTGGGAGAAGAGTTTGTACTTCCCCGTGCGCGGGCGCTTCTTCTACGAGTCGCCTTTGGGGATGCTCGTCAATCTCGTGATGGGCTGGTGGTCAATGTACCCGCCCTTCTTCGCGGCGGGCAGCAACCCGATCCCCGAAAAGCGCGACTTCGACAAATACTCGATGCGCGTGCTCGTTGACCTCTGCCAGCGCGGCCGCGGCCACCTCATCGGCTTCCACCCCGAAGGCACGCGCAACAAAAATCCAGACCCCTACTCGTTCCTTCCCGCGAAGCCCGGCGTCGGCCGTCTGATCAAAGACGCGACCCCGCAAGTCATCCCCGTCTTCGTCGCCGGACTCAACAACGACCTGCCCAAACAAGTCCTGGGCAACTGGACGGGCGGCGAACTGATCCGCGTCCACTTCGGCCCCGCGCTCGACTACACACAGTTTCTCTCTCGCCGCGACGGCATCCGCACCTACAAAGAGATCGCCGAGTTCGTCATGTCCAAGATCGCCGAACTCGGCGAACAAGATCGCGCACTCTACGGCAAGGAAGAAGGGATCGGAGATGAGTAAAGGGATGAGGGATGAATAAGAAGACGCGGAAAGTTGAACGCACCGCAAGCGACGGTAAACGCGCAACAAGCGGCGGCCGAACCGGGAAGAACAAATCTCCCGACGACAAAACACCCGACGACAAGACGGCCGACGCCGCCATCGCTACGCCTTCATCTCTGCACGCCGCGTCTACATCATCGCTCCCCGCGCCTTCATCACCCATCACTCATCACTCATCACTTCCCCTCGTTATCGTCAACCCCGCGTCGGCGGGCGGCGCGACGGGGCGGGCGTGGCCGTCTCTGGCGAGCGACTTGCGCGCGCACTTCGGGGCGTTCAACTGCGCCTTCACGGAGCGGGCGGGCGACGCGCGCCTGATCGCCGAGCGCGAGGCTGCGGCGGGGCGTAGTTTCATCGTCGCGTGCGGGGGCGACGGCACGATCTCGGAGGTGGCGAACGGCATCCTCGCGTCGGGCGCGGACGCGGAGTTGGGAATTTTGCCGAGTGGGACGGGCGGCGACTTCCGGCGCACGCTCGACGTGCCGAAGCGCGTGCGCGATGCCGCCGCAGCCCTCCGCACGGGTCAGAGCGTCCGCGTGGACGTGGGGCGCGTGGAGTTTCAAGATCGCGCGGGCGCGCGGGCGCAAAGATATTTTTTGAACGTCGCCTCGTGCGGCATGGGCGGCGAGGTCATCCGCCGGGTGGAAGAGAACGCTTCGGGGTGGCTGGCCTCTGCCTCGCGCCGCGTGGCGGGCGGGCAGGCCGCCTACGCGCTCGCCTCTTTGCAAGCGGTCGTCTCGTTCGACCGTCCGACGCTCCGCATCCAACTCGACGAACGCCCGGAGTTCCGCCTCGCCGTCGCGAACCTGTGCATCGCCAACGCGCGCTACTTCGGCGGCGGCATGAAGATCGCGCCCGCCGCGTTACTCGACGACGGGCTGCTCGACGTGGTGGCCGTCGGCGACCTCGACACGCTCAAGATTTTAACCAACGTCTACCGCCTCTATCTCGGCACGCACCTCGGTATGCGCGAGGTGCAGCACGCGCACGCGCGACGCATCCGAGTGTTCGCCGACCGCCCGGACGAGCGCGTGCTGATCGAGATTGACGGCGAACTGTCCGGCACGCTCCCCGCGACGTTCGAGATCATCCCGCGCGCCTTGCGCATCCGCCGCCCGTAAGTCTCCGCCCCTCTCTCTCTCTGCGCGAGCACAATCAATCTTCAACGCGTCGCCTAGCGCGAATTGCTCGAACACTTCCCGCAGATGTAAGCACGCCGGGGCGAGCCGCAAGCGTATAGTCAGCACTGGCCGGTGAGACTCCAAAAAAAATTAAAGCCGTGAGTGAGTAGCGTCCGGCTTCTCACTCACGGCTTTCGGTTAACTTGGCAGTCGAGCTTAAACGAACGCGCCCTTGCCGAGAAAATTTTCGCGCACGTAGGTCACAGTGTCTTGCAGCGTCTCGGCGGCGTCGCGCGGCGCGAAGCCAAGTTCGCGCGCTGCCTTCGTCGAATCGAAGTACCAGAAATATTCCGCCATCTCGATCTCGGCGGGTTCGACGGGCGGGGCGAGTTTCCACTGCCGGTAGAGCGAACTGAGCGCGTGCGCGCCCGTCACGGCAAACTTCGACGGCAGCGAGAAACGCGGCGCGGCGACTTTCGTCAGACGTTCGAGCCGCCCGAAAAACTTATCGAACGTCCAGTTGGCCGCGCCGAGCAGGTAACGCTCGCCGTGCTTGCCGCGCGCCATCGCCGCGCGCATCGCCTGTGCCGCGTCGCGCGCGTCCACGAAGCTGAGACCGCCGCCCGGCACGGCCATGATCTTGCGCGCGAGAAAGTCGAGCACCACTTTGGTCGAACTCAGACGCTCGTCGCCGGGGCCGAGCAGCAGACTCGGATTGACGATCACGAGGCGACGCCCCGCGCCCGCGAAATGTTCCAGCGCGACGCGCTCCTGATAATACTTGCTCGCGTAGTAAGGCCAGCGCGCGATAATGTCGAGCGGCGGCGGCCACGTCTCGTTAGGCAGCGCGGTCGCGTCGTCCGTCACCGCAATCGTCCCGCTGGAAGATGCCAGCACGATTGTTTTGACGCCCGCCACGGTCGCCGCCTCGCAGAGCGCGCGCGTCCCTTCGACGTGCAACGCATACATCCCGTGCGAGTCCTCGCGCCCGCGCGCGACGCGCCCCGCCAGATGGTACACGGAGGCGACGCCGTCCAACGCGCGCACCACGTCGGCCTTATTCAACACCGACCCCGTCGCCGTCTCGACGCCCAACTCGCCGAGCCACGCCGGATTTGTCGTCGCCAGCACGCGCACGTTGCGCTCGCCCGCTTCCACGAGTTGGCGCACCAGATGCGCGCCGAGAAACCCCGTCCCGCCCGTCACCAAAGTGTAAGGCTGCGGCCGACGCGCGAGCGCCGTCGTCGTCGCCGCGCCCTTCGTCCCGGCCGCAGCCTTCGCCTTCGCCGGACTCTTCCGTGCCTTTGTCGTCGCTTTCTTAGTTGCCATATGTAGAGTGACGAGTGACGAGTGACGAGTGACGAGTTAAAGACAAGCTCTTGATTTCAACTTGTCACTCGTCACTCGTCACTCGTCACTTTTCAAACAGTAACTTCCTCTTCGGGTGTGCCGCGACGTTCGGCGCGCCAGCGTTTGCGGAGGGCTTTGGCGTCGAAGTCGTGGCGCGTGCCGTCGCGCAAATTCTCGACCTGATGATGGACGAAGGCCGCGATCAGCCGGTAGGCTTCGGACTTCGACATGCCGCGCGTCATCTCCTCCAACTCCTCCGCGCCGAGGAAGCGGCCGATGCGCGCCGCGATGTCGCGGCTCTTGAGCATGTTCGATCCCTTCGGCAGAGCCTCGTAAGTGCCATGCAGGTAGACGGGCAGGATGCCGATGCGTGCCGTCAGCGCGAGGAATCCGAGCACTGGTTTGAAGTCGGCCAACTCGCCCGTCACGGAGCGCGTGCCTTCGGGGAAGAGCAGCGCGTTGTGACCGCGTTCGAGGAACGAGAGCGCCTGCCGCAGAGACTTGCGAAGACTTCCGCTACGCTCCATGGGGACGGTGTTCGTGAAGTTGTCCATGTAAGCGCGCTTGAACTTGTTGTCGAAGAAGTAGTCGGCGGCGGCGAGCGCCACCATGTCGCGCCCGTGTTCGCCGAGCGCCATCTTGACCAGCCCCATGTCGAGGTGCGACGCGTGGTTCGAGGCGACGAGGAAATTCGTGTGGACGGGGATGTTCGACTCGCCCTCGATCTTCATGTGCAGGAACTTCTCGTAGAAGACGCGCTGCAACGCGTCGAGTCCCTTGTTGCCTACGGTGCGCACGAGCGACGGCACGTAAATCTCGTCGTCGCCGCGCCGCGCGTCGTGCGCCTGCCGCCGCTCCGCTTCCTCGCGCTCGGCGGGCGTCGCCTGCCGGGTCACCACGCCCGCGAGTTCGCGCAGGTCGCGCACCTCGGTCAGGGTGTCGGGCGAGCGCAGCGTGCCGCCCGCCTGCTCGATGGCCGAGGCGAGTTCGACGTACATCAAACTGTCGAATCCGAGATCGGCGAGCCGCGTGTCGAAAGTGATCTCGGCGCGCGCTCGGTTGGCGACCGTGGCGACCACTTCGAGCAACCACGCCGCGCCCCTGTCTTCGCGCACGTTCGACGCGACCTGCGAGACGTTGCGCTGACTCTGTTCAAGCACCAGCATGGCGGCGACCACTTCGCGGCGTTTGACCTTGCGCGTCGCCGTGCGCGGCAGTTCGCCGTCCCAGAAATGCAGCGCCTTGACGCGCTTGAAGAAGGGGAGCGACGAAGACACGTCGCGGAAATGCTCCTCGACTTTGCGGCGCACCTCCTCGCGCGTGAGCGCGATGTCGAAGTCGTGATCGGCGACGACCATGCACGCCACCTTTTCGCCGATGCCTTCGGCCAGCCCGACGACGCTGAGTTCCTTGATGTATGGCGAGTCGGCATAGAGTTCCTCGATCTCGTCGGGGTAGACGTTCTTGCCGTTCGTGTCAACGATGATCTCTTTCGAGCGGCCGACGAGGTAGAGATTCCCTTCGTCGTCGAGGCGGCCTAAGTCGCCCGTGTAGAGCCAGCGGTTGACGAGAACGGCGCGCGTCGCCTCTTCGTTGTTGAAGTAGCCGCTCATCACGTTCGGGCCGCGCGCGACGACTTCGCCGATGCCGCTCGCGTCCGGTTCGAGTATCTTCACTTCGACGCCGGGCAGAGGCTTGCCGACGCTCAGCGAGATCAACTTGTTCTGCGGGCGCGTGACGGTCAGGACGGGTGAGGCTTCCGTCAGCCCGTAGCCTTCGAGGATGGTGAAGCCGAGGCCGTGGAAATCTTTTTTGACCTTCTCGTTCAAGGCCGAGCCGCCGCTGATCAAATAGCGGATGCGCCCGCCGAGTCCGGCGTGGATCGGGCGAAAGACGATCTGGCCGAGGTTGAACGGCGAATGATCGCGCACCCAACTGTTGGCCTCGATCAAGTAATCAACCGTGTCGCCGACGAGGCGGCCGCGCTCGCTGAAACGGCTCTTGATGCGGCGGTGCAGCAGTTCCCACAGCGCGGGCACGCCGACCATGCCCGTCACGTAGCCGTTCTTGATGGCGCGCGTCAGTTCTTCGCTCGTCAGTTCCGGCAGGTAGGTGATCTGCGCGCCGCGCGAGAGCGGGGTGAGAAAGCCGGTGGAGAACTCGAACGTGTGATGGAGCGGGAGGACGGAAAGCACGCCGTCCTTCGTCGTCATGTCGAAGATCGAGGCGAGCATCGAGACCATGCTCGTGAAATTCTTGTGCGTGAGCATGACGCCTTTAGGTTGCCCCGTAGTGCCCGAAGTGAAGATGAGCGAGGCGGTTGTCTGCGGGTGGACTTTCGCCGGCAGCAGGGCGAGTCGCTGGTCTTCGATCTTCTGCGGCGGCAGCGCGAAGATTTCCTCGAAGCGCCACGTGCGCGTCGTCTCCAACTTCTCTTCAACCAAACGCTCCGGCAGATCGTCGTGCTTCTCGCGCATCTCGTCGCTGATGACGATGCCGAAGGCTTCGCTCGCGCGGATGAAGTTGACGATCTCGGTCGTCGAGCTTTCCGGGTCAATCGGTACGCAGGTCGCGCCCGCCTTGAGCACGCCGAAGTATGTCATGCCCCATTCGGGCGCGTTGTTGCTGAGGAGCACGACGCGATCCGCAGGGCGGACGCCTTCGCCCGCGAAGAAGCCGGCGGCGCGGGTAGCGAGTTCGTGCAAGTCGCGGTAGGTGTACTGCTCCTTGCGCCCGTCGCGCTCGATACGCATGGCGACGCGCGTCGCGTAACGTTTGGAAGAGGTCTCGAAGAGTTCGAGCAAATCGCGGTAGGTGTAGACGCGCTTCGGCTGCGCGCGCATGTCCTCTTCGAGTTGCGGGAAGATCCACTTCTTGAGGCCGGGGAAGTGGATGTTCATCCAGTAGTCGTACCAGTCGAACTTTTCGGGATGCCACGGCAACAAATTCTGTTCGTCGTCGCGGATGCGCGAGAAGAGCGAGCGCACGTTGTCGGCGCGGAAGATGTAGGCGTTCTCGACCATGAACGGGCGGAACATCTCGAACGCTTCCTTCGTCTCGTGCGTCAACTCTTCGAGCCGCTCGACGTGCTTCTTCGCGTGATCCACAAACTCCGAGATGCGGCCGCCGCCCCAGCGCGGGCGCACGCGATCCAGCAGCGACGAAGCCCCTTTGGCCGCCGCGTTGATCATCGGCGTCGAAGTCTTCTCGAAGCGCGAGGTGGTGACGGGGCGCGTCTCCATGCGCGAGACGACGGCGTTGACGATCTTAAAGCCCGTCTCTTTCTCGTCGAAGTGCTTGCGCTTGTAGAGGCCGAGCAGGTTGACGATGCGGCGCATGTCGTTCGGGTTCGAGTCGCCCGTCGCGGCTTGATAGACGAGGCGCGGTTCTTCGACGCACGCTTCGGCGGCGACCGCCAGCATCACGGCGGCGACTTGATCAACCGGCGTGATGTCCAGAATCAACTTCTCGTTGACGGGAATCTGCGTCTGCCCTTTGAGCGCGATGAAGATGAGCGGCGCGGTCGTCGTGAAGCCCTCGTTCCAGCCGGGGAACGGGTAATCCTTCGCCGACTCGACGATTGACGGGCGCACGATGGAGCGCACGATCCCCGTCTCCGCCGCGACGAGTTGCTCGCCGAGACTCTTCGTGTAGGTGTAGATGTTCGGCCAGCCCCACCATTCGGCGCGTTCGATGCCGAGGTCGGTGAGGCGCGTGCGCGTCCACACTTTGCGCTCACGCGCGACGGCCAGCCCCATCGCGTCCAGATCGTCTGCGTCGCGCCCTTCCTCGATAAGTCGCTTGCGCGCGCTCTCGCGGAAACTCGCGGCACGCATCGCGTCGCGCGCCTCGTCCTTCACGCGTTCGGCGAGTTTCGCGCAGTCGCGTATCTCTTGCTCGACGGAAAACTCCACGCCCGGCAACTCTTCGCGGCGCGGGAAATAGCCGATGACCGGATCGCTCTCCCACACCGGGCCTGAGCGGTTGCCCGCCACGAAGCAGGTCGAGACATGAACGAGCGCAGGTCGCTTCATGCGCTTGGCGAACGCGATAACGTTCTGTGTGCCGACGACGTTCGTTCTGAGCGCGCTCTCCAGCGTCGGGTTGAACGTGACGTTGCCCGCGCTGTTGACGACGACATCAATGTCTGCGGCAATCGTCTGCGCTTCGTCTTCCGTCAGGCCGAGATTGGTGTCGCCGATGTCGCCGTTATAGACGCGCACCTTGTCGCGTATGAAATCCTCGAAGGCGTCGCCGAAGCGTTCGCGCAAGGGGTCGAAGGGGGGCGCGGTGATGACGTTGTTCCAGAAGCGCGTCTCGGATTCGGCGAGCGAGCGCGAGCGCACCGTGAGATAGACGCGCTCGACGTTGGGGAAGCGATACAAGAGCATGCTCAGCGTCACCTTGCCGAGAAAGCCCGTGCTCCCGATGAGGAAGATTTTGCGTCCCTGAAAAATTTCTGTCGGCGATAACTTCATCAGACTTCTATTCTACTCCATGTCGCAAATCGCGATCACAGGTTGGTGGAGCATGGTGATTTCGGCGGAGCGGCCTTGATAGCTGCGCGCCATCGCAATCGCCTCGGTGAGATTGTCGGCGCGCTCCCAGCCCATCATGGCGGGGACGTGCGCGTTCTCCGCGCCCGCGGCGATGACGTGGCCGACGTGCTGGCGGCCGTTCTCGCCCCAATACCACATGAAGAACGGGTGCGAGCCGTGATAGGCGTTGCCGCGCCGGTACATCTCGACGTAGCTCGGGTTGTTGGCAAACTCCTGCTCGTACTTGTCGCGCAACACGTTCGCGTCGCGCGATTCGGGCAGCAGGCGGTTGAAGAATTCGATGTAGCTCGGGTGAAAGTTGTGGTCGAACTCGTCTGTGCAGGGGTGATGCAAGATCAACGTTCCGCCCTTCTTCAACAGCGGCTTGCCGCGGTACATGTTGAAGTGATAGCCGAGCGCCATCACCTGCACGAGCAGCGGGTTCAAACTGGAGTTGACGCTGTAGGGTGACATGTCGGGCACGGGGCAGATGAGAATGTCGCACTGGCCTTCGATGGGCACGACGTACTGCTCCATGCTCTTGGCAATGATGCGTTCGTGGACGGGGTCTGTGCGCCCGGCGTGACAGGCGATCATCTCGTAGTTGCCCTTGAGCGAATTGTACATGGCGCGCTTGGCGGGGCGCGGCATCTTGCTCATCGTGAAGCGCATGGCCTCGTACTTCATGCGGTCGAAGGCGGAAAAGTCGTCCTCGTTCTTCGTCAGGAAGCCCATGTCCGCGCCGAACATGTGGTTGTTGATGGTCGTCTCGATGTGGAAGACGTTCAAGTGTTCGTCCGCGAGCTTGCCGACACGGCTGATGACGCGCCCCAACTCCGAGCCTGCCGGGTCCATGTAACTGTTCGACGCGCGGATCGTGTTCGGGTTGTGGTGCGCGCGCAGCGACTCGTAATCGCAGAGGCCGACGCCGACCGACTTGTGGCCGCCGTTCATCGGCACGAAGTTGAAGTTGAGATAGATGAGCAGGTCGCTCTCGGCGGCGCGGCGGTTGATGCGCAGAGGCTCTTTGTGGCGCGTCTCGCCGAGTAGGACGAGGTTCGCGGGGTCTTCGGCGTCGTGGTTGTAATAACGGTCGGGGTAGAAGTCGTCCCAGATTTTCGGCCCCGACATGCGCTTCATCTCGGCGGGCGTCATCTTGCGGTGCAGGGAGACGGCGATGATGATGTGCACGTCGTCAACGCCGTGGCCGCTCAGCATCTGGACGAGTATTTCGAGCGCGGTCTGGCGGATGTCGGGCGTGTTCATCGGCGGGAGCGGCATCGAGATGTCGTCCACGGCGATGGTCACACGCATGCCCGGCGTCAGTTGCGCGAACAGCGGATCGCAATCGTGCGGGTGGTTGAGCGCGTAACGGATCGCGGCCTCGCGGTTGACCAGACCTTTCAAGGGCTGGTTCGGGTAGATGACGCGCGTGCCGACCGGCAAATCTTCCAACAGGAAGTCCATACCGGAGGCGACGATGCGCGGCGCGCTGTCGCGGTCAATATAGACGACCGACTCGTGCAGTTTTTTTCTGAGTTGGAGTGCCATGTGAATTTTTATTTTGGGGCTATGGCAATATTACTGTTGCCTAGTTTGTAAATTTTGCCTCGCTCTAAAACCTGACGCAGCTCGTAATCACGTAATCTCGCCGTCCCGTTCACCAGTGACCATTCAAACCGTTCGTGGACTGAACCGGCATCACATTTGGTAATTTCAAAGTGCGTGACGTTCTCCCTATTCGAGAACAATTTGCGTAATTTACGGCCCATGCCCGAGCTAAGCGCTACGCTCGCCTTGCCTTCTATTTTACCCGCGCGCTCCTTCGCTTCGGCAAGCCGCTTCGTAAAATCCTGTTCGCTGATGCGACTCCGTAATTCAGGATCAGCGTCGGCGTAGATAGCCTGATACTGTTCTTCGTTCATTCGCGCGTGAAACTCATCCAGGCTCTTTTCGATGGCTGGTTCGTGTTCGTATGAACCCACACGCGAACAGGCGCTAACAGAGACAAGCAGCAGCAAACTAAAGAACAGGCAGAACCGTTTGCGACAAGGGATCATTCTATTTCAAATTCAAGATCGGCCAATCGTGATGGAGCGCCGTCTGTTTGAGGCGCATGTCGGGGTTGACGGCCGCCGGGTGGCCGACGATGGAGAGCATCGGAAGATCGCTCATGCTGTCCGTGTAGGCGTAAGACTCGCTGAGGTTGATGCCTTCCTGCTCGGCGTGGTTCCTGATCCAACTTGCTTTCGTAGCGGCGGCGAGCACAGGCGGCAGGAGTCGCCCCGTGGCGATGCCGTTGACGAATTCGAGCCGGTTGGAGACGTAAGTTTCGATGCCGAGATATTTCATCAGTGGTTCGACGGAGAAGTCGAGCGCGCCTGTGACGACGATTTGACGCAAACCGAGGCTGCGCGATTTTTCGATCAACTCGAACGTGCCGGGGAAGACGGCGGGCTTCAAGACAGACTCGAACAGTTCGTCGGCGAAGAAGCGGAGGCGGTCTTCGGTCTCGCCCTTGTAGCGTTTGAAGAAGAGATCGTTGAAGACCTTGCGGCTGTACTGGTCGGTCGCGGCGAAGA
The DNA here is from genome assembly GCA_030841105.1 of Pyrinomonadaceae bacterium. Classification (GTDB taxonomy): domain Bacteria; phylum Acidobacteriota; class Blastocatellia; order Pyrinomonadales; family Pyrinomonadaceae; genus JAIVJZ01. The sequence continues at coordinate 116,888 of JAVEDE010000053.1, forward strand.
GCGGGATGCTCAAGACGGTGGTTGCGGTCTTGCGAAGCGAGCGCAAGACGCCCTGCTGGTTGCGTGCGTAAAAGCCGAGCGTGTGCACGAGATTCGTGCTGACCAGAGTGCCTTCGAGATCGTAAAAAGCGGCGGCTGCCAAACTCTCCTCCTCGCGCGCCCGTGGCCGGAGCGCGCCGGGACGAGCGTCGTGTGTCTGCAAAATTTAAGGCGGAACTACGTAGGAAGAAAAATATACTCTATTTCGATGGTTTTATGTAGCGATGTCTTCGGCGGTGGGAATTTTCAGGCGCGCCGATATAATATGAGGCAACGTGAAAATCGCAACCTGGAATGTGAACTCGATAGCGGCGCGTCTGCCCGTCGTCTTGCAATGGCTGGAAAAGGCGCGGCCGGACGTTTTGTGCATGCAGGAGTTGAAGTGCACGGACGAGCGTTTTCCGCGCGAGGCGTTCGCCGAACTCGGCTACCGTGCGGAGGTCTACGGCCAACGGACTTACAACGGCGTCGGGATCGTCTCGCGCGCGCCCATCACGGATGTCGAGCGCGGCTTCCCCGGCGACGAAGAAGGCTCGCACGCGCGTTTGATCGCGGGGACGGTCGAGGGCGTCCGCATCGTCAACGTCTACGTGCCGAACGGGCAGTCGGTCGGGACGGACAAGTATCGTTTCAAACTGGACTGGCTCAAGCGGCTGCGTGAATTTTTCGACGACGACTACTGGACGGACGACGAGGTGCTGCTCTGCGGCGACTTCAACGTCGCGCCCGAAGACCGCGACGTACATGACCCGCAGCTGTGGCGCGGTCGCATCCTGTTCAGCAAGCCGGAGAAGGACGCCTTGAGCCATGTCAAAGAGTGGGGCTTCGCGGACGCCTTCCGGCAGCACGAAGCGGGGCACGGACATTATTCGTGGTGGGATTATCGCGCCGGGTCGTTTCGGCAGAACACCGGGATGCGGATCGATCACATCTGGGTGTCGGAACATCTGGCCGCGCGTTGTACGAACGCGTGGATTGACAAAGAGCCGCGCGGCTGGGAACGCCCGTCGGATCACACGCCGGTCGTGGCGGAGTTTAAGTGATCCCGCAATCGAAAAAGGGGTGAGTGTGGACAAGAAGAAGCAGGATGCGTTGCTGTTGGCCGGGGCAGGCGTGGGCGCGCTGTTGGGCGTGCGCGCGGCGCTCAGGAAGTGGCGCGAGTTCGACTTTAACGGCCAGACGGTTTTGATCACGGGCGGCTCGCGTGGGCTGGGGTTGGTGCTGGCGCGCGAGTTGGCGCGCGAGGGCGCGCGTCTGTCTATCTGTGCGCGCGACCCGCGGGAACTCGAACGCGCCCGCGCCGATCTCGCGCGCCGCGGGGCGGAGGTGCTGGCCTTCCCGTGCGACGTGACGGACAGAGCGCAGGTGCGCGAGTGGGTGCGCCTGTCCGAAGAACGCTTCGGCGGTGTGGACGTGCTCGTCAACAACGCGGGCGTGATTCAGGTCGGCCCCGTCGAGGTGATGACGCTCGCCGATTACGAAGAGGCGATGAAGATACACTTCTGGGCGCCGCTCTATACGACGCTGGCCGTGCTGCCCGCGATGCGTCGCAGGCGGCGCGGGCGCATCGTCAACGTCTCGTCCATCGGCGGCAAGATCGGCGTGCCGCATCTCGTCCCTTACAGCGCGAGCAAGTTCGCGCTCGTCGGACTCTCCGAAGGGTTGCGCGCGGAACTTATTAAAGACGGCATCGTCGTGACGACCGTCTGCCCCGGCCTGATGCGGACGGGCAGCCCGCCGAACGCCACCTTCAAAGGGCAGCATCGCGCGGAGTATGCGTGGTTCAGCATCAGCGACTCGCTGCCGGTCTCGACGATTCAGGCCGAGCGCGCCGCGCGCCAGATTATTGCCGCTACCAAACGCGGCGACGCGGAAGTGATCCTGTCGGTACAGGCTGTCGCCGCCGTCAAGTTTCATCAACTCTTCCCGGAGTTGAGCGCGGACATACGCGGCTTGGTGAATCGTCTCCTGCCCGCAGCAGCGGGCGGCATCGGCCAGCGACGCGCCAAGGGCAGAGACAGTCAATCAGAACTGTCGCCTTCGTGGTTGACCGCGCTCAGCGACGAGGCTGCGAAGCGGAATAACGAGACGACAACTTAGCAGGGGAAGGGGAAAGGGGGAAAGGGTAAAGGTGAAGAAAGAAGGCGCGTTAATCGCGCGCCGTTTGCTCTGTTCCTTTATCCCTTCCCCCTTTCCCTTTACCCGTCAATCTCAAGGAGGTGAGAGTGAGCGAGAAACAGAAGTGGCCGGACGTGATGTGGATCGTGCGGCACGGGGAGAGCGCGGGCAACGTGGCGCGCGACAAGGCGGAGGCGGCGGGTCTACCCGAAATTGACATCGGCGTCAAGCGCGATGTTGACGTGCCGTTGTCCGAGTGCGGCGAGGAACAGGCGGGTGCGCTCGGCCATTGGTTCAAGAAGATGTCGCCCGACGAGAGGCCGTCGGTTGTCCTTACCTCGCCTTACATCCGCGCGCGTCAAACTTCGGAACTCGTGTTGGCGGCGGCCGGGATTGATAAGGACGACATCACCTTCATCGCCGACGAGCGTTTGCGCGAGAAAGAGTTCGGCATCCTCGACCGCCTGACGAAGTTCGGCATCGAGGCGAAGTATCCCGACCAGTTGGCTTTTCGCAGCGCCATCGGGAAGTTTTATCACCGCCCGCCGGGCGGCGAGAGTTGGTGCGACGTGATCCTGCGCCTGCGTAACGTGATTGACACGCTGACGCGCGAGTATCGCCGCGAGCGCGTGCTCATCGTCGCGCACTCGGTCGTCGTGCTCTGCTTCCGCTACCTGCTCGAACGCATGACGGAGGAGCAAATCCTCGCGATTGATCGCGCGACGGACGTGGCGAACTGCTCCGTCACTTCTTACGTCTACGACGCGAGCATCGGGAAGAACGGCAAGCTCGTCCTCGGCCAGTATAATTTCGTCGCGCCGCTCGAACGCGAAGGCGCGCCCGTCACAACGGAAAAGGACGTTCCGGTCGCGCCCAAGTAAGGCGCGTTGAATATCGCAGCGCAACTGTTGCTGTCGTGGTTGTCATTGCGGCGGCGGGGAGAGGGGAAGGATGGCGTTGAACAAAAGTAGGCGTGACGCGCGCGGCGACGGAACGCGCGACGCGCGACCCCTCGTCATCACGCCGAAGGTGCTCGGCGCGTGGCCGCTGCCGCAGCCCGCGGACGACGACGACAAAGAGGCGCGCGGGCGCGTGCTCGTCATCGGCGGCTCGACGGAGATCGCGGGCGCGGTCGTGCTGGCTGCGACCGCAGCCCTGCGCGCGGGGGCGGGGAAGATGCAGATCGCCACGTGCCGCAGTCTCGCGCCGCACGTCTCGATGGCCGTGCCGGAGGCGCGCGTCATCGGCTTGCCGGAGACATCGACGGGCGGCATCGCGGGGGGCGCAGTCAAACAACTCGAAGAAGAGTTGGCGGGGGCGCAGGCCGTGCTCGTCGGCCCCGGCATGGTTGACAAGGCGGCGACCGCGCGCCTGATGCGAAACCTGCTGCCACGCATCGGACACGCTACGCTCGTGCTCGACGCGGGCGCGTTCGCTTTCATCAAATCAACGCCGCAGGGACTCGCGCGGCTCGGCGGGCGGGTCGTGTTGACGCCGCACGCGGGCGAGATGGCGAGCCTGCTTGGAATCGAGAAGGACGAAGTGGAAGCCGGGGCTTTGCAGACGGTGCGGCGCGCGGTGGCGGAACTGGGCGCGGTGGTCGCACTGAAAGGGCGCGAGACTTTGATCGCCGCGCCCGCGAGCCGCAACGTCTACTGCAACCGCGCGGGCAACGTCGGGCTGGCGACATCCGGGTCGGGCGACACGCTCTCCGGCGTCGTCGCGGGACTGGCCGCGCGCGGCGCGACGCCGTTTCAAGCCGCGGTGTGGGGCGTCCACCTGCACGCGCGCGCGGGCGACGAACTGGCGCGGCGCATGGGGTCGCTCGGCTTTCTCGCGCGCGAACTCCTCGCCGAAATCCCACCGCTCATGGCGAAACTCAACCGGCCGAAGGCGCGTTGAGTGACGACGCAAAACCGAGCCGCGACGCGCAACGCTTGACTTCGCACACGACCTCTCAGCTACCCGCGCCAACTCATCGCCTAATCCGCGACTCCGCGTTAAAAGGTTTGTGAGGCGTGCCGGGGAGTCTCAAAACTTTCCGGCGGGGGCGGCGGCCACTGCATCCCCGACTCTCTGAACTTCGCCTCCTGCATGTCGTCAATCCGCTTCACGACCAGAATCGCGAGCAGGGCGGCGACGATGAACAGGGCATCGGAAGCGATGGTCGCCCAGGAGGCCAGCGCCATGCCCCCGATCGTCGCGGCCATGTCCGTGGCGCGGCTGCTCGCACGGCCTGCGACGTTCGCGATGATCCAGAACGCCCACCACCAACCGATGAGCGCGGGCGTGCCCGACGACGGAACAGCGACGCTGAAATTGTCGTGCCCGTCAAAGCCACCGCCACCGCCGCGAGGCGTGCTCCCGTGCCAGATTTCTCGCACCACTTGAAACGGTTTGACGAGGTTCGCGAAGGGGATGAAGAAGTAGCCGACCGCCCACCCGGGCGTCGTGTCGAGCCTTCGCACGCCGAGCGCGGGCAGGTTGCGGTAGGCGCGATGCACCCATATCAGGAAGGCTATCGCCGTCGCGATGAAGACGAGGACTTGCAGCAGGGCGACGCCGACGTACAGCAGTTCAGTCACGGATTCGCCGAATTCATAAACCGCACTCTGGTCGCCCGCGCTGCGCAGCATCCCGATCAGCACGGCGTTCACGATGATCGAGAGCGCGCCGCACGCCGCGCACGCGCCCAACAGGACAATCGTCAGCAGCGCGCGCACGCGACCGGAGGCGTATGGCTTCTGGTTGAAAGTTTGATTCATCATAGGTTTCGGTTGATTGCGACGCGCAGTTGAAACTTAAACACCATGCTCCCGAACGTCTCTATAAATGTTCGCGCAAAAACTTCAGAATGATCGGGCGCGCGAGTTGCGATCCCCAGCCGTCGAAGTTGTAATCGAAGGCGTGCTGCGCGTAAGGGATGAGCAGGGCGCGGTGCGGCACGTGTTGTTGCGAGAGCCGCTCCGTGAGCAGCGTCATGTGTCGGTCGCCGACGAGTTGATCGCGCCCGCCGTGGAAGAGCAGCGTCGGCGGCGACAGGGAACTAACGTGTGTGGTCGCCGACGCGAGCCGGATAATTTCCGGCGCGGACGCGGGCGTGACGCCGGTGAAGTCGCGTATCTTCCCCGCCCCGTCGAGCACGCGCTGATTGGCCGGGTGCTCGTAGCCCCACTTCAAATCCGTCGGCGCGTACAGTGAAACGACCGCGCGCACGGACGCGTCGGGCGCGGCGCAACTCGGCGGCAGGTTAGACTCGTTCGTCGAGTAGGCGGCGAGCAACGCGAGATGCCCGCCCGCGGAGCGGCCGAGCAGCGCGACGCGCGACGGATCAATCGCGAACCTCACGGCGTTAAGTTTGACCCACCCGACGGCGCACTTCACGTCGCCCGTCGCCGTCTGCCAGTTCGGCTGCGGCGCGAGCCTGTAGTCAACGTCGAAGACCGCGTAACCCTGCCGCGCCAGCCACTCGTTCCACAGAGGGTAATCGCTTCGCTCCCCCGCGCTCCAAGAGCCGCCGTGAACGACGATAACGGCCGCCCGCAAAGTCGTCTCATTCCCCGGCGCGAGGTAAACGTCGAGCTTCAGCGTCTGCCCTCCGACCGTGGCAAAAGTTTCGGTCGTCCGCGCGACGCCCGCGGCCTGAGCATCCCGCGAGCCGAACAGATATTGACCGAGCGACAACTCGACGTTGTTCGCACGCGCGACGCGCCAAGCGTCGAGCGGCGGAATCAACGACAACCCGACGGCAGCGATGCCGAGCAATAACGCAACCCACGCCGCCCGCCCGCTTCCGGCGGCGCGCGCCGCCAGACTCAACCACGCGCCCGACAGCCCGGCCGCGCCGAACCACAAACTCCACTCGCTCGCGCCCACGGCCACCTGAAAGAGATCGAACGAGAGCGCGGGCACGACGATCCACATCGTCAACAGCACGGCGAAACCGCCGCACAAAAAAGCCGCGATGAGGAGAGCCTTTCGTAGCATCTGCGTGGGGCGAGACGGGCTGCGAAGCAAGACAAGCAGGCGCGTCTTAGTCTGCCGTCATCGTCTCCGGTTCGCGCGTCGTGAGTTCGCGCCAGGTGAGCGGGCGCGAACCGTCGTCGAGTCGCACCATGGAGATGCAGCCGGGGACGGGGCAGACGAGGTAGCAGAGGTTGCAGCCGACGCACTCGTGCTCGTCCACGACGGGGAAACGTTTGCCGTCAATTTCGGTGAAGGGGATGCACTGGTGCGCGCCGTCTTCGCAGGCGATGTGGCAGAGGTTGCACTGGATGCACTTCTGGTGATCAATGCGCGCGACCGTCTTGTAGTTGAGATCGAGGTTACCCCAGTCGGTGACGCGCGGCACGCTCAGGCCGATGATGTCGTTGACGCTGTGGAAGCCCTTGTCGTCGAGATAATTCGAGAGGCCGTCAATCATGTCTTCGACGATGCGGTAGCCGTAGTGCATGACGGCGGTGCAGACCTGCACGGTCGTCGCGCCGAGCAGGAGAAACTCCGCCGCGTCGCGCCACGTCCCGATGCCGCCGATGCCGCTGATGGGGACGTTCACTTCCGCGTCGCGCGCCAGTTCGGAGACCATGTTGAGCGCGATGGGTTTGACGGCCGGGCCGCAATAGCCGCCGTGCGCGGCCATGCCGTTGACGTTCGGGTGCGGGACGAGCGTGTCGAGGTCAACGCCCATCACGGAGTTGATCGTGTTGATGAGCGAAACGGCGTCCGCCCCGCCGCGCACCGCCGCGCGGCCGGGCGGCGTGATGTTCGTCACGTTCGGCGTCAGCTTGACGATGACGGGCAGGGAAGTTGCCTCCTTCACCCACTCCGTCACCATGCAGGTGTACTCCGGCACCTGCCCCATCGCCGCGCCCATGCCGCGCTCGGACATGCCGTGCGGGCAGCCGAAGTTCAACTCCACGCCGTCCGCGCCCGTGTCCTCCACTTGCTTTGCGATCTCGTGCCAAGCCTCGCGCTTCGACTCGACCATCAGCGAGATGATCAGCGCGTGCTTCGGATACTTTCGCTTGCACTCCCTGATCTCTTTCAGGTTCACTTCGAGCGACCGATCCGTGATCAGTTCGATGTTGTTGAGACCGAGCATGCGCTGCGGCCCTTGATCGATCGAGGCGAGGCGCGAGCAGACGTTGCGGATCGGCTCGCCCAGCGTCTTCCACACCGCGCCGCCCCAGCCCGCGTCGAACGCGCGCTCCACCATCGAACCCATATTCGTCGGCGGCGCAGACGCCAGCCAGAACGGGTTCGGCGATTCGATGCCCGCGAAGTTAACTTTTAAGTCAGCCATTTGTGTTGCCTCTCTAAACTAATGCGCCGACTCGCCGGAGTCGCCCGCGGGGTGTGTCTGGCCTTCGCCGTGCGCCGTCTGTTCGAAAGTTACGTCGCGGTAAATCTCGCTCAAGGCCAGCGCGCACGGCACGGAGGCGCACCGCACCGTGTCGGCCAGATCGTTGAATTCCATGAACGTCCAGACGCCGTTTTCCTGTCGCACGAATTGGGAGACGTGTGGGCGGTGCTGCGCGACGAGTAGATACTCGCTGAAACTAGCGATGGATTTGTAGTAAGTAAACTTGTCACCCCGGTCGAACGCCTCGGTTGACTTTGAAAGCACTTCGACGATTAAGGCGGGGTTCACAAGTACGTCCAGACCACCGATGCGTTGTATTTCCGGCGCGCCGCACAAGGCTGTTAGATCGGGATAGCGATACGGCGGGTACGTCGGTACTTTAACCCGCAAGTCGGCGGGGAACACCTGACAACCGCGCTCACGCAGTTGTGTGCGCGCTTCCGCGCCGATATTCATTGCGATCTGATTATGAGCAAGGCTTGCGCCGCTCATGCAGAACACTTCACCGTTCCAGAACTCGTATTTCTCTTCGCTGGCAAGTTCCAGCGCGAAGTATTCTTCGAGCGTGTATTTGTGGCTTGGCTGCGACGACATGAAACTCAACTCCGTCACTAACATGATTGTTTGCGACTCGATATCCGCGAGATCGATTTTTAAGGCGGCCGCGAATACAACTTTTTTCAATCACCGACAATCAATGCTTGATCTCGCTCGTCTCTTCATGCAGGGGTACGCGCGCTCCGGCGAATTCGACGCGCTCGCCGGAGAGGTGGAGGTGGATGCCCTGCGCCGCGAGTTTACCGGCCTGCGCGGCGTCCACGGCCTCGCGCCCGCCGTTGACGCAGTCGCCACCGGCGAAGAATTTCGGGTTGGCCGTCTGCATCGTCTCCGGGTTCACGGTGACGCGCCCGGCGTCGTCGAGTTTGAGCTTGGCGATTTGCGAGAGCCAATCAACCATCTTCTGCTGGCCGAGCGCCTTGATCACCATGTCAACCGGAATCTCGAACTCCGACCCGGCGATTGTCCGGAACGAGCGGCGACCAGAAGCGGCGTCCGTCTCGACGGCCTCAGTCCTGACGCAGCGCAACGCGGCGGCGCGTGTGCCGTCCGCGCCCGCCACAATCTCCACGGGCGCGGTCTGCCACCAGAACTCCACGGCGTCGCGTTTCGCCAGTTCGTACTCGTACTCGTAGGCGGGCATCTCGCGGTCGGTGCGTCGGTAGATCATAAGGACGCGCTTTGCGCCGAGGCGTCGCGCCTGCGTCACCGCGTCAATCGCCGTGTTGCCCGCGCCGATGACGGCGACGGTGCGGCCGATGGGGACGCTCGCCCAGTCGCGCGTCTTAATGCGTTCGATGAAGTCGAGCGCGTCATAGACGCCTTCGAGTTGCTCGCCGGGGATGTTCAGGCGCGAGGTCGCGCCGAGTCCGACGCCGAGGAAGACCGCGTCGTGCGCGCCGGCGAGTTCGTCTAACTGAATGTCGCGCCCGATCTCCGTGTTCGTCTTGATCTCGACGCCGAGCCGCGCCACCTGCGCCACCTCTTCCTGCGAGACGCGCTGCGTCATCTTGTACTCGGCCATGCCGTAGGTGTCCATGCCGCCCGCGAGCGGCTTGCGCTCGTAGATGCGGACGGCGTAGCCGAGGCGCGCGAGGTACGTCGCGCACGACAGACCCGCCGGGCCTGAGCCGACGATTCCGACGGACTTGCCGTTCGGCGCGCCTGCCTTGAGCACGTCGCGCCCGCGTGTGAAAACGGCGTCCGTCGCGTAGCGTTGCAGTCGGCCGATCTCGATGGGCTTCGCCATCAGAGTCTTCTCCACGCACGCGCCCTCGCAGAGCACGTCAACCGGGCACACGCGCGCGCACGACGCGCCTATAGGGTTGGCCTCGAAGATGACGCGCGCCGAGCCTATGAGGTTGCCGCTCGCGATCTTCTTGATGAAGGCGGGCACGTCTATGTGCGTCGGGCAGGCGCGCGTGCAGGGCGCGTCGTAGCAATAGACGCAGCGGTGCGATTCCATGATCGCCTCGGCTTCCGTCAAGGGCGGCGCGATCTCGCGAAAGTTGCGCTCGATCTGAGCGAGGTTGATGGGTGAATCGTGTGTCGTTGACATTGAGTTTTGTGTGTTGCCTTAACTGTGTCTGAGTCGGAAGCGGCCACCAGCGTTTATAACTCTGCGTCCGCCTCGATCTCGATGAGCATGCGTTCGTCAATGAGCCGCGAGACTTCGACCATCGTAGTGGCGGGCATGATGTCGCGGAACAACTCGCCGTGCGCGCGGCCGTACTCTTCCCAGCGCGAGATGTCCGTGACGAACATTCTGGTGCGTACCACGTGTTCCAAGCCCATGCCGAGTTGTGCCAGCGCGCGCTCGATGTTGCGGATGGTTTGCACGGCCTGCGCGTAAGCGTCGCCCACGCCCACCACTTCGCCGTCGTCGCCCGTGGCGGTCGTGCCGGTGACGTAAACTCTGTCGCCGACGCGCACGGCGCGGGAATAGCCGACGATTGTCTCCCACTTCATGCCGGTGGAGATGCGTTGTCTCTCTCTCATTAACATGTCCGCTTCAATTGATGCACGCCGGTTCAATCCGCCACGATCTGGTCGTAGGTGTCCGGCCGACGGTCGCGGAAGAACTGCCACGTGTTGCGGACTTCGCGGATCAGGTCGAGGTCTAGGTCGGCGACGACGAGTGCGTCCGCATCGCGCGGGGCTTCGGCGAGAAACTTCCCGCGCGGGTCGCAGAAGTAGCTCTGGCCGTAGAACTCGCCGATGTCCCAAGGCTGTTCGTGGCCGACGCGGTTGATCGCACCGATGAAGTAGCCGTTGGCGACGGCGTGCGCGGGTTGCTCTAACTTCCAGAGGTACTCGGAGAGTCCGGCGACGGTGGCCGACGGGTTGAAGACGATCTCCGCGCCGTTCAAACCTAAAATGCGCGCGCCTTCGGGGAAGTGCCGGTCGTAGCAGATGTAGACGCCGATGCGCGCGTAGGCCGTGTCGAACGCCGGGTAGCCGAGGTTGCCCGGCTTGAAATAGAACTTCTCCCAGAAGCCGGGGTTGACGTGCGGGATGTGGTTCTTGCGGTACTTGCCGAGATATTTGCCGTCGGCGTCAATGACGGCGGCGGTGTTGTAGTAGATGCCCGCGATCTCTTCCTCGTAGATCGGGACGATGATCACCATGCCGTGTTGCTTCGCCACTTCCTGCATGAGTTTGACGGTCGGGCCATCGGGGATTTTCTCGACCGCCTCGTACCAACGCGTCTGCTGCTCGGCGCAGAAGTAAGGTGTGGTGAAGACCTCCTGCATGCAGAGGATTTTAACGCCCTGCCGCGCGGCGTCTTCGATGAGCGCGATGTGCTTCTCGATGTTGGCGCGCTTGATCTCTTCGATGGGCGCGTCGGTGGGCGCGGCGTTCGTCGCCTGAATGAGTCCGCATTTAACTGTGCGTGGCATAATTCTTTAAAGCAAGTGACAAGTGACGAGTGACAAGTGACGAGTAACAAGCCAACTGCTCTTACTCGCCACTTGTCACTTGTCACTTGTCACTCAGCATGATCCTTTCTAAAGTTTCCTTGCATCAACAAATAGTAAAGCACAAACCCAAGCGCGAAGGTGACGAACCACGCGTAGGTGTAGAGAGTGTCGAAAAAACCGGGCTGGGCGATTCGCCCGCCGGGCGTGGTGGCCGCGTGCAGGAAGCCGGGGACGACGGGCGCGATCGCCACGACGAGTGTGACGAGCGCGCGCACGTTGAACCCGTTCGTGTAAGTGTAGCGACCCTCCAACTGGAACAAATCGTGGAGGTCGAGCCGCTGGCGGCGCAGCACCCAGTAGTCGCAGATCAGGATGCCCGCGATTGCGCCCATCAGGCCGGAATAGCCGACGAGCCACGTGAAGATGTACGCGCCCATCGAAGCCATCAACTTCCAAGGCATCATCAGCACGCCGATGAGCGCCGTGATTAGCCCGCCCGTCACGTAAGAGATCAGTTTCGGGTTGAGGTTCGAGAAGTCGTTCGAGGGCGAGACGACGTTGGCGGCCATGTTGGTCGTCAACTGCGCGGCAAAGATGACGGCGGTGGCGAAGAGGATGACGAGCACGCTGTCGAAGCGTTGCATCAAGTCAACCGGGTTCGGAATCGCCTCGCCGTAAATCAACAAAGTCGCGCTCGTCACGGCGACGCCGATGAAGGCAAAGGCCGTCATCGTCAGCGGCAGCCCGAGCGCCTGTCCCATCATCTGCGACCGCTGCGAGCGCGCGTAGCGCGTGAAGTCGGGGATGTTCAGGCTGAGCGTCGCCCAGTAGCCGACCGAGGCGGTCAGCGCGCCGGGGAAGATGGCCCAGAAGTTGTTGTGCTGCTTCTGGAGCGCGGCCGACTCCGTGAGCACGAGCCCCAGCCCGCCCGCGCGCCACGCCGCCCAGCCCAGAAGGATGGCCCCGCCCCCGAGCAGCAGCGGCGCCGACCACGTCTCGAGGTGCTTGATGCCCTCGACGCCCTTGACGATGATTAAGACCTGTATCCCCCAGAAGAGGAAGAAGGCGATCCACGTGTGCAGCGCGATGCCGAAGACCACCGACCCGAGCGCGCCCGTGTTCCAGCCGCCCCATATGATCCCGAAGAGCGCGTCGAGCGCCGTCCCGCCGATCCACGTCTGGATGCCGAACCAGCCGCAGGCGACGATGGCGCGCAGGATGGCCGGCACGTTCGCCCCCTTCGTCCCGAAGCTCGCGCGGCAGAGGACGGGGAAGGAGACGCCGTACTTCGTCCCGGCGTGCGCGTTGAGGATCATCGGGATGAGGACGACCGTGTTGCCGAGCAGGATGGTGAGCATCGCCTGCCACCAGTTCATGCCCTGCTCGATGAAGCCGCCCGCGAGCGTGTAGGTCGTAATCACCACGCTCATCCCGATCCACAGCGCCGCGATGTTCCAGGTCGTCCACGTCCGCTCGCGGATGGTCGTCGGCGCGAGGTCGCGGTTCCAGAGGGGGCTGCCCGACACGTCCTCGTGCAGCTCCACGAAGTCGCGCCGCTCGGGCGTCGTCGAATTTCCGGTCACGCTGGTTTCCATCTCCGTTGTCGTTTCAGGCTGGGTGTGCGCCCCGTCATTCCAGCTCGAACCTGACGGTGACGCGGGCGTTGACCTTGATGAGCCCGAGCGCGAGCGTGCCCTCGGACGAGGCGGAGCCGTCGGAGTCGATGGAGAAGCTGTTGGCCGTCGAGTTCTGCGCCGCGAAGGAGCGGGACGGGACATCCTCCGCGATCGAGTAGGCCTTGCCGATCTTCTGCCCGACCGCGGCCGCGAGCGCCGAAGCCTTCTCGCGCGCGGCGCGCATCGCCATGTCGCGCGCCTGGTCGCGGTGCT
>JAVEDE010000035.1 GCA_030841105.1 Pyrinomonadaceae bacterium
CTGACCCATTGACCGGCGGGCGGCAGCGCGCCCATGTAGCGACGCGAAGCCGTGCCGTCCGCGCCCCATGGAATAATGTTCGCGCCCCAGTAGGCGCGGTGATCCCATACCCCGTCGTTCCATTGCAACATCATCTCGCTGGGAGTGTTCGCCGGGTCGAGATAGACGTAAGTAATTAACTTGTCACCGGCGTTGATCGCGAGAGTGCCGGTCGCGTTGTAGAAGTAGTGTTGGTGGATGCCGCCGAAGATGTTGGACTGGTGCGCGGAGAGGCCGGAGAACGGCGGCGGGTTCGTCCCCACCCAGTTCCAGCCCTCGCTATCTCCCCCCAGAATACCGCCCGTCGGCACTGCATCCTCGATCCAGATCACATCGCCCGACGGCGTCGGGGTGGGAGTGGGTGTCGGCGTCGGAGGCGGCGGCGTCGGTGTCGGCGTCGGCGTAGCCGTAGGGGTAGGTGTCGGTGTCGGTGTCGGAGTCGGTGTTGGCGTAGCTGTAGGCGTGGGGGTTGGAGTTGGCGTTGGTGTCGGAGTTGGAGTAGGCGTCGGAGTTGGTGTCGGAGTTGGTGTCGGAGTCGGAGTCGGGGTCGGAGTGTTGTTGACGACGACGCTCACCGGACTTGAAGTCGTGGAAGCCCCGGCGGCGTCGGTGGCTTTGGCGTTGATGGTGTAGCTGCCCGCGGCGACGTTGTTCCAAGCAAACGTGTAGGGCGCAGCCGTGTCCGTGTTGAGCAGCGCGCCGTTGGCGTAAAACTCTACCTTGCTGAGCGCGCCCTCGGCGTCCGTGGCGTTGGCGGCGATGGAGATGCTGGCCGGGGCGGTGAAACTCGCACCGTTGGCCGGACTCGTAAGGCTGACGGACGGGGGCGTGTTGGCGGGCGGCTGCGCTCCCCCGGACGCCACTTTCACGGTCAGGAAATTGGTCGCTTGATTGGCGACGTTCGATTGCCCGGTGAGATAGACATTGCCCGCCGGGTCAATCGCCATGTCGTAGACGAGATCGTTCGAGAACCCGACGGGGCGATGTACCCACTCGCGCGTGCCGTCGGGTTTGTACTTGATGGTCGTGAAGTCGTAGTCAGCCCCGGTCTGCGACTGGAGCGCGACGTAGGCGTTACCGGCGGCGTCCAAGACCAACTGGTTGTCGCCGTCCCACTTGCCGGGGCTGCCATAGGTGCGTTCCCACAGCAGCGTGCCGTTGGGGTCATACTTGAGCGTGACGGCCTCTGCGTTCTGGAAGTCGGCTTCGAGCGAATCGCCGGTGGCGTAGATGTTGCCGCCGTCGTCAATGGCGATCTCCCTGATGATGTCGTTTTCGGGCGCGCTCCAGTTCCGACTCCACAGGAGCGAGCCGCCGCCGTTATATTTGAGCAGGAGGAAGTCGCGCCGGTTGTCGCCCGGCCAGTTGAAACCGAAGACGCAGACGTTGCCCTGCTTGTCGAGCGACAACCCGTTGGCGGTCTCGATGTCGAACCCCGTGTCGCTCTCCGGCGCGTCGAACTGCGCCGCCCACAGAGTGTTGCCCGCCGGGTCGTACTTGATTGTGTAGATATCTTGCTCGCCGCCGCACGTGGCCGTCGAGACGCTCCCGGTGACGTAGATGTTGCCCGCCGCGTCCACCTCCACATCTTCCGCGCCCGCGCCGCACTGGTTATAACCCTCAAAGCGACGCACCCACGCCTGCGTGCCGTCGGGGGCGTACTTCACGGTGGCGTAGCCGAAGCCGATGCGAACGCCGAGAGTGCCGCCTGTCGAGTAGCCTGTGACGTAGGCGTTGCCCGCCGCATCGAGTTTCAGGCTCGTCGCCCGATCATCCCAGCCCACCGGTCCGTCGTAATACCTGACCCACAACTGTGTGCCCGCTGGATCGTATTTGATGGTCACGTAGTCTTGCTCGTGCGCGCCGTAGGCGTAACCGGCGACGTAGACGTTGCCCGCGCCGTCAACGGCGATGGCCGTCGGAGCGTCTATGTAACCGCCCGCGCCCGCGAAGCGACGCGCCCACTGCTCCGTGCCCGCGGCGTTGTACTTGACCGTCACGATGTCTTTGTCTGCATCGTCGCCCGCGGCGTTGTTGGAAGTGCCGGTGACGTAGACGTTGCCCGCGCCGTCGGCCGCCACGCGCGCGGCCGCATCCGCGTCGCTCGCCGCGCCGTTATACGATGCGCCCCACGCCATGGGCGGGGCGTTCGGATCGGTCGGCGTCACACCCGGCGGGAGCGGCCCGGCCGCCTCGAAGTTTTGCGACGCGCCGGGGGGCAGCGCGCTCCAACTCGCCGAGGGCGGGGCGAACGTGTAATCGGTCTTCGCGGGCGACAGTTTGAGCGCCGCGCCCTGCGACAGCGGGCCGACGGAGTAGTTGCCGCCCGCGTCCGTCAGCGCCGTCCGCACCACCTCGCCCGTCGCAGTGCGCGTGACGGTCATCGTCACGCCCGCGATGGGGATCGTCTTCTCCGGCGTGCTCAGTTGGTGGAGCACGCGCCCGGTGATGTAGAGGGTCGGGTTCGGGTCAACGAACTTCAAGGTGACCGTCGTCGAGTTGGCGCTGCGCGCCTCGGCGTCGTCAACGGCGACCGCCCAGAAGTTGTGCGTGCTCTCCCGCGTGTCGCGGAAGGTGACGCTGTAGGGCGCGGTCGTGTCCGTCCCGATGAGCGCGCCGTCAGCCCAGAAGTTGACGCGGTTGATCGCGCCGTCGGTGTCGGTGGCGTCGGCCGTGATCACCACGTCCGTGTTGATCGAGACCTGCGCGTTGTTCGCCGGGCTGATGATGCGCGCCGTCGGTGCGACGTTGGCGACTACCGAATTGATCGTCACGTTGACGGGATTCGACAGCTTGACGTTGCCGGAGTTATCCACGGCCTTGACCGTGAGCGCGTGCGCGCCCGTCGTGGGGTTGTTCCAACGGAAGGTATAGGGGGCGACGTAGTCGCTGCCGAGCAGGATCGAGTCGGCGTAGAACTCGACGGCCGTGACCGTGCCGTCGGAATCAGTGGCCGCGGCGTTGATGTTGACGTGGGTGACGGCGTTGAACGTCGCGTTGTTCGAGGGGCTGGTGATGGCCGCGGTCGGCGGGTTGTTCACGGGCGTCGGGGTCGGGGTCGGCGTGGGCGTGGGCGTCGGGTCTCCGGCGCGGCGGATGCTCACGTTGTCGAAGAATGATTTATTCAACCTCTCGCCGTTGCCGGAGGCGACGAACAGCCCTGCGTAGGCGTTAGTCGGTAGCGCAATCGTCTCGGTCGCCGCGAGCGTATACGTCTGGCCGTCGGGCGAGACGTAACATTTGAACACGTTGCCGGTGCGGTTGATCTTGAGCCAGTAAGGCGCGCGACCCGCGCCGCCGGAAGTCCACGTCGTCGGGTTGTTCGGCTCGTAACGACGATAGACTTCCAGCCCGTCGTAACCGCCGACCACGTTCAGGGAGATGTGCCGCGCCCCGGCCGTCAGGTTCTCGCGGAACATGACGCCGGTGAGACTGATGTTCGAAGTGTTGTCGAGACGCGAGACGCGCGCGACGATCTCGCCGTCGCCGTTCAGCGGTTGGAAGGTGTAGTGGAACGAATCGGCGGGCGAGCCGTGGACGATCTGGCCTGCGCCTTCGACCGCGAGGTTGCCGCCGTACTGGTTGGCCTTGCCCGCCACGCCGACCGCGCCGATGTCTTGATCGAGCCAGGGGGCGGGGGGCGGCGCAGGCGGCACGGGGAAAGTTGATGTCGGGAACGGGCGATACAGCGGGTCGCCGAGATAGACCATGTGCCACTTCAGCCAGAGCGTGTTGCGGAAGAGTGCATCGCCGACGTTCGCGCCGCGAAAGAGGTCGCGGAGGATGCCGTCAACGCGCGGCTGTGCTTCGGTGAACGGTTCGGTGATCGAGCCGGCCGTGACGGTGAGGCCGTGCGCGATGGCGTTGGGAATCCAGCCCGTGCCGCCGCGCGGGTTGTTGGCCGCCGCGCTTTCTAAGTGGAAGCCGATTGAACCTTGCGCCCAACTGAACGCGTCGTTATACAGGAGCAGGCTGTGCCAACCGGCGTAGAGCGCGGCGTTGTCACAACGCAGTGGAGCGGGCGACGTGCCGAACAGAGCCTCGTAGGAATCTTCGATCACGTCGAAGCCCTTCTCGCGCGCGAACTCGGCCGCGCGGAAGATGTTCCAGTCAGGCTCTAGGTAGCCCACGTCGGCCTGCGTGTAGACCAACTGTCCGCGGTTGCGGTCGAAGCAGCCGCGCCCGCGCAATCCTTGTGTCTCCGCCGTGATCGCCTTGTCCACAAGTCCTTTGGCGAGGGCGGCGCTCGGCGCGTCCAGACGCCACACGGAATAGACGTTCTTCGCTCCCGTCTCGTCGCGGTAATTGGCGAGCGTTTGCAGAGGCGTGTAGATGTTCGCCTGCGTCTGCTGCTCGGCATAGTAGGGGTTGTCGAGAGTCGCCGGTTCGATCTCGTCCCACACGTCGGCGAGAAATTGATCGAGCGAACGGCCGCCCTCCGGCTGTCCCTGCGGCGGGGCTTCCCCGATCTCGAAGGGGACTTTGAAGCTGTTGACGATGTACAGAATGTTCTGCCGCCCCACGAGGTTGAGACACTGTTGGACGGGAGCTTTGACGGTGCTCAAAAATTCGGCGTAGCTGAGATAGACGGGCGACGAGGGCGAGACGGCGCACTTGCGCGAGGCCGGGATGTTGCGCCGCGCCATGTAGTAGGCGGCCACGTCGGCCGACTCCGCGTCGTTCTCGTTGTAGACGACCAGCACACGCTCGTTGAGCGGTAAGTTGACGGCGAGAGGTTGGACGGGCGGCGCGTCCGCGCCTTGCGACGCGGGCGACGAGGCGACGGCGGCGCGTGCGCTTTCGTCCGTCCGGCGCGCGGCGGCGGTGTTGTTATTGGCGGCGCGCGCACGCGCCCCGGAGAGGGTCAAGGCGAGCGGAAGGTTGAACACGAGCGCGAAGGCGGCGCAGAGACGCAACAGTTGCCCGACGTGTCGCCGACGAGGCGGATGAGACATGATCTTTCCTCCGAAGCCGATGTGACGCATTTGATAATGTATAGATACGCTTAATGCGAGAGCTTTTCCGCAGGCGGCGCGGCGTCCGAACGCACGGGGGCGGGCAAAGCCTGACGCGCCCGACTCAAGAAGTTTCGGGCGGGACGCTGACCATCTTCCGCAGCAGTTCTTGCAACGTGCGGCGCGGGTCGGAGCACAGCCCGGCGTGCACGGCCGACGTTTGGACGATGGTGCTGCGCGGTGCGACCAGCCAGTCGAAACGCGCGCGGCGCGGCAGGCGGCCGATTGCGCCGCCGCGCTCGCCCCCCTCGCAGATCAAGCGGATGGCTTCGAGGTGCGCTCGCAACTCGCCCACGTCCAGATTCGGCGCGAACGCCGCTAGTCGCCGCTCGTCCAACTCGAACGCGGCGTTCAGGAAGTCGGCCGTCTGGCACGAGAGGATGACGCCGACGTTCATAAACTCTTCGCGCTCGGCGTGCGGCACGACGCGCACGACGGCGTAGTTAAACGAGTGACGCTCTGACACGCGCTGCCTCCTCGGCGAAAAGTCTGGGCGGTTCGAGCCGCCGCACAAGGTAGTCAACGTAAGCTTGCCGGAACTCGCCCGCGCTCTTGAACGTCGTGTCCGCGGCGAGCCACACGTCTGGAATGAGCGAGACGATTTCGCCGACGACTGCGGGCGTCAGGCGTGCGGCCAGCGTCTCGTCGAGTTCTCCTAACAACGTCGCGGACGGCAGCAGGACGTGGTCTTTGATGAGTGCGAACGCGGCGCGGCTGCGTTCCAGATAGTTTGCCCAGGTGTGATGAAAGTAGAGCGACGCGCCGTGATCTATGAGCCAGAGCCGCTTGTGCCACATGAGCATGTTGGCGTTGCGCGGCGTGCGATCAACGTTCGTCGTGTAAGCGTCGAACCAGACGACCGTGGACGCCTGTTCGGGACTCAACTTCTCGACAAGCGGATCATAGGTGACCGAACCCGGCAGGTAATCGAGCGCGAGGTTGAGTCCGACGCTCGCCTTCAAGAGGTCTTGAATCTCCGGGTCGGGTTCTGTCCCGGCGAGCGCCGCGTCGAGTTCGACGAAAACTATTTCGGGAACTGGCAAGCCGAGCGCGCGGCCGATTTCGCCCGCCAAGAGTTCCGCGACGAGAGCCTTCGGCCCTTGCCCCGCGCCGCGAAATTTCAGCACGTAGAGTCCGTCGTCGTCCGCCTCGACAATCGCGGGCAGCGAACCGCCCTCGCGCAGAGGCGTCACGTAACGCGTCGCCGTCACCGTTCGCACATTTACAGTCAAACTATCTCTCACCCCCGAACTTGAACGACAACTACTTGATCAAGCCGCCTTCCGACCGGCCATCAACCCAGCGACGATCTCGAAAGAATGCAGGCGCGCGGCGTGGCTGTAAATCTGCGCCGTCAACATGAGTTCGTCGGCCTGCGTCACTTCGATGAAGGCTTCGAGACCACGGCGCACCGTCTCCGGCGAGCCGACGACGGAACACGCGAGCATGTGCTCGACGCCCGCCCTCTCCATCTCAGACCATTCTGCTTCCAGCGTCTCGTCCGGCGGTTGCAGCAGTCCCGGCACGCCGCGACGCAGGTTGACGAACTGCCTTTGGACGGACGTGAACAGACGCCGCGCCTCCGCGTCCGTGTCGGCCGCGAACACGTTGAAGCCCGCCATCGCATACGGCTTCGCAAGTGTTTCGGACGGCCGGAAACGGCTGCGGTAAACTTCGAGCGCCTGCAACAGGTAGTCGGGCGCGAAGTGAGAGGCGAAGGCGAACGGCAGCCCGCGCGCGGCGGCCAGTTCCGCGCTGAACAAACTTGAGCCTAAGAGCCAGATGGGCACGTTCAACCCTGCGCCGGGGACGGCGCGCACGGCCTGACCCGGCCTGACGGGAGCGAAGTAGTTTTGCAACTCGGCCACGTCTCGCGGGAAGTCGTCGTCGGCTGCGGCGAGGTGGCGTCTGAGTGCGAGAGCCGTGCGTTGATCCGTGCCGGGCGCGCGGCCGAGACCCAGATCAATCCTTCCGGGGTAGAGACTTTCGAGCGTGCCGAACTGCTCGGCGACGACGAGCGGCGCATGATTCGGCAGCATCACGCCGCCCGACCCGACGCGGATCGTCTCCGTGCCCCCTGCGACATAACCGATGAGCACGGCGGTCGCCGCGCTCGCGATGCCGCGCATATTGTGGTGCTCGGCCAGCCAGTAACGGCGATAGCCCCACCTCTCGGCGTGCCGCGCGAGGTCAAGCGTCTCGCGGAACGTCTCGCCAATCGAGCCACCCTCTTTGACGGGCGCGAGATCGAGCACCGAGAAAAATGTGTTGTCTAAACTTCTCATATTTTTACGACGACGCGCCGCCCCCTAGTTAACTTTTCCCGACTCCGTCACAGTCTCTTTCGCGGCGACGGCAACCCGGTTCGCCTCGGCCAGAGTAAAACGTTTTTCGTAAAACGCCTTCCCGATAATCACGCTGTCAATCCTGCCCGCGCACGCAAACTTCAGACGCTCAATCTCCGCGAGTGTTGACACGCCGCCCGAAGCCGTGACGGCCACGCCCGACGAGAGCGCGACCGCGCACGTCTGCTCGACGTTCACCCCTTCAAGCATCCCGTCGCGCGCCACGTCAGTATAGACGATCCGCGCGACGCCCGACGCCGCCACGCGTGCGGCGAGTTCGACGGCGCTGATCTCCTCCTGTTTCTCCCACCCGCGCGTGACCACCCGCCCGCCACGCGCGTCAATCCCCACGGCGACGCGTTCGCCGAACAGCCCGACGAGTTCAGACAGCAGTTCCGACGACTCGACGACCAGCGTGCCGACGACGACCCGCGCCGCGCCGTGTTCGATCATCCCGCGCACGTCCGCCACGCTACGCAAGCCGCCGCCGAACTGAACTGGTATCCGCACGGCCTCGATGATGCGCCGCGCCACCTCACGGTTCGGCGATGCGCTTTCGGCAAACGCCCCGTCGAGATCAACTACGTGCAGCATGCGCGCGCCCGCCGCCTCGAAGCCGCGCGCGATCTCCACCGGATCGCCGTCGTAAATTTTGGCTTCCGCCTTACGCCCCTGCGTCAGACGCACGCATTGACCGTTTCTCAAATCAATCGCAGGAATAATCAACATCTAATTTCTCACACTTCATTTCTCACGCTTCATTTCTCACGCTTCATTTCTCACGCTTCATTTTTGACGTGGCCGAGCACGGTCTCGTAGAGGTGTCCGTTGGTGGAGATGGCGTTGCCACCGCGAATCGTGCGCCGCCCGCCCCAGTCTGTGAACGTCCCTCCGGCCTCTTCGAGGATGGGCAAGAGCGGCGCGCAATCCCACACGTTCATCAACGGGTCGAGCATCACCTCCGCGCGCCCGGTGGCGACGAGGACGTGCCCGTAGCAATCGCCCCACGTGCGCCGCGCGCCCGCCGCCTGCTCCAAACGGCGCGCGGCCTCGCCGAAGCCGTAACGCTCGCACGTCCCGAAGTCCGTCGAGAGCAACAAGGCATCCGCGAGCGTCGGCGTGGCGGAGACGCTCGCGCGCGTGTCGTTCCGGAAGCAGCCCGCGCCGCGCGCCGCGTAGACGATCTCGCCGAGCGCGGGCAAGTTGACGACGCCCAGACAAACCTCGTCCGCGATCTCCAAGCCGATGAGGACGCCGTAGAGCGGCACGCCGTGGACGAACGAGTAAGTGCCGTCAATCGGATCAATGATCCACTGCCTGCCGGACGAACCCGCGCGCCTCTCTTCCTCTTCGCCGAGCACGGAGTCGTGCGGGAATCGTTCTTCGATGCGCGCGCGGATGAACCTTTCGGCTTCGCGATCCGCCTGCGTCACGAACGAGCCGTCGGCCTTGCGTTCGGGCGTGAAGGGCCGCCGGAAGTGGCGCAAGGTGATCTCGCCCGCCCCGCGCGCGAGTCCGACGGCGAACTCCAACAACTCCTCCAACCCCGTTTCATCCTGTTTCATTTCACGCCCCTTTAATCCAGTTTCATTTCGCGCTCCGCTTCCCCTCGCGCCCGGCCAGTTCCGACTCGATCTCTTCCAACCCGACGCCGCGCTCGACCAGCAACACGAGCAGATGATAGAGCAAATCTGAGACTTCGCCGGCGAGCGCGTGCGAGTCTTCGTTCTTTGCCGCGATGATCGTCTCGGCCGACTCTTCGCCCACCTTTTTCAAAATCTTATCCAACCCCTGCTCGAACAGGTAGGTCGTGTACGCGCCTTCTGGACGTTCCCGCCGCCTGCTCTCGATCAGCGCGTACAGCCCCGCGAGCGTCGCGCCGAGCGAGCGCGGCGATCTTGTCTTAACGTCGCCTTCGCTCTCGCTGAACTCATTCACACCTTCAACCTTGAGTTCACACGCACTTTCGATCTCGTGTTGGAAACATGAGCGCGCGCCCGTATGACAGGCCGGGCCTGATGGCTCGACGAGCGCGATGAGCGCGTCGCGGTCGCAGTCAACCGCGACGCCGACGACGCGTTGCGTGTGGCCTGATGTTTCGCCCTTGTGCCAGAGCGCGGCGCGCGAACGCGACCAGAACCACGTCTCCCCTGTGTCGAGCGTGCGCCGCAAACTCTCCGCGTTCGCGTAGGCGACGGTGAGCACCTCGCGCGTCGCCGCATCTTGCACGACCACGGGGACGAGGCCGCGCTCGTCGTAATTCAAATCCTCCAACGCGTATTTCGTCATCGCACCACGACTCCCCTCCCACGCAAGTATTGTTTGACTTCCGACACCTTGTACTCGCCGAAATGAAAGAGCGATGCGGCGAGCACCGCGCTCGCGCGCCCCACGGTGAGCGCGTCGTAAAAATGTTCGAGCCGACCCGCGCCGCCGGAGGCGATGACGGGCACGCGCACCGCGTCGGCCACGGCGCGCGTCAGTTCAAGGTCGAAGCCGTCGCGCGTCCCGTCCGCGTCCATGCTCGTCAACAGTATCTCGCCCGCGCCGAGTTGTTCCGCGCGCGCAGCCCATTCGACCGCGTCCAGCCCTGTGTTGCGTCGCCCGCCGTGCGTGAACACGTCCCATCCGCTCGCCGCGCCGTTGCTACTACTACTGCTGCTGTCGCCCGTCACTCTCCGCCGCGCGTCAATGGCGACGACCATGCACTGGCTGCCGAAAGTCTCCGCCCCCGCGCAGATCACTTCGGGGTGTTCGACGGCCGCCGTGTTGAGCGTCACCTTGTCAGCCCCGGCGCGCAGCACCGCGTGAATGTCTTCGAGCGTGCCGAGGCCGCCGCCCACGTTGAATGGGATGAAAACCTCGTCGGCCACGCGGCGCACGAGTTCCGAGACGATGGCGCGCCTGTCCGAAGAGGCCGTGATGTCGAGGAACGTCAACTCGTCCGCGCCCTCCGCGTCGTAACGCTTCGCCTGCTCCACCGGATCGCCCGCGTCCACGAGCGACAGAAAGCGTATGCCTTTGACCACGCGGCCGCCGTCAACGTCGAGACAAGGGATGATGCGCTTGGCTAACATCTAACTCTCCCCCGCTTCCAACCCGGCGAAGTTTTTGAGCAGGCGCAAGCCCGCCGCCTGACTCTTCTCCGGGTGAAACTGCACGCCGCACACAGCCCCGCGCGCCACGATTGAAGCATAAGCCGCGCCGTATTCCGTCTCTCCCAACACGACCTCACGCGCCGTAGGCTCGCAATAGTATGAATGGACGAAGTAGAAAAACGCCCCCTCCTCAACGCCAGTCAAGAGCGCGTGCGCGCCCCGCTGCGCGACCTGATTCCAACCCGTCTGCGGCACTAATAACTCCTTCGGGAAACGACGGACGCGACCGCCGAGCAACCCCAATCCCGCTGTCCGTCCAAACTCCTCCGACTCTTCAAACAACATCTGCATCCCCACGCACACGCCCAGAAGCGGAGTGCCCGCCGCGGCGCGTTCGCGCACGAGTTCGTCGAAGCCGCGCGCGCGGAGCGCACTCATGCACGCGCCGAACGCGCCGACGCCCGGCAGCACCAAACGCTTCGCCGCGAGCAGCACGCGCTCGTCGCCGCTCACCAACGCCTCGCAATTCATCGCCCCGAAAGCCTTCTCCACCGAGCGCAGATTGCCGACGCCGTAATCAATGATCGCCACTTCCGCGGCGCGCACGCTCACAAACTCCCCTTCGTGCTCGGCACGCCTTCGACGCGCGGGTCGAGTTCAACCGCCTGCCTGAGGGCGCGCGCCGTCGCCTTAAACGTCGCTTCGAGGATGTGGTGCGTGTTGCGCCCGCGCAGCAAATCGAGGTGCAGGTTGCAGCGCACTGCTTCGGCAAACGAACGCCAGAAATGTTCGGCCAACTCGACCGAGAAGTTGCCGATCGCCTGCCGCCGCGTCTCCACTGCGTAGACGAGGTAGAAGCGTCCCGACAGATCAACCACCGCGCGGCACAGAGCCTCGTCCATCGGCACGACGGCCGCGCCGTAACGCGTGATGCCGCGCTTGTCGCCGAGCGCCTCTGCGAACGCCTGTCCGAGCGAGATGGCGACATCCTCCACCGAATGATGATCGTCTATCTCCAAGTCGCCGCGACACTCCACTTCGAGATCGAAGAGGCCGTGGCGCGCAAACAAGTCGAGCATGTGATCGAGGAACGGCACGCCGGTCGAGACGCGCGCGCGCCCCGTGCCGTCGAGATTGATCGAAACACGCACGCCGGTCTCTTTCGTCTGTCGTCGGACTTGCCCCGTGCGCGCACGCGTTTGCAGTTGAGTGCTCATAAATTTTCCCTCACATTTGCCAGAGGTGAACTTAAGACTTCGCCGTCGCCTTCTCTCGGCGATTGCTTTCCTCCGTCGAATATTTCCCGCAACGCCGACAGGAGCAGGTCGTTCTCGCGCGGCGTGCCGACGCTGACGCGGAAATAATCTTGCAGCAACGGGTAGCCGCTCACGTCGCGGATCAGGATGTCGCGCTTGAGCAGTTCTGCAAAGACGCGACGCGGCGCGAGTGTGGAACGCACGACCATAAAGTTCGCCTCTGACTCGATTGGCTCAAGTCCTTCAATCGCACGCAGACCTTCATACAACCGCCCGCGCTCGGCGACGATCTGCGCGATGAGCGGTCGCAACTCCGGCTCGTACAACTCGACGGCGACTTCCGCAATTGTCTGCGAGACGGCGTTGAGGTTGTAGGGCAGCACGGCCTTCCCGATCTCGCGCGCGAGTTGCGGCGCGGCCAGCAGGTAGCCGACGCGCAAGGCCGCCAACGCCATCGCCTTCGAGAAGGTGCGAAACACGACGAGGTTCGGGTGCTCGTGCAACAGACCAACGACCGTGCGTTCGGAAAACTCGAAGTAGGCTTCGTCAACGGCGACGAGTCCGCGCGAGACTTCGAGCAGCGAGACGAGTTCCGCATCCGTGATCCTGCACCCGGTCGGGTTGTTGGGCGAGCAGATGATCGTCACGTCCGGTCTGTCCTCCACGATCCTTTCGCAGAGGGCGGCCGTGTCGTATCGCAAACGCGCGTCGAGCGGCACGCTCAACACCTCGCCGCCGAGGACTGTGGCGACCTGACGGTAGAGCGCGAACGTCGGCTCGCTGATGAGCACGCGCTTGCCCTCGCTGATCGTCACCATCAAGAGGGCTTGAATCAGTTCGTTCGAGCCGTTGCCCGCGATGATGCCGTCCGCCCGCCACCCGGCGAAGATGGCGAGCCGCTCGTGCAAACTCGCGGGCACGAAATCCGGGTAGCGCGACCACGCGCGCCCGTCGAGACGACGCAAGCTCTCATCCCTGATCCGCTCCGGCGCGTCCCAAGGGTTCTCGTTCTGGTTGAGCTTGACCGCGGCGCGCTCCGGCGTCAGCGTGTAAGCGCGCAGTTCGCGCACGCGCGGCTTGATCGTGTTCAAAAAATCGAACATGGATAATCTCCTGCAACCATCTCTCGGCCACATGCGGCCGTCATAAACTTTCACATCGCTCAACGCTCTCTCTCTAAACGGATGAGCGCGGAGCGCGCGTGCGCGTCGAGTCCTTCGGCGCGGGCGAGCGCGGCGATCATGTGCGCTGTCCGTCCGAGTTCCGCGTGTGAGTAGCGCAGGATGCTCGTGCGTTTGACGAAATCGTAGACGCCCAAAGCCGACGAGAATCTGGCCGCGCCGCCCGTCGGCAAGACGTGGTTCGGCCCCGCGAAATAGTCTCCGACCGCCTCCGGCGTGTGCTCGCCTAAAAAGATCGCGCCCGCATGTCGCACGCGCGTGGCGACGCCCTCCGCGTCTCGCGTCATGATCTCCAAGTGCTCCGGCGCAAGCTCGTTCACGAGTTCGCACGCCTCTGCCAAACTATCCACCACGATGATCGCGCCAAACTCCGACAGAGATTTTTTCACCAGCGCGACGCGCGTCAGGCTGCGCGCCTGTCGCTCGATCTCTGCGGCGACGGAGACGGCGAGTGCGTCGTCAGTCGTGATGAGAATTGCCGAAGCGTCCTCGCCGTGCTCGGCTTGCGCGAGCATGTCGGCGGCGACGAACTCCGCCCGCGCCGTCTCGTCGGCCACGACGACGACCTCGCTCGGCCCGGCTATCGAATCAATGCCGACGACTCCGAAGACAAGTTTCTTGGCGGCCGCGACGTAGCGATTTCCCGGCCCCGTAATTTTATCCACGCGCGGAATCGTCTCCGTGCCGTAGGCGAGCGCGGCCACGGCCTGCGCGCCGCCGACCGCGTAAATCTCCGTCACGTTCAATTCGAGCAAGGCCGCCGCGACCGACGGATTTTCCGCGAGCGTGCGTGGCGGCGTCGCAACGATGATGCGCCCGACGCCCGCCACCTGCGCAGGCACGACGTTCATCACCACCGACGAGGGATAAGCGGCCGTCCCGCCCGGCACGTATAAACCCGCGCGCTCGATGGGCGTGATGCGCTGGCCGAGTCGGACGCCCGCCTCCGTCAACATCTCCCAAGACTCTTCGCGCTCCCGCTCGTGAAAGGCGCGCACCCTTTTGATCGCTTCGCGCAGGGCGCGGCGCACCTCCGCGTCGGCGCGTGCGGCCGACGCACGCAACTGCTCCTCTTCGATTCGCATCTCGCCGCGCCCCTGCCGCACGCCGTCGAAACGCTCCGTGTATTCGCACACGGCCTCGTCACCGCGCGCCTGCACGTCCTCGATGATCGAGGCTACGACGCGCATCAGTTCACCGTCGAGCGCGACGCTGCGAGCCGCGATGCGTGACAACTTGCGCGCGCGCCCCGCGTGGTCTTCCCTTTTGATCAACTCGATCATCCCGCCACTCCTTTACCCAACCCCCGGCTCAACGCTTCGAGCAGACGCGACACCGCCGTCGCCTTCAATTGATAGCTCGCGCGGTTGACCACAAGACGCGCCGACGACTCCGCGATCACTTCCACCACTTCGAGGCCGTTCTCGGAGAGCGTCCGCCCCGTCTCAACGAGGTCAACGATGCAATCGGCGAGGCCGAGCACCGGCGCGAGTTCCACCGACCCGGACAACTCGATGATCTCGACCGGCACGCCGCGCGCGCCGAAGTGTGCGGCCGTGATCTGCGGATACTTCGTGGCGACGCGCAGCGCGCCCGTCACAGGCCGCGACTGTCCCGCGTGGGTCGCGACGGCGATCCGGCAAAAGCCGATGCGGAGGTCGAGCGGCTGCAAGAGGTCTGCGGCGGATTCGAGCAGCACGTCGCGCCCGACGACGCCGCAATCCGCGATCCCGTGCTCCACGTAGACGGGCACGTCCGACGGCTTGACGAAGACGAAACGATACGCGCCGCTCTCGTCTTCAATCGCCAGACGCCTCGACTTGAGCGCCGACCGGCTCACGCTGACGCCGGAGCGCGCCAGCAATTCGAGCGTCTCGTCCTGCATTCTTCCCTTCCCCACCGCGATTGTTAATTCCGGCATCAGCTTCTCACCCCGCGTAGTTAATCAACACACGCTCGCCCCGTGCGCGCCGTCTCCGCGCGTCAACTAAAATCTCCGACGGCTCAATAGCCGCACTGTGATGAAGCGCGCGAACATTTGCGCCGACAGTTTCATCCGAAGCCGCAAAGCCCTTCTTGCGCATGAGCACGTCGGTCAGCGCATCGAGATCGAGCACGAAACCGACCGCCGGTTCAGCCCTGCCGAAGTTCGCCGTCAGATTGTCGTAACGCCCGCCGCCGCCGACGCGCGCGCCCGCGCCCGCCACGTAAATTTTGAAGGTCAGGCCGGTGTAATAATCCAGCCCCGACACGTCGCCGAGATCAATGTCGCAAACTTCATCCAAGCCCAACGCGCGAACGATGCGCCACAAAGATTCAAGTTCGTCGAGCGCGCGGAGCGAGCGCGGGTTGGTGATAATGCGCCGCGCCTCTTCGAGTATCTCGCCTTTGCCGGAGAGTTGCGTGAGGCGCGAGAAGGCGACGCGTTCGCGCTCGTCGGTGTCGAAATGCGAGAGGAACTTTTGCAGTTCGGCGGCGTCGCGCGTGTCCACGAGTTGCCGCATACGCTCGCGCTCGGCGTCGTCGAGCGTCAGGTGTGCGGAGATGCCGCTAAAGATTTCGACGCTGTTGATCGTGATGCGATAGTCGCCGCCGAGGTTCAACGCCGCGAGAATCTCCGCCGCGACCGAGAGCGTCTCGACCTCCGCGCCCCTGCCCCCGACGCCGATCAGTTCGCAGCCGAGTTGTTTATTCTCGCGCCTCCATTCGGCGTGCGTCAGTTGCCGCTGGTGGAAGACGGGCGACGCGTAGCAGAAACGCAGCGGGCGCGGCTTCTCCGCGAAGAGTGTGGCGGCGGCGCGCGCAACCGAAGAGGTCACGTCGGGTCGGAGCGCGAGCATCAGGCCGTCGCCGTCCGTGAAACGGAAAGCACGGTGCGCCGCCTCGTAACCCATCCCGCGCTCGAACAGCGCGAGGTAATCAACGCACGGCGTCGTGATCTCTTCGTAAGACCAACCGTCGAACACGGCCATGATCGTGTCTTCGACGCCGCGCCGCAGACGCGCCTCCGCGCCGAAGTAATAACGCATGCCGCCGGGAATTTTTGAGAGTGGCTCAATCATAAAATCGTGTGCGCCGCCCGCACTGCTTTCAAAACAAAAAGAAGAACCCGCCGCCGACTCGTCGTGAGATAGTTGGCAGCGGGTTCTTCGGGAACGAAGCGTGAGTCTTTTTAACTACTCACGCGTCTTTTCGTGGGAGGCCACAAAAACCGGCGCTGCCAGCATGGCGATGATGGACGCCATGCTGCAAAGCCCCGCCGGTATGTTGGGCGACTGTGAAAGATTGCTTCGTATAGTTCCAATTCATAAAAGTGTAAGTTTTATACTTGACCGCTTAACCCAATGTCAAACACCTCTGCCCCGATCAATGCAAGGCAATCGCCGACGCTTTGTACAACTTGGCCGACGGCTTCGGAGTCGAGAAACGTCGTGCGCTGCTGTTCGTCGTGAATGCCTGCGGCGATCAAGTTGACGACGGCGGCGGCCTGCGCGAAGGCTTCGTGCGCGCCCGCCGCATCGCCCGCACGCTGGCGCAAGCGACCCATGTCGGCATACGTCTTCCACGCTTCGACGGGGACGGGATGCGCGGCGAGTCCGGCGAGCGACTCCCGCAATTCGACTTCGGCCTCCGCGTCGTCGCCACGACCCGCGGCGATCCGGGCGAGCAACCGGTGTGCGACCGCGATGTACTTGTGCGCCTCGTAGCGCGTGGCGATCTCAAGCAGGGCGCGGGCGCGTTCGTGCGCTTCGTCGAGTTCGCCGACGGCGATCAGGTGTTCGCACTGCCCGGCCTGCAAGCGAATCTGGTAACGCCAGCGAAACCACGCGTCGCGCCGGAAGATGTCTTTCACTTCGCGGAAAGACTTCACCGTCTGGTCGCTCTCGCCCGCGTGCCGTTGGTCAATGCCGAGGTTGATTAAGGAGTTGGCCTGCGCTTCGAGCACGTTGGCCTTGCGCCCCACCTCCAGGCCGCGACTGTTGTACTCGCGCGCGCGCGCGAAGTCTTGCATCTCTCGATAGACCCACCCGATGCAGTTCGGGATGCGCGGCGACCAGAATTGCTCGCCGTTGCGACGCGCGATCTCAAGCGCCTCGTCGAACGTCGCTAACGCTTCGGACAGGCGACCCTGATTGCCGCGCACCATGCCGAGGACGAAATAACTTTCCAGCAGCAGGAAACCGTCGCGCAGTTCGCGCGCCAACGCTTGCGCCTCCTTGAGCATCACTTCGGCCGCCACGTAATCGGTCTGGAAGAAATAGAGTATGCCGCGCCACGCCAGCCCGGTCAGCAAAACTTTCTGATGATCGAGCGTGCGCGCGTCGGCGATGATCTCGTCGAGCATCGTTTTAGCTTCCGCCAGTTCGCCGTAGCCGAGGTTCTTGAGCGCGATGACCTGCATCGCCTCGATGCGGAGGGCGGCGCTGCCCGATCTTTCGGCGAGCGCGAGTATCTCGTCGGCGCGCGCCGTGATCTCGTCGAGGCGATGCGAGTAGAAGAGCGTCATCGTGAGCGCGTTGAGGGCGGCCGACTCTTGCGCGGGCGACTTGAGGGCGCGCGCCTGCGTGAGCATCTCCGTGTAGTCGTCCACGGCTTCGGCGAAACGTCCGAGCGAAAGGTTTGTCGAGCCGCGCTTCTGGTGAAGCTCCAACAAGTTCTTCGCCTTGTCCTCGTCCGTTAGTTTCTCCGCGAGTTCGATGGCGTGCGTGTAGTGTTCGGCGGCCTCGGCGTTGGCGTAGAGGCGCGCGGCGTTGTCGCCCGCGTGGAGGAGAAACTCGACGGCGCGCTCGAAGGCGCGTCCGCGCTCGAAGTGCATGGCGAGTTGACCGGCGATGCGCGGCGACTGCCTGCCGTAGTGCTTGACCAACTGTTCGCCCGCTTGCCGGTGAAGCAGGATGCGACGCTTGCTGACCAACTCGGCGTAGAGCATGTTCTGGTAAAGCGCGTGGACGAAACGGTAGCGCGTCGCAAGCGACCCGTCGGGCAGTTCGTCTTCGCCGACCGTCACGATCAGGCGGTGCACCTTGTCCAGCACGGCGAGGCGTTCTTCCGTTTCGAGGTCGTCCGCTCCGAGCAGTTCGGCGACCACGGTCGAGAGAAACTCGTCGCCCGCGACGCTCGCATACTGGAGCGTGCGCCGGTCGTCTTCGCCGAGCGTTTCGATCTTCTTGCGGATCATGCTGCGCACGCTCTCCGGCGTCTCCACGTCCATCTCGGAGAGGGGGCGGGCGAGCGACCAGCAGTTGTCAATCTTCGCGATCTCGCCGCGCTCGGCGAGAAACTGCAACAGACCCGTGGCGAAGAGCGGATGTCCCTCGGTCTTGCTCTCGACGAACGAGGCGAACTCCGGCGGGAAATCGTTCGGCGCAAAATGCGCGTCGAGGTACTTCGCGATGTGCGTCTCGTTCAGAGAGTCGAGCGCGATCTCCTCGGACAGGCGGCGCGCCTGCATTTCGAGTTTGTACTTCTTGAGTGGGTGCTCGCTGAGTTCAACTTCGTCGGCGCGCAGCGTGCCGAGCATGAGCAGACGCTGGTCGCCGATGCGTTGACTGAGGTGACGCAGCAAGTCAATGCTCGAAGGATCAGCCCACTGCAAATCTTCGAGGAACAAGACGACGGGCGAGGCCGAAGCCAACGCCGCGAGCGCGTCGCCCATCTCGCGCAGCATCCGCTCTTTTGTCACGTTCGCAGGGTCTTGCTGTTGCTGCTGCGACATCTCCAACGCCGTCGTCGAGACCAAGGCGGAAGGAAATTGCAAGCACCACGTCGGCGCGTAGGTGCGGAGCACGGCCGCGACGCGCTCGCGGTGTGGGGCGTTGAGCAGCGCGCCGATGGCGTCGAGGAACGGCAGGTAAGCCTCGCCCGTGCCGTACTGCTCGACGCAGCGGCCGCGCGAAAAGAGCAGCCCCGAATACAGCCTGCGCGAGCGGCGCATGAATTCATCAACGAGCGAAGTCTTGCCGATGCCGGGTTCGCCCGTGACAAAGACGACGCGACCCGCGCCGCCGATGGATTGACGCAGCACTTCGTCGAGCCTGCACAGTTCGGCTTCGCGCCCGACGAACGATTCGGATTCGTTGTTGGCGGGCGAAACTTCACCGGCCTGCGTCAGCGCGGACACATAACCGTTGGTTCTGCCCCGCAGCGAGTTCAAAGCGTCGGCCAGTTCGGCGGCCGAAGCGTAGCGTTGCTCTCTGTCCTTTGCCAGCGCGCGCTCGATAATGAGATCGAACTCGAAGGGGAGTTCCGGTCTCATCCCGCTCGGCGGCGGCGGGTGCGTCGAGGCGATTTCGTGCGCGACGGAAA
Source organism: Pyrinomonadaceae bacterium (assembly GCA_030841105.1). GTDB lineage: Bacteria > Acidobacteriota > Blastocatellia > Pyrinomonadales > Pyrinomonadaceae > JAIVJZ01. The sequence continues at coordinate 19,241 of JAVEDE010000035.1, forward strand.
GGACGCTCGTGCCGCGGAAAGGCAGACGTCCCGTCGCCATCTCGTACAGCACGCAGCCGAGCGAAAAAATGTCCGAGCGCGCGTCGAGCGGTTCGCCGCGCGTCTGCTCCGGTGACATGTAAAAGATCGTCCCGACGACAACGCCCGCGCCCGTCAAATCAATGCGCGTCGGCGCGGTCTGCGCGAGCGGCGTGATCAGCGTCTCGCGGTCGTAGCCCGCCGACGCGTCCATGAGTTTCGCCAGCCCGAAGTCGAGCACCTTCACGTGGCCGCGCCGCGTGAGCAGGATATTTTCCGACTTGATGTCTCGATGAATGATGCCGATGGCGTGCGCGGCGGCGAGCGCGTCGGCCACCTGCGCCCCGATGTCGAGCAGGAGCGGCAGCGGCAGATGGCCGCGCGCGGCCGTCGCGCGCAACGTCTCGCCTTCGACGTATTCCATCACGATGAAGTCGAAGTCGTCGTGGTCGTCAACCGAATGAATGGTGACGATGTTGGGGTGGTTGAGCGCAGACGCGGAACGCGCTTCACGCGCGAGGCGCAGGCGCGCGATGGCGTCGCGCGTGGCGGCGGCGGGCAGGAGTTTGATGGCGACGTGGCGGCCGAGCTTGGTGTCCTCGGCTCGATACACTTCCCCCATGCCGCCCTGTCCGAGTTTCTCGACGATGCGGTAATGTTTTATCGCCTGCCCGATTTGGAGGAAGTTCATTAACGCGTCTTCTGCGGCGAGGCATAAACGATCCATGAATTTGTGTCGCGGGCGTTGATTGTGGAAACGCGTTTGGTCTTCTCTGCGACTCCCACGCTTCCCCGATCCTCTTCCACGCATACCGATGAGCCGGCACCCTTACTAGTCCCTATTTGTATACGCGAGAAAAATCAACCGGCGGGATCAACGGATGCCGGATTCTCCCGACTGCGAGACGAAAAAGGGCGGTCGGATGCGTGCAGTATCAACGCATCCGACCGCCCCTTCGGCAGTCAGTTATAGATTGACTCTTACATCGCCGCACCCGTGTGCGAGCGTGCAGCCTGCGCCTTGAGTTTGCCCGTGAGCCGCTTGATGAGTTCCACTTCGGCGGCGCGGTATGGCGTGCCATCGGTGCGAAAGACTTCGTGAAACCAGATCGCAGGCTCTCGATCAACGTAAGGACGCCGCCACGAATCCCAAGGCAGGTGCGTCTGCGATTTGCCCTGCACCAAGCCCCAGTTGATCGCCGCGACGTTGTAACGTTTGGCGATGGGGAGGCTGCCCTCGAACGTGCTGCCGTTGCCGCGCGCCATATATTCGGTGCACAGAATCGGACGGTTGTAGCGTTGAAGCTGTTTGATGCGCCGCTCGAAACTCGCCGGGTCGTCGTAGTTGTGAAACGAGATGATGTCGGAGAGGTGTAGTTGCGTGATCTCCATCGCCCCGATGTCGCGCGGGTTCGACCAATCGCCACCCTTCCAGACGCCGGAGGTGAGCGGCTGCGTCGCGCCCGCCTCGCGCGCCCACTGGAACGCCTGCGGCAGCAGGGCGAGGACGAGTTCGGCCTTGTTCTTCGGCTCAAGGGCGCTGTAGGCCGGTTCGTTCATGTTGTCCGGCTCGTTCCAAATGTCCCACGCGAGGATGCGCCGGTCGTCCTTGAACGCGCCGACGACGCCTTTGACGTAAGTGGCGAGACGCGGGTACTCCGCGGGGTCTTCGAGCGCGACCTTGCCGGGCGACTGCATCCAGCCGGAATTGTGGACGCCGGGACGCGGCTCACGCTGTTTGCCCGTGACGGGAAACGGATCCCAGCACGAATCGAACAGGACGAACATCGGGCGAATCTTGTGCTTGTCGGCGATGCGTAGGAACTCGTCAATGCGCCGCTTGAAGCCCTCCGGGTCTTGCTTGTAGGCGAGGTCGTGCAGGTAGACGCGCATCGTGTTCATGCCGATGTCCTCAGCCCAGCCGAGTTCGAGGTCAATGCGCCGGGGGTCGAAGGTGTCGGCCTGCCACATCTCAAGCTCGTTGATGGCCGTCGCGGGGTTATAGTTGCTGCCGACGAGGAACGGCTGCCGCTTGTACCACTCGTTAGCTTCCGTCTCCGTCCACTTCGACGAAGGCGCGGCGAAGGCGACGTGGCATAACAACAGGATGACGACGAGCGCGCGTGCGGCTTTGCGTGAAACGTACATGTTTTTCGAGACTCCGTTTTCAGCCGTTGAGAGTGGATTCGATCCTGCCCGCCATCATACATCAGGGGACAAATCAGTTGGGACGATTATGCGACTCAAAAGGACGAGAGTTTTCGCTCCGGCCGATTCAAGCCGACTCCACACCCACACGCTTTTTGCTCCGAGCCTCGTCAACGAACTGCGCGCCGTCGTGACCTTACGGCCGCCCGAACCTGAGTTTGTACTCCACCGAGTTGAGGAAGCCATGCACCATCGTGCGCGCGTCGTTCGGGTTCGCCTTCAGGTAGTTGAGCCAGCCCTGATAGCCGCCTTCGTCGGGCGTGCGCCGCAGGTAGCCGTAATACTGCGTCGCCACGAACGCGCGGTTGAACTCGGCCGAGACGACCTCGTCGGACTCGACCACCGCCCGCAACACCTTCGCGCGCGTCAACGTGCCCGCGTCGAGGCGACTCGTTAAATTCTGGCGCGTCAGCGTCACGCGCTGCGCCGCTTCGGGGTTTTGCGGGTCGCGTGTCGTGATGGCGTCGAGTTGGTAGCGCGCGAGCAGCGACGCCACGTAATCCCCATTCGACTTCGCCGCGTAGGCCGCTTTGAATTCGGGGCGCGCGGTGAAGTCTGTGGCGAACGCGGCGCGCTTTTGAAAAGTCTCTTCGCCCGTCGTGCCCGTCACGTTCCGCATGTCCTGCACGATCTGCGTGTACTCCGGCAACAGCCCGTTGAAGGCCGCCTGATAAAAGGTGAAGACGTAGAAGCCTTTCAGGCGAAACTCCTGCGAGCCGAAGAAGGCCGCCGAGACCGCGATGCGGTCGCAATCCGTGGACACTTCCGGCCCCGTGTTGATGTCGGGGCAGCGCGCGAGCACGCCCGACCAAGGCTCGCCCGCTTCCGGCTCGCGCGAGAGGAAGTCTAGGTACTGCTGGCGCACGAAGAAGGGCGTCGTGAAGATCGGGTTCTGCGCGTTCGGCACGGAGTCGTTGTCGAGGATGGTCACGGTGATGAGGGCGGGCGCGCCCAGAGACGCGCCGCTTGAGCTGACGAGTTTGAGCCGGAACGTCTCCGTCCCTTCGACGAACGCGTCGTCAATGAGCGGGACGGTGAAGGTCTTGGTCGCCTGCCCGGCGGCGAACGACACGGTGTCAATCGAGGTGGCGTAATCGCAACGCGCGAAGGCTTCGCCCGGCAGCGTCGTCACGTCGTCGCAGCGCACGGCCGCGGGGTTGTCGAGCGTCTGGTAAGTCACCGTGGTCGCCGCGTTGGCGACGTTGCCGGAGCGCGAGATGGTGATGGTGGCGCGCCCGTCGCCCTCGTTGACGGTGAAGCCGGTAGCGTTGAACTGCGCCGTGTTCGACACGAGCGAGAGATTGTCGAAGACCGCCTGACCGGGGTCGCCGACGGGCGTAGCCGTCCCGGCCGACATCTCGCAGGCGAGCGACGTGATGCCCTTCTGCAAGAAGACGCGGTGACGCTCGGTGTAGTTGACGCCGTTGGGGCTGGTCTCGAACACGATGCTGTTGGTCTGCGGCTCGTGTCGGAAACGCCAGTAGCGATGCTCAACCGGGTCATACGGGATAACGTGCTGGGTCAGAACGCCGTCCACCTTGATCTGAAAGACCAGCACGGGCGAGGCGGCGGTCAGCCCCCAAGCCCACGGCGCGCCCGCCTTCAACTGCTCGTTCAGGCCGGGGTCGCCCGCAGTGGTCACGACGAAGCGGTAGAAGTTGTCGGGGTCGCTGCCGATAGCGAAGATAGTTTCGGCCGGAACGTTCGCGGCCTGCACGACTTCGACGCCGAGTTGCCCGCCCGTGAAGTCGAACGAGTTGACGGACACGTAGCCGTTGTAGTGTCGGCCGGAGACGTTGCTGCGCGGTGTGATGACGAGGCGGCCGCCCTGCTGCGAGACGTTAACGAGCGGATCGTAAGAGCCGGGTGGCTGCGTGAGCGTGCCTGTGTTCCACTTGTCGGCGTCGCGCTGCGCCGCGTCGAAGTCGTCGGAAGGTGCGGGCGCGAGCGCGGGCGTGCCCTGCGGCGCGACCGCGAAGTTTGCCACCTGACTTGCGACGAGGCCGGGGAAATCCGCGCGCGACTGCGTGAAGGCGAAATAGGGACTCTGCACGGTGACGCTGTAGTTGCCGCCGGGCGTGAGATTGGAGAACGAATAGTTGCCGTTGCCGTCGGTGATCGTCACCGACGACTGCGTGCCGGTGAGCGTGACGCCGACGCCGCCGACGCCGCTTGCGCCGCTCGAAACCTGACCGCTGATCGAGAGCGAGCCGCCCCCGCCGCCGTTCGTCACCTGACGGCAGGCGGAAAACTCGGATGTGTTGCCCGCCGGGTCGGTGGCCGTCGCGGTCAGGAAGTGGCCGGGCTGCACCGACGCGAACACGACGACGTTGATCGGAGCATTGCCGCCCGCGTCCGTCGTCACGGAAGACATGCCGAGATAATTTTGCCCTTCGCCGTGCCCCGAAGGATCGCAAGTTTGATTGGCGAAGTAATGAACGTTGAAGGCCGTGTTCGGCGTGCTGTTGAGCGAGCCGCTAACTGCCATGTTGCCGACGTTCGCGTTGGCTGCGGCGATGACGGGAAAGTTCTGTAGGTTGTTCGCGCCCGTGTCGGCGTCGTTCGCGTCGTTCGCCGTGACGCCGTTGTTGTTGAGATCGATCCCCAAGTCGCCGTTCGAGTGGATCGAGTTGGCGGTAATGGAGTTTCCCGTCCCCGTGATGAAGAAGTTGACGGAGATGCCGTCCTGCGTGTTGAAGGCGATGGTGTTGGCGGCGAGTTCGTTGGCGTCGCGCGAGTTGATAAAGACGCCGCTGCGCGCGTTGCCGAGCGGCGTCGCGCCGTCCGCGCCCGTGCCGATGAAATTGTTGAGGACGCGGTTGCCGTTGTTGCCGAGCGAGAGGCCGTGCTGCGTGTTGCCGGAGATGACGTTGCGCCCTTGCGCGTTCTGATCGCCGACGAGATTGCCGCCGCCGCTGTTGCGAATCGTGAGACCCTCGCCGAGGTTGGGGATGGCCGCCGTGCCCGCGGCGTTTGTGCCGATGAGGTTGCCCTGAAAGGTGTGGCCGGGGGGCGCGTTGCCGTTGACATCAATGCCTGAGCCGCCGTTGCCGGAGATGACGTTGCCCGGAGCTTGCCCCGGCGTCGCGGTGAGGCCGCCGACGAGGTTGTTCGACGCCCCCTGCATGAAGAGACCCGTGCCGCTGTTGCCGAGGTCAACTGTGCCGGTCGCGTCCGTGCCGATGTAGTTTCCCTGAATGGTGTTCGCGCCGGTGAAAATTTGTAGTCCGGCGTTGTTGGCCGAGATGACGTTGCGCGCCGCAGGGCTAGCCCCGCCGATCAGGTTGTTGGTGAAGCCGCTGATGCTGATGCCGTTCTGCCCGTTGCCGAGCGCGACCGCGCCCGTGCGGTCAACGCCGATCAAATTGCCCTGCACGACGTTGTTGCCCGCGCCCGTGCCGAAGATGTTGATGCCGTTCAGCCGGTGACCTGAGATGACGTTGCGCGCGGCGGGGCTAGTGCCGCCGATGACGTTGCCCGTGCTGTTGTTGATACTGACGCCTTCGCGGCTCTGGTCGGAGAAGTTGGTCGTGCCGGTCGCGTCCGTGCCGAGGTAGCAACCCTCGACACGGTTGTTGTGGCCGGTGTTGATGCTGATGGCAGGGGCGTTGTTGAAGCGGTTGATGACGAGGCCACGCACGGTCGAATCGCCGCCGCGCACCTGTAGGCCGGAACTGCCCGCGCCGGGGCCGACGAGTTCGATGAGGATGACTGCGTTCGAGGCGTTGGCGAGCGTGTTGGGCGACGCGCCCGGCTGCGTGTAACCGTCAACGACGACCGGATCATTGAATGCGGGTAAGACCGTGGCCGGGACGATGGAATGCACGCCGCCGCCCGGTATGTTGAAGGTGATGGTCTGCGTCCCGGCCGTCGCGTTCGAGTCGAGGATGGCCTGACGCAGACTCCCCGCGCCGCTGTCGTTGGTGTTGGTGACGACGAGCGTGCCCTGCGCCGCCGCACCGTGCCACATGAACAGAATCATGCCGAGGACGCTTGCGGCGGGCGCGACGCGCCGCAGTGCGGCGTTCAGGAGTCGTCCGAAATTGAGCGGCGTTAGAGCGTACATTTCTTTATCGTTCAAATCTAATTGACGGTCGGTTCAGCGGTTCGAGCATGGTTTCTGCGAATCCGAGTCGCAAAATAATCTCGGCGGCGGGACGTAATACGCCCTCAACCTAATAACGCGTAAAGCGTCGCCGGGAGGGAGCACGGAGTTTAAAAAAAGTTTTCGGGAGTGAGAGCGGGCGGGAGTGACGATACCGCGTCATATTATTCGAGAGCACTTTTCAGTTGGACTGTCGGGCAAGCAAGAAACTCGTCGCAGAGACGCAGAGAGGGGCGCAGAGAGTTGAATGGTTCTCTCCGCGCCCCTTGTGCGGGCTGGTTTCTACACCGAACGGGTGGCGACTTGTACGGTCTCGAACTTGCCGCCCCTTAGTTCGCGCAACGCGCTTCGATGATCAGCTTGGCCTTGCGCGCGAACTCGGCCGCCCATAGCTCCGGCGACTGGTCGCGTTCGTGGTTGCGCGAGGCGCGGAACACTTTGGTGATCAGGCCGTCGCTTTTCTCGGCATCGAGAAGGCGTTGGAGGCCGTTGGCGAGAAGTTGCCGACCCGCTTCGCTGATGTTCGCATCGCCCACGCTCTTGGCGGTCGTGGTGCAGCGGCCGCCGCTGACGCGGATCGGGTCTTTGCCGCTCCACCCTTTGAGCGTCGCCTTCTTCTCGCTGGAACTGGAATAACCCCACGTCGAACCCATGTCGCTGACGTAGTAGACCGCGTGTCCCGGCTCACAGGTCAGAGTGTTGTCCGCGTTCTTCTTCCACTTGAGGCAGGAGAACTTCTGGTTGTCGGTCTTGGTGTCACCGTGATCAATGAAAGCGAGCCACAGCTTGTAGGCGTCAATCTCGGCGCGGGACGTTTCGCCCCCTTGGAGTAACTTCAACAGCGAACCGGAGATCGAACCCGAATCCTCGTCGCTGCAATTGATGTCGATCCCTTTGCCCAAGGGGAGTTCGATCCCGGCGGCCGGTTGGAAAGGCGAGAAGCGCGCGCCCTGAAAGCCGCTGGTGAGACTCTTCTCGCAGTCCGGGCAGGTGATGTCTGCGACCCACTCGTCGTCGGCAAAGAACCCCAACGCCTTCGAGAAACGCGAGGACAGAAACTCGCCGTAAATCTCGCCGTTCCGCTTCTCTTTCGCCTGCCCCTTGAAGTGTGGCTTCACTTTATAACGGATGGGGTCGCCGTCTTCGTCCACCACGCCCGGCACGGAGCAGTGAAATTTTGGCGTCGTGCCCGACCCCTTGGTCGGCTTCTTGTCCGCGACGCACTTGACGGGCTGCGCGAGTCCATCAGCGTCAACCGGCGGAGCGCCGAGGCGGGGGCTGTTTTGCGGGTTGTAGCCGAGCACCGGGTCGTAGCCGGGATCGGGTTCTTGCCAGACTTTAGCCTTCCGCTCGGCGAGCGCGCGCTCTTCCGACGAGAAGCACTTTTGTTGTGCTTCAACCGACGACGCCACGAAAAGAAGGAGAAGATAAACGACGAAAACCCGGATCGGCTGACGGAACATAGACGCTCCCTTTCACCTCAAGATCAGTTGAACTTCGTGAGTAGTAAGATCGGTCGAACTATGTGAATAGTAATCTCATCCTCTCTTAATTGGCAAAACTAGGGAGACGTTTTAGCGGCAAAACTGCCGGGACGTTTCACCCCACTTCATCCCTTATTGAGCCTCAGGGATCAGCGCATGTAGGGCGCGACGTTACCGGCGACGACCTTCAACTCTTCGTTCGTCAAGGGCAACTTGCGGCGCAGTCTCGCCCAGCGGAGCGAGGTCGGCGGGGCGTCGGCCGTGGCCGCCGCGTCCGAGCCGTACAGGATGCGCTTGAGTCCGATCTGCCGGATGAGCTTGGCGATAGCCTGCATCGTCTCGTCCGGGTCGCTGGTGATCTCCGCAGCGGCCTCGACCTCCGTCAGGTCGAAGTAAAGATTTTTCGTCCGCGGGTCGCCCGCAGCGATGGCGTCGGCGAACACGCGCAGGGCGTCAGGGGTGAACTCGTTTCCGCCCCAGAGGTGCGCGATCTGGACGGGGACGTCGGGGGCTGCCGGAAGAAGTTCCTTCAGGAACACCTCGGCCTGCTCGCGGCCATACGGCCGCACGTGCGTGTGAACGACGAGCGCCAGCCCCAACTCGTTCGCGGTTCGGAAGACGCGCCGCACTTTCTCAAGGTGCTCAGGGTTGAGCACGTCAACGCGCGAACTGCGGAAGTGGAGCTTCACCCCCTTCATGCGAAGCTCGCTCGCGCAGCGACGAATTTCCTGAACCGCATAGTCCCTGATCGGACTCACGCCGCAGAAGGCGACCAGACGGTCGGGATAGCGCGCTACCTGCGCGGCCACCCAGTCGTTCTCCGCACGCGTGTTCGCGTACTCGTCGCCCGGCCACTTCCTCCGGCTGGCGAAGAAGTAGGCGACGGAGAGCACCGCCGCGCGCTGGATGCCGGTCTCGTCCATGTCGCGTATGAGTTGGTCAGCGGTCAACGGCACGGCGAACGGCGGCGGCGGGATCGGCGTGGCCTGTTCGGTCTCGATTCGCCAGACGCCGCCCGCGTCCTTCTTGAGACCGAGGACGAAATGCATCCGGCTCTCAGGCGACTGCCCGGAGACAACAACGCCGATTACCTGCGCCACCGAATCGCCTACGGCGAACGTGTGCGGAACGAAACGAGACGCGGGGTCGTAGGAACTGACCAGCCGCCGGATGTCATCCCGGCCGCGTACCCACGGTTGGCTTTCGGCTTGAACGTCCAACATCTGAGCCGTGTCCGTGTAGAGGTCGCCGATCTCCTCCTTCCCCATGATCCTGTTGCGCTCCTGAACGACGCGATTCAGACCGGGCGGCAGTTCGGCGGTCGGGGGCAGCGTCGGCCATGGGATGGCAGCCCTCGGCCCTACGATGTGCTGGTGGTGGTCAACTCGCGGCACGATCGCCGAACGCTCCGTGATGCGCGCGAGTGACGAGTCAACGCGTGACCGCGCCGCGGCAGCGGCGGCTTTCTTAGGAACTGACTTCTGTTGCGCGACCGTATGCGTACAGCCAATGACGAAGATAAGGACGGGGACGAGGACGCGAGGGGTGAAATGCATGAATGACTCCTACATGGCTCGGTGATATGGCTATGATCAGTTGACCCATCGAAGATAGAATTTTTACCAGCACTGTTGAGTCTCAGTTATCCCTTTTTAGGGGACGAGTCAACGCACTGTAATCAGTGGGTCAATGCCAAAGGAATACGCCTCGCACACCTGGTCTTGTTCCATTTCATTTCATGCAACAGAACTCCCTACTCCACACGCACGCGATCGCTGCCCCCGCGCCCGAAGGTTTCGGGGGAGTACATCTCTTCCGCCTTCGCGGGCGGCACGACGAACAGGCCGGGCGTCGTCGCACGCGCGAAGTAGCTATACTCGTGCACCCCTTCCCACAGCAGCGACGTGAAGGCTTCGACGCGCTCGTCGCGCAAATTCTGGTGCTCGTACCAAGTGGCGCGCCTGTACCAGTAAAAATCAGAGATGCCTTGACCGCCGCGATAGACGCCCGCCTCGGTTGATTCCGGGGGCAGTTGCTCGGTGGTGGCGAGCGCGCTATTCAACGCTTCGAGACCGGCGGGCAGCGGGTCAACGAGCGCGACGTGGTAACGCCGCGCCGGGTTCGACATCGTGAGCCTGACGCGCACGCGCGCGCCCGCCTTGATGCGCCAAGTGCCGTCGGCGTCGCGCCGCACGTCGGCCGGGTCGTCGAGCGGTTCGTATTTGCGTTCGACGCGGAAGCCGTAATCGGCGGCGGCGAGCGTCAGGTTCGCGGGCGCATACTTCGTCCCGATGCGGAAGTAGAGCCGCCCCGCGCCTTCTTTACCGATGGTCAGGTTGACGGGCGCGGCCGTGGTGCGTTCGACGAGAGTTACCATCGGCAGGTTGAGTTGTTGCCGATCAACCGAGCGCCCCTTGAACGTTTGCTGTCCGGCGTAGCCGCCGCCGAGCCACACGCGCGCGATGAAATCGGGTGTCGCGCGCTCGTAGGTGTTGAAGTAACGGTCGAGCGCGAGCAGGATGAAGACGTTCTCCTGCGTGTTAGACCAACGCCCGCGCTTGCGCTGCGAGAGCAGCCCGCGCACGAGTTTCGGGATGAGGTCGCTTTGCGGCTGGTCGCCGATGAGGGCTTCGAGGATCACGCCGTCGGCGCGCCGGTCGGAATGGAGAATGGTGTATTCGCCGTCGCTGTAAGCGTCCGCGAAATGCGCCGCGCCCGCCGTCTCGGTGACGCGGTTGTTCAAGTGGCGCAGGATGGCCGCACGCTCATTCACGGAGGCGTTATCGGCCGCGGAGAGGACGGGCAGCAGCCAGCCGAGCGACTCAATGGAGAGCTTTTCGACGCCGCCCGCCTCCGCGATCAGTTTGCGCGCACGCGCGCCGTCGCGGTCTTTCATCAGCGCGCGCACGTAGAGTGCGTAAGCACGGATCGCACGCTTCGACTCGATGCTGTAATCGCGCGGAATCTTACTCTCGATTTCGCGCAGGTAACTTTGCGACTTGCTCAACATCCCGGCGGGCACTGCGAAGCCCTTGCTCTCTGCGCGCACCAGCGCGTGCGCGACGTGGACGGAGACGTATGGGACGGAAGCGTTGCCGCGTCGCCAGAAGTCGAAGCCGCCGTCTTCGTTTTGCAGCCCTTGCAGGCGTTTGAGATCAACGCTCATCGAGTCGCGCATGGCCTCCGGCGTGGGGAGGTCTTTCGACTTGAAGGCGGTGAGCACGTCTTTGAGCGCGGCGAGCGCGAGGACGCGTGACGAGACCTGCTCGGCGCACTCGTAAGGATAGTTGACGAGGTAGATCACGGCGTCGGTCAGTTCCTGCAACTGCGTCGAGGCGGTCGTCACTTCGAGGCCGCCGAAAGTCTGGACGACTCCGGCCGGAGCTTTGACGGGTTGCGAGATCGCGCCCGTGTCTATCACGCCGTAGGTGGCGAAGGCTTCGGTCGTGGCGGGCGTGTAGACGGGGAACGCGACGAAGGCGGCGTCGGCCTTGTCGCCCGCGGCGGCGGCGATTTGAAAACGCGCCATGCCGGGTTTGACTGCCGCGATGGGGAAACGCACTTCGACCCGGTTGTTGGCGGGCACTTGCACGCGACGACCCGCGCCTTCCGTCAGGTCGGCGTTTGATGAGCGCACGGCGATGGCGACGCTCATCGCCGCGTCGGTCTGATTTTGCAGGACGACGGGGAGTTCCGCACGGTCGCCGAAGTTGAGAAAGCGCGGGGCGGAGGGGCGCGCCATGAGCGGCTGGCGGGCGGTGATGCTCGATTCGCCCGCGCCGAATTGTTTGCCGCCCGCCACCGAGACGGCCATGATGCGATAGCGCGTCAGGTTGTCGGGCAGTTTAACTTTCACCTGCGCGCGCCCGTTCGCGTCGGTCGGAAGCGAGGCGGCGAAGACGGCGAGAGCGTTGAAGTTTTGACGAAGCTGGATCACTCCCTGCGGCTCTGCGTCGGGCGCAATTATGTACGCCGCGTCTGACGGCGCGGGCATCGGCGTGGCAGATGCGTTTACCGCCTCGGACGCTATTATCCTCAATTCATTACGCGCGCCCAGCGGCAACTGCATGACTTTGTTCGAGACGATGCCCCGGCTTCTCTGTACAGCGCCGCCCGCGCCGACGCCTGAGTCGTACTCCATCTTCTCTTTGACCTCGGCGGGGTTTGCCAGCTTAAGCAACGCGCGCAAATGATAGTCGTTCACGTCTTCGTCCCGCCGCGCGTAGAACACGCTCAACGGATCGGTGAGACTGTAAGCGGTCAGCGCGAGCACGGATTCGTCAACCACGACGACCGCCGTGTCCGTGCCTTCGACGGAGCGGCCTGCGGCGTCCTTCACTTCGACGTCAACGAGCGTCTCCGCCCCCGGTTCGAGCACCGCGTCGCGCGGCGTGGCCTTGACGCTCAGCCGACGCGACGCGGGCGGGATGTCCAGATTGATCTCACCCGTCGCGTAGGCCGGGCGCTTCGGCACATTCGCCATCTCGACGCCCGCGTCGTCCACGCGCGTCGCCGCGCCGACGAGATCAACCTGCACGTTGACGTTCGGCGTCATCGCCTCTTCTACGGGCACGCGCAACGTGTGGGAACTTTCGTTCATCGTGAAGCGGTCGGTGCGGAGCAGGCCGGAACGCCTGAGCGTCAAGACACCCTCGGCCGGGACGAACGGCGACTGCACGAGAATCTCCGCCGTCTCGCCGCCGCGATAACTTTTCCGGTCGGGGATGAGTTCGACGCGCTCCTGCGTGACCGTGCGTTGCGGCGGCGTCTTCCCGCCCGCGACCCACAGCGACAACTCGCTCTCGTTCAAACGCTCGCGCTCGTCGCGCACGCGCGCCGTCAGGCGATATACGCCGCCTTCCTTCGCCTGAAAACGCACGCGCACGGCCTCCCCGCCGCTCTTGATGTTTTGCTCCTGCGCGTCCTGTTCCCGCTGTTGCCAAGAGCCTTTCTCATAAACGTATTCGAGTCGCACGAGACGTAAACTCACGTCGCGGTTAGAGAGCGCGCGCCCGTCCAGATCGGTGACGATTGTTTCGATGTCGAAGACCTGACCCTTCTGGACGAACGTTCGCGCCGAACGTAGACCGACGTAAACGTCCGCCGGGTGGACGAGCATCGTCGTCGTCGCGGCAAACGTCTGGCGGTTGACGTCCTGCACGCGCGCCTCGGCGGTGACGCTCGACGGGCGTGCCGGTTGCACCGCGTCAAAATCTATCCGCAGCGTGTGCTTGCCGTCGGCGTCCGTGCGCCCTTTGAAGGATTGCGAGTTCCAGCCGCCGTAAGACTGTTCGCTGCGCCACCACGGATAGAATGTCCCGAACGTGTAATCGTCTCGACCCGGCGGCGTGTAGCTTGTCGGCCGCGACGAGACAGTCCAGTTGACATCCGTGTCGGGCAGACCGCCGCCCGCGAAATAGGCCGCGGTACTGGTTGCCGTTGCGAACGAACCGACGAAGTGCGGGGCTTCCGAAGCGCGCGCCGTCAACTCGAATTCGGGGCGACGAAATTCCTGCACCTGAAACTGGTGTATGTGCTGGCTGCCGCTATCCGTGAGTTCAAAGGAGAGGTTCGTGCCGCCGAGATTCATCGTCGCGGGGAGTTGTAGTTTCAAGTTGAACCCGGCGAGGGCGTTTAGTTTCACACTGCCCTTCGTGATCTCGTTGCCCTGCGCATCTCTCAACACGTAGTTGGCAACTTCGCCCGCCGAGGGCGCAAACATCTCCGTGTCGCCCGTCGCGGTTAAGTTGACTTTACGAATCCAGCCTTTGACGTTTACCTCTTCGCCGGGACGATACAGCTTGCGGTCGTCGAAGACGTACCAGCGCAACGTGTCGCTCGAATCGGCGCGACGCCAACTGAGGTTCTCGTTCGGCGCGTAGTAAGAAGGGTAGTAATGCTGGGGCAGGATCGCGACATCGTCGCCGCGTCGCGCGACGAGCAGCGCACCCTCGTCCTTCTTCTGATCGGGCGCGGCTGTGAAAGGGAGGCGCGCGAGGCCGTCCGCCCCGGTCGTGCCCGCGAGACCGTCGGGCGAGACGGTCAACTCCACACCGGCCAGCGGCTTTCCGTCCGCGAGCGAGTTAGCCCACGCGACGAGTTCATGTTTGTCTGCGAAAGCGTCCAGCGCGATCCCGGTTGCCTGCACCCACGCCTCGGCGTAGTTCTGCCGGTAGGCGTTCGGGTTCGCACGCGGATTGCGTTCGGGCGCGTTCCCGGCGGGTTCGACGCGGACGAAAACTTGCCCGTACCCGTTCGTCAGAGCGGGCGAGAGATCAATCGAGGTCTCCGCGAGTTCGTCCGCTTCGGCTTTGACTTCGATCACTTCGTCGAAGACAAGTTTGCCCGGCGGCGTCGGCTTCACACTCTGGCTCATGCGCACGCCCTGATAGCGGCGAAACTCCGCCCAGTCGGCGGGCGTGACACGGTAGAGCGTGACCTTGAGCTTCGGATAGTTGACGCTGTAGACCGTGAAGGCGCGCCGCCCCGCCGGGTCGAGCACGGCGAAGCCCGCCCCGGTGGCGAACAGACGCGGCGCGGCGGTGTTGACCTTGAAGGTGAAGACGTTCTCGCCCGTGAGCGTCTGCCCGAACGTGTCGGAGATGGAGCGGTCGAGCGTGACGGTGTAGGTCGTGTTGCTGCGCTTCGCGCCTTCGATGTAGATCGAGGTGTAGCGACCGCTGATTTTCACGCCCGGAATGTCGGGCTTGATCGTCACCTGCGCCGCGTTGAATTTCGCCTCGTCGAGTTGGTTGTTGAACGTGAGACGCAACCCGTCGAAGGGCGAGCACCTCTGCTCGTAACCGCACGCGGCCTCGGTGACGCGCAACGCGCCGTAAGTCCTAAAGGAGAAGCTCTGCTCTTTGACGGTCGTGCGGGGGCCTTCGGCGGAAGGCGTGCCGGACGGGACGACGATCTTAATATTCGTGTCGGGAGGGAGCGCGTCTTTCGTCGCCCCGTTTGCGCCCACGGCGCGGAAGGCGAGCCAGCGTCCCGCCTGCGCCTGCTTGCTGAAATAACTGACCGACGCATCAGCGGCGATCTCTTCTTGCGTCGCGAGGCGCAGTCGCGTGCCGACGCTCGCGGGTTGCAGCTTGATGCGTTCGAGCACGCGCGCGGCATCAACGTTCTGATCGAACTCAATGAACATCAACGCGTCGCGCGGTTGGCTCTGACCCTGCGGGTGAAGAGTGTTCACCGTTGGGGGCAGCGTGGCGAAACTAAAAGTTTTAGTTTCCGCGAGCGCGTTGCCGAGCGCGGATTTCGTCCCGGCGGGAACGGTGACGGTGTAGTCGGTCGCCATCGGCAGCCTGCCGCCTTCAACACGCGGTTGGAACGTGAGCGTCTGCGCGCCGAGCCAACGCCACGCGCCCTCCGGCTGCGGCGTCATCTTGACGGGAACGCTCGCCGCCGCTTCTTCCTGCGATGAGACCGCGACCATCGGTTGTGAAAACGTGATGCTGAACGCGGGAGCTAACGCGACTTCGCCTTCGGGCGCGAAGCGCAGCACTGCGAGCGGCGCGCGCGTGTGTGGTGAGACGGGCGGCGCGTTCGGGGGGGGCGGGGCGAACGCCGCCTGAATAATTTCTCCCGCGCGTGGCGGCGGCAATGAACGCTCGCGGAGTTTGAAATCCTGCGCGTCGTTCGCCTCCGGCGTGAGGTTAGGCAAACGGTCGAGCAACTTTTTAGTCTCCGCTGCGGACAACACTTCGGCGGGGGCGAGCGGATCGGACGCGGGGCGTTCGGCCTGCTCCCTGCCCTCGCTCAGCCGGAAACGCAGGCCGTTTTGCGCCACCGTCTCCCCCGCCTCCTGCCCGTTCCCCTCCGCAGCGATGACCGCAGGCGGCGGGGCGAGGAGCGCGAAAATAATCATCAAAGTCAACAGGCGTGTCGGCGCGTGCTTAATTTTCATGCGAGTTAATTGCCTTTGTTTGCTTTATAACTGTGGTTGTCGCGTGCGATTGGGAGCACCGGATGAACGTGCCGACGCCAATATTCTTGCGCGGGTCGTGTTGCCAAGATTATTTTGAGACGCGAAAAATCGTCGGCTTATTTCTATGACATCGAGACCCAAAAGAGGTTTAAGACGAACTACGCCTGTCTGCGTGCATTACGACCTGTTAATTTTGAAAGGGAGCGAAGTTATTTTCCATGAACTGTCTCGGCGAGACGAGTTAAGAGAACTTGAGGAAGGGATAATACCTGAAAGACTATTCTTGCAACACTGCCAACTTGAACTCTCTACCCCGGGGTTATGAATTCACGCCTTTAATCACTCCACCTTTTAGCCACTTCCCCGCTATAGAGGTCTCGTTTCACGGCAATGCGTTGTACGTACACGCGCGTCGTCGAACGATTCTGATGATCCAGCGCGTTCTGCGTCGCCGTAATGTCGCCCGTAAATTCCGAGACGATACGCGCGAAGGTGTGCCTCGTTCGGTGCAGGTGGAAACCTTCAATGCCAGCCTCCTTCGCATACTTCTTCAGATTCTTGACGAAGCAGTGCGAGGTCAGAGCCTCGCCCGGCTTCCCCGCCCGGTCGTGCCTTGTCCACAATGGGGCGTCCGTCTTGAGCGCGTGCTCCCTCCCGGCTGCCGAGAGATAGTCAATCAATGCCTCGCCGACCTGTGGCTCCTTCACCTCCCTACTCCTGTAGTCGCCGCCCTTCGCTCTGTACTCCAGCACGAGCGTTTCGCCCACCCGCACGTCTTTACCCCGCAGTGAGATGACCTCGTTCCTTCGCAACCCCGTCGCCAAGTATAGGAGTAGCAGCGCGTAATCTCTTTTCCCCACGATGCCGCCCTCCTTTGACCGTGCCCTTACCGCTCCGATCAGTTTCCTCACTTCCTCATCCGACAGGGCTTTGACCGACTCAGTCTGGTAAGGCTTTGGCGCTTTGGGGCGAGCGACTCGCGCGGGGTTGCGTCGGACGTACTGCCCGACCTCTAGATCTTTCATCGCCCAAGAGTAGAATGAGGAGAGCAGGCAGGCATGCTGGTAGACCGTCCCCGCGCTAATTCCCTTCCTTTCCAAATCCCGCAGCCAACCCTGCACGTCCCCCGGCTCAACCTCACCGGGCAGTTTCCCGATGTAACGAAAGAATGAAAGGACGATGCGTTGCTTGTCCCTGAGCAAATCCTGTCGCCGTTCGCTGTCACCCGTCGTAGCGGACGCCCAGAGCGAGATCGCGCCCTGTAAGACGACCTGAAGGCTTGCTGTAGACGAAATGAGGGCTGTTTGGGGCTGTTCAGAGTCCATTTTCGGACTATAACATGAAAATCGGGATGGGTACACAACTGATGCGTTTGTGTATACAAGATGAGAATTTAATATAAATTTACGTATCCTAAGTGTAAAATGGTCACTCGTGTAACATCATTTCAATCTGGGATTATTATCAGACATTGAGAGCCACAAGACGCAGACAACGCAAAGCAGACCCGCTCGCTTCAGCACAAGCTGTCCGTTCTATCATCGGACACCTGCGTTCGGCGCTGCCAGAGATCATCCCTCAGAAAGACAAGGAGTTGATTCGCATGCTGCGTGCTGCCCGGCATATTCAACGTTATCGCGCGACTGATACCAATCGTGGTCGCCCTAGCAAATGGAAGCGCGAGGAATTACTTAGCGTAGTTGCACGACTGGAGCACATCCTTGACCGTGAAACTTCTTCGCACATCTCCCTCGCGAGTTTCGTAGATCATTATCTGCGGCTGATTGACTTCCCCGCCGATGTGGTCGAGGTGCTCGAAAAGGGTGAGATTAATCTTTTCGAAGCCGAGCAGCTTGCGCGGGTCACTGCGGAACGGCTGGAAGCAACGTCCGGCCAAGCAAAGCGCACTCGTACGGAACTTCTCTCCTCTCATCTGCAAACAAAGGCTTCGGGCGACCGACTCCGGAAGCGGGTCAATGAACTGCTCCGCACTACAACAGCAAACACAGGAGATGGCACAGTTGATAACCCTGCGGCTAATCTGGAAGATTTAGAGGACTTCGACCCTTATGACTCCACGCACCTATTCTGGGAGCAACTCAAGCAACTAGGCTTCGCCTTCAGGTCGATCCGACGTGAGGATGTGACTGATGAGGAGATTGAAGAATTATTGAAAGCCAGCGAGCCAATCTTGGCGACTTTGAACAGAATCCAGCGTCGTCGAGAGCAGACGAAGGTTATCAAAGTGGAATTGTGAAGGATGCCCGTTCAGTATGTGAAAATGGCCTAAAAAGAGACTCCCTTCAGTAATAATTTGCAAATTTTGCGGATGCCCAGAGACTAAGGTTCGCATTGTTTGGTGAATAAACTCCTTATCATTTCCCCATCGTAAGCCAAGGTGTTTGATAGAATTTTGAAAATTTACAGTGGAGATACTAATCACTTTTTGTGCGTAGTGTTTGGTGTGTGCAACGGGCTACGCCTTTGTCGGGGCCATTCGGGTACCACCAGCCGGTTGCTCCGCAATCAGGGCACTGTGAGGCGTCAATGGGCGGCTCTGAGGATGTTTCTGTCACGACCTGCTCTTCGAGTTGTTTCTTATCGAGTTTCCATAATCTACGCCGGAGATGTTCGGTGAGAAACGCGGGCACGGATGAGACTGTGGTGCGGGCAGCCGCGATTTTAAGTTCTGCTGAGAGTAGTTCAAAGAGAGGCTCCCACGACTGATTGTTGGATTCTTTGCCCGTCAGTTCCCTTTCCGCCTCGCGGAGCGATTTGGCGAAAGCCTCATCATCAAAAATTTTTTCTATAGTCTTAAAAGAAGTCTTAGGAGAACTGGAAGTATCTGCGCTCTCAACAGATAGACCCCTGTCACCCCTGTCAGATTCTGACCCCTGTACCATGTGTAGATCTTGCACTGTCACACCCCTGTCACCCCTGTCACCCCTGTGCCCCCTCTCAATGCCCACCTCTTCCGGCAAATAAACGGTAAAAAGATTGCCACCATGCTCCCCTCCCTTCTCTTCAACCGTAACCAGACCGGATAAAACAAGCCTCTGGAGATGCGCGCGATAGGTGTGGCGGGTCATGCCGGCACCGCGCATCACTTTGTCTGTAGGAATACGTTCGGACCGTTTAGGGACGATGGCTCCACGCGTCTGGGAATAGAGATAATCGTAGAGCTGTTTACCTTTACCGGTAAACAGTCCGGCCGGAATCGCATCGCGCACGACGGAATTCGCCACGCGTGCGAAATCTCTTTTGGGTGCCGCGTCCCCCGTCACCCCCGTCACCCCGGTGACAGGGGTGACGGGGGTGACATCTGTGACAGGGGTGACAGGGGTTGCAATCTCTTCAGGCTTGATTAGATCGTCGTGCGGCAAACGCAACGCTGTCGGTACCATCAGACCGAGTTTCTTTTTGGGCTGTGGGCTGCGTAAAGAGCTGGCAGGTTTGGGTTTAGTTTCTCCCATGGATTACCTCATTTAACGGCGGAAATCTTCTGCCGGGACATTTGTAGCCGGTCTAGAACCTCTTCGGTCAAACTCCAAAGCTGATCGGAAGCACGGTGCGACTTGGCGTACAGGACGGCCGGTAGTTTCTGTGACGGTGCTTCCGCCACTTTTGAGTAATCATGCAAGTTGGTGTCGAACACGTGGCCGACAAGGCCGATGGCAGCTTCTACTGCGCTGCGTGACTCTGCGGACAAGTTGCGCTGCGGTTTATAGAGATTTATCACTGCTCCGAGCATTTGGAGGCTGGAATTGACATTTTTTCGTACCTGCTCAATGGTGAAGGCTAAATCGGAGAGACCTTGCAAACCCATCGCGTCGGAGGCGCAGGGGACGATGACAAAATCAGAAGCGTAAAGTGCGGCAGTTAATAGCTTTCCGAGTTGCGGCGGGCAGTCTATGAAGACCAGATCATAGCCTTTGCCGTGCTCCTGAAGTTGATTCCTGAGTCGGTGCGTCAGGTAATCCGGTTGCATCTCGAATCTGGCGAGACGAATGTCGGCCGGAACGAGGTCAAGCCCTTCGACAGGGCTTTCCAGAATGGCGTCATCGAGGGGAAGCGGCTCGACTTTAACACCCGTCGTGGATTCCGGCTCGATCAAAACATGAGAAAGCGTGGCCTCGTAGACGTCCGAATCAACCCAAGAGGAGGTTAGATTTCCTTGCGGGTCGGCGTCTATCGTGAGGGTCTGGTGACCTCTCAGCGCACAGCAGGCGGACAATTCGCGGCAGACGGTGGTCTTGCCGACGCCGCCTTTCTGGTTGGCGATGGCGATGGTGATCATGCTGCGATTCCTCTGCGTACTTTTTCGGCGTCCTCAAGCACGCGCTCTATGTCACATTTTTTGACCAACTTGATGCGGGTGTCCAAGACGTCTGTCAGCGTCTGGATTTGGTATGAGCGGATGATGCGCCAGAGGGTAGTTCGTGAGACGCCGAGCGTCTCCTGTGCGGCGGTTAGGGTCAGAGTTTCGTCGTGCTGTTTGGCAATTGCCATCATTACACCTCGTAAGTGTTGAATAAGGCGAGAAAGCGTCTTTTACAGCGAATACCGTCAGATGTCAATAGATACGTTTCAACTCGCGGGCGGGAAACTTGGGCGGAGCAGGGAAGTTAGCGCTTTACGACGAAGCGTGCGACGGCGATTGATAGGTTTCGGATTCGCTCAGGGTGTTTATGGATCGTAGTGCAGAACCGCGTTGGACGATGCGGTGGCATGAAGATATCAACCGACGGCTGTGACGGCCAAAACCTCAAATCGTCATATGTGAATAGAGCCGGTTACTACGTCCTGTGTTTACTACGTCCTGCTTAGAGTACATGCTCGATTTCCCGCGCCAGCCCTGCCTTTATCATCCTCCAGTCGCGGTTGATCGTAGCTGCCGGGATACATAACCCTTCCACCTCTTCTTCGTTTCCCGTTCGCCCGCGAAACGTTTTGTCCGGTCAATGCATTAACACGTAGAGGGCAGTTGGCAGCATAGCGACTTAGCTACGATGATTGGGGAAGGGTATGCCGCAATTTGGAATTGACCCGCCGTAGGCCAGCCGCACCCGTCCGCGTGATCTGAACTTCCCATACCGCTGACCGATGGCACGACAATGTTTCCGAAGGAGACAAACCCCCATGATGAGACGTACGCGCACCCTGCTCCCCGCACTGGCGTTGCTCGCTCTTGCCGCCGTCAACGCCTCCGGCCAGTGGTGTAACCCGGCGCACCTGAGAAACCCGGCCGACTTGATGGCCGAAATGCAGGTGATAGACGCGCCCCAGCGAGATCAACAAAGTCAGGGGCAAGAACGCGTTGCGCGCAACGCACAGGGCGAGATCGTGGACGCGGAAGGCAAGCTGACCGACGAGAGAAAACTGTCGAGCATCGTGGGGCGCACACAGAGCAGCGGGCGTCGCTGCGCCCCGCTCGCCATGCTCCACACGCGTCTCACCGACAACCCGAGATACAACCTGTTCTTCTCAACCGGCGTCACGGCCAAACATGATCAGGCCGGAACAGACATCGAGTACATGATCGGCCCTTCTTTCAACTTCCTCAACAACAACATGTTCTTCACCTTCGGCGGCTACGCGGGCAGGCAGCAGCGCCTCGCGGGCGATCTGTTTGAAGGTGCAGCCCTCGGCTCTGTCACAGACGTGCCGGTGCGCAAGGATTACGTCTGGAAACCCGCCTTCTCCTTCACCTACCGAATCCCCCTCGGAGATTCTTCCCGCCCCAGAAACTAAACATCCGTATACCTCACACGGCGGGCGCGCCCCTCACGAAGGCGCGCCCGCCGACCCCCTTTTGATTGCCGCGTTCAAAGGAGTCGCCGACATGTCGAGCAAAAGTTCGCGTCAGACCGTGAAGAAAAAGAGCGGGGCGGGGAAGGCTAAGTCAAAAAAATCGCATGCCGCAAAGACCATCTCGAAGACTACCTCGAAGCGGGGCGCGCCCGATGCTGTCACGTCGAAAGGCGCGAGCAAAAACGCGTCCAAAGGTGTGAAGAAGGCCGCGACGAAAGCTGCGACGAAAGTTGCGGGCGTCAAGGGCGGGGCGAAAAAGAGTGGGACGAGGAGGCGCGCGGCCGCGGCGTCGTTTGTGCCGTCAATGTTGGGGGCGGCGCAACCAGATCATCATCAAAGGACTCAACGGCCAGCAGTTCAGCACCAACGGCGACTCCGGCGCGCTCGTCGTCGAACACGGCACGAACCGCGCCACCGGCCTGCTCATCGCCGGTTCGACCACGCACACCATCGCCAATCACATCGCCGACGTGCTACAAGCGCTCAACGTGCGGCTCGTCTGACGAACGCGCCGCGCGCTCCGAGGTTTCTGCATGGCATCAAGAGAAGAGGCGGAGCGAGTCAAGGAGCGACACTCGATGCGACTCCTCGATCTTGAGGGCGTCGCCGGAGTCGGCGTCCGCGAGGACGACGAGACGGGTCAGTGTCACCTGACAATTTACGTGGACAGAGACGACCACGCCGTCCGCGACAGCCTGCCGGATCAAATTGAAGGCGTGCGACTAGAGATCGTGCGTGGCGAGTCGTTCCGCAGATTCCCGCAATGAGTCGCGTGCGGCGTGCCCGAACGCGACGCCCGCCGCACCTGAACGCGCCGCCCGCCGCACGCGATACGCGTCTAGCCCGACTCCGCAAACTTAGACTACAATGCGACGGCGGGTGACGGGGCGTTGTCGCCCCCGGCGACTGACGTGTGAACCGACTCGGCCGCGCGCCGCATCCGCCGCCGCCGGAGACGTGGCGTCTCCGCAAGTTCGCGCACCGGTCGTCGCACAATCCTCATGGTCATCAAAGACAGCACAAGCCAGTCGCCCATGGAAGATCGCTACCGCGCCATCCTCGAACAGTCGCCGCTCAGTATCCAGATCATGTCGCCGGACGGACGCATAGTGCGCGTCAACCGCGCGTGGGAAGAGTTGTGGGGCGTGACGCTCGATCAACTCGAAGGCTACAACATCCTCGAAGACCAGCAACTCGTCGAGAACGGCATCATGCCCTACATCCGCCGCGCCTTCGCCGGGGAGGCCGTCGAGATGCCGCCCGTGCTCTACGACCCCGACGCGACCATCCCCGACATCACGCGCCACGCCGAGCCGCGCCGCTGGACGAAGGCCGTCGCCTACCCGATCAAAGACGAAGCGGGACGTGTGCGCGAAGTCGTCCTCATGCACGAAGACATCACGGCGCGCGTCTCGGCCGAAGCGAACTTGCGCGAGAGCGAGTCGCGTTACCGCGCGCTCTTCGAGACCACGCTCGACGGCATCATGCTTGTTGACGATAGCGGTCACTACGTTGATGTCAACGAGAGCCTCTGCCGCATCCTGCGCGCGCCGCGCGAGCGACTCGTCGGCGCGCACTTCGGCGATTACATGCTTCCCGAACGCTACGAGGAGGCCGCGCGCGCACTCGCCTCACTCGGCGAGACGGGCGTGTTTGCCGGTGACTTCCCGATGCGCGCGGCCGACGGCACGGTGGTCGAGTTGGAGTGGACTTCGCGCGCCAACGTCGTGCCCGGCCTGCACGTCTGCGTGGCGCGCGACGTGACGGGGCGCAAGCACGCCGAAGAGTCTCTGCGCGAGAGCGAGTCGCGCTACCAGCGCGCGGCCGAGTCGGGGCGCGTCGGCATCTGGGACTTAGACCTGGAGACCAACGACCTCTACCTCTCGCCGAACCTCAAGGCGCTCGTCGGTTACGGCGACAACGAACTCGCCAACGACCTCGACGCGTGGTGTCAACTCGTCCACCCGGACGACAAGGAGAAGGTGATTGCGGCCACGAAGGCGCACGTCGAAGGCGAAGTTCCGCGCTACGAAGTCGAAGTCCGCCGTCGTCATCGTGACGGCCGCTACCTCTGGTTTCTCGCTCAGGGCGTCGCGCTCAGAGACGCCGCAGGGCGTGCGTACCGGCTGACGGGTTCGGACACCGACATCACCGCGCGCAAGCAGGCCGAAGAATCGCTGCGCGACAGCGAGGAGCGTTACCGCAACCTCCTTGAGAACGCTAACGACATCATCTACGCGCACGATCTACAGGGCAACTACCTCTCGATCAATCGCGCCGGGGCGGAGATCACAGGCTACACGCGCGAAGAGATTCTGGGCGGGTTGAACATCTCACGCGTCGTCGTGCCGGAACATCTTGAGCGCGCCAAAGAGATGTTGCTGCGTAAACTTCAAGACCCCAGCCCGACCGTCTACGAACTCGACATCATCACGAAAGACAATCGCCGCCTGACGCTCGAAGTGAGCACGAGAATTTCTTACGTCGGCGGTCAGCCCGCGGCGGTCGAAGGCGTGGCGCGCGACGTGACGGCGCGCAAGCGCGACGAGGCGGAGAAGACGCGTCTCGCGGCGTTGCTCGAAAGCCAGCGGCGTCACTTGCAGGCGATGGTGGGCAACGTGCCGGGCGTGGTGTGGGAGGCGTGGGGCGTGCCGGACGAGTCGAGCCAGCGCATCAACTTCGTCAGCGACTACGTGGAAACTCTGCTCGGCTACACGGTCGAGGACTGGCTCGCCACGCCCAACTTCTGGCTCTCTATCGTCCATC
>JAVEDE010000067.1 GCA_030841105.1 Pyrinomonadaceae bacterium
CCAGTTCAACATCGCGGGCGCGGGCGTCAAAACCATCACGCCCGCGACGCCGCTGCCCGACATCACCGACCCCGTGGTGATTGACGGCTACACGCAGCCGGGCGCGAGTGCCAACACGCTCGCCACCGGCTCGGACGCCGTGCTGCTTATAGAACTCGACGGCTCGCTCACGCCGAACAACACCTCGGATCGCGGCCTGCGGATTCTGGCGGGCGGCTCGACCGTGCGCGGCCTTATCATCAACCACTTCGACGCCTACGGCATCGCGCTCGAAAACGGCGATGCCAACATCGTCACCGGCAACTGGATCGGCACGAACAGCGACGGCTTGACCGGCGTCTCCGACAGCACCTTCGGCATCCTCATCTCCAACTCCGCCGACAACATCATCGGCGGAGCAACCCCGCAGGCGCGCAACGTGATTGCGAGCAACACCGAGTCGCTCGAAATCATCGGCAACTTCGGCGCGACCGCCTCGACCAACACACGCGTCCTCGGCAACTATTTCGGCGTCGGCAAAGACGGCCTCACGCCGCTCGGCAACGAGTTCGCGCTCTACACGCAGGGGCCTGCCACGATCATCGGCGGGGCGAACCCCGGCGAGGGCAACGTCATCGCCAACACGACGAACGACGCGGGCATCTACGTCAACACGTTTGAGGCCGTGGGCTGCATCATCCGCGGCAACATCATCGGCCTCAACGCGGCGGGCGCGGCCGCCGGGAACGGCGACTACGGCATCATCGCCGACTCCCCTGACTTGACCATCGGCGGCACGACGGCGGGCGCGCGCAACGTCGTCTCGTCGAACACCTCCGGCGGCATCGTCTTCAACGGCAACAACAACAGCCTGCTCGGCAACTTCATCGGCACAGACCTCGCTGGCACGGCCGCCCGCCCGAACGGCGGCCACGGCGTCGAGGTGCAGGGCGCGGGCGTCGGGATCATGAACGCGGCGGTCGGCGGCACGGCGGCGGGCGAGGCGAACGTCATCGCCTTCAACACGCTCGACGGCGTGAACGTCTCGGCGACGACCACGGCCACCGGCATCGCCATCCGCGGCAACTCGATCCACTCGAACACGCGGCTCGGCGTCAACCTCTCCGGCGGCACTGAGAACGCGGCGGGCGTCACACAGAACGACGCGAATGATGCCGACACGGGCGTGAACAACCTGCAAAATTTCCCCGTCCTCGCCTCGGTCATTTCGGGCGGCGGCACGACGACCGTCAACGGCACGTTCAACTCCGCGGCGAGCACGGCCTTCCGCGTCGAGTTCTTCTCTACGCCCGCGTGCGACGCTTCGGGCAACGGCGAGGGGCGCACCTTCCTCGGCTTCCAGAACGTGACGACGGACGCTTCCGGCAACGCCGCGCTCAACGCCACGCTCAGCGCGACGGTCGCCGCAGGCGAAGTCGTCACGGCGACGGCGATTGACCCTGCGGGCAACACGTCCGAGTTCTCCGCCTGCGCCCCGCTCACCACGTTGGCCGCCGAGATGAACGTGAAGGGCAACAACACGTCCATCGCCGACGGTGACGCGACGCCGAGCGCGGCCGACCACACGGACTTCGGCACGGTCAACGCGGGCGGCACGGTGGAGCGCACCTTCACCATCGAGAACACGGGCAACACCGCGCTCAACCTGACGGGCACGCCCAAGGTGGCGATCGGCGGGGCACACGCCGCCGACTTCAACGTCACCCTGCAACCGACCTCGCCGGTCAACAGCGGCGGCATGACCATCTTCACCATTCAATTCACGCCGTCCGCGACGGGCTTGAGAACGGCGACCGTCAGCATCGCCAACGACGACGGCGACGAGAACCCTTACGATTTTTCGATTCAGGGAACGCTGAACGCCTCGCCCGCGATCACGGCGGGCGCGACGCTCACGCGCCAGCAGGGAACGGCCGCGTCTAACTCGACAATCGCCACCGTCAGCGACGCGGAGACGGCCGCCGGGAGTCTCGTCGTCACGGCGACGACCGTTCCGTCCGGTCTCATTGTCTCGAACATCGTCAACACGAACGGCACGGTCACGGCCGACGTGGCGGCCGATTGCACGGCCACCGTCGGCGCGAACACCGTCGGGCTGACCGTGACCGACGGCGCGGGCGCGACGGCGACGGCCAGCCTGACCGTCAACGTCTCGGCCAATACCGCGCCCACGCTAACCTACGCGAACCCCGCGCCCATCAGCTTTGGCGGCGCGACCGACGTGAACCCCGCCACCGGGTTGAGCGACAACGGCACAATCGCAAGCATCGTCGTGCAATCGCAGGGCACGTACACGGGCGCGATCTCCGTCAGCGCAGCAGGGATCGTCTCCGTCTCTAACGCCGCGCCCGTCGGCACGCACACCATCACCATCCGTGCCACCGACAACTGCGGCGCGACCACCGACGCCACTTTCGATCTGACCGTCAACGCCCCCTCGCTCCTCGTCGTCGGCAACACGGCGGACAGCGGCGCGGGTTCTTTGCGTCAGGCCATCCTCGACTCGAACGCCCTCGCGGGCGTGCAGACCATCACGTTCAACCTCGCGGGCGCGGGCGTCCAACTCATCTCGCCCGCGTCGCCGCTGCCGCAGATCACACAGCCCGTCATCGTTGACGGCTACTCGCAACCGGGCGCGAGTGCCAACACGCTCGCCACCGGCTCTGACGCCGTGCTGCTCGTCCAACTCGACGGCGCGGGCGCGGGCGCGGCCGCGAACGGCCTCGACATCACGGGCGGCAATTCCATCGTGCGCGGTCTCGTCATCACGCGCTTCGACGGCGCGGGCATCCGTCTGGCAACGGGCAGTTCAAACATCGTCGCGGGCAACTACATCGGCACGAACGCCGCCGGGACGAGCGCGCTCGGCAACACGAACGGCGTCCGTCTCGAAGGCGGCGCGCAGAGCAACACCATCGGCGGCACGACGCCTGCTGACCGCAACCTGATCTCCGGCAACAACAGCGCGAGCGGCGGCGTCGCCCGCAACGGCGTCGTCATCGGCGGCGCGGGCACGAGCGCCAACGTCATCCGCGGCAACTACATCGGCACGAACGCCGCGGGCACGGCCGCCGTACCCAACACCAACACCGGCGTCTTCATCCACAACGGCGCGACTGGCAACACCGTCGGCGGCACGTCGGCGGTCTCGCGTAATTTGATTTCCGGCAACGACTTCACCGGCATCACCATCAACGGCGCGGGGACAAACGGCAACATCGTCTCCGGCAACTACATCGGCACGAACGCGGCGGGCGCGATTAACATCGGCACGGAGCAGGACACGGGCGTGGACATCTCCGCGGGCGCGCAGGCGAACATCGTCGGCGGCACGACGGCGGGCGCGCGCAACATCCTCTCCGGCACGAGCACCGGCGTCCAACTCACCGGCGCGGGCACGAACAACAACGCCGTGCGCGGCAACTACATCGGCACGGACGCCACGGGCACGACCGCTGTGCCCAACAGCATCACCGGCATCACACTCGGCGGCGGCGCGCAGAACAACACGGTCGGCGGCTCGTCGGCCGCCGAGCGCAACGTGTTGTCCGGCAACTTCAGTGCCGTCTTCATCACCGGCGCAGCCACGTCCGGCAACGCCGTGCGGGGCAACTTCATCGGCACGCAGGCCGACGGCACGGCCGCGCTCCCCAACACGGCCTACGGCGTCATCATCAGCGGCGCTTCTAACAACACTATCGGCGGCGCGTTCCCCGGCGAAGGCAATCTCATCGCCAACAACGGCGCGGGCGGTCTGGTCGTCAACTCCGGCACGGGCAATGCCGTCCTCTCGAACCGCGTCAACGCCAACACCGGACTCGGCATAGACCTCGGCAGCGACAACGCCGTCACGCCGAACGACGCGAACGACGCGGACGCGGGCGCGAACAACTTGCAGAACTTCCCCGTGCTCTCGTCGGCGACCACGGCGGGCGGCTCGACGACCGTCACGGGCACGCTCAACTCGACGGCGAACACGCAGTTCCGCATCGAGTTCTTCACTAACCCGTCGTGCGACGCTTCGGGCAACGGCGAAGGCCAGGTGTTCCTCGGCGCGGCCGACGTGACCACGGACGGCGCGGGCAACGCCTCGATCAACTCGACCTTCGCGTCGGCCACGACCATCGGCCACGCCGTCACCGCGACGGCCACCGACCCTGCGAACAACACCTCGGAGTTCTCCGCCTGTCGCACAGTCACACCGCCCGCGGCCTCCGTCAATCTCGCGCTCGCCATGTCGGACACGCCCGACCCCGTGACCGTCAACAACAACGTCACCTACACCGTCACCGTCACCAACAACGGCCCCGACGCGGCGACCAATGTTACCGTCACCGACACGCTGCCCGCGAACACAAACTTCGTCTCGGCAAATTCGTCGCAAGGGTCGTGCAATGCTCCCGTGGGCGGCGTTCTCACGTGCAACCTCGGCGCGCTGGCGAGTCCCGCGCAGGCCACCGTCACCGTCGTCGTCACGCCCACCGTCATTGGCTCGATCAGCAATCAGGCGGCGGTCGCGGGCAACGAGGCCGACCCCGACAACGCGAACAACTCCGCCACCGAGACGACGACCGTCAACGGTCTGGCGGCCGACGTGAGATGGATCAACGCGGCGGGCGGCAACTGGAACACGGCCGCCAACTGGCAGGACGGCACGGGCGCGAACCGCGTCCCCACTGCTGGCGACAACGCGATCATTGATCTCGCCGGAACTTACACCGTCACGCTCGCTTCCGCCGTCAACCTCAGCACGCTCACGCTCGGCGCGTCGAGCGGCACGCAGCGACTCGACACGAGCAGCTTCGGCCTGACGCTCGCCAACAACAGCACGGTCGGACTGCGCGGCTTCCTCATCGTCGGCGGCACGCTCAACGGCGCGGGCAACCTCGACGTGCAGGGCACGCTCGAACTCCGCGGCTCGCTCAACGGCGCGGGCGCGATCAACATCCTGAGCGGCGCGACGCTCGACATCAACGGCTCGCAGCCCGTCATCAGTCGCACCGTCAACAACTCCGGCGTCGCCGTCTACAACTCCACCAACAGTCTGGTCTTCGCGAACGCCGCGTTCAACAATCTCGCCTCCGGCATCTTCCTCGTGCAGTCCGAAAAACTGATCTTCCAGAGCGGCGGCACGAACCTCTTCGCCAACGCGGGCGCGCTGCGCAAAGCCCTCGGCGCGGGCACGCTCGCCATCGGCCTGCCCTTCAACAACGACGGCACGGTTGACCTGCAAACCGGCGCGCTCGACTTCACCGTCAGCGGCACGAGCGGCGGGCAGTTCAACGGCGCGGCGGGCACGACGCTCTCGCTCAACAACCAGACGCTCAACGCCGGTTCATCTCTGAGCGTGCCGACGTTCAACTTGAACGGCGCGACGAACTCCATCGCGGGCACGTACAACGTCACCACTGCGTCCAACATCAACGGCACGGCCAACTTCACGGGCAACGTCGTCAACGTCGGCAACACGCTGACGGTCGCGGGCGCGGCCAACTTCAACTCGAACAACGTCGCCGCGCAGACCGTCACCGTTGACGGCACGCTCGGCGGCTCGGCGAGTGTTAGCCCGACGGCGACCGGCACGTTCAACTTCCACGGCACGCTCGCGGGCACGGGCACGACCGACATTCCAGCGGGCGCGACGCTGAACCTCGACGGCAACCAGCCCGTCTTGAGTCGCACGCTCAACAACGCGGGCACGGCCGTCTTCAACCCCGGCAATAGCGTCGTCTTCATGAACGGCACGTTCAATAATCTCGCGGGCGCGGTCTTTAATGTTCAGGCCGACAAACCACTCTTCCAGAACGGCGGCACGAATTTGTTCGCCAACGCGGGCACGCTGCGCAAGCTCGCGGGCGCAGGCGCGACCGCCGTCAACGTGCCCTTCTCGAACTCCGGCACAATCGAATCGAAGTCCGGCACGCTCGCCTTCGGGCAGACGTTCACGCAGACGGCGGGCGTGACGCGGCTCGACGGCGGCAACTTACAGGCGGCCACGCTGCTCGACATACAGAATGGTACGCTCACCGGCGCGGGCACGATCACCGGCAACGTCCAGAACGCGGGCACGCTCGCGCCCGGCCTCGCGTCGGCGGGCGTCATCAACATCACGGGCAACTACACGCAGACCGCCGCCGCCACGCTCGCTATCGAGATCGGCGGCACGACGGCCGGGACGCAGTACGATCAACTGAGCGTGACGGGGACGGCCACGCTCGGCGGCACGCTCTCGACGACGCTCACGAACGGCTTCGCGCCGAACGTCGCAGACCAGTTCGTCGTCTTGAATTACGGCGCGCGCAGCGGCGCGTTCGCGACCATCACCGGCACGTTCAACGCGCAGTACAACGCCACGAACCTGACGCTCTCGAACACCGCGCCGCCGCCAAACTCCGCTGACCTCGCGCTCGCCATGACGGACGCGCCCGACCCTGTGACCGCCGGAAACTTCCTGACCTACACGCTGACCGCGACGAACAGCGGCCCGGCCGCCGCGACCGGCGTCACCGTCACCGACACGTTCCCGGCGGGCGTCCAGATCATCTCGGCCTCGTCTAACGTCGGCAGTTGCGCCGTCAACAGTCAGACGGTCAACTGCGCCGTCGGCAATCTCTTGAGCGGCGCAAACGCCCTCATCACGATCAACGTCGTGCCGACGAACGCGGGCGTGCTCACGAATCAGGCGAGCGTCGCGGGCGCGGAGGTTGATTCCAACAACGGCAACAACTCGGCGCAGACGACGACGACCGTCAACAACGCCGCCTGCGCCGCGCCGCCCGCGAACATGACGGCGTGGTATCCGGGCGACGGCACGGCCGACGACGTGCAGGGCAACAACACGGGCGCGCCGCAAAACGGCGCGACGTTCGCGGCGGGCAAGGTCGGGCAGGCGTTCCAACTCGACGGCGCGGACGACTACGTGCTCGTCGCCGACAACGCGGCCGCCGACGTGACGGGCGCGCTCACGCTCGACGCGTGGATCAACCCGCAAGGTATCGGCGCGACGCAGAGCATCGTCAGCAAGTACGACAGCTCCACGGGCAACGCAAGTTACGCGCTTGAACTTATCGCGGGCGGCAGGCTGATGCTTTCCGTCTCGCGCGACGGCTCGAACAACGCGGGCGCTTTCCGCGCGTTCACCACGACGAACCCGGTCGTCGCGCCGAACATATTTCAGCACGTCGCCGCCACGTTCGACCCGGCCACGCAGGCGGGCAAGATTTACGTCAACGGCGTCGAAGCAGCAACCACGCTCGACCCGAGCTCCGGCAACGTGTCCACGATCTTCGACGGCAACGCGCCGCTGCTCATCGGCAGCATCCGCAACGTCGGCGGCACACTCACGGACTTCTTCAACGGCTCGATTGATGAAGTGGAAATCTTCGGCCGCGCGCTCACGCTGGGCGAGATTCAGTCAATCTACGACGCGAGCCTTGCGGGCAAGTGCAAGCCGACAGCCTTCACCATCGGCGGGCGCGTGGCCGACGGCTCGAACAACCCCATCGTCGGCGCGACCGTCACGCTCGGCGGCGCGCAATCCGCGACGACAACGACAGATGCGGGCGGCAACTACGCCTTCAACAACCTCGCGGCGGGCGCGAGTTACACCGTCACGCCCTCCTTCGGCGCGTTCACGTTCGCCCCGCCCACACGCACCTTCAACAACCTCGCGGGCAACCGCGCGGCCAACTTCACCGGCACGCTCAACGCCTTCGCTATCAGCGGCCAGATACTCGAAGGCGTGACCGGCCTCTCCGGCGTCACCGTCACGCTCAGCGGTTCGCAGTCATCCACCACGACAACGGATGCGAACGGCAATTACTCGTTTGCCTCTCTGCCCGCGGGCGGCAACTACACGGTTACGCCCTCGCTCGCCAACTACACCTTTAATCCGCCGAGTTCGACGTTCAATAATCTGAGCGCGAACCAGACGGCCAACTTCACGGCGACGCTCAACACCTTCAACATCAGCGGCCGCGTCAGCGACAACACGAACGCCAACCTCGGCGGCGTGACCATGACGCTCGCCGGATCGCAAAACGCCACGACGACCACTGACGCGAACGGCAACTATTCATTCGCAAGCGTTCCCGCCGGGGGCAACTACACCGTCATGCCGTCGCTCGCCAACTATTCGTTCGCGCCGCCCAGCCGCAGCGTCAACAACCTGAGCGCGAACCAGACGGCGTTCGACTTCACGGGCACGCCCGGCGCGCTCTCCATCGGCGGGCAAGTGACGGAGAACGGCGTCGGCCTCTCCGGCGTCACCGTCACCATCGGCGGCACGCAAAACGCCACCACCACGACGAACGCGTCCGGCAACTATTCCTTTAGCGTCCCCGCGGGCGGCAGCTACACCGTCACGCCGTCGCTTGCGAACTACACCTTCAACCCGCCGAGCCTCTCGTTCAACAACGTGAGCGCGAACCAGACGGCCAACTTCGCCGCCACGCGCAACACGCACACCGTCGGCGGCCAGATCAAGGACACCAACAACGCACCGCTCCCCGGCGTCACGGTCACGCTCGGCGGCGGGCAGAGCGCGACGACCACGACCGACGCGGGCGGCAACTACTCGTTCGCGAATCTCCCGGCGGGCGCGAACTACACCGTCACGCCCGCGCTCGCGAGCTACACGTTCGCGCCGCCGAGCGCGTCGTTCAATAACCTCGGCGCGAACGGGACGGCGAACTTCACCGCCACGCTCAACAGCTACACGATCAGCGGGCGCGTGCGCGACGCGCTCGACGCGAACATCTCCGGCGTCATCGTCACGCTCGGCGGCGCACAGTCGCGCACGGCGACGACCGGCGCGAACGGCCTCTACTCCTTCGCCAACCTCCCGCAGGGCGCGTACAACGTGACGCCCGCGCTCAACGGCTTTGCCTTCAACCCGCCGTCGAAAGACTTCGCGAACTTGACGCAGAACGAAAACTTCGACTTCACGGGCACGCCTTCGGTCGCCACGCCCGCAGGCGCGAACGTGCAGGTCGCGGTCAGCGACTTTAACGTCACCTACACCGTCGTCAACACTGCGGGCGTCACGAACGCGACGCCGATCAACCCGGCCACCGCGGGCGCGCTGCCCGCCGGATACACGCTGCTCGCGGGCAGGCGCGGCGCGGACATCACAACGACCGTCGGCTTCAGCGGTCTCATCACCGTCTGCACGGCCGTGCCATCGGTCAACGACCCGCAGGCGTTCGCCGGCGTGCGCCTGTTGCACGGTGAAGGCGGCGCGCTCGTGGATCGCACCACCTCTTCCAACTTCGTCTCGCGCACAATCTGCGCGCAGGTCGCTTCGCTCAGCCCGTTCGTCCTCGGCGTCGCGCCGCAGGGGGCGCAGCAGATCATCAGCGGCCGCATCACAGACCTCGCCGGGGGCGGCGTGGACAGCGTGCTGCTCGTCGTCACCGACCCGGAGACCGGCGTCACGATCACCAGCACGACGACGAACTCGAACGGCAACTACACGCTGACGCTTCCGACGGGCGGCAGTTACACCATCACCACCTCGAAGGTCAACATGATCTTCAAACCCGCCTCGCGCACGTTCATTGATTTGGGTGGTGGAGGCGGCGGTGGCGGCGCGCAGATTTCCAACCTCACCGCGCTCGAAGGAATCACGATCAGCGGGCGCGTCGCAGGGGCGCTCGGCAACGGCATCGGCAACGTCAACGTCACCCTCAGCGGGACGGTGACGCGCACCACGCAGACTTTGCCGAACGGCAACTTCCTCTTCAACAACCTCCCGCCGAACGGCGACTACGTGGTGCAGGCCGACAGCGGTCAACTGACTTTCACGCCTGCGCAGATCGTCCGTCCCGCTCTGACCTCCGACGTGACTTTCAACGTCGTCGCCGCGCCGCGCCCCTCGCCACTCCTCGCGCCGCTCGGCATCTCGGAAAACTTCGACGGCGACACGCGCGACCCGCTCAAGTTCGCCGAGGGCGTGCTCTCGCAGCCGCCCGGCTCGCGCGACCCGCTCGTGACCGCCGTGCAGGCGTCGGGCAAGTTGAAGATCACGCCGCGCGCCAACCTCGCCGACGGAAGTTTCAACGGCTATGTCACCGTTCGCTCCGTGGAGTTCAACGACGCGCAGGCCAGCGTCGAAGTGAACGAGACGGCTGACAACGGCGCGCAGACGATCTTCGGCGTCGGCCGCGACGAGCGCACCTACTTCCGCTTTGTCGCGCAGGACGCAGACCCGTCCGACTTCCCGGCGGGGAAACCGCAGGGCACGGGCGCGCAGAGCGTCGGCCTGCGTCGCCTGATCTTTCAGGCGCGCAACGCGGGCGTCCTCATCGGCCTCCCGACGAGTATCCCTTACGATCCGGTGCAGCACCGCTACTGGCGTTTCCGCCACGACTCTGCGGCGAGCGCGATGCTCTTTGAGACCAGCCCCGACCGCGTGGTCTGGACGGAACGTCGCAGAATCCAACTCGGCGCGCCTATCGGCGCACTCGTCACCGAACTGAACGCGGGCACGGCGGGCGCGGCGGCGCGTCCCGGTCAGGCGCTCTTCGACAACCTGCTCGTGCAGCCGTCGGCCGTCGTCAACCGCGCCAACAACGTGCGGCTTGCGCAAAGTTCCTACACCGTCAGCGAGGGCGCGGGGCGTCTGACGTTTAAGGCCGTGCGCGCGGGCGACACGTCCATCGAGACGAAGATTGACTACGCCACCGAGCCGTTCGACGGCAACCCGTGCAACATGACGGACGGCAAGGCGCGCCCGCGCTGCGACTTCGGCACGGCCGCAGGCACGCTCCGCTTCGCGCCCGGCGAGACGGAAAAGAGTTTCACCGTTTTCATCACCGACGACACGTACACGGAAGGCAACGAGACGATGCGTGTCGCGCTCGGCTTCCCGTCCGCGGGCGTCGTCGCCGAACCGGCGACGGCCACCGTCACCATCGTTGACAACGACAACGGCGCGAGTCCGAATCTCATTAACACCGCGCCGTTCCTCGTGCGCCAGCAGTACCTCGACTTCCTGAACCGCGAGCCTGACCCCGCCGGGTTTGACGCGTGGGTCGGCGTGCTCCGGCGTTGCGCCTACGAAGGCCACTTCGGCCCCGGCAAGACCGGCTCCGACCCGGCCTGCGACCGCATCACGGTCTCGTCAAGTTTCTACCGCGCGCCGGAGTTTCAGATCAAAGGCTACTTCGTCTATCGCTTCTACAAGGCGGCGCTCGGTCGCCTGCCGACCTACGAGGAGTTTCTGCGCGACACGACGAGCGTCACCGGGCAGACCGAGGCGGAAGTCGTCGCCCTGCGCGAAGCCTACGCCGACGCGTGGGTGGAGCGCGCAGACTTCCTCGCGCTCACAGAGGGCATCACGAACGCCGAGTACGTGGACGGGCTGGCCGCGGCGGCGGGCGTCACCATCCAGAACCGCGCGCAACTGGTGCTCGACCTGAACGCGGGGCGCAAGACGCGCGCGCAAGCCTTGCGTATCGTCGTTGACAGCCCGGAGTTCTTCGACCGCGAGTTCAACGCCGCCTTCGTCCTGATGCAGTACTTCGGCTATCTCCAACGCGACCCTGACGCGGCGGGCTACCAGAGTTGGCTGAACCTCCTGAACAACACCGGCGACTTCCGCACGATGATCTTCGGCTTCCTCTACTCGCAGGAATACCAGTTGCGCTTCGGCACGCCGTAAACGACCGCGCGCACTAACGACGAAGGCACGAAGTTAACTTGTCAAGTTAACTTCGTGCCTTCGTCGTTAATCTATTCTCAAACTAACCCGCCGTGCTCGTCCGGTCTCAACTAAAAAAATCCCCGTCCCCTGATCCACGCGGCTTAAATTTCCCGCGTTATAAAACAGAGGCGGAATAGGCCGCCGCGAAATTCTCACGATAGGAGAGACGAGCGATGGAAGCAGTGCTGGCGGCGATCAACGAGCGGAAACAGGCATTTGCCAAACTACCCTTTTTCGAATTTTTGCAGGACGAGAGCCTTGAGCCGCACGAGCGTCTGGCCTTCTACCCCGCGATGGCGCACTGGATCATGAGCTTCGCCGATCTCAATAAATATTTCCTCCGCGCGGAAGCTACGGCGGGCGACGCGCACCAGCAGCGCGTCAACGTCTACAGCCACGAGGACGACGATCACTGGCGTCTCTACGTCGAGGACTTTCGCAAACTCGGCTTCCACCAAATGCTCGACGGCGCGGACTGGCTCGGCTTCCTCTGGGGCGACGAGACGCGCGCCAACCGCATGCTCTCCTATCGCCTCTCGCACCTCATCACGGGCGCGACGAGCGTCCAGCGGATCGCCATCGTCGAGGCGATGGAAGAGGCCGCCAACGTCTTCTTCCCCCTCACGCTCCGCCTCGCCGAACAGATACGTGAAGAGACGGGCGTCGAACTGCGCTACCTCGGCCACTTCCACTTCAACCTCGAAGCCGAACACACCGGCGCGGGCGACCACGACGCGCTCGCGCAGATCGAACTCGACGACGCCACGCGCCGACGAACTCTTGAGATGGTCGGGGAAGTCTTCGATCTCTTCGAGGACTGGGCGGACGAGGTGCTGCGCTTCGCCGAAACTCAACTGAGCAAGCGCACGCCCATGCTCGCGCCGCCCGCTGCCGCCGCTGCTGCCGCCGCTGCTGCCGCCACGGCGCGCCCGGAACACTTCATCAAAGTCAGCCGCATCATGTAAACGGCGGCGCGCATCACAAACATCTAGCGCAGGCTTCCTAATCGAGCCGACCCCGCGCGAGCAGTCTTTCGTCACACCGCCGGAGCGGCGCGATGAAAGGCATGCTCGCACGGGGTCGGCTCGACTGACTGTCGGGCGGTCTTCGCTGATGACCGCCGGGCAGTCTCCGCTGAACGCCCGTTCCTACTTCGTCAATTAAAACGCCACCCCTGAGCGGGCGCGTCGTTCGTGTCTCGAAGAGCGTAAGGGCGAGGTGGAGTTGAAGGACGCTTGAGCGGCGAACGGATGCGCGCGGCCTCGGCGAGAGTTGACGGCGATTGTGCCGTCTTCACGAATCAGACGATGAGCGTCCACGTAGACGAACCCTCGCCCGAATCGGTGCTCATGCGGACATCTTTGCCCCACGTGGCGACGTGTGTCCAACTCGCGTCCTCGCGCCAGTCCACGGTGTCGAAACTGGTCGACACCAGCCGGATGGCCTTGATGTGCAGTTCGACGCTGTCCTTGATCCACATGTCGTTACCGAGGATTTGCAGGATCAACATGAGATGGCCGGGCAGCCCGCTTGAGAATTCGAGACCGTAGAAGGGGTACGGCATGGGATTCTGGCCGATGCCGGGCGGAAGCGGGGGCGTCTGGTCGTTGTCCCAATCCAGACCGAGGTAGTTGTAGTTGCGAACAGCGCCCTGCTCAAGGTCGTCCTCCGAGCTATAGTCCAGCTTGAGAGTTTTGATCGGGAGGAAATTCCTCATGACGTGAACTTTCACCAAGCTGTCGGTTCCAGCATGTTGCACGTCCTTCGTGCGCACGCGCAGCCTAATTGCACCTATCCACATAACGGTTCTCCTTTCGCGATAGTTAAACTCCGCTGGAATATTTACCGGGGAGTTGAAGGGTGCGAGGTGAGGGCGACACCGCGGCGGGTCGCGTTAGACTAAGCTGGTTTCCTGACAGATTAGGAGTTTCCTTGAGCGAGGACGGCGTGAAGACTGCCAGGAGCGGTCTATATACTCCGAATCCGCGAGTAAGTAAATACCCTTGAAGTGCTCGAAGACAATGGGGCAGAAACCTGACGACTGATTAAACGGATAACGTTTAAGCTCGGGTTGAGACCGTAGCAGCTTATTCCGGGGCGGGCACACTCCGGGCACACAAAACAAGACAGGGCATCCGCGATGGATGCCCTGTCTTGTTCTATCTATTGATGAGCCGAGCTGGGCTCGAACCAGCGACCCGCAGATTAAGAGTCTGCTGCTCTACCAACTGAGCTATCGGCCCTCGATGTAAAGAAATTATATGAATGGCCGGAGGGTGTCAAGAAGGCGTGAGCCGGAGCGGAAGTTGAGGAATGAAACAAAGGGATGAGGGCGCAGCGATGAGGGATGAAATAGGAAAAGCATTCAACTTGGCTGAGTGCTTTTCCCGTTCATCCCTCATCCTTCATCCTTTATCCCTTCGCCCTACTGCCCCGTGAGTTGCTGCGGGAGTTGTTTGTCCACGCGGGGGCGCGCGGAGGCGTTGGCGAGTTCGTGCGCGGTGAGGAAGACCGTGCGCGCGATCATCTCCATCTTCTGGTAGTCAATCTTGTCGGGCGAGTCGGAGGGGCGGTGATAGTCCTCGTGCACGCCGTCGAAGTAGAAGATGATGGGGATGCCGCGCTGGGCGTAGTTGAAGTGGTCGCTGCGGAAGAAGAAGCGGTTGGTGTCTGCCGGGTCGTCGTACTTGTAGTTGAAAGCGAGGTTGAGATAGGAGCGATTGACGCGTTCGCTCAACTCGCCGAGTTCCGTGCTCATCATCTTCGAGCCGATGACGTAGATTTCGCGCGCGCCGGAGAGTTCGCGGTTGGCCTCGTTGGTGTCGCCCGCTTTCTTGCTGCGGCCGATCATGTCTATGTTGAGTTGCGCGACGATCTGCTTGAGCGGGACGGTCGGGAATCTCGTGAAATATTCAGAACCCCACAAGCCCTTTTCCTCTGCACAGTGCCAGACGAAGAGGACGGAGCGTTTGGGGCGTGCGCCGCGCGCGAGGGCTTCGGCGATGGCGAGCACGCCGACCGTGCCGGAGCCGTCGTCGTCCGCGCCGTTGTAGATGGCGTCGCCGTTCACGGGCTGCCCCGTGCCGACGTGATCGTAGTGCGCGCCGAGGGCGACGTATTCGTTCTTGAGTACGCTGTCCGAGCCTTCGAGCACGCCGACGACGTTCTGCGTCATGGCCTTGTTTGAAGCGACGCTGACGGTGAACTCGGCGCGCTTGTTGGCGTCGAAACTGAAAGACTCGCCCGCGTCGCCCGTGCCGATGGCTTTCAGCACGTCAGCCCCGGTGCGCTTCTCGCCTGCGAACAGCGCGTCGAGCAGCGCGGCCGAAGGGAGGATGGTCGGTAGTGCGCTACTGCTGCCCGCCGCGCCGCCGCCGCCGGACGCGAAGCGCGCGACCTGATAGTTGTTGCTACCCGCCGCGAAGCGACCGAAACGCCACACGCGCTCGAAGTTTCGAGGGATGCGGATCAGCCCCTTCGCGCCGTTCTTGCGCGCGTAGCTCTCTGCGTCTTCCCATTCGCCCTCGCCCGCGTTGCCCTTGAGTTCGCCGCGCGCGACGCCTTGCGGCAACACGCCCGCGGCCGCGACGACGATCTTGTTGCGCACGTCGAGGCCGCTGTAGGCGTTGATGTTTTTCGATTTCACGACGTAGCCGTGACCGGCGTAGACGAGCGCGCCGCTCGCCGTCCCGTTCGCCGTCCCGGCGAGGAAGTCTTCGCCGAACTTGTAGGTGCGATCACCCAGACGCGCGCTCGACTTCAACGGGTCAACTTTGAAACTGACGAGTTCGATCTTCTGGAAATAAGTGCCGTCGTCGCCCGCGGGTTTGACCTTGAGCCGGGCGAGGTGGTCGGCGAGAAACTTGGCCGTGTCGTCGAGACCTTTCGAGGGGGTGTCGCGCCCGCCCATCGCGTCCGATGCGACGACGTGCAGGTATTCGCTCAGGCGCGCCGCCGTGATCGTATTGGCGTCGGCAAGCGCGGCTGCGGGCAGCGCGGCTGAAGTCGCAGAGGTTGCGGTGGCGGCAGCGGTCGTGCCAGCCGGTCGGGTTTGCTGCGCGCTGGCCGTCGTGGTGACGGCGGGGAAGTTGAAGAGTAACGCGCAGGCGAGCGCGAGGTTGAGTAGTTTGAATCTTTGCATGTGTTCTCCAAAAAAATGGTGCTGGCGTCGTCTACCGAATAGAGGTAACGCCGGTTGGGCTTTGATGTCAAACGCGGCGGCGGGCGTTTGCCGCGTGGACTGTGCGGGCATTGCGACGTCGCGCAAAAAAAAGGCGCGGGGACAATGCATGCCCCCGCGCCGCGCTTTGAAGAATTCGTGTGGACGGTTTTAGCTCGCCGCCGCCTTTTGCTTTTGCTGTTTCTCGGCCGACATCCGCGCACTAATATCGTTCAATTGTTGCTCGCTCAACACCGTGCGCGCGTGCGTGAACATCTCGCCCTCTTCCTCCTCGACGTGGTGCTCGACGTTCTCGCGCAACTCCACGATCAGGTCGTCCCACTCTTCGCTGTCGGCGGGCATCGCCGACAACTCGGCGAGCAAATCCTTCACTTCCTGATGCTCCTCGTAAGCCTCCTCGGTGATCTCGCGCGTCTCGGCCGCCTGTTTGAGCGCCGGGTAGAGAATCGTCTCTTCGATGTGCGCGTGGACATCGAGTTCCTGCTTCAGCTGCGCGAACAACTGCTGGCGCGTCGTCGCATCGGTCGCCGGCTCGAGCTGATCAAAGAGCGAAGCAACTTTGGCGTGGTCGTTTTTCAGCAATTCAAAAGCGTCCATCTCTAACTCTCCCTTGCTTGAATATGTGCGTCTTGTACCCAGACCTTGCACGCTTATCGAACGCGCACAGGCCACCCACGACTAGACAGTGCAAACACGATGCCAGCGCGGGCTATCCTTCAACGCAAAGCGCGCATTATTCTTTGTCTTTTATGTCAACGATACTCGATGATCTGTGACGGGGCTGGGAGAAGTTGGTACGCCCGGTAGGATTTGAACCTACGGCCTTTCACTCCGGAGGCGAACGCTCTATCCACTGAGCTACGGGCGCACAAGACTTGCAGAGGGAAGTAACATAACATAGCCTGCGCCGCGCGTGCCAGCGACGCTGTTTGCCCGACGCGAATGCGCGGGAGCGGCTATCAAAAACAGTGGTGGAAATACTTGGAACGAAGAGGGAGAGGGAGGGAGCGCGAAAGTTTATGATCGTCGTTAATCGCGAACGTGCCGTCGTCATCAGGACGCCGCACGGGTCGGAGATCAGGCCGCTCGTTGATCGCACCACGTCGGAGATCGAGTTGTGTAGTCTGGCGGAGGAAGTGTTGCCCGCGGGCGCGGCCGTCGGGCGGCATCATCATCTGGAGACCGAAGAGGTTTACTACCTGCTGGAAGGGCGCGGGCGCATGACGGTCGCAGGCGAAATGCGCGAGGTCGCGGCGGGCGACGCCATCTTCATCCCGCGCGGCGCGACGCACACGCTGGAAAATACCGGCGACGCGCCGCTGCGCCTGCTGCTCGTGTGCGGCCCCGCCTATAGCCGCGAGGATCACAGGATGGAAGGATGAGCGAAGACAGGTAAATAGTGAATGGGTGATGGTCAATGGATAAAGACTGCTGCTATCCATTCACCATCCACTATTTACCATTCACTCATCTTCACTCATCCCTTATCTTTGGCGTCTTCTCTGGTCGCGCCGGTGATTTGTCCGAGTCCCTGTCCGGCCGTGCCCTCTTCGGTCTGGCGTTCGACGGCAGGGCGCGGGCGGTGTATGTCGCCGGTGTCCGAAGAGGTGTTTGCCCCGTCGGCCGTCTGCCCCGAAGGATTTCCTTGCCGCTCGTCCTGTTCTGCCATGATGCTTGTCCCCCCGTTGTTGTACGAGATGCGTGCGTTTAGTTGAACTTCAAAGTGCGCCGGGTGTGAGCGGGCAAGGGGCGTGCCGAGGGAAGGGAAAGGGGAAGGGGCAAGGGGTGAAGGGACAGGGAAGACTGCGATGGTTGAACGCTTCTTTATTCTTTCTTACCTTTACCCTTCTACCCCTTCCCCCTTGCCCTTCGCTCTGAGCCTTTCACCTTTTGCCTTTTTACTTTTACGCGTCGTATGCTCGAAACTCGCGCAGGCGTGAATTGACGGTCGGACGTTTCGCATGGCTGAACAGAAACACTTCACGGAGTTCACACGCTTTCTCAGGTTGGAGGCCGAGGCCATCGCCGCGACCGCCGGGCGCATCGCGCGCGCGGAGGTGGAACGCGCCGTTGAGTTGCTCGCGTCGTGTGAGGGCAAGGTGGTCGTCGCGGGCGTCGGCAAGTCCGGGAACGTCGCGCAGAAGATCGCTGCGACTTTGACGAGCACGGGCACGCTCGCCGTCTACCTCCACCCGTCCGACGCCTTGCACGGCGGACTCGGCATCGTCACGCCCGCCGACGTTGTGATCATGATCAGCAACAGCGGCGAGACGGACGAGATACTCGCGATGCTCCCGTTTCTCAAACACCGTCGGTCGGCCATCATCGCCGTCGTCGGCAACCTGCGCTCGACGCTCGCCGCGCGCGCCGACGTGGTGCTCGACGCCTCCGTGGATAAGGAAGCCTGCCCGCTCAACCTCGCGCCGACGACGAGCACGACCGTCGCACTCGCCATCGGCGACGCGCTTGCGCTGACCTTGATGGATTGCAAGAAACTGACGCCCGAAGATTTCGCGCTCAACCACCCGGCCGGGCGTCTCGGCAAGCGGCTGATGCTGCGCGTCGGCGACGTGATGCACGGGGGCACGGAGAACCCGACGATTGCGTTGGGCGCGCCGCTTCTGGAAGTGGTGCAGGCGATCACGCGCGGGGGCTTGGGCGCGGTCAACGTCCTCGCGGAAGGCGG
The DNA here is from genome assembly GCA_030841105.1 of Pyrinomonadaceae bacterium. GTDB lineage: Bacteria > Acidobacteriota > Blastocatellia > Pyrinomonadales > Pyrinomonadaceae > JAIVJZ01. Next base: position 18,571 of record JAVEDE010000067.1, read on the forward strand.
CCGTCTGGCGGGCATCATCACGGACGGCGACCTGCGCCGCACGCTCGAACGCAGTCGGCTCGCCGATCTCGAAACGCTCACGGGGCGCGAAGTGATGACGCCGAACCCCGTCACCACTTCGCCCGACACGCTGGCCTACGCCGCGCTGCAACTGATGGAAGACCGGCCTTCGCAAATCTCCGTCCTGCCCGTCATAGACGAGGCGGGCGCGTGCGTCGGGCTGCTGCGGCTGCACGACATCGTGCGGAGCGGCATTTGAGCAGCAAAGTTCAAGGCGGAAGGATCAAGGATGAATAAGAACAGGGCAGAGACCTCGACACTTACGACACTAACGACGCTTTCGACAGTTTCATCCCCACACTCATCACACACCGAAACCAACTCACGTCGGCGATCTCTTTTCGTCGTTGCGCTCGTGTGCGCGTTCGTCTTCTCCGTCAACGGGTCGTCGCCCGCCGTCGTTCGGGCGGCGCAGGAGACGACGCGGCCGCGCGAGGCGAAGGCTGTCCCGGCGGGCGAAGTGATCGTGTCGCTGAACGAGGGTCTGTTCAACGCGCTGCTCGAAGCGATGTTCACGCTGCCGAACCCGCCGACCTTCCCTTTGGGCAACTCGTCAGGCGGCGGAAAATGCGCGAGCGAAATCTCGCTGCTGCGCGAGACGGACGGCACGCGCACCGCCGTGCGTTTTCAGGCGGGGCGTATCTCAGCGCCCGTCGCCTTCCGCGGCAGTTACAGCGCGCCGCTGATCGGCTGTCTCAGGTTTGAAGGTTGGGCGGACACGAACCTCAACCTCACTTTCGATCAGTCGAAGCAGGCTCTAACGGCGCGCGTCGAAGTCAAAGCGGTGCACTTGAAGAAAGTGCCGCCCCTGCTCGGCGACGGCCTCACGGGACTCGTGCAGGACGCGCTCGACGCGCGCTTCAACCCGTTCGAGATACTGCGCGCCGAACAACTCTCCGCGCGGCTGCCGATGACGAAGACGGGCAGCGGCGCGTCGCTGCGCCTGCGCGCCCGAGACGTGCGCCACGAAGTCCTGCCGAACGAACTGCGCCTGCGAATCGTCTACGAGTTCGTGCGCGAGGAGTAGCAGCGGAAATGTCCGAGGAGAAAACCAACACCCTCTATCGCCCGGTCGGCGAAAATGAATTGCGCCTGATCCGCGAAAGCGGCTTTCGGGAATTTCCGCCGCGCCTGCCCGAACAACCGATCTTCTACCCCGTGCTCAACGAGGAATACGCTACGCAGATCGCGCGCGACTGGAACGCGAAGTTAAACGCCGAGCGCGTCGGCTACGTCACGCGCTTTCAGGTGCGCAAGGAGTTTCTCGAACGCTACGAGCGGCAGACGGTCGGCGGCTCAATTCATCAGGAGTTATGGATTCCCGCCGAAGAGTTGCCCGAATTCAATCGGAATATCGTGGGGCTGATAGAAGTAATCGCGCAGTTTAATGGCGGTGAGCAGAACTAGCGGACTCGCGTGAAAGCGCAAGGTGTGAAGCTGCGGTTTACCCGTTCGCAGGGTTCGCGGGGTCGTCCGGCCAACACTCGCCGACTTCCGCGCTGCCGAGTTGGTAGGTGTTGATGACGCGTAAGGGCGGCGCGTAGACGTGGATCGTGATCATCCGTTCGACGTTGCCGTCGGCGTTGCCGATGCGGTGTATGTCCGGCACGTCCGTCCCCGTCACCTCCCCGGCGGCGCGCGCATGCGTCTCGGCAGAGACTACTTCGCCCGCTTCGTTCATGGCGAAAATTTCTTCCTCCATCGCGCCCTCGCAGATGCGGATCGCGCCGTAAGAGCCGTTGTGATCGTGGATGGCGGTGCGGTGTCCGGGCAACCAGCAGAGGACGAGCATCTCGCACAACTCGCTGCGGAAGATGCGATGGCGCGTGTAAGTGTTCGGCTTGAAGCCGAGGTGCGGGCGCAACTCTTCGGGGTCTAACTCCAGACGCCGCAAGAGCGCGTCGAGTTCGCTCTGCGTGGGCGCGACGGTCAGCGCGTCGAGCGCGGCGGTGAGTGCGGCGAGCGTGAAGCGGCGCGTCTGTTCCGGTTCGCCCGTCGTGGGCACGGGCGTGTTCGTCTGCGTGACATTCGTGGACATAAAAAATTCTTCCGGGGGAACAAACTGTGTGGAGTTGCCGCGTGCGGCGTTGCGGGGAAGTTTTACGACGAACGGCGCGGGCTAGTCAAATACGACCGGGCGAACTTAGCGTGCGCGCGTCGCATCGCACGCGCTAGTCGCCGTGCGCGTTGGCGTAGGCGGCGACGGGCATGTCAACCACCTCCCACGCCGTGTCGTCGCGCAAGAGTTTCGTCATCAGCATGGCGTGGAAGAGGTGGCCGCTGCGTTCGGCGCGGAGGCGTCCGAGGAGCGGCATGCCGAGCAGCGCGAAGTCGCCGATGATGTCGAGAATTTTGTGGCGCACAAACTCGTCGCGCGTGCGCAAGTCCGTCTCGTTGAGCATGCCTTCGGGCGTGAGCACGATGGCGTTGTCAATCGAGCCGCCGCGGATCAGGTTGGCGCGGCGCAGGGCTTCGATCTCCTCTGTGAAGCCGAAGGTGCGCGCCGACGCGATCTCGCGCCCGAAGGCGTTCGCTTCGAGCGCGTCGAACAGCATGTGCTGTGTGCCGATGAGCGGGTGCGGGAAATCAATCATGCAGTCAATCTCGAACCCCTCGCACGGCTCGACGCTCATCCGCCGCTTCCCTTCGGCCACAGACACACGCTTCGTCACGCGCAAGGCAAGCCGCGTCGCCGGTTGCTCGACGATACCGACCCGTTCGATCAACTCGGTGAACGCTTCGGCCGAACCGTCCATGATCGGGAGTTCGAGATTGTCCACTTCGACGTAGGCGTTGTCCACGCCGCCGCCGCGCAGGGCGGCGAGCAAGTGTTCGACCGTGGAGAGCGTCACGCCTTTGCGCATCAGCGTCGTCGCGTAACTCGAATGCGCGACATGTTCGACCGTGGCGGGAATCTCGAAGTTGTCGAGGTCGGCGCGCAGGAAGATGTAGCCGGTGTCGGGCGGCGCGGGCAGCAGGCGCACATGGACGGGGACGCCCGTGTGCAATCCCAACCCGCTCGTCTCGACGGGCGCGGCAATCGTGGTCTGTTTAATCAAGTGCGCGGGCGCATCCTTTCGGCGTTGCGGCGGAGGCTAAAAGTATTCTGCGAGGACACGACAATCACCATGACGACAATAACAACGGCAACGCCCGTGCCGCGACGCGCAAACTCCGATAACCCGCGCAAAGGGCGACCCGGCGACGGCGCACTCGCGCCCGACTGTGGCGCGGTCACCACACACGCCCTGCCCCCACTGCGGCAGATGCGCCACACTTTAAAAGCCGTGAATCGTGAATCGTCAATCGTGAAGAGAAAAAACGAAGCGGGTTTTCTCTGTTCACGATTGACGATTCACGACTCACGGCTTTTAAGTCCATTCACGATTGACGATTCACGATTCACGGTTTTATCTTGTCACCCGCCAGCGCTTCTCATATCATCCTTGAGAAATGCCGAGTAAAAAATCTGCCGCCGCCGCCGAGACGCCGCCGGAGCGCGTCTTTCTCATAGACTCTTTCTCGCACATCTTCCGCGCGTTCTTCGCGCCGATGGGCGGGCGCACAGAACCTTTGACGAGCAGTTCGGGACAGGTCACGCAGGCCGTCTTCGTCTTCACGAACATGCTGCGCAAGCTCCTCGCAGACGAACAGCCGCACTATCTCGCCGCCGTCTTCGAGTCCGAAGTGCCGACCTTCCGGCACGACATGAACGTGGGCTACAAGGCCAACCGCGCCGAGATGCCGGACGAACTCGCGTCGCAGATTCCGTTCATCATGCGCGTCTGCGAGGCGTACAACGTGCCCATCCTGAGCGTCCCCGGCTTCGAGGCCGACGACGTGATCGGCGCGCTCGCCGTGCAGGCGGCGCAGCAAGGCTTGCAGGCCGTCATCGTCTCGAACGACAAGGACATGTGCCAGCTCGTCAGCGATCCTTTGATCGTCTGCATGCGGCAGAACTCGCAGAACGTCAAACGCAAGGAACCCGTGCCGCCCGTCGAGTGGTGCGACGAGGCTTGGGTCGAGAACAAGTTCGGCGTGCCGCCCGCGCAGATCGTTGACCTGCTCGGCCTGATGGGCGACGCGGTTGACAACATCCCCGGCGCACCCGGCATCGGCGCGAAGGGCGCTGTTGCAGTCGTCAAACAGTTCGGCTCGATTGAGCGCGCGCTCGAAGGGTGGGAAGAGGTCAAGCACAAGACCTACCGCGAGTCTCTGCGCGACAACGCGGCGCTCATCCGCCAGTCGCTCGAACTCGCCACGATCAAAACCGACGTCAACATCAAACTCGACCTCGACCAATTGCGCGCCAAGCCGCCCGACCGCGCCGCCGCCTACAAACTTTTCCGCGAACTCGAATTTCAGACGCTCACGCGCGAATTCGCCGATGCCGCCTCCGGGCTGGAAGGCGAGGCGCACGCGCGCCGCTACACGCGCATCACCACGCGCGACGCGCTAGACGATCTCGTGCGTAAACTCTGGGACGTGGATCACTGGAGCTTCGCCGTCGCCGATTCGACCCCGGCGGGCGCGGGGCAACAGGGCGCGAGCCGCGATCAGGCTCAGCCTTCGGGCGTCGCCATCTCCACGGCCGCGCACACTTCCGCCTTCATAGATTTTGAAACTTTCGAGGGCGGGCGCGACGCAGCCGTCGAACCCTTGCGCGACGTGCTCGCCAACGGTTTGCTCTCGAAGTCCGTCCACGATCTCAAACGCGCAGTCGCTTTGCTCGCGCAGTTGAATATAGAGATCGAGGGCGTCACGGACGACACTCTGCTCGCGGCCTACCTGCTCGATCCGATTCGCAGCAAGTACGACCTCGCAGACCTCGCGCGCGAGGCCGTCAACGCCGACGGCTGGACGGAAGAGCCGCCCGAAGGTTGGTCGGCCGCCCACTGGCGCGCGGCCGAAGCCGCCGACTTCACCGTGCAGACCGCAGACGTTTTGCACGGCCGCATACTCGAACAGGGACTCGAAGCCATCTACAACGAGATCGAACTGCCGCTCGCGCCGCTCCTCCACCGCATGGAGCACGCTGGTCTTCGTGTGGACACGCAGGTGCTCGGCGACCTGTCGGCCTTCTTCGGCGCGGAGTTGGAGAAACTCACCGCGCGCATCTATGCCGAGGCGGGGCGCGAGTTTAAGATCAACTCGCCCAAGCAGGTCGGCGAAGTCCTGGAAGAGTTGAACATCAGTTCGGGGCGCAAGACTTCGACCGGGCAGGTCTCGACCAACCGCTCCGTGCTCGACGAACTCGCGCTCAAGTATGAACTCCCGCGCCTCATCATCGAGTACCGCGAACTCGACAAACTCAAGACGACTTACACCGACGCGCTCCCCGCGCTGCTCGGCGCGGACGGCCGCATCCACAGTCAACTCAACCAGACCGTGACGGCCACCGGCCGCCTCAGTTCGAGCGAGCCGAATCTGCAAAACATTCCCATCCGCACCGAACTCGGCCGCCGCATCCGCCGTGCCTTCATCCCCGACAAGGGTTCGGTCTTCGTCTCCGCCGACTACTCGCAACTCGAACTGCGCCTCTTAGCGCACATCACGCGCGACCCCGTGATGCTCGACGCCTTCCAGAAGGGCGAAGACATCCACACGCGCACCGCCCAACTCGTCTTCGGCGCGAAGACCAAAGAGGAACTCAAAGAGAAGCGACGCTTCGCCAAGATCGTCAACTTCGCCATCGCCTACGCCGTCGAACCCTTCGGCCTCTCGGCGCGCGTCGGCATCTCGCGCAAAGAGGCGCGGCAGGTGATTGACGACTTCTACAAAACTTACAAGGGCGTGCGCGAGTTCATGGACAAGATTCCCGAAGAGGCGCGCCAGCACGGACTCGTGCGCTCGATCTACGGGCGCATCCGCCCGCTCCCGACCATCAACGACCGCAACGGCCAAGTGCGCGCCCGCGCCGAACGCGAAGCCATCAACATGCCCATTCAAGGGACGGCGAGCGACATCGTGAAGATCGCGATGCTCAAGGTGGAGGACGCTTTGCGGCGCGAGAACTTGGAGGCGCGGATGGTGATGCAGGTGCACGACGAGTTGCTCGTCGAAGCGCCGGAGCGTGAGGCCGAGCAGGTCATCGCCATCCTCAAGCGCGAGATGGAGTCGGCCGTCGAACTCGACGTGCCCCTCGATGTCGAAGCGGGCACGGGCAGCAATTGGATGGACGTTAAGAAGTGACGAGTGAGAAGTGACGAGTGACAAGTTAAATCCAAAACTTGTCTTTAACTCGTCACTAGTCACTTGTCACTCGTCACTGTTTTCATGTCTGAAGAACAGCAACCCAAAGACGAGGGCGACGCGGGCGGCGGGCGCGTGGTGTATAGCCGCCTGCCGACGGCTGCGGAGGAAGACGCGCGTGCGGCGGCAGAGCGTCCGGCGGCGGTCACGGTCAGCCTGCCGTCGTTCGCGCGCGAGCCGCTTGCGCCGACGTTGCCGACGCTCGTCGTCGCGTTCGTGCTGCTCGTCCTGTTGGTGCTCGGTCTCGGCTATTCGAGCGTGAACAGGGTGGAGTCGGTGAGCGAGGAGGTGCAGCGGCGCGACCAGCAGTTGGCCGACCGCACGCAACTCTTGAACAACCTGCGCAGCGCGCTCGCCCAACTCGACACAGAGGCGCGCGAACGCGGCACGCGCCAACTCGGCGGCGGCATCGTCAACCCGTTCGACCGCAAACTGCGCGCCGCGCGCGGCGACGTGGAGAAGCAACTCTACATGTTCGATCACCTGCCGCTCGCGCAGGACGAGCGCGGCAAGGCGTTCCGTGCGGACATAGCGAAGTACATCGAGAGCACGAAGGACGCCGAGCAGTACACCATCGAAGGCTTCAAAAACTATCGCCCGGTCGAGGCGGGCATGGAAGTTTTCTTCACACAGGTTAACAAGGAGCAGGAAGATTTACAGCGGCAGCGTCTGATGCTGTCGAACGAGTCGGCGCGGCGCATTCGTCTGCTGACGTGGATCGCCGCACTGTTCAGCGCGCTCATCGCGGCCGCGACGATCTGGGAGGTACAGCGACGTTTCCGGCAGATGCGCCGCAGTCTCGAAGAGTCGCGGCGCGAGCGTCTGTTCAGTTCGCAGATGCTCGAAGGCATGGTCAGCGCGGTGGCGGCCGTTGACGGTCGCGGCGCGCTGCGTAGCGCGAACGCAGCCTTCTTCCGTCTCTTCCCCGACGCTGCGGTCGGCGCGCCCGTCCGTGACGCGTCACACGCGCCCGACGCGGCGAAGTTGTTCGCGGCCGCTGCGGGCGCGGCGCGCGCCGAGCACGTGACCTATCACGGCCGCTGGACTTTGACGGACGTGGAGGGCGAAGAGCGCACGTTTGAAGTCTACGCGTCGCCGCTCGAACTCGATGGCGGGCACGGGCAGATCATGTCGCTCGTGGACGTGACGAAGACGGTCGCGACCGAGACCGAACTGCGCCACAAGGCTTCGCTCGCGGCCGTCGGGCAGGCGGCGGCGCAGGTGGCGCACGAGATCAAAAATCCGCTGGGGAGCATCCGCCTCGGCGTGGCGATGCTGCGCGACATGACCCAGCCCGGCGAAGCGCACGACACGATTGATCTCGTCGAACGCGGCATTGACCACTTGAATAAGCTGACGGTTGACGTGACGAACTTTTCGCGCGGTAAAGAGTTGTCGCTGGAGCGCGCCAACCTGCACGAACTGCTCGATGCCAGCCTCGAACTCGTCGCCGAACAGATTCGCGCGAAGCACGCGCCCGTCGAACGTCACTACACGTCCGAGTCGCTCGCGGGTCAACTCGATGCAGACCAACTGCGGCAGGTCTTCGTAAACCTGCTCGCCAACGCGCTCGACGCAGGGGAAGAGAACTCGCCCGTCTCGATCACGACCTCTCTCGTCGCGGCGCGCCCGTCCGGCGGGAACGGCGACGGCAACGGGGCGGCGGGTGCGCCGCGCGCGCGCGTCACCATCGCGGATCGCGGGCGCGGCATGGACGCGAAAACCCGCGCCCGCATCTTCGAGCCGTTCTACACGACCAAGAAACGCGGCACGGGTCTCGGCCTCGCTATCGTCAAGAAGATCGTGGAGCAGCACGGCGGCACGATTGCGGTCGAAAGCGCGGCGGGCGAAGGCACGCGCTTCCACGTCGAACTTCCGCTCGCGCAGAAGTAAAGAACGCCGCCGAGACTCAAGGCTCACCAACGCAGGCACATTGGACGCAGCAAGGGAACACAGAGAGAGTCGAACGCTCTTCTCCGTGCATCCCTCCGCGTCCTCTTGCGTCTAAGCGCGGTGAGAGTTACCGGCCACACCGGGCGCGCCTCGCCGTAGCGACATCATATAAAAACCGTCACAAGATTTTTCCCCATCGCCTGACCCTTTCCTGCCGCAAAGCGCGCGTTAATAGCTGAAGGGATATATCGGACACTAGATTCCCATGGGCGGTGGATCGGACATTGAAGGATGCCAGCCGCGACGACAAAGGAAAGGATAAGGACATGTTGAACACGATTCGTAAGTTTACGGCTATCGCCCTACTCGTCGGCACGGCCGTCGCGCCGGTTCCGGCTCAAAGCTATAGAAACTACAAAGAGGCGCAAGCCAGAAGAGAGAGGGAGATTCAAGCTTGCATGCGGCCGTCGGGAGTCGCATTCCAGAAGGCTGTCAGCAAAGCCCAGCACAATCTCAAGGAAGCTGAGCGCAAAGCCCAACAGGACTACAGCGCGGCGATGCACAAGGCCAAGACCGATGCCGCGCGCTCGGCCGCCAAGAAGGCTAAACAGGAAGCGTTGAGAAACGCGCAGGATGAGTCCCGGCAGGCGCGTCGAGCCGCCGAGCAAGCCAGGCAGGAAGCAGAGCAGTCGTGCCGCAATCCGAAGCAGCCTGAGACGACGAAAAATAATCCCCCCAGCAGTACTGCCGAAGGAACTCTAGGGCACGGGCCGCGCGGGGGGAATCCCAGCGTGCGAATGGATTTGCGCGTCGTAGATGAAACCGGGAGACCCGTCAAGGGAGTGAAGACGAGATTGTGGTCTGAGCGTCAGAGCAACGGACTCTTATGCGAAACCATCCACACGACCGACGCGCTCGGCAAAGTGCTGATGAATCCGATTCATCTCACTAAGACCCTACAGTTGAAATTAGAAGCCAAGGGCTTTGAGCCACAAATGATTCAAGTTGATCCGTCGCAACTCGACAGGCCGTTTATGGCGGTGTTGCAGGCAAACTAACCGTACTAAGTATCGCAAAGCAGCAGGGGCGCGCGAATAATTTTCGCGCGCCCCTGCTGCTGCTGGTTTACGCAAGGCGACGAGCACGCCTGCGATCCCGCAATTTGATTCGCCGGGTGAGGCGCGCCGCAAACAGGCGCGCGAGATGTTTGCTTACGATTGCCCCGCGTCGCGTTGGGCGTGAGCGGTCACCGCTTCGATAGCTCCTTCGTGCATCCGTTCGGGGCGGACGTAGAGCCAGTGCTTCTCAAACTCTTCGTCCGTCAACGCCGGTTGCGCTAGACGCTCCCGATCTTTCAACCACTGTTCAGCCCAGCGACGAAGTTCCGGGTCGCGGTTGAGCGCGGTTCGCGCCGCGTGCATGTTGATAGGCGTGCTCATGAAAAGTTATCTCCTTAATTCAACCGAGCGAAGTGTCTAGAAACATCATCAGGACGAATCCAACCATCAGTCCCGCCGTCGCCTCTCTGGCAAACTCTTTCCGGTGGCTCTCCGGGATCATCTCGTTGCTGATGACGTAGAGCATCGCCCCGCCCGCGAGCGCGAGCATCCACGGCAGCACGGTCTGCGTCTGCAACGTGGCGGCAAAGCCGACGAGCGCGGCGACGGCTTCGACGACGCCCGTGAGGAAAGCGACGAACATCCCTTGCCCGCGCGTGTAGTTGACTCCGGTCAGGGCGAGCGCGACGACGAAGCCTTCGGGAATATCTTGCAACGCGATGCCGATCAGGATCGGCGTCGCGACCGCCGGGTCGAGACTGCCGACGCCCGCGCCGACCGCCAACCCTTCGGGGAAGTTGTGCAGCGTGATGGCGAAGACGAACAGCCAGATGCGTTTGAGTTGGACGCTCGGCGGGCCGCCCTCGCGCCCCTTGATGAAGTGCTCGTGCGGAACGTACCTGTCGCACATGTGTAGGAAGCCCGCGCCGAGGAGCACGAAGCCCGCCACCACCGCGCCGGAAAACATTTTATTGCCATGCCGCGCCGAGGCCATCTGGAGCGCGGGGTTGAGCAGCGAAAAGCAGGTGGCCGCGAGCATCACCCCCGCGCTGAAACCCATCAACATGTCCTGCGTGCGTTCGGAGACGCGCTTCGCAAACAGCGTAGGCAGCGCGCCCAGACTGGTCGAGAACAGCGTGACCGCGCTGCCCACCAGAGCGAGTTCGATGGCGGAGAGACCGTCGAGTTGGAGAGACATGAAAGTATCTTAAACGAAGTCGCCGCCACGGCGGGGCGACTAAAACTTAACGGCTGCGCTCAACGCTTGATGGCGGCGAAGGCGACGCGCGCGGCGGCGATTGTCTGGTCGAGCAGTTCATCCGTGTGCGCGAGGCCGATGAAGCCCGCCTCGAATTGCGAGGGGGCGAGGTAGACGCCTTCGCGGAGCATGGCGTGGAAAAACTTGCCGTAGAGTTCGCGGTCGCTCTTGCCTGCGCTCGCCCAGTCGTTGACGGGATCGCTCGTGAAGAAGGCCGTCCACATCGAGCCGACGCGGTTGGTCATGGTCGGGATGCCTGCCTCGCGCGCGGCCTCGGAGAGTCCGGCCGAGAGACGCGCGCCCGCGCGTTCGAGTTGCGCGTAGACGGATTTGTCGCGCAGACGCCGGAGCGTGGCGAGTCCCGCCGTCATGGCGAGCGGGTTGCCGGAGAGCGTGCCCGCCTGATAGACCGCGCCCGCGGGCGCGACGTGGTTCATGATGTCGCGGCTCGCGCCATACGCGCCGACGGGCAGGCCGCCGCCGATGATCTTGCCGAGCGTCGTGATGTCGGCCGCGACGCCGTACAACTCCTGCGCGCCGCCGCGCGCGAGGCGAAAGCCGGTCATCACCTCGTCGAAGATGAGCAGCGCGCCGTGGCGCGTTGTGAGGTCGCGCACCGCTTGCAGGTAGCCCGCGCGCGGCACGACGCAGCCCATGTTGCCGACGACCGGTTCGATGATAACGGCGGCGACGCCTGCGCCGTGTTCGTCGAAGACTTGGGCGAGCGCGTCTGCGTCGTTGAAGGGGACGGTGAGCGTCTCGGCGGCGAGCGCGGGCGGGACGCCGGGGCTGTCGGGCAGGCCGAGCGTGGCGACGCCCGAACCGGCGCGCACGAGCATCGAGTCGCCGTGGCCGTGATAGCAGCCTTCAAACTTGACGAGCTTCGTTCGCCCCGTGACGCCGCGCGCGAGACGCACCGCCGACATCACGGCCTCCGTGCCGCTGTTGACCATCCGCACCATCTCGACGGAGGGCACGGCGTCAGTGATCTCTTCGGCCATCTCGATTTCGAGTTCGGTGGGCGCGCCGTAACTCGTGCCGCGCGCGAGCGCGTCGTGGAGCGCGGCGATCACTTCCGGATCGGCGTGGCCGAGAATCATCGGCCCCCAAGAGCCGACGTAATCAATGTAGGTGCGCCCGTCAACGTCGGTCATAGTTGCGCCGCTCGCCGCGCGGATAAAGCGGGGCGTGCCGCCGACGCCGCGAAAGGCGCGCACGGGCGAGTTGACGCCGCCGGGGATGAGTTCGACTGCGCGCGCGAAAAGTTCTGCCGAGGTGTCCTTGTGTTCGGTGCTGCTGCTGCTGGCTGTCATCTATGAATTATCCTGTATGCAAACGTTCAAGCTACTAAAGGAGCGTCTCGATAATAGCCGATTCGCGCGACGACCGTGCACCGCCCGCGCGAGTCCGCCGGATTTCTGAAAAAGAAAATCGCGCCGGCGCGTCTTTACCAGGGCGAGCCGGAGTGCGTCTGCCGCGTCCCGCTCTACGCCGAACTGCCTTACTTCTGGCTCCTGCTCGACAGTAAATAAATTTTGTCCGACGGTACATAAACGAAGCCCGCGCACGTTTGAACATGCGCGGGCTTTCGCGTCGGGAAGTTTTAGTTGACGGCCGAAGCCTTAGTTACGGCCGCGACCGCGGCCGCGGTTGCCGCCGTTGCCGAAAACCGGGTGCGAGGGCGAACCCGCGCCGCGGCGATAATAACCGTTGCCGCGACGGTGGTCGTCGTCATTGTCCCAACGACGGTCGCGGCGGTCGTCGTCGCGGCGTTGGCTACGGATGTAACGCTTCTGTTCACGACGGTCGCTGCGAATCTCACGACGCTCGTCGCGCGTGATCACGCCGTCCGAACGGTAGGTGCGACGCTCGGCGCGAATCTGCCGCTGGCGTTCGCGTATCGCCTGCGCCTCTTCGCGCGTGATCTGGCCGGAGCGGATTCCCTGACGGACGCGTTGGCGGTCGTTGCCGCGACGCTGCGCGGACGCCTCACTCGCGCCGCCCAGAAGCAAGGCCATGACGCTCAGGAGTAAAAACTTTTTCATTGTTCAACCCTTTCCTTAAAATTCGATATGGTGAAAGACGGCATTTGTGTTCCACGGCTGCCGCGCACCGCCGGAGAGAGTTTGAATATAAGACTACGCCACTAAAGAACGGCAACCCCCGTGCCGCCGCGCAGATTCCCGCCGTGCCCGACCTAAAGTGTTGAAGACGCACGCGCGGCTCATTATTCGCGCCGCGAGCGAACAACCGCGCCTGTTGCCATATAGAACACGCGATGCACGATTTCCGGCATGCCGCCTTCATCCGAAGATGCTGCGCCAGCGGCGGTCGAGCGCGCCGCCGAAGAGGAACGTGCTGATTGACGGCTGCTCGTGCGAGCGGTCGTAGCCGACGAGTTCGACGTAAGCGCGCCCCTGCGTCTCCGCCCCGTCGTGCCGGCCGCGCACGCGGCACGCGCCTTCCCAGTAGACGATCATCGTCGTGCCGCGCGTGTCGAGTTCCTGATCCTGCATGACGGGCGTCACCTCCACGTCTATGCCGAACCGCGCGACTTGCAGCCGCCAGCCGCCCGGATACGTCGCGCCCGTGTGCGGACTCTTCCAGCGCGCCGTCGTGATCAGCACGAAGTCGGCGCGCGACAGGTGCGTGGCGCGTCCCTCTGCATCAACGAACGTCCCGCTCGAAAATTCCGACGGGCGACCCTGCGCGTCGCGGATGTGATAGACCATCAGTTCCGCGCCGGTCGAGAGTTGCAGACTGAACCAGTCCCAGCCCTTCTGCTTCTCGGTCGTGCGCCAAGTGCCGAACTCCCTGTCCATCCACGCGCCGCCCGCACAACGCTCCGTCTCGCCGCCCCAGGTGATGTCGCCTTCGGCCTCCATCCGCGTGAACGAAAAATAACGCGACGCCTCGCCCTCGTCTTTAAAGCTGACGCCCACGCCCGCGTGCCCGTTGAGCGCGGCGGGCTTCAAGGGGCGCAGCGCGACCTCGAAGATGAGATCGTCGCCGAGTGTGGCGCGCAAAAGGTGTCGCCCGTCGGTCGCCTCGCGCACAGTCCAGTCTCCGAGTTTCAAATAGTAACGGCTCTCGCTCATCTCCGCGCGCGGGTCGAACGGCGTGTTCGCGCTCTTGCGGTGCTCGTAGCGGAAGCGCGAGCGCGACTCGTCCGTCAGGGCGAAGTGCGCGAGGTAGAGCGGGTTCGCGATGAGACGCAGCGGGACGACGCCGAAGCGGTCGAGGTCTGTGCGACGTTTGAAGAAGACGAACTCGAAGCCGAAGCGGCGACCCGAAGCCGTCTGCATGTGCCCGGTGTAATACCACCACTCGGTCTGCGCGTCGCGGTGCGCGTAGAGGTCGCGCGGCAGTTCGACGCCCGCGTGCTCCGTGCCGTCGCGCAAGGTCGAAGCCTTGCCGACGAGCGCGTCCGCGAGATTGTCGAGTAAGTCTGTGGCGAACTGTTCCAAAGGTTCGACGAAATTAGTGCTCATGAAATTAGTGATCCACCCGTGTCTTGAAATTCACACACACGATAACCGAAGCCCGTGGCGAAACTGTGCGCGGATGTTTGCAAAACGAAGGACGCACGCGTGCGTTCGTCAAGTGGGGGCGTCAAATGCGTTCGACGCCCTCGCGCGGTTCGACGAGCAGCGTGCGGAAACTCGACATGCGGACGAGTCCCGGCGCAGCGCCCTTCGGTTTGGAGAGGAACTTGCGCGGCGTGTAATGGACGGAGACTTTGGCGTCGCGTTTGGCCTGACTGAAATGCGCGGCGAGTTGGGCGGCCTCGATGATCGTGCGGTGCGGCACGTCTGCGCCGCGCGTGTGGTTGCGCACGACGACGTGCGAGCCGGGATAGTCTGCGGCGTGCAGCCAGAGGTCGTGCGAGCGCGCGACCTTGAACGTCAGTTGATCGTTATCCTTCGCCGCCCGGCCGACGAGAATTTCGTAGCCGTCCGACGAACGGTAGCGGCGCGCGCCCGCCACCTGTTCCGCCGCTTTGATCTGCGCCTTCGTGCGATGATCGTCTTTGCCCGCGACGCCGCGCGATGACGACGCGCGATTACCTTTCGCGCCGCGCGCAGCGGTTTCGTCAAACGCTTCGAGCGCGGCGGCGTCGCGCGCGGCGATGATGCGTTCGAGTTCCAGTTGTCTCTGTTCGAGCGAGGCGAGTGAGGCGTTCACTTCTTCGAGTCGCGCCGCCGTCTCCAACGCGGCGCGCTTGGCCTTCGTGTAACGCGCGAAGCGGCGCGCGGCCTCTTCCTGCAAAGTGGCGTGCTCGTCAATTTCGAGTTCGACCGTGGGCGCGTCGTCGGCGAAGTAGTCCGTCAAGAAGACCTGCGAGCCGCGCCGCTCGGCCGTCGAGATGTTGGCGAGCAGGAGGTCGCCGACGCGCTTGTGTTCGGCGGCGTCGCCGTGCGTTGCCAGATCTTTTTCCAGATTGCGACGCAGTTTCTTCTGCTTCTCGGCGAGCGCACGCAGGCGCGCGCGGTGCGCGGCGGCGCGCGCGTCGAAAGCGCGCGTCGTTTCGAGCGCTTGATAGTAAGCGTCTGCGGCGGCGGAGAGCGACGCGTGCGTGCCGCGCGAGAAGGGAGGCGGCTTCGGAACTCGCTCGCCTTCGTCGCTGTTGCTCCGGCGCGGCGGCGGTTGGTAGAGGTCTGCGATCTCCTGACCCTCACCGCGCGGCGGTCTTAGTGTGTCAAGGACGCGCCCCGACGCGTCGAGCAAAAGCAAGTTGGCGGCGCGTCCCGTGAGTTGCGCGACGAGCACAAAATCGTGCGTGTCGCCGACCGCATCGTAAGAGGCGAAGGAGAAGCGCACGACGCGCTCGCCCTCGTCCTTTTCGACTCTGAGCACCCGCGCGCCGCCGAGTTGCTTGCGCATGGTGAGGACGAAACTCGAAGGCGTGAGTGATTGCCGTTCGAGTTCGCGCACGGTGCGCGCGATGGAATAGATGCGCGGCGCGGCGGGGTCTACCGAGACGAGCAGGTAGCGGCCGTCGCTCAAGCGGAAATCGAACGCGAGCGCGACGCGCGACAGTTGCCACACCTTGCCGAGCATGCGCCCTGCGAGCGCGGGCGCGAGTTCGGCGACGACGGCTGCGATCAGTTGGTCATTCATCGGGAGATGGTTAATGGTCAGTAGTCAGTGGTCAGTTGTTCGTCATCAGTTGTTCGTCGTCAGTTGTTAATAGCTCATGCTTTGATTGTTAAAAGGCGCGCGTCAAGTTAAGCACAGGCCGCTCGTAACTGACCACTAACGACGGACAACTGACGACTAGCGAATGACCATTGACGACGAAGCCCCGCGTTGCTTGAACA
>JAVEDE010000071.1 GCA_030841105.1 Pyrinomonadaceae bacterium
TAAGACCGACGGCATCGACGGCTACATCAGTCTCGAAGTCAACCCCGGTCTCGCCTACAAGACGCAGGAGACGATTGACGAGGCCGACCGGCTGTTCCAACGCCTCGGCCGCAAGAATGTGATGATCAAAATTCCGGCGGCGCAGGAGGGCTTGCCCGCCATCGAGGAGGCCATCTATCGCGGCATCAACGTGAACGTCACGATGATCTTCTCCATCGAGAATTACGAGCAGGTGGCCGAAGCCTTCATCAAGGGACTCGAACGCCGCGACGCCGAAGGCAAGCCCGTGGATCACATCGCGTCGGTGGCGAGTTTCTTCGTCTCGCGCGTGGACACGGCGATTGACACAGACCTCGAATACAAGGCGCGTCACGCCGAAACGCCCGAAGAGAAGGCGCGGCTCGAAGGTCTGATGGGGCGCGCGGCCATCGCCAACGCCAAACTCGCTTACGCCAAGTACAAAGAGATCTTCAACGGCGAACGCTTCGCCCCGCTCAAGGCGAAAGGCGCGCAGGTGCAGCGTCAACTGTGGGCTTCGACGGGCACGAAGAATCCGAAGTATTCGGAAGTGCTCTACGTTGACAACCTGATCGGGCCGGAGACGGTCAACACCGTGCCGCCCGCCACCTATACGGCCATCCGCGACAAGGGCAAGGCCGCGCTCACGCTCGAAGAGGGCTTGGACGAGTGCCGCACGCTCGTCAAAGAACTCGGCGAGATCGGCATTGATCTGAAAGCCGTCACGGAGAAGTTGCAGAAGGACGGGCTGAGTTCCTTTGTCACCTCGTTCGACACTTTGGCCGAGTCCATCGAGTCGAAGCGCGACGCGATCCTCTCAGGCATCAACGAGAGGCTGACGGCGAGTTTGGGAAAGTATAACGAGGCGGTCGCGGGGGCGATCAAGGAAGCGGACAAAGGCGACGTGATGCGCCGCATCTGGCGCAAGGACGCCAAGCTCTGGAAAGAGGACGAAGCCCACCAGAAGATCATCAAGAACGCGCTCGGCTGGCTGACCGTGCCTGACATGATGATCGGCGTCGAAGACGACCTCGTGCAGTTTGCCGACCGCATCAGGAACGTGCGCGAGTTCAAGCACGTGATGGTGTGCGGCATGGGCGGCTCGTCGCTCTGCCCCGAAGTCTTGCGCCAGACGTTCGGCAAGCAGGAAGGCTACCCCGAACTGCTCGTGCTCGATTCGACCGACCCGGACGCCTTCTCCGACATCGCCGATCAAATTGACATCACGCATTGCCTGTTCATCATCTCGTCGAAGTCGGGCACGACCACCGAGCCGCTCGTCTTCTACAAGTACTGGTACGATCAGGTGGGCAAGCGCAAGGAGAATCCCGGCGAGTGCTTCGTCGCCGTGACCGACCCCGGCACGCTGATGGAGAAGATGGCGACGGACGACAAGTTCAAGCGCATCTTCCTCAACCCGGCCGACATCGGCGGGCGTTATTCCGCGCTCTCCTACTTCGGCATGGTTCCGGCCGCGCTGATGGGCTTGGACGTGAAGAAACTCTTAGACCGCGCCGAGCGCGTCGTGCATGCGTGCGCGTCGGTCGTCCCGGCGGCGGAAAATCCGGGCGCGCGTCTCGGCGCGATCATGGGCGAGTGCGCCAACGCAGGGCGCGACAAGTTGACCATCAGCACCGATCCGAAGATCGCCTCGTTCGGTCTCTGGGTCGAGCAACTACTGGCCGAAAGCACTGGCAAGGACGGCAAAGGCATCGTGCCCGTCGCGGGCGAAACGCTCGGCTCGCCTTCCGTCTACGGCGACGACCGCCTCTTCGTCCACATCAGTGTTGAGAAGATTGACAGCGAGACGGAGGCGAAGTTGAAGGCTCTGGAAGCGGCCGGTCATCCGGTCGTCTATCGCACGCTGACAGACCTCTACGATCTCGGCGAGGAGTTTTTCCTCTGGGAGATCGCGACGGCGTTTGCGGGCTGGCGGCTCGGCATCAACCCCTTCGACCAGCCGAACGTGCAGGAGTCGAAGGACGCGACGAAGGAACTGCTCGAAACTTTCGCGCGCGACGGCAAGCTGCCCGAACAGGCCGTGCTCGCCACCGACGGCGTGCTCACGCTCTACGCCGACGACGAGACGCGCGCCGCGCTCCCCAACGATTCGGTCGGCGCGGCCATCAAGGCGCACCTCGCGCGCGCCGGGGCGGGCGACTACATCGCCCTGCTCGACTACTTCGAGGAGACGCCCGAATACGAACAGGCCATTCAGTCGATCCGCGCGCACCTGCGCGACGCGACGCACTGCGCCACGACAACCGGCTACGGGCCGCGCTTTCTACACTCGACGGGGCAGTTGCACAAGGGCGGCTCGGCCGCCGGAGTCTTCATGCAACTCACCGCGCCGGACATCAAGGACTTGCCGATCCCGGGGCAGCCTTACACGTTCAGCACTTTGAAACAGGCGCAGGCGCTCGGCGATTTCCGCTCGCTCGCTTCGCGCGGGCGGCGCGCCATCCGGGTTGACCTCGGCGCAGACGTACAGGCCGGACTCAACCGCCTCCAGGAGTTGATCGGCCAAGCCCTTCCACGCTCCGGCGCGACGGGAGCATAAACAGAAACGACGAATGAAGACAGTCAGTTGTCCGTCGTCAGTTGTCAGTTGCAAGTGGCAATCAAGCAAGTGGCTAAAGCTGAGTTTTGAACAACTGATCACTGACAACTGACCACGGACAGCTTTTAATTCAGTGAGGAAATCTTATGTCTACACCTGAACAGACTACTAAAACAGCGAAGATCGGCATGATCGGGCTGGGCGTGATGGGCGAGAATCTGGCGCGCAACATCGAGCGCAACGGTTATTCCATCGCCGTCTGGAATCGCGAGCCGTCGAAGGTTGACGAGTTCGTCGAGCGGCTGGCAGGCCACGAAGTGATCGGCGCGCATACCCCCGAAGAGTTTGTGAAGTCTCTGGAACGCCCGCGCAAGGCGATCCTGCTCGTCAAGGCGGGCGACCCCGTGGACTGGACGGTTGATCAGATCAAGCCGTTCATGGAAGAGGGCGACATCATCATTGACGGCGGCAACTCTTACTTCATGGACACCGAGCGGCGCGAGAAAGCTCTTAAGGCCGAGGGCTTCAACTTCATCGGCTCCGGCGTCTCCGGCGGCGAGAAGGGCGCGCTGTGGGGGCCGTCTCTGATGCCCGGCGGCGACCGTGCGGCCTACGAGCAGATTCGCCCGATCTGGGAAGCCATCGCCGCGAAAGTTGACGACGGCGCGTGCGTCACCTACATCGGCCCCGGCGGCGCAGGTCACTTCGTCAAGATGGTGCACAACGGTATCGAGTACGGCGACATGCAACTCATCGCCGAAGCCTACGACCTGATGCGCACCGTGCTCGGCATGGAAGCGCAAGAGATGGCCGACGTGTTCGACGAGTGGAACAGGGGCGATCTCGAATCGTTCCTTATCGAAATCACCGCGCAGATTTTGCGCGTGAAGGACGAAGAAACCGGCAAGCCTCTGGTTGACCTCGTGCTCGACAAGGCGGGGCAGAAGGGGACTGGCAAGTGGACTTCCGACATCGCGCTCGACCTCGGCATCGTCACGCCGACGATTGACGCGGCCGTGGACACGCGCAATTTGTCGGCGCGCAAAGAGGAACGCGTCGAAGCGTCGAAGCAAATTAAAGGACCGGAGCGCGCCGCGTTTTCGGGCGACCGCAAAGAGATGATTCAGGCCATCCACGACGCGCTCTACGCCTCGAAGATTTGCTCTTACGCGCAAGGGATGAACCTCATCCGCGCCGGGTCGGAAGCCTATAACTGGAACATAGATCTCGGCGAGTGCTCGCGCATCTGGAAGGGCGGCTGCATCATCCGCGCACGCTTCCTCGACAAGATCAAACAGGCTTACGGGCGTCGAGCAGACTTGCCGAACCTTTTGCTCGACCCGGACTTCAACGCGTTCGTGCAACAGTCGCAGCCCAACTGGCGTCGCGCGGTCGCAACTGCGATTCAAACCGGCGTCGCCGTGCCCGGCATGTCCGCCAGCATCGGCTACTTCGACACCTATCGCACCGCCAACCTGCCGCTCAACCTGACGCAGGCGCAGCGCGACTTCTTCGGCTCGCACACCTACGAGCGAACCGACAAACCCGGCCAACCCGCCGTCCACACCGAGTGGGAAGAGATGCTCAAGAAAGGATGAGGCGGAGGGATGAGGGATGATTAAAAGACGTGAATCGTGAATCGTAATCGTAAATAGCAGGGACAGGTTTTCTCTATTCACGATTGATGATTCACGATTTACTCGTCTTCTTTCATCCCTCATCCCTCATCCCTTAGAGATTATGTCTGCAATAGTTCAGGAGAATCCCTTGCGCGCGGGCGTGCGTCTGGAACGCACCGCCGAGCCGTGCGTGGTCGTCATCTTCGGCGCGACCGGCGATCTGACGAAGCGCAAACTCGTGCCCGCGCTCTATCGCCTCGTGCAGGAGCGGCTCGTGCCCGCCGAGTTCGCCATCGTCGGCGCGGCGCGCACGGAGTTGAGCAGCGAAGAGTTTCGCGCCAACATGAAAGAGGCCATCGTGCAGTTTTCCGAGGCCAAGAGCGTTGACGAAGAGGTGTGGGAATCCTTCGCGCAGGGGTTGCACTACCAGAAAGTTGACATCGGCACGAGCGAAGACTACGTGAAACTCGCCGAGTTGCTCGAACGCATTGACGGCGAGCGCGGCACGCAGGGCAACCGCGTCTTCTATCTTTCGACTGCCCCGTCGCTCTACGCCGAAGCGGTGAAGCAACTCGGTCAGTCGGGCTTGGCGAAGCCGAAGGAAGGCCAAAAGGGCTGGGTGCGCGTCATCATCGAGAAGCCCTTCGGCACAGACCTCGCCAGCGCGCAGGCTCTCAACAGAGACATCCACCAGCACCTCGACGAGTCGCAGATTTACCGCATTGACCACTACCTCGGCAAAGAGACGGTGCAGAACCTGCTCGTCTTCCGCTTCGCGAACGGCATCTACGAGCCGCTCTGGAACCGTCAGTATATTGATCACGTCCAGATCACGAACGCCGAGACGGTGGGCGTCGAGGGGCGCGGCGGCTACTACGAGAAGGCGGGCGTCGTGCGCGACATGTTGCAGAACCACGTCTTCCAGGTACTGTCGCTCGTCGCGATGGAGCCGCCCGCTAGTCTCAACTCCGAGTCGGTGCGCGACGAGAAGATCAAGGCGATGACTTCGGTGCGCCCGTTCACGCCGGAGCGCATCCGCGCCGAGTGCGTGCGCGGGCAATACGGCGCGGGTTCGATCAACGGCAAGCAAGTGCCCGGCTACCGCGAGGAAGAGGGCGTCGCGCCCGACTCTGCGACCGAGACCTTCGCGATGCTCACGATGTACTTCGACAACTGGCGCTGGTCGGGCGTGCCCTTCTACATCCGTTCGGGCAAGCGTCTGGCGAAGCGCGTCACAGAGATCGCCATCCAGTTCAAGGACGCGCCGCACAAACTGTTCGGCTCGGAGATGATGGAGCAGATGACGCCGAACCAACTCATCATCCGCGTCCAGCCCGACGAAGGCATCACCATGCGCGTCGCCGCCAAAGTGCCCGGACAGGTCACGCGCATCCGCGACGTGAATATGGACTTCCGCTACGGCGCGTCGTTCGGGATGCAACTCGCCGAAGCCTACGAGCGTCTGCTGCTCGACTGCATCCTCGGCGACCCGACCCTGTACGCGCGCACCGACATGACCGAGCGCGGCTGGGAGATCGTCATGCCGATCCTCGAAGAATGGGCGGCCACCAAGGCGGAAGCCCCGTTCCCCAACTACGAAGCCGGGACGTGGGGGCCGCAGGCCACGCACGATCTCTTGGAACAGGCCGGCCGCCGCTGGCGCAGACCGTAAGGGAGGGTGACAAGTGACAAGTGACAGGTGACAAGTTTAAGACAAGTTTCTTTGTACTAACTTGTCACCTGTCACTTGTCACTCGTCACTCGCGAAGCAATTATGAGTTCAGAAATTCAACCGAGTACCGCCGCGAAGAGCGCGCCGCAGGCGATTGACGTGGGGCGTCTGGAGAAAGAGTTGGCGGCGAGTTGGCAGAGCGCGGGGGGCGCGGAAGAGTCGGGCGTGACGCGCGTGTGCGTGTTGAACCTGATCATCTACGCCACGCGCGAAGAAGACCGCGCGCAGCGAGACGAGTTGCTCGACGTGGTGACGGCGCACACGCCTGCACGCGCGCTCGTGCTGGTCGCGGATCGCGAAGCGACGGAGGCCAAACTCGAAGCCTACGTCTCGCCGCTCTGTCAGGAAGAGAGCCGCGGCGGGGCAAAGCGTGTGTGCGGCGAGCAGGTGACGATTGAGGCGAGCGGCGCGTCGGTCGAAACGGCCGCGAGCGCGCTTGAGCCTCTGGTCGTGCCGGACGTGCCGGTCTTCCTGTGGTGGAAGGACATCCCGCACGGGGAAGACAAGTTGTTCAACCGCCTCGTCGAATTGTCGGATCGCGTCGTCATTGACTCGCTCGTGTTCGACCACCCGCACGAAGACATGCGGCAGCTCGCGCGAATCATCGGCACGCATCGCCAATACTTGCTGGCGAGCGATTTGAACTGGGGGCGTCTGACCTCCTGGCGCAACCTCGTCGCGAGCTTCTGGGACGTGGCCGACTACCGGACGCACCTCGACGCGATTGACGACGTGCTCATCGAATACGATGCGCCCGACGCCGCGCCCGACGAGATCGCCGCGCAGGCTCTGCTTCTCATCGGTTGGATGGCTGCGGAATTGAAGTGGCAGCCGACGGGCGAGTTCGCGCGCGAGGGGAAAAGCGCGCGCTGGGTATTGCAGGCGGGCGAGGGACGAAAGATCAACGTCGAGTTTCGCCCCGCCGAAGATCGGCACGGCTGCGACGGCCTCATCGCCACGCTCACGCTCAAGACGGCGGCGACCGACGCGGAGTTTTACGTGGGCGTGAACGAGGAGTGGACAAAGCTGGAAACCTCGGCCAAGATCGGCGACGCGCGCTCGGTCGGCCGCGTTGTCACATACGAGGCGAAGTCGGAAGGCGAGCGCCTCAGCCGCGAACTCAGCATGCTCTCGCGCGACGAAGTTTACGAGCGGGCGGTCGCCTCCGCCGCGCGGTTGCTCGAAGTCTTGCAGAAAAGTTAGTCGAACCTGATATACACATTTTCAACGATATGATATTGGCCGGAGACATCGGGGGGACGAAAACGAACGTCGCCCTCTTCGAGCAGGACGAACTCGGAAAACCGCTCGCGCAACGGAGTTTTCCGAGCGGCAAGTACGACTCGCTCGAAACCATCATCTCGGAGTTCATCGCCGAGCATAAACCGCAGTTGACGCACGCCTGTTTCGGCATCGCCGGGCCGGTCAAGGACGGGCAGGTCAAGACGCCGAACCTCAAGTGGATCGTCAACGGGCAGACGCTCGCCGGGACGCTCAACCTCGAACGCGTCGGCCTGATCAACGACCTCGAAGCGACGGCCTACGGCATCGAGGGCTTGGGCGCGTCGCAACTGCACGCGCTCAACGAAGGCCGCGAGGAGCACGGCGCGCACCGCGCCCTCATCGCCGCCGGGACGGGACTCGGCATGGCCGGGCTGTTCTACGACGGCCGTCACTATCGCCCCATCGCCTCCGAAGGCGGCCACATAGACTACGCCCCGCGCACCGCCATCGAACACGAACTGCTGAATTACATGCGCGGCAAAATCGGCGGGCGCGTCAGCTACGAGCGCGTGCTGTCTGGGCCGGGGCTGTTCAATATTTACAACTTCCTGCGCGACCACAAGTATGCCGAAGAACCCGACTGGCTGGCCGAACAGATCAAGGCGGGCGACGGCTCGGCCGCCGTCTCGCAGGCCGGACTCGCGGGCAAGGCCGACTTGGCCGTCAAAGCCCTCGACCTCTTCGCCGACATCTACGGTGCGATGGCGGGCAACCTCGCGTTGCTCCTGAAGGCGACGGGCGGCCTCTACGTCGGCGGCGGCATCGCGCCGAAGCTGATCGAGAAATTGAAAGACGGCACGTTTATGCGCGCGTTCACGGACAAGGGGCGCATGTCCACGCTCGTCTCCAACATCCCCGTGCGCGTCATCCTCGACGACAAGACCGCGCTCTACGGCGCGGCGCGTTGCGCGGTGGATAACGTTTAACTCACGACTCCCGAACTCCGTAACCTTATGCCAGCCGACGACCGGGCGACTCCGAATTTGCAAATCTTCGCCGACGCGAACGAGGTGGCGCACGCCGCCGCGCGCCGCTTCGCCGAACTCGCCCGCGAGGGCGTCGAAACCAACGGGCGTTTCAGCGTCGCCCTCGCCGGAGGCTCGAC
The DNA here is from genome assembly GCA_030841105.1 of Pyrinomonadaceae bacterium. Taxonomy (GTDB): domain Bacteria; phylum Acidobacteriota; class Blastocatellia; order Pyrinomonadales; family Pyrinomonadaceae; genus JAIVJZ01. The sequence goes on from JAVEDE010000071.1 coordinate 8,319, forward strand.
GCCGAAGCGCGTCTACGAACTGCTGGCGGGCGAGGAGTTCGGCGCGCGGCTGGACTGGTCTGGCGTCCACATCTTTTTCGGCGACGAGCGGTGCGTGCCGCCCGACCACGCCGACAGCAACTACCGCATGGCGAACGAGGCTCTGCTGTCCCGCGTCGCGTTGCCCGAACAGAACGTTCACCGCATGCGCGGCGAGGGCGATGCGGTCGCCAACGCGCGCCTCTACGAAGACGAACTGCGCGGCTACTTCGGCGACACGACGGCGTGGCCGGAGTTTGATCTGATCATGCTCGGCATGGGCGACGACGGTCACACGGCGTCGCTCTTTCCCGGCACGCACGCGCTCGGAGTGCGTACGGCGTGGGTCACGGCCAACTGGGTCGAAAAGTTCGACACCTACCGCGTCACCCTGACCGCGCCCGCCATCAACCACGCACGCCACGTCATGTTCATCGTGACGGGCGCGGGCAAGGCCGAGCGGCTCGAAGAAGTCATCCACGGCGCGCCCGAACCTGAGCGTCTCCCTTCACAACTCATTCAACCGCGCGCGGGCGCGCTCGCGTGGTTTCTAGACGAAGCCGCCGCGGCGAAACTAAAAGGAAAGGATGAGGGATGAGGGATGAGGGATGAAAGGGAACGGGCAAAGGAAGCCGGAAGTGCTTCTCTTGTTCATCCCTCATCCCTCATCCCTCATCCCTAATGTTTATGACGCCAAAACGAGTCGCCATCGGCAGCGATCATGCCGGTTACGAGAGTAAGGAGTCGGCCAAGCGCGAGATCGAGGCGCTCGGCGTAGAGGTTGAAGACAAGGGCACGGACAGTCTCGCCAGCGTTGACTACCCGGACTTCGGCGCGGCGGTGGGGCGTGCGGTGGCGTCGGGCGAGGTCGAGCGCGGCGTCGTCATCTGCGGTTCGGGGATCGGCATCTCGATTGCGGCCAACAAAGTGCCGGGCGTGCGCGCCGCGCTCTGCTGGAACGAAGAGACCGCGCGTCTCGCACGCCAGCACAACGACGCCAACGTGCTCTGCATCGGCGCGCGCTTCATCGAACCCGAACTCGCCGCGCGCATGATCCGCGCCTTCCTCGAAACGGAGTTCGACGGCGGTCGTCATCAGGAGCGCGTCGAGAAGTTGTCGCAGTTGGACGAGGCGCGCTAGGGCGCGTCGGCAGCCGAAACGTCTCAGATCGAACCTGATGCTCGCGTGTATGTCTCACGCTGGAGGCGCAAAGGCGCAAAGCAAGACACCAAGAAAAGATTTTAACTTCGTGCCTTCCTTCGCGCCTTTGCGCCTCTAGCGTGAGGCTCTTTTTATAAACCCGGAAGCGGTCTTGAATCAAAATCCCATGCCGACCAAAGAACACGAACGTCTGAACGAGCCTTCGACCCTGCCGATCCACCCGTGGCGCAAGTGGGGGCCTTACGTCTCCGAGCGCGCGTGGGGCACGGTGCGCGAGGACTACAGCGAGCACGGCACGGCGTGGGACTACTTCCCGCACGATCTGGCGCGCTCTAAGGCATACCGCTGGGGCGAGGACGGGCTGGCCGGAATCTGCGACCGTTACCAACTGCTGACTTTCGCGCTCGCGCTCTGGAACGGCCAAGACCCGATCCTGAAAGAGCGTCTCTACGGGCTGGTGTCGAGCGAGGCCAACCACGGCGAGGACGTGAAGGAATATTACTTCTACCTCGACTCGACGCCCACTCACTCGTACATGAAGTACCTGTACAAGTACCCGCAACGCGAGTTTCCCTACAGCAAATTGATCGCGGAGAATCAGGCGCGGCGCAGCGGCCACAACGCCGAGTACGAGTTACTTGACACGGGCGTCTTCGACGACGACCGCTACTTCGACGTGTTCGTCGAATACGCCAAGGCTGGGCCGGAAGACATCTGCGCCCGCATCGAGGTCTTCAACCGCGGGGCTGAGGATGCGACCATCCACCTGCTGCCGCACCTCTGGTTTCGCAACATCTGGGCGTGGTGGCCTGAGCCGTCGGCCGAACCCATCATCCGCGTCGGCGAGAGCGGCAAAGATTTCGTCAGCCTCGTCGCTTCGGACGAGGAGACGTGCGGGCTGCCGGGCTTGCCCTTCAAGTATTGCCTCGGCACGCGCTACCTCTACGCCGACGCGGGCGGCAAGCCCTTGTTTACAAACAACGAGACGAATGCGCCGCGCGTCTGGGGCGGGGGCGCAGAGAGCCGCAAGCCTTACGTCAAAGACGGATTCCACCGCCACCTCATCAACGGCGAAGCGACCGTCAATCCCGAACAGACGGGGACGAAGGCGTGCCTGCATTACGAGTCGAACGTCCCGGCCGGAGGGTCGGTCGTCGTGAAGCTGCGCCTGACGGACGAGAAGTTGAAGAAGCCGCTCGCGGACGTGGACAAGATCGTCAAAGAGCGCCGCAAGGATGCCGACGAGTTCTACGCTTCGATCCAACCGGCGAAGGCGACGGAGGACGAGCGTCGCGTGCAGCGGCAGGCGTTCGCGGGGATGCTCTGGGGCAAGCAGATTTACATCTACGACGTGCGCGCGTGGTTCGAGGGCGACAACCCCGCGTGGCCGCCGCCCGAATCGCGCCGCCACATACGCAATCATCGCTGGATGCACATCAAGAGCATGCGCGTGCTCTCGATGCCGGACAAGTGGGAGTACCCCTGGTTCGCCGCGTGGGACTTGGCCTTCCACTGCGTCCCGCTCGCGCTGGTTGACCCGGAGTTCGCCAAAGAGCAACTGTGGCTGCTCCTGTTCGAGCAGTTCCAGCACCCGAACGGGCAGATACCGGCTTACGAGTGGGAGTTCTCCGATCTCAACCCGCCCGTCCACGCGTGGGCGGTGTGGCGCATCTACAACATGGATCGCGTCGCGAGCGGCAAGGCCGACCGCCTGTTCCTCGAAAAGTGTTTCCACAAGTTGCTGATCAACTTCGCATGGTGGGTGAACAAGGTGGACAGCGAGGGCAACAACGTCTTCGAGGGCGGCTTCCTCGGACTCGACAACATCACCGTCCTCGACCGCAGCCACGAACTGCCGAACGGCGCGAGCCTCGAACAGTCGGACGCGACGGGCTGGATGGGCATGTTCTGCCTCAACCTCATGCGTATCGCGCTCGAACTCGCCAAGGAGAACCCGGCCTACGAGGCGCTCGCCACAAAGTTCTTCCAACACTACGTCTACGTCGGCGCGGCGATGAAGAAGATGGGCAGCGTCGGCTATCAACTGTGGGACGAAGAGGACAAATTCTTCTACGACGTGCTGAGCTACCCGAACGGCGAGCACCACAAGTTTCGCGTGCGCTCGCTCGTCGGCCTCATCCCGCTCTACGCCATCGAGCGGCTGGAGGAGAACTGGATCAAGCCCTTCACGAGTTTTCACCGAGAGATGCACTGGTTCATCGAGAACCGGCAGGACATCGTGCAGAGTTGCGTCCAGATCGTCGAGCACGAGGATCAGCGCGTCTACGTCCTCGCCATCGTCAACGAAGATCAGATGCGTCACCTCTTGGAGCGCATCTGGGATCCGCAGGAGTTCCGCTCCGACTACGGGCTGCGTAGTCTGTCGAAGTATCACGAGCAGCACCCGTTCTCCTTCGGCGGCGCGCAGGTGGGTTATGAACCGGCCGAGTCAATCGAGATGTTGAAGGGCGGCAATTCCAACTGGCGCGGCCCCGTCTGGTTTCCTACCTCGTTTATGATGATCGAGTCGCTACGCAAGGTGGGCAAGGCCTACGGGTCGAAGTTCGAGATCGCAAGCCCCGTCGAGGGCGAACCGAACGTCACCTTGAACGACATGGCGCGCGGCTTCGCCGATCGCCTCATCAGCCTGTTCACGCGCGACGGCGAGAACCGCCGCGCCGCCCACGGCTGGTACGGCAAGTTTCAGGACGACCCGCACTGGCGCGACCTGATCCTCTTTTACGAATACTTCCACGGCGACACGGGGATGGGACTCGGCGCGTCGCACCAGACGGGCTGGTCGGGGCTGGTCGCGTCGCTGATTGACGAGTGGCGGAAGTGAAGGCGACTACAACGTAAGTCTTAACGCGAATCTCGCAAAGAGTCGCGAAGGGTGCGAAGAAGACGCGAAGGGCGCAGAGAG
>JAVEDE010000082.1 GCA_030841105.1 Pyrinomonadaceae bacterium
TCGTTGTTGCCAGAGCGGTTCAAAGAGCAGGCAGAAGTCGTCTATGTCACAGAACAGGGGTAGAATGTCCATGAGAGAATCCCTTTCGGCTCGATGTTTAGTTTTGGCGAACTTCATCTTTACCGAATTGGGTTCTCTTTTCAATTCTTACGTCGAACTCACGTCTTTATAAACACCTCACGCCTAACGGCGTCGAGCCGGGTCGTTCAAAAGCGAAGAGGCCGTGGAAGGTTAGAACCTTCCGCGGCCTCTTTCGCATGTGCTGTTGGATTTACTTAAGCGGCCTTCTGCTGCGCCGGCTGTTGCGCCGGTTTGTTGAGCAGTTCGAGCGCCTTCTTCAACTGCGTGTCTTCCGGTTGCTGCTTCGGAGAAGCGGCCTCCGGCGAGACTTCCCTGCGGTCGCCCGGCTGCGCCGGTTGCGCAATCGCATCGTCGTCGTTGCCCGTCAAATCTTCCGGGTCAATCGCCGCGGCCAACTCCGGCCGCTTCACTTCCACCGTCGGCGAAACGCCCGCCCCGATGAAAGACTTTCCAGCCGACGACGCCCACTTGACGGTCGTCAGCAGCAGCCCGTCGCCGTTACGCAGCGGGAATAACTGCTGCTCCGCGCCCGCGCCGAAACTCTTCTCGCCGATGACCTCGCCGCGCTTGCGTTCGATGAAAGCCGAGGCGACGACTTCGGCCGCGCCCGCCGTGCCCCGATCAATCAAGACCGCCACGGGGCCGTCAAAGATAGCTAGTTTCGGATCGGCAGTAAAAGTCTTGAGGCTCTTGTTGCCGCGTCCGATGGTCTGCGCCAGCGCGCCGTCTTTGATGAACAGATTCGTCACCCGGACGCCCTCCGCGAGCGACCCGCCCGCGACGCCGCGCAAATCGAGCACTAACTTCTGCGCGCCCTGCTTCTGCAATTCCTGCACGCGCTTCTGCACGATGGCTGCCTCGCCGTCCGCCAGACTGTTGATTCGCACCACCCCGATCTTCGCTGCTTCGACACGCGTCTCCACGCCCGGCGCAGCCACCGGCGCGCGTTTGATCGCCACCGTCAGCGGGCGCGTCCCGGCGCGCAGGATGCGGACTTTGACTTCCGTTCCCGACGCGCCGTTCAAAAGTTGCTTCGCGTCGTAAAGCGAGATGTCGCGCGTCGCCTTGTTGTCTATGTACTCGATGATGTCGCCCGCCTGCACGCCCGCTTGCTCCGCCGGGCCGCCCTTCACCGGCGCGATCACGTAGAGGTAAGAAGCCACTTGCGAAAGCTCCGCGCCGATGCCCGCCCGATCCTTGTCAAGCCCGACGCGGAAGTCGCGCACTTGATCAACCGTCAGGTACGTCGAATACGGATCAAGTCCGTAGGCGAGGCCGCGCAGTGCGCCCGCGCGCACCTTGTTCAAATCCGGCTCGTCAACATAATCGTCGTGGATGTGTTGGAGGACGCTCTCGAAAATTCGTAGCTGCGCGCCGGGGTCGTTCTGCTGTTGCGCGCGCGTATAGATCAGACCGCCGACCACCGCGTATAGGGCCAGCGTGGCGGAGAAAACCACTACGAGAAACTTACTGCGAAATGACATCGTTCACCTCTGGAAAACTTTGACAGCGCCGGATTATTCCAACACCCGCGAACCTCATTGCCCGGCGGGCTGGGAGTGATGATACAGTAGCCCTCTGATGCGTCGCAAGACGGTTGAGCCGGTTAGCCTCGCGTCGAACGGCTACGTTATACTGCATGCGTCTGCGATAAAATCAATTTTGCCGGATTCAAACTTTCCCGAAATCAACGACGAGGCGCGGCTGGTCGAAGTTAAAGGCCGTCTGCTCGCGCTCGACCTGGGGACGAAGCGCGTCGGCGTCGCCGTCAGCGACGAGTTACAACTGACGGCGCACCCGCTCGCGCCGCTCGGCCGCACCAACTGGAAAAAATTGCTCCGGCAAATTTCAGACTTACGACACAGCTTTGACGCTCAAGGGGTGGTCATTGGTTTGCCGCTCAATCTGGACGGCTCGGAAGGCGACGCCGCGCAAGAGGCACGCCGCATTGCGCGCAACCTTTCCCTGTCCTTATCTGTCCCTGTGCATTTGCAGGACGAGCGACTCACTTCACACGCCGCCGAAGCGTCTCTGCGTGAAGCGGGAGTGCGTGGCGACGAGCTAACGGCGCGGCTCGACAGCGAAGCCGCCGCACTTATTTTGCGGGATTTCATCGCCCAACAGGACAGGCAGCTATAATCGCGGGTTACAACATCAATTAAATTTGGTCAGTTCAGAATCGAATCTCGTAGTTTCAGGGTGCAATAATTGGTTTATCCTTAACGTGTGTTCTTATCATAGTTTGCGCCTTCTTAGTTAAACTCATTGTTTATGAAAATCTTTCGCCTTTTAGCCATTCTCGTCATCATCTTGGTGTGTGCCGCCGCGGGCTTTTCCTTCTGGCTCTACCGTGAACTACACAGACCCGTCGCACATTCCCATGCAACTCAGTACATTGAGATCCCACGCGGCTCGACGCCCGACGAAACCATCTCACGCCTTTCATCCTCCGGCGTTATCGGACGCTCATGGCCGCTGCGACTCTACATTCGTTTCAGCGGAGCCGGCACGCGCCTGAAAGCGGGCGAGTATCGTTTCCCTTCTCCCATCTCGCCGCTCGGCGTCTTGCGAAAGTTGGAAGAGGGCGAGCAGCGTCTGGCGCGCTTCACCGTCATCGAGGGTTGGACGCGCTGGGACATCGCCGCCGCCATGGCGCGTATCCCCGAACTCAAACTCGCTAACGCCGAAGAAGCGCTCGCGCTGATGAACGACACGAGCGACATCCGCGACCTCGATGCGCAGGCCACCAACCTTGAAGGCTACCTCTACCCTGACACCTACAGCTTCCCCCCCGACACCAACGCGCGCGCGATGATCGCGGTGATGGTCAAACGCTTCCGGCAGGTCTGGCGCGAGCAACTGGGCGAGCAAGCTCTCCCTGCGAATCGGACGCCGAGAGAGATCGTCACCGTCGCTTCACTCGTGGAGACCGAGGCCAAGTTGAAGGAAGAGAGACCGCTCGTGGCATCCGTTATTTACAACCGACTCAAGATCGGTATGTCGCTCGGCATAGACTCGTCCATCATCTACGCTTCTAAACTCGCGGGTAAATGGAAGAATGACGGGAAAGTTTACCGCAGCGATCTTGAACGCGATTCGCCGTATAACACGCGCAAAGTGCGCGGTCTCCCTCCGGGGCCGATTGCCTCATCCGGCGCGCGTTCCATCGAAGCCGCGCTGCGCCCGGCAGAGACGAACTATCTCTACTACGTGCGCGAGCCTTCCCGCGACGACGGCGCGCATAACTTTTACAGTAACGAGGCAGACTTCCAACGGGGCGTGCAATCGTTACGCGCGTGGGAGAGCGAGCGTGATGCCAGAGCCACGCCCGCGCCCGCGAACGAGAATAATTAACGCTCTTGGTTACGGAGTTTGCTGCTCAAGTATTCCCCGTTTGAAACTCTGTCTTGAAAAGACCGGGACGTTGTTTTATTCTCACCCCGTCTCCCGTGGAACCGAAACAACTTGCAAGGAGGCTCACGCGGGTGTGGCCGAAAGGTTAGCGATGAAAAAAGTCTTAACCCTCTCAATGTTTCTGCTCCTGACTGCCGGAAGCGTCTTCGCTCAGGAGAAGGGCGTAGATCGACAGAACGACCGCATCCGCGACGCGGGGACTGACCGCGCGCCGGGCGTTAACGGCGTCAAGCAGAACACTGGCAGCGGACGCGGGATAGACTTCGGGAAAGGCCGCACGCCGACCCCGCCGCCCATCCCGAATCCTTACCGCTTCACGATCCGACGTGACATCGTGCTGCGCGCCGTCGAGGAGTTGATGGCCGAACGGAAGTTGATCGTTGACACCACGGTCTCCAAAACCGACGAAGGCGTGCTTATCAGCCAGCCTTTCAGGTTCGTTAAAGGCGCGGTCGTGGCCGGGACGGAGTTGAATCGCTACGCGGAGTTGACCGAGGAGAATTCGCGCGGCTGGACGCAGGGACGCTACACCTTCATCGTGGAAGTGCAGCCGCTCGACGGGGTGACGACGAGCGTCGCCGTCAACGCGAGGGTCGAGGGTCGCAGCGACGGTGCGTCGGGCGCGGAATGGGTCAGCCTGCGCAGTTCCGGTCTGGCCGAGCAGGAGTTCATAACCGCGCTGGTCGAAAAACTCACGGGCGGGCCGCCCACACCGCAACCTTAGTAAATTCGCCGCAGCCCCAATTTACGCGCGTACAATCAAGACTTGCAGCCGTTTAGCCGCACCTGCCTAAAGTAATGGTTTAGGACGCGGCTTGAAGTTATGAGCAGTAATCGAAGCATTAACGAGCCGACTTCTGAGCCGCACCTGTTTGAAGGTGGCGAGGAGACGCCTTCAAAGTGGGTCAAGATCGGTGCAATCGTGTGCGCTCTGGCAGTGGCCGCGGCGTTGCTCGTCGGTTATCGCTTTTTGCACGCGCGGCAACTGGCGCGTGTCCGCGCCGCGCAACAGACGGAACAGGCTGCAAAGATTACTGCCCCGGCAGAGGCGCAAATCTTAGAGGACGAGGCGCGCCTGAAAGGCTCGCAGGCGCTCATCACGGGCACTATCCGTAATATTTCGGACAAGCGACTCGAAGCCCTCAGCCTGGAGATGGAGTTGAAGCGGCGCGGTAATCCACAGGCCACCGAACGTCGCAAGATCAATGTCGAGCCGGGCGATCTCGCGCCGGGCGAGGAAGGCCACTACTCGCTCAACCTGCTCTCGTCCGAATGGAGCGGGGCGCGCGTGTTGAGCCTCAACAGTGAACGGCGTGCGGAGACTATCGCATATAAATCGGCGGTGGGCGCGCGACGCCCGGCCGAACGTCTACCGCAGGGTAGCCCGAAAATCGTCGTCGTGCCCCGCCCCAAACCGAAGGGCGAGGAGTTCATCAACACTCCCGATAATCCGACTCGCGTCCCGTAGCACGCGCCGCTTCAAGTAAAACTTGATGAGTCGGCGCGACGACCAATCTCGTGTAAAACATTAAGTGTCGCTTTCGGGGAAATTAAGTGCGGCCGTTTATGTCAGGCCGCGGCAGAGAGCAGACAACCGTCAACTGCTCTTCACACGTCACACGTAAGTTTAGAGCGACGCTTGCCGTCTCATGTTTCAGCACCGCCAAAACTGATGCTCTTACGAGTCTTACTTTTTGCTCTCCTGATCGCCGCGTGCCTCGGCGGCGGCAGTCGCCTCTCCGCGCGTGGACAGACCGCGCAAAAATATCCGGACAATGTCCAACGAAATAAAACCACCGGCGATGCTTCGGACGACCCCGAACAGGAATCGCCTCATCGAGAGATGCTCAAGGAGATGGCGCTCAAGCGCGAGGAGAACGAATACAAGGAGCATCTCTCTCGCGCGCGAGAGAACGCCCGGCTGGCCGTCGAATTACAGGAAGCGTTTGCGCGTCAGAAAACTTTTGATGGGTCGGACATAAAGAAACTGGGACGCATGGAGAAGTTGTCCCGGCAGATACGAAGTAACGCGGGGGGCGAGGAGAATAAAGACGAGTTGAAAGAGCCGCCGCCGCAAGTCGAAGTGGCGTTGGAGCGGCTGGTCAAACTCTCGGCCGAGTTGCAGAAAAAAGTCGAAAGCACACCCCGGCAAGTCGTTTCGGCGGCGATTATCAAACGCGCCAACGAAGTTGTCGAACTGGTCAAACACATTCGCACACTCTATCGCTAATGAAACCGAACAACGCACGCCATACCACACACACACGCCTCAGGCGGCTGTCTCTGGTCGCCATCATCTGCGTGTCCACGGCCTTCTCCGGATTCGACTTCCCCTCCCGCGCGCAAGACCCGCAGGATGATGAGATCGTGCGCGTGACGACGGACTTGGTGGTACTCAACGTGACCGCGACGAACGCGGGCGGCGCATACGTACATGGTCTAGAGCAAGCGAACTTTAAAGTTTACGAGGACGGGAAGGAGCAACAGATCACAAACTTCAGCCGCGAAGAGACGCCGTTCGCGGTCGCACTATTGCTCGACGTGTCAGGGAGCATGGAGGGGCGCGTGTCCATGGCGCGCTCGGCCGCGATTCGCTTCCTCGACGGGCTGCGGGCGGATGACACGGCCGCCGTCTATAGTTTCCATCGAAAGGTCGAGCGAGTGCAGGACTTCTCTCAGAGCCGCGATCTGTCGCCACTGGCCTACAACCTTGCGGCGAAGGGCGAAACGGCGTTACACGACGCTATCGTGCAGGCGGCGACCGATCTGGCGAGCCGGCCGGAGAAAAGACGCGCCATCGTGGTGCTTTCCGACGGGGCGGACACGCGCAGCGCGGCCTCTTCGGACAAAGCCCTCGCCGTTGCGCTCGACGCGAACGCCACGATCTACACAGTGGACATGGCGGAGAAACTTCCCGGCTCGTATAGCCCGACTCAGGCGGCCGGAGTTTTGCGCGACTACGCGGCCAAGAGCGGCGGGCGTTTCGTGCCCACGCCGGGCGGGAAGGCTTTGCGCGATGCCTTCGGCGAGATTCTGGAAGAATTGAGCAACCAGTACACCATCGGTTATCGCCCGTCCAACCATTCACAGGACGGCCGCTGGCGAAGCATCGAGATCAAAGTGGATCGAGCGGAAGTTAAAGCGCGCACGCGGCGCGGCTATCGCCTGACGAAGAAAGCGAAATCTAAACTGGTCGCCAATCTTGAGTCTAAGTAAAGGTGAGCCATCCGACTGGAAATTCTTTACAACAACGTCCGACCTTAAGCCGTGTAGTTTCAGTCAGAACAGCCTCGCCTGCTGAAGTTATTGTTGAAGCCCTGATGCCAGTCGAGCACACACACAAACGACCGGAAAAAGCATGGATCGCGGGTCGCGTCGTGCATTTTCTCGGTCATAAGCCGGGCGAGGCGTTCTTGCTCTTGCGCATGGGGGCGTGGGTCGCGCTCCTCTCTCTGCTCATTAAATTTTTGCCGCTCCCACGCGTCCTGTCCCTCATCGCCGACACGACACACGACCGCAAGCCTCGGAATCCGCGGATGAACGAACAGCGCTTGGCGCAGTTGGTGGACGCGCTTCTGGGGATGAACGTCCTGTGCTTTACGCCGACGTGCTGGAAACGTGCGCCCGTCCTGCACCGTTATCTTTCCCTCTACGGCATTAAGACGCGCATCGTCTTCGGCGTGCGCAAAGAGAAAGACTCGCTGCTCGCCGGGCACGCGTGGCTCGAAGCAGACGGACGCCCGCTCCTCGAAGCGTCGCCCCCGCAGTACACCACGACTTACTCATTCCCCGCCTAAGTTTTGATTCCGACGCCACATCAAATGTGACAAAGCGAAAGCCCCGGATCGTCGTTCAAACGATTCGGGGCTTTTTTAATTCAGACTTTGCAGCAAAGCCTGTGACTATGTGGGGCGGCTGATTACCGCTCCCGCGTTAAGGTCGCTCGTCAACGCTTCTGGCGGGACTTGGACGCGCCGGGAGTTTTCGTCAACGTAAGGATGGGGTCAACGAAGTTTGCCTCTACGTTGACGAAGAAGCGGTAGCTGCCGTTCTGCTGCACGCCGACGAGGAACTGCACGACCCTGCTGTCTCCCGGTTGGATAGGGTCTGATGACAGGTCAAGCGTGACGGTCGAATTGAGGCCGCCGCCCAGAGTCTGCGTCGGCGGCACTTCGAGCGTCGTCCCCCTTACCGAAACGTTGCCCGGCACGAACGGGTTCGACGGCGTGACGGTCGTGTCTGTCGAACTGAGCAGGCGTAGGTCTGCCTGCCCGTTGTTCGGCGCGTAGCCGGGGCTGTTGAGCGTCGTGATGTCTACGACGCGGAAGCGCAGGCGGTAGACTACTTCCGCCGTCGTGTTCGTGAACTTACGACGGAAGGAGAGCGTGCCGCGTTGCGCGTTGGTCGGATTGGAAGCCCCGGCCGAGCCATCGCGCACGCGGTTCTGGCAGCCGGAGTTGGGAAGGCCGATGGTGGCGCAGTTGTCTATGAGCGACGCCTTGATGACGGCGTTGCTCTGGAGAGGACTTTGCGTGTTCTCAGGCCCCGGCGCGCCGAGCGTGGCGACGCCCCCGCCCGCCGTGCCGGTCGTCGAGATGAGCACGAAGTCGGCCGCGTTGTCGTTGGTGTCCTGCGGCAACCCGGTCGTCAGCTTGCGGACGAAGCTGTACTGGTCGCTCGCGCTGGGCGCGATGCCGCCTACGGGCGACAGCCCCGCGCCTTCGCGGAAGTTCGTCCCGTTGGTCGAACTGAACCCGACGGAATCAATGACCGTGCCGTTCGGATCGACGAGATTCGCGCCGCCGTCGTCGAGGAAAGCCCCGCCCGTATAAGTCGCGTCGGGAACTGCGGTCGTTCCCAAATCGGCTGGATAGCCTGAGACGCTGTAGTTGCTCGGCGCGACCAGATAATGCTGACCCGGCCGGATGATTCCGCTCAACCCGCCCTGCGCTCCACCGCCACCCGTCCCGGCCGGAGCGGCAATCGTCCAGCCCGTCAGATTCACGTTTAGGTTTGAGTTGTTGTAAAGCTCGATGAACTCGTCGTCCGACCCGTTCGGGCCGTTGAAGCGAAACTCGCTGATGAGCACCTCGCCCGGCTGGACGACAGCCCCGGCGAGGGAGAAGAACGCGACGGGCATGTCGTGGTCGGAGTTGCGTTCGGGGCGCGCCGTGTTCGAGGCGTAGTCGGCGGCGGGAATCTCCGGGAAGTCTGCGTTGTTGCGCGCGATGGCGAAACGTGTCTTGCGTGAGTGCGCCGTTGTGTTGACGATCACGTGATCGAGCGCCTGAGGCGTGCCATCGAACATGAAACTGTAACGCTGTTGGGCGGGCAGTTCGTCAACCAGATTGAAGTAATTCGGGTTGACAAGGTCGGGACTCGCGTCCACGACGATCTGATCGTCGGGCGTCGGGTTCCCCTTGATGGTGGCGATGGGGTCGGTGTAGCCGTCGCTGAACTGATAGGCGTTGTAGTCGCCGACGGAGATGACGCTCGTCCCCGGATTATTGGTTTGCAACTCCTGAAGCAGGGCGGCGAGCGATTCGGCCTGTGCCTTGCGCTTGGCGCGGACGCGCGGCCCCTCGCCCGCTACTTGCTCGATGTCAATGAAGGAGCGCAGATGGTTGACCACAACGTAGACCGGCACGTTCGCCCCAGTCGGTCGCACGTTCGCGCTCAGGACGAGCGGCGGGCGGTCGTTGAGTAGTTCCTGCTGGCCGTTGTTCGGGTTCATGTAAGTCTCGGTCGCGTTGCGCTGCGTGACACTGTTGACGGCGACACGATTGGTATCAATGAGGAAGCCGACATCCTGATCCGCATCCCCGGCCGTGCCGTTGCCTTCGATGAGATAGGCTTGATAATTGACGCCCGTCGAGATGGCGTTGATCTCAGTGGCGAGTGCTTGGAGGCCGCTGAGTTCAAAGATTTCTACCATGCCGATGATGTCTGGCAGGCGCATCACGTCGCGGATGGCGAGCGCGGCCTTCTGGCGTTGCGTCGGACTGTTGTTGAAGTTCTCGATGTTGAACCCGCCGACGGTGAACTCGCTGGCGGTCGGCACGGGGACGGGCACAGCGCTCATGAGGCCGGAGGCTCCGGGGGTCGTGGCGGGGATGAGACGGTACTGGCTGAAAGAGTAATCGAGCGGCCCCGCGACATTCGTTAGCACCACGTTCGACGTGTAGGCGTTAAGCGGCGCGCCCGCTCGCCCGTTCGTGTCCACGAGCAGACGCTCCGGGTTTTCGTCCCAGCGCGGGATGCAGCAGTCGGGCGTGCCGGTCGTCGGGTCGGGCGGCACGGGCGATGAGATTTCGATGCCCGGCTCGCGTAAGGGGCGCGCGACGCCCGTGATGACCGTGTACACGTCGTAGAAGTTGTCGTTGGGCGCGACGGTCGTCAGCGAGGCGGCCGACATCCTCATGCCCTCGTACTTTTCGAGTTGCGGCTGCGTGGGCAGAGCCGTCGGGTCGAGGATGGTGGTCGTGAGCGTGACGGCGGCTGGCAGGTCGTTGCCCGTGCTGTTCACTAAGACGCTCGTCACGGAACTGAGTTCCGTCAACCCGTTGAACTCGACGGCCGTGCCCGTCACACTCACCGAGTCGCCGACGCCGACGGTCGGGACGGTGCTCGTGAAGACGAACAGCCCCTCGGAGGTGTTCGGGTCGGCGTCGGCGTTCGGGTCTTGCATGAAGAAGCCGCTGGCCGCGCCGCCGGTGTTGGTGCCCGTCTTGAGCAGGGTGACGATGCCGCTCGTGGTCACGATCTGCCCGGCGTAGGGCGACGACGTGCCGCTGCCCTGAATGGCGTGGATCGCGACGGGCGCGGAGTTGACGACGGTGAAGTCGAAGACGTAGTTGGCCGCCATCTGGTTGGGCGTGCCGTCCTGATCCGTGACCTGCGCCGCAACGACCGTGACGGTGCAGACTTCGCCCTGTGTAAAGTCGGTCGTCGGGTCGAGCGTGTAAGTCGTCGTGCCGCCGCTGAGCGCGAAGGCGTGAGTGCCGCTCGTGGCGCAACTGATCTGGAACGAGTTGGCGGTCGCCGTGACGGGTTCGCTGAAGGTAACGCTGATGTTCGCGCTCACGGCGACGTTGGTCGCGTTGTCCGCCGGGACAGTGCCGGTCACGGTGGGGGCGTTGTCCACGGGCGCGCTGCCCTGCGCCGTGATGTTGAAGTCGTCAACGGAGAGTCCGTCGTCCGCGCCGGAGGCGTCGAGGTCAGTCCAACGGATGAAGAAGGATGCGCCATTAGCGATGCTCAAGCTCGAAATGGTACTCGTGACGACGGTGCGATTGGCGGCTGCGTTGCCGTCCTTCGCGCCAGCCGTTGCCGTGCTGGGGGTGGTGAAGTCGAGCGCGTCAACGTCTGTGTAAGTCCCGGTCGAGAGGTCTGTGGCGTTCGTGCTGATCTGGAAATCAATGCGGTCGGTGCGCGCGGCCGTGCCGAGACGCCATTCCTCGCCCGTGTAAGAGATGTTGAGTGACGTGATGGTCGAGCCGGTGTTGTTGGTGAACTTCGCGCCGAAGATGGGGATGAGCGTGCCGCTACGCAACGCGCCGAGCGCGCGGTCGGTGCTGGCGGCCGCGCCGTAGCTGTAGGTGTCGCCGGTAGTACTGCCGCCCGTGTCCACGGCGTATTGCTCGTTGTCCCGTGCGCCCCCGCCAGTCTCGGTGATGTACCAGCCGGTCGGGAGCGTCGTGTTAGTCGTGCTGCCGGCCGTGTTGACGAGCGTATCGAAGTTTTCCGTGACCGTCGTGCCGAGTGTGGTGAGACTCACCGTCCCTGTGCCTGTGTCGGCGGAGGCGGGAGAGACGAGAAAAGCGACGGGTTGAAAAACGATCAGGAAGGCGGCGGCGAGCGACAGCAGGCGGCGGCGGGCGGTAAAAGTCCGACCGATAAATTTCGGTGAAGTCACTTAATAATTCTCCTGTTAGGCTGGTTTAGCGCCACACGCACTGGACACTGTTCTACTGAGTTTCGGAACTGAAGGGCTGGCGATGCTGGTCGCGTGGACGAGGTGATTTAGTTTAACTTTTCAACTTGCCCGGCATGTTACGGGGCGCAAGTTATCACAAAAGTTAGGTGGCTTCAATTGATAAGACTGCCGCGCGCGAAAACTCGGTGCGACGGCGACTCGCCGGAAACTTACTGGCCGCCGTCCGCGGGGAGCAGCTTGCGCGCGCGCAGCGTCGCGACCAATTTGTCGAGTGATTGTGCGGCGTGTTCGGGCGTCACGTCGTAGGCGTCTGTGATGTCGCGGATGATCTCGGTGCGCGTGCGTTTGCGTTCGAGGCCGCGCCAGATGATCATCGCCGTCTCGTTCAGCGTGTAGTAGCGTTTGGAGTTCAGGTCAACGAGCACGCCTTCGGTGTCGTCAAACTCCGTGAAGACGATGTGCTCGTGCGGGCTGGGAATACTCTCGGACATTAAATGGATTCCTGTTTGAGATAAACCGCGGGCGGCGCAGCAGCGGCGGGCGCGACGGCGGAGATGACTGGCAGCGAACGCGACTTCGCCCCGGCGGCGGGCTGATGCCAAGGAATTTTGCCGAAACTCTGCAAGCAGTAGAGACAGGGCGAGGCCGTGTAGAGATCGGCTTCAGTTCCCTGCCGCGCGATCTCTGCGAGCGCGAGCCTGCGCCGTTCGAGTTGGTTCGCGGCCACTTGACGCAGGCGCGCGAAGCCGTCGGCGAACTCTTCCCGGTGCAAGTCGGCCACCACATCGGTCTCTTCCGACGCGCCGCGATAGCCGGAAAGGTTGCAGCAGAGCGTGAGCCGGCCGCGATAGTCAATGTTGCAGTTCGTCCCCTCCAACGCCTGACACGGCGGCGCGGGGTCTAAGTTGTAATAGCCGGTGGCGACGCCGATCTTCATCTTGAAGATGTTCGAGAGCACGCCGATCTCCTGTTCGACGTGCGCGCGCTCTTCGACGTTCAAACCGGATTCGACTTCCGCGCCGGAAGAGGTCGGGAGCAGGTGCGAGAAGTGGATGGCCTGCGCGCCGAGCCGTGCGGCGAGCAGCGCAAACTGTTCGAGGAGCGGAATGGTGTCGCGGCGGATGCCGGTCTTGATGAGGAACGGGATGCCCTTCATGTAGCAGCGCGTGATGGCGCGCATGACGCGCACGAACGAACCATCGCCGCGCCAACGGTCATGCGTCTCGCGCGTCGGGCCGTCGAGGCTGAACGCGACCATGTGCAGGGCGTCGCGGTTGGCTAGGAGCGTCGGGTAAACGCGGTCGAAGTGCCACCCGTTCGTGACGAAACCGAATTGCCAACCCTCTTCCCTCACCGCCTCGACGATCTCTTTGAACTGCGGGTGAATCGTCACCTCGCCGCCCGTGAACGAGACCGAGTTGAACCCGCAAGAGGCTTGGCTCGCGCTGCGGATGATGCGGCGCAGGAGTTCGACGGAGAAGAAGTTGGCGGGCGAGTGGTAGAGCGCGTCGTCGTCGCGCGCGCAATAGCTGCAATGCAGGTTGCAGATGTTCGTCAACTCAAGACTGATGTGCTTGAGTTCCGTCTGGACTGTGCTCGCGGCTGAGGAAATTGCTGCCATAAATTAGTGTTCGAGGCACGAGGCCAGTAGTTGCGGCGCGAGCGCCGAGTCTTCGAGCAGGTCAAGTCCCGCGCTGAGTGAATAAGAGACGCTCTGCTTCGCCAGCAGACCGAGCACGCGCAAGTGTTCGCGCGCCGTACCCGCGTCGTAACTCGCCCAGGGACATTGCCTGATGAGCCGCGCCATGGCCTCGCCGGAACTGAGTCTCTCGACCCGGCTCGCGGCCTCTCCCGTTAAGGTGGGAAACAGTAACACACGCGGGCGGCAACTCTCAACGAAGCCGTCCGGGAACGAGATGCGCGGTTCGAGTTTGCGCTTCGTCGGATCGGAGTTGACCGGCGCGCCGAGCGCGGCCTCCAACCCGTTTACCCCGCTGTTGGCGAGCGACGCCGAAGAGACCGAGAAGATGCGTCGCAGTGCCCAAGACTCGACTGCGCCGTCGGCTTCGGCGAGCACCAGCATGTCGTCGGACAAATAATGCCAGCCCGCGCCCGCCAAACGGATCGTCAAACTCGACTTCCCGCTGTTTGAATTTCCGACGACGATGAAGCCTGCGCCCGTCCGAGGTTCGACGACGCCCGCCGCGTGCAGCACGTAGAGTCCGCCGCGACGGAGCGCGGCCTGCACCGCGTAGGACATGGTGTTGACGACGGCGACCGGGTGGCGCGCATGTGCGGTCGTGCCGAGCCAGACGCACACCAGACGGGCGGCGGCCGGGTAGACCGCGATCCTCGATTCGTCTATGTCGAGATAGTGCTCGTCCCCGTTTGCGTGGCAGTGCCCGCGCGGGACTTCAAAGGTTTGGCAGCCGGGCGGCAGGGGCGGCGGATCGCCGTCGAAAATTTTAACCGTGCAATGAACAAAGCGAGCCGCGCGGGCCGGGCGGGGGATGAAATACATTCCCCCGATAAATTCCCCGGCGACCCGCGCGGCTACTTCGTCACTATACTGAAAAGCGAGGAGACGCTCCCCGATGGCGTAAAACTTCTCAACCGGGGTCTGACTCGGCACTGCAAGAAAAGACATCGTCTCCCGAACACCTTCACTCTGCCGGCAAGCCGAAGCTAGGTGGTCAACGTCTGGATGGTGTCGACGGTGGGGCCTTGAAAGAAAGCGGTCGCCTCCAACACATCAACAGGCACGGAGACCACCGGCTCGACGAAAGGTTTCTTGTCCTGCGCAGGCTGCGCCAACGCGCTCTCGCCGCGTTCCACCTGCTCCAACTGCTCTTTGACGGTATTGCTGTTATTTGTATTCAAGGCTCGATGTCTCCTCACATTTTTGTAGTTTGCTGGTTATTTGCCGGCGACACTAAAACTAGGCGCAACGGTCTAACTTCGTAGCTCGTGAGATTAGTGCGCTGATAAAGGCGGATGTTGGGCGACAGGGTACGCACAGCCTGCTCCATCGTGAAATTATTGAAGTCCACATCCACAAGTTCAGTAGATTCATATTTCATCTCGAACGGAATGTCAACTTTACTTGCGATTTCGTAGAGCACCGCCGTCAAAGGCTGCTTGCGGGCTTTCACGCTGAGCTGGTTTTTTTCGACCGTCACGCGCAACGGCGACCTGTCTTCGTCCTTGACGTTCGTCGCCTCCATGCCGTCTTCCGTGTTGCCCTCGATCAGAATCGCTTCCGAGTCGCCTTTCACCACCGAGGCTTCGGCGGGCGGCTGCTCGTTCATGCCCTGCAAATAGATGCCGATGGGCTTCGGCTGCGCGCCGTCGCCGCTGAGTTCGTAGTCAACGTAAACCTGCGGCGCGAGCAGGCGCAACGCGCCTTCGAGCGGCATCGCTTCAAACGCCTGCGTGATGCGCTGCTTCTGCATGAGCGGCGTCAGGATGACGGGCACTTTGAGTCGCTTGCTCATCTCGGCGGCGATCTCCGACAGCTGGCCGTTCTTCGATGAGAGGGTCATGCTGATCGGCGTCTTCTTCGTGACCTTGAGAGTCCACAGGGGCGTCTTGGCGGCCGTCGCCGCTGCACCGGCGCGCGGCGCAGTCGCGGGCGTCTGCTTGGCGGCCGGGGCTGCTTGTTCGGCGGGCGGTTTGGCCGCGGGCGGCTTCGGCTGTTGCGCCGGGACGGCCGCGGGCGATACCAGCAGCAATGCCCCCGCGAGGGACAGAACCAAACGCTGAGAAATCATGTCGAACATTTTAACCTATCCTCTGATCACTAATCCATTAATTAATCGCCGAAGGGGAAACGCGAACTGGCTTACACGCCGATGATTCGATGTCGTTTCAAAGATTTGGTTGCTAATAAACTTCAAAGGTGAAACGTGCCGCCCGCCCCAGTCAAAATAGCTTCGCCGGTCGCCGCACGACGACCGTTCGGACACGCCCTCCGGCGTGGGAGATAGGCTGGCTTTATTATTAGTAGACGGCAACGGCCGTCAGATGAGTCAAAGAAGCAAGCGCAGGCAGACGGAAGGTAGCACATTTGACCGCGAGCATCAATCGAATATCTCGACCACATCGTCCGCGGGGCGTGACGGCCTCGCGGACGACGTGGCCGAACGACGTTCAGGCTGGCGATCAATCGGCCTGCAACCTACTGCCCGCCGCCCACCTCATGTAACAGCCATGACAGGATGGGGTGCTCGACTTCGTGCAGGTGGCGCGTCGAGAACACGTGATCCACGTGGCCGTACTCCTCCCTGTAATTAACCGTGACCTGCGCCGCAGATAGAAGCCCCGCCGTGTCCGTCATGCCCGTCCCGAACCCGTGCCCCCCGGCGAACATAATGACCGCGCCGCCGAAGTTGTGTAGGTTGTCGCTGAAAGTGCGCTCGCCCGCGAGGCCGCAACTCACGTCGCGGATCGTGCGCGTCGCCACGTAGTCCACGAAGCCCCTGATGTTGGCGTGCACGAGCGGCTCGCTGGCGTAAAAGAATTTGTCTTCGGCCACGCTCCCGGCAAGGAAGTTGTAACCGGGGCGGGGCGTGGTTGGCGAGAGGGGCGGCGCGGACATGGCCGCCACCCACGCGCGATGGTTGGTGAATCCCGGCGGGAAGCCGGGCAAAGGGGTCAAGCCGTTCGGATCAACTTCCGCAAGGTGGCTGAGGAGTTTGAAGCCCGGCGTTCCCTGCCCGTCGTAGTAGACGCCGTTTGCCAGCAGGTTTTCGAAGGCGGCGCAGAAGTTGGCGTTGATGGCGCGCACCTCCGCGTTCTCGTCGTAGAGCGTTCCTTCCAACAGGATCGCGCCCGAGTAGTCGTTGGGGTGCGCGTTGATGGTGGCGATTGAGGCGATGCTGCCGAGCGACAACCCGCCGACCACCGGCTTCTCGCCGGGATGCGCCAGTTCGATCTGCTGGCGGATGAAGGCCACGTCCGAGACGATTGTTTGCAATCCCCAACCGGCCATCGCCGCGCAGTCGAGCGCGCCGCTTTCGCACGACCCGGCGGTGAGTCCCTGCACGCGCTGCGAGTAGCCCCACACGTCGAAGTTGCGTCGGGCGAAGAACCCCGCGAACGAGTTGTTATAGTCGCCGTCGTCGCCGACTTCGTAATTCTGGAAACCGCTGCCGAGCGGCGGCAGCATGAGGAGCGTCCCTTTGAGTGCGTTCGACGGCATATTTTTGACGACGCGCGTGATAAGGAAACGGTCTAACGGATTGCTGCCGACCTGCACGGTGGTGACGGTGCGGGTGAGATCGCCCGCGACGGTCGAACTCTGTGTGCCGACGATCTGGTAAGTCTCGGCGCGCGTCAGGGGTGCGCCGCAAAGCAGCAGGACGAACAGGGCGAGGAACTTCAACGTGAGTTTCATTGGTCTAGTCTCCTTCGGCCGGGTTGAGGGTCATATGTCGAGAGGCCGGGAACTTCTCACCGCGCGGGTGGGCGACCGCAAGCCTCTTACGACGTGTTGGTGGTAATTCCGTCTAGCGGTGACTAACGGGGAGTCCGAATGCGAGAGGCGCGCGTGAACGCAGGCGCGGGGTCAGCCCGTCAAACATAGGGAGGGCACGATATGCCAAACCTGACCGCGAGTCAATGGCAAAGACCCGCGCCACTGATGCGCAAGTCGCGACGGAAGCGGTGACGGAAGCGATGACGGAAGCGAGGTCGGGATCGGCGTCGGAAGGCAAACGTCAATCGCCGCCAACCGGACGTTCAATGTTGGAAGTGGCTCGGCCCTCCCGTCCAGAGCATGCGGAGCGGGCGGAGCAGATAGTAAACGAAGGAGAGCGGCGCGGGCAGCTTTAAGAGCGTGAGGTCTTCTTCCGTCGGGCTGATCACGTAGCGGCAATAGTTGAACTTGTCGCGCAGGCGGGGACGCGCCTTGAGTTGAAAAATAAAATAGCCGGACATGCCGCCCGCCGCGTCGCCCGCGAAGAGGCGCGCGTAAATCTGCTCTGCCAGTGGAACGATTTCGGGGTCGGCCTGCAACTGCCGTTCGACCTGTTCGGGGAGACGCGCGCCGAGCAAGTCGCGCGCGACGTAGAGGCCGAGCAACAGCATGCGCTCCGTGCCGGTCAGTTGCGCGCGTTCGAGCAAACTCGCCCAGTTTAAATCGGGGTGCACTTCAACGAGTTGGGCGATGTCCGCGATCCAACTGAGCCGCTCCCACAAGTGCTTCGCGCCGTGGACGCAGAGCGCGAGCAACAAGTCTTCGAGCGCGAGCGCGTTGATCTCCGTCCCCTCGAAAGTGTCCGTGTGGAGATTGTCCCACAAAGTTTTCTCGTCGAGCGGCGACGAGAACAGACGCGCGCTCACGCGCCAGTGAATCTCCACGATCAAGCGGTGCGCGTCGCGCGTGAAGGGCAGGTTGCATTGCGTGCGCAGCATCAACTCTTGCTGCACGTCGTTCAGCGGCGGGTGCAGCGCGTAACCTTCGGCGACGAGCAGACGCATCACGCGCAGCACGTCGCGCTGGCGGACGATGATGTCGAGATCGCCGAAGTGGCGGAGCGAGATGTTGCCGTAGGCTTTCGCCGCCAGCGCGGGGCCTTTGTAGGGGATGGCGTCAATGTCGTGCGCGGCAAAGAGTTTCAGCAGGCGGCGCAGTTCCCCGCTCAGGAACATGTTCAGAGCGGAGATGCGTAGAAACTGATCGCGGAGTTTTTCATAGGCGGCGGGCGGAACTTTTTCCGGTGCGCGCGCGTGCAGGTGTGTGTAGAGCAGCGGGATCAGGCTGTGGCTTTCGGCGAAGTTCAGGATGAACTCCCAGTCGAGCGCGCCGTCGAGCAGTTGGCGCAGGCGCGCGACGTGCCCCGCGTCCAAGCGCGTTCGCGCGCAGCACAGGAACAACTCGACTTCAGGCCGCACGCCGACTCTCGAAGGCGACGCGGGCGGGGCGGCAATTGTTTGCATTGACGACAAAACAGGAAAACTCGCGTGAGGCTTTACAGGCGCGGCCGTACACACGCGTGTGTCGTGTTGCGATTCGTGCTAACCGACTTTCACGCCGTAGCCGAGTCCGTCGCCGACGGGCAGGACGACGCCGCGCAAGTTTTTATGGTTCACAAAAGTTTTATTGAAGTGGCGCAAACCTTCGGTTGATTTCTGCTGGTCGGGCGAGCGTATCTCCCCGGCCACCTGCCCGCCCCAGAGCAAGTTGTCGGCGATGACGACGCCGCCCGTGCGCAGGCGCGGCAGAGAGAGTTCGAGGTAGTCTGCGTACTCCTCTTTCATCGCGTCCAGATAGACGAGATCAAACTCGTCTTCGAGCGTCGGGATCACTTCAAGGGCGTAGCCTCGTTCGACGCGCACGCGCTCCGACACACCAGCCCGTTGAAAATATCCGCCCGCGCGAGAGATCATCTCTTCGCTCGGTTCAATCGTCACCACCTGCCCGTCCGCGCCCATACCCCGCAGCAGGTGCAAGACGGCGTAACCGATAGCCATACCGATCTCCAAGACTTTCCGCGCGCCCGTGGCTCGCGCCGTGATCTCCAAAAACAGAGCCACCTCGCGGTCGGCAATCGGCACGCGGTTCGCCGCCGCGTACTCCTCCATTTCGGCCAGCAGACTTTCGCTCGCCGGATGAAGTTCGTCGAGATACAGAGCTTGTTCGCGCTGTAGGATCGCGTCGAGACGTGCTTTCATAATTTATCCGTAGCCATAAACGCAAAAACTTGGATAGAGCGCGCCAAGTCTAACGGTATTGCTCGTTCGGACGCAATCGGGGGAAACCATGAAGGAGGAACGCGGACAGATGAACTGAAAGAATGATCTTTGTCCGTGGTCAGTTGTCTGCTGCCTGTGACAATCCCACAAGTTGCTAATGTCTCAATCGAACAACTGACCAAAGACTACGGACAACTGTCAGTCGTTCGTTGCTCGCTCCTACTTCATCCGTCCTTCGCGCTTCGCTTCTTCAACTCGCTCCAGGCTTTTTCTGAGGATGGGAGAGCCTATCGCTTGCCACACGTCGCGTGCGCGCAGGTGCGAAGGGAGATCGCGCGTCGTGCTCATCACGAAGCCGAAGCTCTGTTGCGCGCCGAGGTTGCCGTGCGTCGCTTGCAGGAAGGCGAACACGTCCAGCGACGCGCTCCCGGTGTAATAGCCGTCGGCAAAATTCACCAGCACGTTGGCGCGATGCTGCACGCGTTCGCTCACGCCTTCAAAGACGCGCCGCACCACGTCCGGGCGCGCGCTCTCAATCGTCGCCGCGAACCAATCCGCATCCGCGATGAAATCTTCGCCGTCAACTTTCCCGTGCCGCCGCAAACTCTCGACGGCCGCCGAAAGTTCGAGCGGGTCGCCCTGCGTCATGCGGTAGCGAAAACGCCCGCCGCTTCGTTCCAGAGTCGCGCTCCCCTTCTCGTTGACGACGTAGACCACGCCGTCTTTTTCGTACGCCGCGAAATCAACTCCGCCGACGCGCGCGGCGACCGACGCGAGACGCGCCTCGTTGCTCTCACGCGTCCACATCACCGCGCAGCCGACGAGGCCGAACTGCGGCAACACGACGCTGCGCTCACTCTTGATCTTGTCTTCTAATTTGAAACCCGCGCCCCTGATGGCCGACTTCAAAGAGACGCGGCGATAATTTTTGAAGTCGTTCCCGTGATCGGAAAAGATCGTGACCTCGACGCGGCCGCCCTCTTCGCGCACGATCTCTTTGACCGTCTCGTCGAGCCGGACGAGGAAACTTTTGAGCATGCGTTCGCCGCCCAGATGTGCCAGCGAATCGCTCGCGCCCGTGTAGGCGAAGAAGACCGGCGCGCGCGACGAGCGAAACTTTTGCTTCAAGCGCACGATGTCGGTCAGTGATTCGAGATACGTGGTGACGGGCGGGGCGGCGTAGCCGAGGCCGCTCTTGATCGCCGAAGGATGGTAGTCGAAGAGTTCGCGGAACGTGCCCTTGATGAAACGGCCGCCGCGAAAACGGTCGAGCAGGCCGCCGCGCATTTTGTTCTTCGACACATCGAAGTAGTTGTCTTCGTAGCCGGGCGATTCGGACGCGCCCGCCGGTTTCAGAATCTCGCCGAGCGCCAGATTGGTAAGACTGGGAAACGGGGCGATCATCCTCGACGGCGCGCGGAAGAGTTTGAAGCGGCCAGCGGCGCGCATCTCCTCAATCGTCGAGAACGCCACGCCGTCCACGCAGATGATCAGGTGGCGAACCGCCGCGTCGTTTGTCTCGGTGACGACAGCGGCGCGCGTCGGAAGTGGCAGCCCGGCCAGTTGTGTCAACAGGCAGAAGAAAGTTAACGTGCGAAACTTAAGCGAAACTCTGTTCATCAAGCCCCCTCGCAATCGCGTCCCACGACTGACTGCGCAGATATTCGAGAGGCTTCATTGCAAGCGGTGTTCCAACGTGCGGGGGAGGAAAGATTCTCGACGCCGAGGCGCGGGATGGGCACAGAGGTTGTGCGAAGTAGGTGCAGAGGATATGCGGAGTGGGCGCAGAGTTGAGATACTTTGCGATACTTCTTTGAGATAATTTGAGATACATCGCATCTCAAATTTGAAATCTGAGATCACGAATGTTTTCCGATTAAGGATGCTTACCTCGACGGTTCTGCGCGACATTACTCCGAGCCTCTGCCTTGAGGCCGAGCTTTCCGTCAGTTGTCGGATTTATCCGGCGCGGGCGCGGCGGCGGCGTCGCCGTCGAGAGTGACGTAGCGGCGGGCGAGGCCGAGTTCGCGCAGTTTGTGTTGGAGCGATTGGCGGTGCATGCCGAGGATAGCGGCGGCGCGCGTGACGTTGCCGCCCGTCTCTTCGAGGCAGCGCGTGATGTAGCGTCGCTCAAACTCGCGTCGGTCGGCGCGAAAATCCGCCGTGAAGGGGACGGGCAGATCGTCGCCACTACTACTACTGCCGCCGACATTCTCGCCGGACGCGGGTCGCGGCGTCGCCGTGGCGTCGAATGACTCGCGGCCGGCGTCAATCTCTTCGGGCAGATCGCGCGCCGTCAGTTCGTCGCCTTCGGCGAGCACCATCGCGCGCTCGACGGCGTTACGGAGTTCGCGCACATTGCCCGGCCAATCGTATTCGACGAGCCGACGCATAGCCGCCGGGGCAATCACGCGCACAGGCATGTTGTACCTTTCGGCGGCGAGCCGGATGAACGACTCGGCGAGCGCGGGGATGTCTTCGCGCCGTTCGCGCAAAGGGGCGATGTCAACCGTCACGACGCGGAGACGATAAAACAGGTCGGCGCGAAAATTACCTTTCTCGATCTCCTGTTCGAGCGGGCGGTGCGTCGCGCTGACGATGCGCACGTCAACGGGGATTGACTCCGCGCCGCCGCCGAGACGTTCGATGCGTCGCTCTTCAAGCGCGCGCAAAAGTTTGGCCTGCACGTTCGCGCTCATGTCGCCGATCTCGTCGAGAAAGAGCGTGCCGCCGTCAGCCTGCTCAAACTTCCCTTGTCGCCGCGCGGTCGCGCCCGTAAACGCGCCCTTCTCGTGGCCGAACAGTTCCGACTCGATCAACTCCGAAGGCAGCGCGGCGCAGTTGACGGCGATGAACGCGCCGCGCCGTCGCGCCGTGCTGCGTTCGTGGAGTTCGCGCGCCACCAACTCCTTGCCCGTCCCCGACTCGCCGCGCACGAGCACGGTCGCGTCCGTCTCGGAAACTTTCTCGATGAGCGAGCGCACGCGCCGCATGGATTCGGAGTTGCCGATGAGCGAGCCGCGCTGCGCGCCTTCGAGTTCGATGCGCTCGCGCAAACTTTGATTCTCGCGCCGCAACGTGATCGTCTCGACCGCGTTCTTGACGACGAGCCGCAAATCTTCGACCTCGAAAGGCTTCGAGAGATAGTCATACGCGCCCGTCTTGATCGCCTCGACGGCCATGCGCTCCGAGCCGTGCGCCGTGATCAGGATGACGAGCGGCGCATCCTTTTGTGCATCCTTTTGTGTGCCCTCCGCGCCGTGCAGTTCGCGCAAGAATTCCAGACCGCTCTGCCCCGGCAAGTTCACGTCGAGCAGCAACAAGTCGGGCGTGCGTTGCTCGAACTGCGTGCGCGCTTCGGCCACGCTTCCGGCCTCTGCGATCTCGTAGCCGAGACTCGCGAGGGCGCGGCGCACACCGTAACGCGCGGCCTCTTCGTCGTCCACGATGAGCACGTTGATTGCAGCGTCGCCAGATCTTTTTTGCGTCATGGTTTTGTCTCGTCGCCTCTCTTAATAGACCTCGGTCGCCGGAGTTGCCTAGTAAACCTCGGCCGCCAGAGTTTCCGCCGCCGCGCCCGCGTGGGGCAGGCGTAGTTCAAAACGCGCGCCGCCGCCCGTCGCGTGCGGTGCGAGCCGTGCACGCCCCCCTGCGTCTTCGATGCGCTTGCGCACAATGGCGAGACCAAGCCCCGTGCCGCGTTGCTTCGTGGTGAAGAAAGGCTCCCAGATGCGCCGCTGCAACTCTGCGGGCACGCCGCCCCCGCCGTCTGTTACCGCGAACAGGAGTTCGCCATCGTCCGCCGCGACTTCGACCGAGACGCGACCGCCCGCGGGCGTCGCTTGCAGCGCGTTCAACAAAAGGTTCGAGAGCGCGTCGCGCACGGCCGTCGCCTGCGCGCCGTCGAGCAGTTGCCGCGCATCGGAGCGCAGTTCGACGTAAACATTTTTCCCACGGGCTTCCGCGCGAAAAAGTTCGACGACGCCGCGCGCGAGTTCGTCGGCGTGCGTGGGTTGACCGGCGGGCGGGGCGTGGCGCGCGAAGTTGAGTAGCTGCGTGACGCTGCGGTTGAGGCGGTCGGTCTCGCCGACGATGAGATCGAGATCGCGCGTGTACTCGGCCGAGAGACGTTCGTCTTCGCGCATCACCTGCGCGATGGACTTGATGGCGGAGAGCGGATTCTTGACTTCGTGTGCGACGGCGGCGGCCATCTGTCCGAGCGCGGCGAGGCGTTCGCCCTGCGCGAGTTGACGTTCGAGCCGCACGTTCTCTTCGATCAAGCGATAGTCTTCGAGCGTGAGCGCGACCTGCCCGGCCAACACTTCCAAGACCGCACGCACGTCGGCGGTGAGTGCGTCGGGCGCGGCGTCAACGAGCATCAGGCCGAGCGACTTCTGTTCGCGCCGCAACAGGTAGGCCGTCTCGAAGCCGTGCTCGCGCAGCAGTTTTACATCTTCGAGCACGTCGAGCTCGTTTTCGGTCGCCAACTCCAACAAGGTTTCTTCCCACGCGGCGCGCGCGTCTGTAGCAGTCGCCGCGCCCTCGTCTTCGTCGTCGTTAGTCGGGCTGAGATGAGAAGGTCGCACGTAGAAGCGGACGCTGCGCAGGCCGAGTTCGCGCGAGGTGCGTTCCTCGACGAAGCGGAGCAGTTCGGGCAACTGTTTGTAGCTCCCGGCCTGCGCGCCGATGCGCGCGAGCACGTCGCGGTAGATCGAGGCTTCGCGCTCGAAGAGTTTGTGAAAGCGTTTGTCGAGCCACGCGCGCAGGGGAGCGACGACGAGCGCGAAGGCGAGCACGAGCAGAGACTCGACCGCGCTTGCGCGCAGGTTGTAGCGGGCGGTGAGCGCGAGCGCGAGCGTGCGGATGCCGTAGAGATAGACGACGAGGACGACCGCCGCAAACGAAGCGACGACGAGGCTCTCCTTGATGATCAGTTCGAGATAGCGATAGCGGTAGATGTGATAGGCGATGAGCGCGGTGGGAAGAAGCGAGCCGAGGTTGGCGAGCGTCTGCAAGTAATGACCGGCGACCGTGCCGCGCCCGACGCCGAGCGCGTAGGCCGCGAGCAGCAACAACGCGATGCCGACGAACGAAGCGGAGAGCGTCTGCATCAGTCGCCGCTCGGTGCGCGACTCGGAAGCGCGCGCGAGCAAGAGGTCAGTCCCGGCGATGAGGGCGAGCACGTAGGTCGCCCAGATGCCGAATGGCAGTACGAAGAAGTTCAACTTCTCCAACATGGGCGCATATGCGCCCGACCAGATGCGCGGGATGGCGACGACGAGAAAGACCGCCGGGATGTAAGACATCCAGACGCGCGCCCGCTCGAAGCGTGTGAAGTCGCGCGACTGCGCGCGCGCCCAGAGGTGCAGGTGGACGTGGAGCAGCAGCGAGTAAGAGACGGTGATGCTCGTGACGGCGAGCGTGTCGGCCACGCGCAGCAGGCCCGACCAGTGCTGCGGTTCGAGGCCGAGCAGGGCGCGCAGGGTGAGCACGAGGTTACACGCGTGCCAGAGGCCGATGCCGACGGCGAGCGCCAGCAGGACGCGTTCGACCCGCTCGAAGGCGCGCCGCTGCCGCGACAAAAGCACGCTCATCCACAGCGTCAAGGCCGCGCCCATGCTGTAGCCGACGAGTTGTAAAACTTCGAGCAGCGACATGAGGGGAATAGTAAATGGTGAATGGTAAATGGTAAATGGTAAGAAGCGGTGAATGGCAAACGGTCAACGGTGAATGGAAGAAGACAGGTTTTCTTCCATTCACCGTTGACCGTTCACGATTCACGGCTTTTTCAGTTGGCGGCGCTGCTGGCCTGGATGGCGACGAGCGTGATCTCGGTGCGGCGGTTGCGGAGTCGCCCGGCGGGGGTGCTGTTGGAGGCGACGGGGTTGTCAGTCCCCATCCCCGTCGCTTGCACGCGACCGTTCTCGATCCCGGCGGCGGTGAAGCGACCCGCGAGCGCGTCGGCGCGCTCCTGCGTCAACTGGCGCAGAGCCGCCACGTCGCCGCGACTGTCGGAATAGACTTCGATCAGGATTTGGAAGTCGGGGTTGTTGGCGAAGAGCGCGGCGAGCGGCTCGACCGTGGCCGAGGCCGCGGGGGCAAGTTCGGAGCCGCGCGCGCCCGCCCACAAATTGTCGGGCAGGACGAGCGTGATGCCGCGCCCGGTGTCGCGCACCGTGCCGTAACGCGCGAGCGTCTGCCTGAGCGCGGCAGCGGCCTGCTGCTGCTGCGCGATGCGCTGCTGCGCTTCCTGCCTTTGAATCTCCGCGCTCCGCTCGCCCTCGATGCGCGCGAGTTTCAACTTCGCGTCGTCCGATTGCGCGCGCACGGTCTGCAACTCTTCGCGCAG